>JACDOK010000082.1 GCA_017656185.1 Peptococcaceae bacterium | reverse complement strand
GAATGCGTTATGTGGCGGAGGGCCTCGGTGGAGAACGGATACCCAGTTTGAACGCCTTATCATCTCTGGTATTGGGCACATAATCATCACAGCGACGCGAGCCAGTTTAGAAGCGTCTCATCGGACTGCCAGACGGGTTTGGTGCGGCCTCCCACCGAAGTACCCGGAGGCTCACAGGCTCGAAGCGCCGCTTCCTTGGCCTTCGTGTTGATCTCCGCGTAACGATTAGTCGTCGTGAGATCGGCGTGGCCCAGCCAACCGCGAATCACATTGACCTCCACGCCGGCCTCTACCAAGTGGACAGCGCAGGTGTGTCGGAAGATGTGCGGACTCATCCTTCTGTGGGAGGAGGGATCGTCGAAGCGCGCCGCGTGTCGACGCACGATCTTGTAGATGCCGGAGCGGGTCAGTGGACGCCCGTGGGCTGCGAACACGGGGCTTTGTGCCACGGCCAGTGGGTCGAACGACTCGATTAGGGCGCGCAGCAACTCCGCGGTCCGGTCCCACAGCGGGCATATCCGCCACTTGTCGCCCTTACCGTGGAGATGGACGCGTGGATGCTCGCCAAGGTCGAGATGCTCGACCCGGAGATCTGCCGCCTCCTGTACACGCGCCCCGGTGTTGTAGAGAAAGAGCAGCAGGGTCTTATCTCGCAGCGCCAGCGGGCCCTCTCGAGGCATGTGTCTCAGAAGATCCTCCACCTCGTCCCGTTCGAGAAACGATGTCGGAGGCGGTGCCACTCGCTTCATAGGGATGGCCGCCACCCGCTGGCAGGTGGCGAGCATCTCCGGCGTTCGTGTCGCGATGTATTCGAAGAGAACGTGGATAGCGGCGAGACGTTGGTTGCGAGTGCGGATGTGATTGCCCCGCTTCTGCTCAAGATGTCGCAGGAAACCGACGACTCGCTCAAATGTAAGGTCATCGAGGACGAGCCGCGTGATCTTGCACCTCTTGTCGGCCGCGACGTAGAGCAAGAAAAGCCGGATCGTGTCCCGATAGCTTCGCACTGAGGCTGGACGCAGTCCCTTGATGGTGATGAGGTGATCAACGAAAAAGGAGTGGAGCGTCGGTCCGAGACGCTGAGATTCGGTCACGAT
>JACDOK010000081.1 GCA_017656185.1 Peptococcaceae bacterium | reverse complement strand
CGTTATTATTTAACCAGTAAGTCTAATATTTAAAAATATCGGGTAATTATTTGCCACAATACGCAGTATGTTACCTTCATAACATTTCCCACAAACATCCAAACGTTTCCTAATCCTGTTCATTATATTAAAATTTTTACATCATCGCCCGTTTCGTTACTAAAACCAGCTGATCCCACAGTAAACGATTACCGTGCAGCATAAGCCACTACTTCACGGCAACCGGCCTGTATGTCTTATAATGTCTTATCAGCCTGAACTTTTGTTACATTTCCCTGTTTTAAAATCATAAGTCTCTGAATGGTCTGGATGAAATTATTGCAAGAGGATTACTCTGGGTACTAATCTTGTAATTTGTCTTGTAATTCCCATATACCCCTAGGAGATAATTTAGCAGCACGTATTATACCTACCTTGCGAAGTTGTGTAGCAGCCCATCTAATTTCATATTGCCACGTGTAGAATAGGTCACCCGAATTTCTTAGGTCTGCCTCATATGTTTCCCAGATATATTTACACACTTCAATTATCGAAGCTGCACCTCCGTTTGCTATCAAAGCTTCTATTAACCATTCTTTTAATTTATCTCTGCTTACCATATTGACACTCCTTAATGCTATCTAGCAGAATAAGGAATAAACGATAATACCGAAGCCTGTAACAACACAAATTTTTTGTTTCAAGTTAACTCCTCCCTAATTTATTAATCTTACATTCTTACATCCCCACTCGTTCCATAATCCGGAACCGCCGGGCAGCTACGTTGGTCGGTACACGACATCTCAGGGCGATCTTCCTTGGTGTCCAGCCATCTTCAGAGCGTAACACGCCTGGCGGTACCAGTAGTACTGCCGCAAATTGCTCCGCTTCCACTTCCTGCTTGTCCAGGTACAGGGTATGCAGGTGGCAGTGGTTGCCCTGGTGCAGGAAGTGGTGTCCCAGGCCGTGGGCAATTAAATGTTTGTGCATGGCCGTGTCGCCCAGGGCGCGGCGGTCCACCGTCAATACTTTGATGCCGTCCGATGTTCGCACATACCGTTCCCTGATCCGGCCGCGGAAGGGGAAGGTTGCATAGTAAACGTTGTATTCGCTAATATAAAACTGAGCCAAACGGTAATCGAAAAGTGAGCCACCTTA
>JACDOK010000080.1 GCA_017656185.1 Peptococcaceae bacterium | reverse complement strand
TTTTTCTATCTCATGCAGGAGTTTAGCCTGCTCCTGGCGGGAAAGCCACCGGGGGGCTAGATTAACCACGGACGACCGCTTCATCTTTAATTTCCTTGTCGGATTTACTTCAGTAAGCTCTTGGTCAATAAGAAATGCCCAATAGGTTTTTATCGCTGCAATTTGCTTGTTGATGGTCGCTGGAGAATACCCTTTTACTGTCCGCAAAAAACTTCTCCAATCCTGTAGGTCAAGTGCGGTAACTTCTTCCGGATTGAAGACATCCCCCGCCCGTTCTTCGTACCACTGGGCTAAAGAACGAACGGCATAAAGGTAGGCAATAATTGTTTTTTCTCCTTTACCTTCCGTTTTTAACCACTGTTCATATTGCGTTAAGTAATCCATAAGTAATCCCCCAGCGTTTCGCCGTGTTCTAGGACATTCATTTCCTGCTCATATTATATGTCTTCTAAGACATGTTGGCAAGATTTTCCCATAGTTTTAGTCCTAGAATACATATTCTAAGTAATTTAATCTGAATTTTTGGCCGGATTACAGAGTTGTAACCTCGCTAATTATGCTCACAATCGAGGCCAAAATGTCGGAAACGCTTTCGCCCTCTACCACACGACTCATTTTTCACAATAGTATATGCCCGCCTAAGCCTACCAATCGCATCCAAATATAACTTTACGGCGCTTACCTGGAGCCCGGTCTTCCACGAAAAGCTGACTACCTTTAGGAGTGGGACGAGGTCGCGAACAGAGGACGTTCAAGTAGGCTGCTTAGACCGGTTGGACAGCAAAGCCCGCTCTACGGGTGATTTGTAAATCTCTTAGCGTAAGCCGGAAGAGGAGGAAAGCACCAAACAGCGGGTACCACTCCTTTTTGAATCAAGAAGAAGAGGGTTAAGCAGGTTGGCACCGTTTCCTGCTTAACCCCCTACCGTCTAAGATAATGTCTCGGCCCGAATAATTGAGTTGGTTTAGGAGCGCAAATCCCGAAGATTAATAAAGTTTTCGGTGATTCCTGAGTACCTGCCCAGATGGCATGTGAGAAGAATTGATTGAACTCTTTCAGAGGCTTCTTGGAGAATGAAACGGAGCTCATCGAGCCGTCCTGGGTCTGTATTTACCAAACGGTCGTCAAGAACGACTACCTGGGGTTCGTGTTGAG
>JACDOK010000079.1 GCA_017656185.1 Peptococcaceae bacterium | reverse complement strand
GCTGGTTCTATTGTACCAGCCATTTCCTGTGTCCATCAAAGTGGGGTAGGGTCACTCCATTGTGTCTCAACTGTGTCTCAACTGTGTCTCCAAAACTGTATCTCTACGTATCCCCACCGTGTCACTACTGTGTCTCTACCGTACCTCGGCCCCAAGGGCCTTTTTCTTCAACTCTTCCACATACCTGTACGGCAGCCTGATTTTCCCCAACAAAGTTTCTTCCTTGTTATGCCCGTGACAGTCAGACCCTCCCGTCAACAGGAGGCCCATCTCGCGCGCCATACCTTCATAGTAGGCACTAACATCTTCAGAATGCTCGGTATGCCATACCTCCATCCCCTGTAACCCGTACTGCACTAAGTAATCAATATCGTCGCGCTCCAAACCGGACATATCCTTATATATTCCGGGATGCGCCACCACCGCCACACCCCCGGCATCTTTAATTACCTTGATCGCCTCCTCCGGTCTCATTTTGTAGCGCTCCACGTAGGCCCGGCCGCCTTTCCCGATAAATTCGGGAGTAAAAGCCTCCTTTATAGAACCGATGTAACCTTTTGCCAGCAAAGCCCGGGCCACGTGCGGGCGGCCCACGGACCCTTCCCCGGCAATACTTTTCACTTCCTCCCAAGATATATCAAAACCCAAATCCCGGAGCTTCTCCACCATCCTGCGGCCCCTGTTCCGGCGCGCATCGGCAAACACCTGCAGCTGAGCCTGCAGTTCCGCACTCCGGTAATCAATACAATAGCCGAGGATATGCACCTCGGCCTCGCGATAAAGCGTGGAAAGCTCTACGGCCGGAATTACTTCGATACCCAGTTCATCCCCTGCTTGTAAGGCTTCGGCCACCCCGCCCACCGTATCGTGATCGGCCAGCGCAATGCAGCTGAATCCCCGGTCTCTGGCAAAACGAACGACCTCCCGGGGAGTCCAGGTCCCGTCCGAGGCTGTGGAATGAATGTGCAGGTCGGCAAATCTCATTACCATTTCTCCTTACAGTCTTTGCTTATTTCTCTCCTCACGTTAAACGCCGAGCTTCAAACTGATAATACCATAAATTGTATATTCCCTCAATCCAACTCTCAACTATTGATACGAGAACGTTATTCTGTCAAAATAAGGTTGTGCCCCGCTTCATCTAAATTGAGACAAGTTGTCTGTTAGGGATCTCCGGGGTTACAACTTTTCATATTAAATAAGGAAACATTTCTTAACAGGAAAACGTCTTAATTAAATAGAATGACTTTTTTAATAAGGGTGGGAAAATAGATGTTTAAAGAAAAAAAAGTTTTATTACCAAGTATCCT
>JACDOK010000078.1 GCA_017656185.1 Peptococcaceae bacterium | reverse complement strand
GCACGTCCGGTTCTGTGAGGGGCATAAAGAGTAATCGATATGTCTACTCGACAACAACAGGAGGCTACTACACATGAAACTCTGGGGCGGTCGTTTCCGTAAAGAGAGTGACCGTTTGGTGGAGGAGTTTCACTCCTCGCTTTCTTTTGACCGCAGGCTTTACCGCCATGATATCCGGGGCAGCATCGCCCACGCGCGGATGCTGGGCCGGACGGGTATTATTTCACAAGAAGAAGCCCAAAAAATTATCGACGGGCTGCGGGCCGTTCTGGAAGACATCGAGACCGGTAAGGTGGAATTCACGCCTGACATTGAGGACATCCACAGCCTGGTCGAGCAGCAGCTCATCGCCAAAATCGGCGCGCCGGGTAAAAAGCTGCACACCGGCCGCAGCCGCAATGACCAGGTGGCGCTGGACGTGCGCCTTTACCTCAAAGAAGAGATTGAAAATATCCTTTCCCTATTGAAACGTTTTCAAGAGACCCTGCTCGATTTGGCCGGGGAACACACCGGGACGGTAATGCCGGGGTATACCCATATGCAGCGGGCCCAGCCCGTTACCTTCGCCCATCATTTGCTGGCTTACTTTGAAATGCTGCAGCGGGACCGGGAGCGGCTGCAGGACTGTTACCGGCGCGTTGATGTCATGCCTTTGGGAGCCGGTGCCTTGGCGGGCACGGTCTTTCCCATTGACCGGGAGATGGTGGCCCGGGAGCTGGGTTTTGCCGCCATTTCGGAGAACAGCCTGGATGCCGTGTCCGATCGCGATTTCGCCGTGGAGTTTTGTGCCGCGGCGGCGATGATTATGATGCACCTTAGCCGCTTTGGGGAGGAAATCGTGCTCTGGTCCAGTGCGGAATTTGGCTTTATTGAGGTAGACGACGCCTTTGCCACGGGAAGCAGTATGATGCCCCAGAAGAAAAATCCCGACATGGCTGAATTGATCCGGGGTAAGACCGGCCGCGTGTATGGTGACCTGCAGGCTCTTTTAACAATGCTCAAGGGACTGCCACTGGCGTATAACAAGGACATGCAGGAAGATAAAGAGGCCCTTTTCGACGCTGTGGATACGGTCAAGAAGTGCCTGACTATTTTTGAGCCCATGGTGAGGAGCTTGCGGGTAAATCAGGCGCAGATGGCCGAAGCGGCCAAAGGCGGGTTTACCAATGCCACTGACCTGGCCGACTACCTGGTAAACAAGGGCATGCCCTTCCGGGAAGCCCATGAGATTGTCGGCAGGGCCGTGCTTTACTGTCTGGAACGCGGGTGCGGCCTGGAAGATTTAAGCCTGCAGGAGTTTCGGGATTTCTCGCCCCGGATTTCCGAAGATGTTTATGATGCCATTAGGATTGAGAACGCGTTGGGAGCGCGGAGGGTGTACGGCGGTCCCGCACCTGAAGCCGTCAAGGAAGCCATTGCCCGCGCCCGCCGGAGGTTGGAGAGTTAATAATAAGACGGGATTAACAGGATATAAAAAGTTCAACGTTCGAGGTTCGACGTTTGAAAAAAGTGAGCTTCCCCCGCAAAAATAGACACTAAGAATGGCGGGTTTTCTCCTGGTTTCA
>JACDOK010000077.1 GCA_017656185.1 Peptococcaceae bacterium | reverse complement strand
GTAGTTCTCAAAGCCTTGAGATAACTGATACAGTATCGGAAAAACTGAAAAGTGTGGTGCCACATCTTCCTATATTTTACTGGCGCTAGGATGTAGTTAACGATATAATAATAGTGCTATGTTTACCCGTGTTAAGAAGCGCGTCAACAAAGACGGCACCGTGCGCGAGTACCTGCAGATTGTCGAAAACCGGCGTGTGGACGGCAAGATCCGCCAGCGCGTCTTATGCACCCTCGGCCGCCTTGATGAGCTCCGCCAGGGTCAACTGGACCGGCTAATCGACAGCCTGGTCAAGTTTTCTGAAAAGCGCGCCGTGCTGGATCAGGCCCAGGAACTTTTCGCCCATTGGAGTCGCGAGTACGGCCCGGCCCTGATCTTCCGGCGCCTGTGGGAGACAACGGGTTTGGCCCTTATCCTGGAACAAGCAGTGGCACACACCAGGATTGCCTTTGATGTTTGTGAAGCGGTCTACGCTATGGTCTTAAACCGTCTAATGGATCCGGCGAGTAAAGTCGGCGTAGCCGAATGGGCGGCCAAGGAAGTTTACGAACCTCGTTTCAGCACGCTTGAGCTGCACCATTACTACCGGGCCCTGGACTTTCTGGCCGGGTGCAAGGAAACTATAGAGGAACAATTATTCCTTTACGGGCGGGACCTTTTCAACCAGCAGGTAGACATCGTCTTTTTCGATACTACCTCCGTCTATCTCGAAGGGCAGCCCCGCGGTGAACTATTACAATACGGCTACTCCAAAGACCACCGCCCTGACCGGCCACAGGTCCTAGTAGGGTTATTAATGCTGCAGGACGGCACGCCCATCGCTCACGAGGTTTTGCCCGGCAATACTGCTGATGTAGCTGCTTTCCTTACGGCCATTCAACGTTTAAAGCACCGGTTCAGCATTAACCGGGTGATCATCGTGGCCGACCGGGGTACGGTGAGTAAAAAGACGCTTGCGGCGCTGGACAAAGCCGGCTACAGTTACATCCTGGGGATGCGCATGCGCCGGGTTAAGGAAATTGCTGAGATTATCCTGCGGCGTGCCGGGCGTTACCAGGAAGTAGCCGCAAACTTACAGGTCAAGAACGTGAACTACGAGGGTAAGCGGTACGTCATCTGCTACAACCCGGAAGAAGCCAAGCGTGACGCCTTGGCCCGCGAAGAAGTACTCCAAAGTCTTCAAACCAAGCTCCAAGCAGGTGGTGTCAAGAGCCTGGTAGGGAACAGCGCCTACCGTAAGTATCTCACGGTCAACGCTGACCAAGCCGAGATCGACGCCGCGAAGGTTGAAGAAGAGGCGCGCTACGACGGCAAGTACGTGCTCCAGACCACCACTGACCTGCCGGCGGCGGAAGTAGCCAAGGCATACAAACAGTTGTGGCGGGTAGAGCGCGCCTTTCGTGAACTCAAACAAAAGCTTGATGTGCGGCCGATGTACCACTGGACGGATAAGCGTATTCGGGGCCACGTTATGGTCTGCTTCCTGGCTTTCTACCTGGAGACGCGCCTTTACCAGGCCCTGCGGGAAGTTGCTCCTGCAGCCTGTTACACCAAGGTGTTGCGTGATCTTGCGCGGGTAAAGGCCGTACAGCTTACGGTTAACGGGCGCACCTTCGTGGCCCGCACCCAACTGGAGGGCGATGCGCATTTGGCCTTCAAGGCGGTGAAGATGCGTGTACCCTCTCAGGTGCTACACCAGGATACCCACCCTAAAGAAGGGGTGTAGTGGTACACTTGTTTCCCGA
>JACDOK010000076.1 GCA_017656185.1 Peptococcaceae bacterium | reverse complement strand
CTCAGGTTCCCCCGATAAAACTTATGGGCCTTAACCGAAAGGCCCATAAAGAAAGGGTTTGTGGGTTTATGATACGTTAGCCAATAGACTATGTCTGCATTTTTCTACAGCTCTCCACAGACCGAGTTTGCTGACCTCGTTTTTGATTGAGACTCCTAACTCACCCAGTTGCCAATTCCAGTTGGCGGATTCGTAGCCTTCCGCCCGCAGGGTCTGGTGTGTTAGACGGAGTTTATCCCACCTTCGAAGAATCTCCTCGACCTCTCGTGTTTCACCTTGAGCACGGAACTCAAGCTCACACTGCTTGACCAGGTAATAGGCCAGAAAACAGATTAGTACGTGAGCTCGGATTCGGCGACGCAGGTGGTGATACATCGGTCGGATCTCCAAGAAACTCTTAATGTGCCGGAAACCACGCTCTGCGTGTTTGAGCAATTTGTATGACCGCTCCACCTCTCCTGGTGACATCTGTTGACTACTGACCGTTGTTTCCAGTACGTACTTGCCGTCGAGCAACTCTTGCCTTGCGATTTCTTCTTGGCAGGGGGAGAACTGCAGCTCAAAGCGTGCCTTTTGCTCGGGCGACTTACCTTCCTCAAGCGGTACAATTCTTATGTTCCAAAGCCGTTTGACATGATGGTCTTTTAAGAGTTTCTCTATCTTGGCATGCAGCCGCACATGACTGTAGTAAGCACCTTTCCGGCAGGTTTCCTGTAATCGCCGTAGTTCCTTTTCAACTTCCTCCATGGCGTTCTGACGACGCGCAGCATCCCGCTCGCGCCGTAACTCAGAGGCGCAACCGATATACCGGGTACCATTATCTTCCCATTCAATAACACCGATTTTGTCAAATAGCTCTAATTGTTGCGGACTGCGGGCTATTAACTGCTCGCGTTGCTCACGCCAGTCAAGTCCAAGAATATACTTGAACCCGTTTTCACTCAATGCTTCAATGTTCGTGGAGCTGTACATGCCCTTATCGCCGACAAATATCGCTTCTTCAATACCAAAGCGCATTTTTAACGCGTTGACTTGCTCAACAACGGTTGTCTTATCGACAGTATCCCCAGGCCAAACTTCTACGGCTAGGGGTATCCCGTTTTCATCGCACACCAGACCGATTACAATCTGATATCTATCCCACCGCTTATCTCGGCTATAACCGTACTTAGCATCGTCGGCGTGGGTACCTTCAAAATACGAACTCGTAATGTCATACAGCAGTAGCGTGGGGGGAGCACTCCGGTTCTCCATCAACTTTTCTTGCACCTCATAAAACACCTTGTGCAGTTCATCCATGGTCTCGTAGAGCGAATCTTCATCGAAGCGATTGCGGCTGAAAACCCGGCTGAAAATGGTATCGTCCAGACTGCGTTGTAATGCCAACTTGCTGCCAGGGTCAAGGATGCGCTGAACAACCATAAGGAATATCGACTGGCGTGTAGCTTCGGATAGCGAACCGAGAGCGTGATCCATATTCCACTTTTTCCAGAGATGGTAGATTGCCAAGCTACCAGCTCCGCGATACGGGTCGCCGGTAGTAAAGGAAATCCCTTCAACATCTATCAGTGTCTTATTCTTCAGGGCAAGTTCCAGTGCTTCGACAACATGATCAGGCCAGTCGGTAATATTAGCAATAGTGCGATGACGGGAAACTTTAGCATCAGGATCCCAATAAGACTCAACGAGCTGTTTATGAATCTTCGGATTTTTCAACCTGGGATTCCAGGAACGTTTGATAAACACGGCTGCCTCTCCCCTGCTATAGACCATTATAGCATACTATACCCACGGTGTCAACACATTTATATTCAGAGTGCTATAGACTATGTTGTGAGCGCAAATAAGGCGGAAATGCCCAT
>JACDOK010000075.1 GCA_017656185.1 Peptococcaceae bacterium | reverse complement strand
ATCGAGTAGGAGGGGGGCGTCTCGCCCCCCGTCCCCTCACACCACCGGGCGTGCGGGTCCGCACCCGGCGGTTCGCCACTGCTGACGAATCTCAAGATAGCGATCAACGAGGCTGATGAGTCCTTGCGACCGCCACCAGGCGGCCGTCAAGACGCTGTTCAGTGGACCGGCGGCCATGCGCCACGGTCCTTTGCGCGCATTAGCCAGCTTGTGGACACGCCACTCCGGAAGCCCCAGGGAACGCAGCATCCGATAGCGGGTTCGCACGCGTTTCCAGGTCACCCACACGCAGGCCCGGAGACGGTGGCGGAGCCATTCCTCCAGGCGTTGCAGTACCCTTTTGGCGTCAGCTAGAGCGTAGTAGCCCAGCCAACCGTTGAGGTACAGCGTCACCTTCCGAAGGCGCTCCGCCAACGAAATGCTCCAGTTCCGGTCCGTCAGCTTCCGCAGGGTCTCCTTGATTCTTCGGATCGTCTCCGGCGCCAGCCGGATCCTTGGTCCATCCTGACGAAAGTACAGGCTAAACCCAAGGAACGCCCGCCGCCACGGTCGATCCACAGCGCTCTTCTCTCGGTTTACCTTCAGCTTCAGCTTCGTTTCCAGGAAGGTGGTAATGCTGGCCATCACTCGCTCTGCTGCTCGCCGACTACGAACATAGATGTTGACATCGTCCGCATAGCGACAGAATCGATGTCCGCGTTTCTCCAGCTCTTTGTCCATTTCGTCCAAGTAGACGTTGGATAGCAACGGTGAAAGCGGGCCGCCCTGTGGCGTTCCTTCTTCCGTCGTGACGACGATGCCGTCCATCATCACACCCGCCTTCAAGTATCGCCGGATCAACCGCAGGACCCGTTTGTCCTCCACCTTCCGGGCCACCCGGGCCATGAGCATGTCATGGTTGACCGTGTCAAAGTACCGCTCCAGGTCAATGTCAACCACCCAGGTGTACCCCTCCTGCACGTGCCGCCTCATCTTTCGCACCGCATCGTGTCCGCGGCGTCCTGGGCGGAATCCATAACTTGATTCGGAGAACCCAGGATCGAAGATGGGGGTCAGCACCTGCAAGAGTGCCTGCTGGATGAAGCGGTCGAGCACCGTGGGGATGCCTAACTTCCTCGTACCGCGTCCACTTCGCTTCGAGATTTCGACGCGGCGGACGGGTTGCGGCTCGTAGGTCTCCCCGAGTAGTTGCTCTCGGATCGTCTCCCAGTTCTCGTGCAGGAACGGTCGCAAGTCTTGCGTCTCCATCCCGTCGATCCCCGGCGCGCCTCCGTTGGCCTCTACTCGCTCGAGTGCCTTCACGAGGTTCTCCCGTGCCAGCGCCTTCTCCAGCAGGTCGCTTCTTGCTCCGCAGGTCTCGTTGCTGGTTCGCGCCGCAGGCAGGCTCGGCTCTCCCTGGGGTCCTTGCGGGTTCACCGCTCCTTCCCACAAGGAGGGCTGTCTCCAGCTTGGCTGCCGTCTTCGCTTGCCTCGCGAGCTCACCACAACTCCACCTCGCTTTGACGTTCGGCCCTTCCCCAGCGCTTGCGCAAGCGCCAGGTAGTATGGCCTCTGCTGACTCCTGCGGATTCAGCCGGACCTCTTGGGCCGGGTTGCCGGGGTTCTCCCAGCGTATCCGCAGGCCTCCCCGGGTAAGAACGAGTACTTTCGCTGCACACCCGCTTCGTCTACACGGTCGTTCTTCGGTCCAATCTTGGCCTTCGCTTTGTGCAGCAAGCTCGCCCAAACGTCCGTGCCTCTTACGAAGTTCGTGTTCCTCGGGTCACAGCTTTGCCTCCGGCTTCCTTCAGATTCTGCGTCGCCGCAGACACCCTTGCCTTCGGCTAGTGGTTGTACGTGGCCACCCTCCACAAGGGACTTTCACCCTCAAGTACTCGCCCATGCCGGGCGCAC
>JACDOK010000074.1 GCA_017656185.1 Peptococcaceae bacterium | reverse complement strand
TGTATTCGCTAATATAAAACTGAGCCAAACGGTAATCGAAAAGTGAGCCACCTTAACCAAACAATCCTGTATTCTGGAAGTACCGAGCTTCAGGATACAGGAGGTTTAAGGAGTTGGTTAAGATGGCTTTAGCTGATTATATCAGAAACCTTTATCGTCAAGAAAACTGGTCCCAACGTCGCATTGCCAAAGCTTTAAAGATGTCACGTAACACCGTGGCCAAGATTGTTAACGCTCCTTCCAGTGAAGATCTGGGTAAGTATCGTTTAACTAAAGAACGGCCATGCCCGGTAATGGATCCGGTAAAACATATTGTTGATGCCTGGCTGTTAGAGGATCAGAAAAGGCCGCGTAAACAGCGCCATACCGCCAAGCGTATTTACGATCGCCTCGTAGCCGAGTACGGGTTCAAAGGCTCAGAAAGCACTGTGCGGCGTTACGTACGCCAGTGGAAACAACGCCAGAAGGAGGTGTTCCTACCCCTATCATTCAAGCCCGGTGAAGCTGCCCAGGTCGATTGGGGCGAGGCCGAAGTCATACTTGCTGGTCAACAGGTAACCGTTCAACTTTTTGTCTGCCGTCTTTGTTATTCCAAGATGCCCTTTGTAATGGCCTATGTACACCAACGCCAAGAAGCTTTTCACGATGCCCACCACTGGGCCTTTGAGCATTTAGGTGGTATCCCACTACGCCTTATCTACGATAACACAAAAGTGGCCGTGAAAAAGATCCTCCCCGGACCCGACCGTGAGGAGCAAGCTTCGTTTCTGGCATTGCGAACCCCTTATGTTTTCGAGGCCGACTTTTGCAATCCCAGTCGGCCGCACGAAAAGGGGATAGTAGAAAACCTGGTTGGCTTTGCCCGGCGTAATTTCTTAGTACCTCTACCGGAGATTAACTCCCTGGACGAACTTAACCAAAAGCTCTGGGAGAAGTGCCGGCGTTGGGCTCGGGAACACAAGATTGAGGGGCAAACAGTTTGGGAGCTGTGGCATCAAGAACAACAATACCTACAGGTTCTACCGAGCCACCCATTCGATGCCTGCCTTAGGAAAGAAGCCGTTGCGGATAGCTACTCCCGGGTAACGTTTGAAACCAACTGCTATTCCGTACCAACCAAGTATGCCTATCGGTCCCTCACCGTAAAAGCTTACGTAAATGAAGTCAAAATCTATTATCGGGACAAGCTGGTGGCCGAACACCCCCGGCTTTATGGCAAAAACCAGGACTCCTTAAAGCTGGAACATTACTTGAGTCTTTTGTGCAAGAAGCCCCGGGGCGTTAAAAATGCCCGCCCGGTACAAGAACTGCCGGCTGTTTTTCACCGCTATTTGAACAAGCTACGTTTGGCTCACCCTAAAGCTGAAAAGGAATTCGTCAAGATTCTGGTACTTCTAAAGACTTTTAACTTTACGGTACTTACCACCGCCTTGGAAATAGCGTTGGAACAGAACATTTATCACCCCGAAGGGGTACGGGCCCTGGTTAAAAAGGTTGATGCACAAGAAAAACACTTTGCACCATTGGCAACGGCTAAAATGAAGCACCTTCCACTGGTAAAGGTAGCGGCGGTGGACATTAAACAGTACAATTCCCTGCTGCCGGGAGGTGTAACCCGGTGAGCACGAGCATACAAATGCTTTTAGAATCCCATGCCAAGGTATTGCGCCTGCCGACCATAGCAAAACATTATCAAAATTTAGCGCGAGAAGCCGAGAACCAGAATTGTACTTATGAAGAGTATCTTTGCACAGTGCTCGAACAGGAGGTGATCACGCGCCGGGAAAACCAGCTTAAGCGCCGTTTAAAACAGGCCAAATTCCCTCTCATCAAAACCCTGGATAGTTTTGATTTCGACGCCCAGCCTAACCTCAACAAGGCTAAGGTTTTGGCCCTGACTAAGGGCGAGTTCGTGGACCGGAAGGAAAACCTGTTTTTTATCGGCAACCCGGGCACAGGCAAAACGCACTTGGCCACGGCTGTTGCTATGGCCC
>JACDOK010000073.1 GCA_017656185.1 Peptococcaceae bacterium | reverse complement strand
CACAACCGTACTCATGCATCAACATACTACAATACTCAAATGCATCAACTTGTCCTTATCCTTACCGACCATTTACCAGTTTGATAATGGCCACATCTGAAAGTCCTATATTCGCACCAATTTCCTTAAAAGTATATTGTTCGGCCAGTGCTTCCTTGGCATAGAGTATTTTGTAGGTAACCAGGTGTCTCTTACGTGACCCTTCCTTAATCAGTTTAAAATCAGCCATGCTTACGCCAGTATCGATAAGAATTTCATCGAGACGTTTTCTGTCTGCTACCTTATTCCTTCATACTCCACCCGAGGCCTGCGACCCATAAAGAAGCACCTCCTGCCATCATTCCAGCAGGAGGCTTCTTCCATAATCAACAATAAGTTAGTAAGCTAGGTGCCTGGCACCATCTTTCCCCCATCTTTCCTCCCGCCAGCGGGAGGCCCTGTAGTGTCTAATGTTTTTCTTTTTTTATTTCTTCCTTTACACTCTCCAGTTCTTCTTTTGATAATCCGGATATTTCTATTACAAAAGAATCATCCATTCCTGCCTGTAATAGTTTTTTAGCTACTTCCAGGGCTTTTTTCTTCTCCCCTTTTTCTAATCCCTTTTTTAGCCCTTCTTTTTTTCCTTTAAGTAAAGCCTGCTGCTCCATCTCTTTAAGGGCTATTTCTAAATTTGTAATCATTATTTCCACCTCCCAGGGATTGACTTCGTCAATAATCTTGTCAACCTTTTCCTGTAACGGTTCCGGCAGCCTTGCCTTTAGCACGTGTGCCAGCCAGATGACAAACTGCCTGAATTCATCCCGGCTCAGGTTTTTTAGCCCGTCAGCCAGCTTGCGCAGCCGCCCGATCAATTCCCCTGCCTGTATCCTCTGATCCAGCACAAAAACGCTGGAGATCAGGTTGGCCGCCCGGTAAAGTTTTTCCTCGCTGTAACGGTTGACGTCGAAGAGAATATAGCTAAAATCCAAGATATGCTTTTCGAATTTTCGGTAGCCTGACAGGATTTCTTTAAAGTTTATGCTTGCTGTCCACCTGTTGGCTCCGTTGTAGAGTACTGCCGGGATCACGGCCGGGAGCCGAAAATCTTTGCGCTCTCTTTCGTCCTTTGGTGTGTTGTTATATACGTCCCGCCAAATTTCTGTCATGTACAGCAGCAAGCGAAATGGCATCGTGTAGTCCACGGTGGATTGCAGCTCCAGCAGAACGTAGAATATTACGTCATTCCCTTTCGTCCGGAGCCGGTAAACAATATCCGCTTCTTTTTCATTAAAATCCTGCAGGATGTACGACTTATTCACCAGCACCAGGTCGCTCTCATCTATGTCCTTTATCCAGTCCTCCCGGACAAAGGTTTTGAGCAGTTCCAGAAATGTTCGTTTATTGGCCAAAAGCTGTTTGTATCCCTTGTCATGTGGATGGTGCGGCTTATTTTGCTCCTGACCGGTCATGCAATCAACTTCCCTGGTTGTTATGATACCATATGAAACAATGAAATCAGGATTCGGTACGGCTGAAAACCGGAGACGCCCTTTTGAGTAAAGGTACGTCCAGACTTTTAATAAATAATATACGCCGGTTTTTGTCTCCGGTTTTTTGTTATTATATCATGTTTTTAGGGTGTGTGGTTGGCCTCAAACAATGGCCCCGCCGTAGCGCTTGCCTATGAACTCCCGCAGCGCCGCGTTGTACAGCGTCGTGACTGTTCCCTGTTCCCTGTTCATCGTTCACTGTTCACTGTTCGCTGTTCGCTGTTTACTGCTTACCCCTCACGACTTATGCAGCTAACGTAGAGTAGAGCACTGGCGGGAATGGGTGTCCGAATTCACCGGAATGCACAGCCTGCGACCCATAAAGAAGCACCTCCTGCCATCATTCTAGTAGGAGGCTTCTTCCATGATCAACAATAAGTTAGTAAACTAGGTGCCTGGCACCCTTCTACTTTAAAAATCCTCCGAACAAAAAGACAAAAACTACTAGGATTCCCCAGGCCACATTGCATCCCTTAATTCCTCTACTAAAGCTCGCCACTTGGGACCTGTTTTTACCTTTTCCTTTATTTTAGCTACCGCCCTCATAATGGTCGCATCGTCCCGCCCCACAAACCGACCAATATCAGCCTTGGCATAGCCGACTAATTCACTAGCCAAATATGCAAAAAGCTGCCGCGCCAATACGGTTTGCTGCTCCCTGCTGGGACCGCACACCGCACCGGGTGTGACCCCGTATTGTCTGCATACTATGTCCAGTATTTTTTCCAACTTCAAATGGTCCCTTTGCCATTTTGGAAGCTTCTGCACCTTATTCTCTTCCGGTTGCTTTAGTATTGAGATTTCCTTGCCTGTTAGGTTTGCCGCCGGGTCATAGCTTAAAGTGTCCGCTAGTCCATACTCCTTCAGCACAGATGTAATAAAGCCGGTCTTTACCGGCCCCATCCCCTGTCCAAACGCATAATGGCGGTAGCTCGACCACGGATCAAGGTGGACCCCATTGTCAAGACACGATTTTTAAAAAATTAAGCTAAAGAGACC
>JACDOK010000072.1 GCA_017656185.1 Peptococcaceae bacterium | reverse complement strand
ATTGGCATCCAAGGAGCGCAGGCCCCTTTGAGCCCCGATGAGTAGAGATTTTTCTGCCAAGGAACAAAGCGTCCTTATGTTACCTTGAGCTGCGTTGGTCATGGCTTTGATGGCATCAGGGGTAAACAAAGGCTCTGTGAAACCGAATTTGGCAAGGAGCGTGGTTAGGAAGTCACCTACTTCCTGTGGCTGTAAGCCTTTGAACTGGTGG
The DNA here is from genome assembly GCA_017656185.1 of Peptococcaceae bacterium. Taxonomy (GTDB): domain Bacteria; phylum Bacillota; class Desulfotomaculia; order Desulfotomaculales; family JACDOK01; genus JACDOK01. The sequence goes on along the minus strand of JACDOK010000072.1, from coordinate 2,466 downwards.
TGAGTTACGATTCGCTGCCGCAAGGGTTCGTGGATATGCAGGTTAAGCTGGTTGATGAAACTGGGCTGTCCACAAAGCAGGACCATAGCGTGATTTTGGGAGTCCATCTGGAAGTTGAAGAGCATGCGCAGTTCATTGAGGATGGCGCTACCCAAGAACTGGCACTCATCGAAGATAAGAAAGGGGGTTTGGTTTTTCTGGTGGTGGATGGTAACTAAGTGGTTTTGGATTTCATGGAACATGTCCACTTTCTTGAAGCGGGGCACTAGCCCCAGGCCAAAGCAGAGGTTGCGGTAAAACTCCATCACCGTCACAACAGAGAGAGTTAAGTAGACTACCTTAAATAGCTGGGGATTTAACCTGGCTGTATAGGCCCTAATGCAGGTGGTTTTGCCCATACCGGGACGGCCATAAGCTACTGCCAGGCCTTTAACGGTCTTAAAGTATTCCATCCGGGCAGCAAACTGTTTGTAGTCTTGGGATACAAAGAGATCTTGGACAGCAAGATCCTTGGCAAAGGGGTTACCGGTTAGACCGTAAAAGGCTTTGTACATGGTTAATTACCTCCCTGATAGAGTTGTGTATAGTCGATGGGCTCCGGACGATTCTGTTTGCGGGGGATTTTCGAGTTATCTACGGTACGTATTGGCTCGATGCGAATTGGTTTATCTGTGTGGGGATGTTTGAGGTAAGCCCAAGTCAGATCCCGGGGTTGAAAAAGGATGTCTACCTGTTGCCCACAATAGATCTGGGGGACTTCAAACACCACCCGCTCTATGGAGACAGTTGCATCTTTGGTGACCCGTCGTTTGACTTGGTGTAGGAAGGCTGCTTCAATTTGGGCAGGGCTCAAAAACTGCAGCTTATCTTTATCCTGGAGGAAGCGCTGCATGGGAGTAAGTTCGCCCAAAGCAGAATGGGGTCTGTGGTTGTAGGTGTTTTCGGCATAAGCGGTGTTTAACTGATTTAGCTGCTGTAGTGAGGTAATTTGCTCAGACTGTAAGGGTGTGAGGAACTGTTGCCGCCAGGTGCGGAAATACCGCTCGATCTTACCCTTGGAGGCAGGTGAGTAAGGACGGGTGAAAGATAGAGCGATACCCAGCCTAGCACAAATGAGTCGCAGCTGTCGGGACTGATAGATCTTACCATTATCCACGAACAGCTTCTTAGGGATACCCCGCTTAAGCAGAGCTTGGCGGAAGGTCTCCTCCAGGGCTTGGTAGTTTTCCTCAAAGAAGAACTGAGAATGGACGATTAAGCGCCTGGCATCGTCCAAGAAGGCTATGAGGTAGGTTTTCTTCTTCTTACCGTTAAGAAGCAAGTAAGGTCCAACACAAACATCTGACTGCCAGCAGTCGTTGGCAAATTCACACTCATAGCGGCGGCGTTCTATCTCCGGCTCTACTAGGCTGTTTCTATTTTGTCGGATGAAACGCTGCACGGTAGATAAAGAGGGAAGGTCAGGCAACTTGGTAGTAAGTAGATCCTGATAGATATTGACTGCCGAGCGTTTAGGGGAGGCCTTGAGGGATTCGGTGATGAACTGTTGGGCTTCCGGAGAGAGGGAGCGAAAAGTGCCCCGGTCACTACGAGGTTCTCTTTTTAAGCCCTCTAAGCCATGGCGACGATAATCCGTCAGCCAGTGCTTGAGGGTAGAGGGGGAAAACTCTCGCAGGCCCAGACCTGGTACGTCATAGGTTTTGGCACAGACCTCTTCCAGGTACTCCTTGATGGACTTCTCAGTGGTCCCCCGTACCAGAGGGGCGATTAAAGAGAAGCGAAACAGGGCCAGATCTTCTCGCAAGTTCTCATTCATCGGTAACCATCTCCTTTCAAGCTGTGTTTACCTTTCTTCAGGATGTCCCAGATGGGATATTTTAGACTGAAAATGCTTTGTGTAGAAAGCAAACCGGTCAAAATGGGGTAGAAAAAGGGTTGGTGCAAGGGCTAAACAGGGTGGCAAAACCCGGCGAAATTGACTATTAGGGGTGCAAAAAAGTGAAAAAGGGCAGACTGCCCCCTGAGAAGATATCTTAGGTAGGCATGACTCGAAGTTGATGTGGCGACAATTTAGCAAGAAAAGAGCAATGCCAGGTCTTATCAAACTGTAAGGCGAAGTTCTCTATCCCGCCTATTTTTGCTACTTCCTGGACCCAGACTGTCAGAAACTGTTCATTTATGGGTCCTGAATAAGCTAAAGAAGCTAAAACCGGTACACATAAAGAGAGATTGGTCTGGAGGCGCTTTTTGTAGAATCGCACGTGCTGGTAGCTGAAGCCTTCGATATTTACAGAAGCAGCTGCCTTAACCAATGTCCTGCCAATCACAGCCAGAGCCTGTAAACAGGTGAAGATCACAGCCAGACTGTACTGGAAGTGGGGAGCCACAAAGGATGGAATAAGGGATAGGCTCATGCCACAAACAGGGCATCGATATCGCTGGATGACAATGCGAAAAACTCCATAG
>JACDOK010000071.1 GCA_017656185.1 Peptococcaceae bacterium | reverse complement strand
GCATAAAACAGGGGTTTGTCATAATATGTAAGGCAATTAAACTTGCAATCTACGGACCGTTATTATGTCTCAAATATTTCTTGACATTACTTCACATACTATGTTAAAATATAACTTGTCGCGAGGCAAGGTCGCTGACACGACCGCTTGCCGCCACAGCCACGGTTGTGGATGAAAAATTAAGTTTATCGTTTTATTCGTGGGTGCATAGATAAGCGCGTAAAAAGTTTACGGGCACGGGATGTGGCGCAGTTTGGTCAGCGCGCTTGCCTTGGGAGCAAGAGGCCGGGAGTTCAAATCTCCCCATCCCGACCAGATAAAGATAATAATAAAGGTAATACGTGGAGGGATGCCCGAGTCTGGCCAAAGGGGGCAGACTGTAAATCTGCTGGCGCAGCCTTCGCTGGTTCAAATCCAGCTCCCTCCACCAGAAATACAACAGACAATACGTGGGCCATTAGCTCAATTGGCTAGAGCAGGCGACTCTTAATCGTCAGGTTCGGGGTTCGAGTCCCTGATGGCCCACCAAAAAGAAAAATTAACGTGTGGTTTATAACCACACGTTTTTATTTATTTTAGGTTTTCCTACCGCTTCATCATCTGCGGGTAATCCCGTTATTCCTGACTTCCTACATCTCGCATCTCAGTGTGTGCTTGACGAGGGCACGGATACGCATTAATGTATTAAGGAAAAAATGCGTACTGGAGGCTAAAACATGCAGCTACAGGAAACGGTAATCGCCCGTGCCATTATTGAACGCTATACGGCAAAACTGCTGGACAACCTCGAAGGTGACGTTGCCATCGTCGGGGGCGGGCCCTCGGGACTGGCGGCGGCTTATTACCTGGCTAAAGCCGGCCTTAAAACCGCTCTTTTCGAACGTAAGCTCAGCGTTGGCGGCGGCATGTGGGGTGGAGCTATGATGATGAACGAAATCGTTTTTCAAGACGAGGCGAAACCCGTATTTGACGAAATCGGCATCGCTTATGAGCCTTTTGGTGACGGTTATTATACGGCATCCTCGGTGGAGGCCGTAACAGGCTTGGCTTACGCTGCCGTCCGGGCGGGAGCCGCTATTTTTAACCTGGTATCAGCCGAGGATGTAGTGCTTATTAATGACCGTGTTGCCGGGCTCGTGCTCAACTGGACGGCAGTGGAACTGGCGCACCTCCACGTTGATCCCATAGCCACCCGCCATAAATACGTCGTTGACAGTACCGGTCATGACTTCTCGGTGGTAAACACCTTAACCCGCAAGGCGGGCGTATCGTTGAATATCGATTCTAATCGTGCCCTCGGGGAAAAACCGATGTGGGCCGATAAAGGTGAAGGCGAAATTGTAAATAATACCAGGGAAGTTTACCCGGGACTGTACGTAACGGGGATGGCAGCCAACGCCGTCCACGGCGGTTACCGCATGGGCCCGATTTTTGGCGGCATGGTGCTCTCAGGCCGCAGGGTAGCGCAGCTGATCATAGAGAACCATAATAAAAGGTAAAGATCGTTGTGAAAGGAATGGTAGCGTGCGCAGGTTAACAGTATTTCCGACGCCCCCCGGGAAAAATTCCCTGTGGTATTGGCCTAAGGCCAAGAGCCCGTGGCGGGTAATCTACAATTTTCTATTGATTACCCTGTCACGCTACATGCCTTCTTTAAGGATCAAGAACTTTTTGCTGCGCTGCACGGGGATGAAAGTAGGCCCACACGTAGCTGTAGGAGCCCAGGCCGTTTTCGACTATTTCTGGCCCGAGCTGATCACTCTGGAAGATAACTGCATCATCGGGTATAATGTTACCATTCTAGCCCACGAGTTCCTCACTTCCGAATACCGTATCGGCCCGGTAGTGATCGGCCGCAACGCCGTTGTCGCAGCCAACACTACCGTACTGGCCGGCACCCGGATCGGAGCCAATTCCGTTGTATCTGCGGCCTCCCTGGTCAACCAGGACATTTCCGACAGCGTTTTGGCGGGCGGAGTACCGGCCAGGGTCATCCGTAAACGCAGAACGCGCGCAGACAAGCAGTCGGCGGGCTAGCAGGGGACAAGGTGGTTTTTTATTGGAACACTTCAGGCACAGTTTGCTGCGCTTTATTTTAAAAAACCACATCATCTTCTTTGCCGTCCTTCTCATAAACGTGGCGGGAAGCATCTACGGCTTTTACTGGTATCGTAACCAGCTCGCGGCCACCCCCTGGCACTTATGGATTTTCACGCCCGAGTGTCCCATTCAAACCTTGCTGTTTTCCCTGGTCCTGCTGCTGCGCCTGCGCGGAATAACCAGCCTCTTTTTAGAAGCCGTTACCTTTTTAGGACTGATCAAGTACGGCAGCTGGACCGTTTTAATTTTAGGATACCACGCCTTGACCGGGGGGAATTTGACCCCGGAGCAAATAGCCTTAGTCGTCGGACACGCAGGAATGGTACTGCAGGGGTGGGTCTTTTTATCTCTTTTAACCCCTGCCCGCTGGATGGTGTTTCTCTTCCCTGCATGGTTTGCCTTTAACGATTTTCTGGATTACGTAGTAGGTATCCACCCTTACCTTCCCAATCCCGGCCATGTGCCGCAGGCCGCCCTTCTGGCGGGCCTGGGCACAGCCTACGTTTTGCTTTATAGTGTGTTGATGTATCGGAAGGCCGGTTACAACGTTAAAGGCATAGTTCCCAAGGATGTATATCTAATTAACCTGTTTGGCCGTAAGGGTAAGTTGTAAAATTAATTGCCGCAGCGCAGGAAAATAAAGACTCACGGCAAA
>JACDOK010000070.1 GCA_017656185.1 Peptococcaceae bacterium | reverse complement strand
CGGTTCTGTGAGGGGCATAAAGAGTAATCGATATGTCTACTCGACAACCTTGAACTTTGAACGTTGAACGTTGAATATTATGAAAATCGAAAAATTCGAAGACATCCAGGCCTGGCAATTTGCTAGGGAATTAACCCGGGCCATCTATAAAGCAACAAGCCAAAAAGAGTTCAACCGCGACTACGGCCTGCGCGACCAGATCCAGAGAGCCGCCGTTTCTATTATGGCGAACATCGCTGAAGGTTTTGATAGCCAGAGCAACCAGGCGTTTTTGCAGTTCCTAACTTATGCGGTTAGGTCAGCTACTGAGGTCCAGTCGCACCTTTACGTCGCCCTCGACCAGGGGTACATAACCAAAGCTACGTTTAACGATTTATATCAACAAGCACAAAAAGTTAAGAGCGTTATATGTGGTTTGATCCGTTACTTGCGTTCTAACCCTAGAAAACGTTGAACATTGAACCTTGAACGTTGAACGTTGAACTTTTTTCGAACGTCGCACGTCGAACCTCGAACCTCGAACGTCGAACCTCGAACAGAAAAGGTCGGTTATATATGATAAAAAAACCCAAAACACTGCAATATATACCCCGTTGGCTGGTAGCGATAGGCGACATAATTTTCATTTGCGCCGGCTTTTTGCTGGGTTTTGTCTTCCGCTTCGGGTTGAACGTTCCGGAAAAGAACTTCCAACCTTTTATGGAGACTCTGCCCTGGCTGTCCGTAGTCGTCCTAATCCTCTTTGCCGGCCTGGGTCTCTATGAGTACAGGTTTAACGGTTTCCTCCCTGTAATATGGTCGGTCATTACGGCTGTCGTTATCACCGCCGTCTTTACGGCAGCTATTACTTTCTGGCTGCGTGAGTTTGCCTTTCCGCGCAGTGTCTTGGTACTCGGTGCCGTATGTCAGGCCGTACTTGTCATTGCCTGGCGCGGCCTCGTGTGGTATGGGGACCGTTGGCTGCACGGTCGCAGGCGCTTGGCCGTGATAGGGAACATTAACGATATAGAGGCGATCGCCGGCAAGTTACTGGAGATGCCGCGCAACGTTTATACCATTGAAAAGGTCATCCAGCCGGGTGATGCTGCCGACATAAAAAAGCAGCTGCAGGGACTGGACGGCGTGATAGTGGCGCCCTCGGTCACCCGGGACTTAAAATCCCGTGTCTTAGCGGCCTGTTTGGAAAGCGGGCGGGAGGTATATTTTGTGCCCGACCTTTATGACGTGATGGTCAGCAGCGCGCGCGTGGGCCAGATCGACGACCTTCCGGTGCTGCAGGTACAGGACATCCGCCTGTCGGCCTTCCAGGCGGCCACCAAACGAGCCATCGACCTGCTGGTTGCAGTAATTGGTTTAGTTATCTCTAGCCCGCTTATGCTGTTATGTGCTTTGTTAGTGGCTGCTACCTCCAGGGGCCCCGTTTTTTACACCCAGCGCCGTGTGGGCCAGTACGGAAAGGTCTTCCGCATCTATAAGTTTCGTACCATGGTGCCCGATGCCGAGAAAATGACCGGCCCGGTGCTGGCCACCGAGCGGGATCCCCGTATTACCAAAGTGGGGCGTATCTTACGCGCCACCCGTTTGGACGAGCTGCCCCAGTTATTTAACATTCTTAAAGGCGAAATGAGCTTCGTGGGCCCCCGGCCCGAACGCCCGTTTTTCGTGGAGCAATTTGAAAACAGCAACCCGGCGTACTGGTACCGCTACCTGGTCAAACCCGGCATCACCGGCCTGGCACAGGTTTACGGGAAATATACGACTTCTGCCGAGGACAAGCTTAGGTATGATCTTTACTATATTCGGAACTACTCGTTGTTGCTTGACTTGAAGATAATTTTGCAGACAATTCCGGTGGTTTTAAGTCCGAGTGCATCGAGGGGCTGGAGGGAAAACAATGAGCAAAATGGACGGCAGGCCATTCATTTGCTCTTAAACGAAACTAAACAACCGTCCAATTTATCCTAGAATATGTTTCCAGAGCTAAATGCATTAAATTACGGTTTAATGTATGGAAAATATGCTGCCAGGTTGGGAGGCATATCCACGAATGTCCAAGGATTACCGTGATCCACTATATGGCTTCATAACGGTAAATAGCTGTGAGCAGAGAATTATAGATAGCCGTTATTTTCAGCGGGGTGGAAAGAAATAATGAGTAAAAGATTAGCACGCCTGGGGGCCATTGCCTATGCCGTGCATTTGGGGGAACAGGAGGGAATTAGCACTGGTCATACTTTGTTGCAAAAACTGATTTACTTTTTACAACGTGCCAAAGGCGTTGACCTTGGCTACCGTTATAAAATGTACCATTATGGTCCCTACTGTGGGGATGTCTGGGCAGATTTGAATTACCTTGAAGATGTAAAAGCAGTAGCAATTGAAGCAAATGCTTCAGGTTTTGGCTATCGTATTTATCCCGACGAGGACATTCACGCGGTTTTGCATTTTGTAGACGAGGAAACAAAAGGTAAGGTATCTGAACTGCTGCAGTTTTTGGGTAACCGTTCGGTGCGAGAGCTGGAATGCTTAGCTACTACGCACTACGTATATCAGGAATTACGAACTGAACAAGAACCCGATTTGCAAATGATCGTAGAACGGGTACGTGCTTTGAAGCCTCACTTAACTAAAGAAGAGGTACAAAATGCTATTGAGAGTTTGAAGGAACATAACTTACTGTAATCTTTCAACTGTTGTTAACATTGAACATTGAACCTCGGTGCGCCACGAGGCTGGTGCGTGGCTGCCGGTGAAAGTCCGGCCCAG
>JACDOK010000069.1 GCA_017656185.1 Peptococcaceae bacterium | reverse complement strand
ACACTTTTCAGTTTTTCCGATACTGTATCAGTTATCTCAAGGCTTTGAGAACTACGTGGCACTAAATTTTACGTGAAACTGTCAAACTCAAGTTAGAATGTTAGGATTTAGCTCTCGTTCAGCTCTTGGGTGGTGCAAAATTACTTAGTAAACGGAAAGGGCGTCCTTTTTCAGGACGCCCTCGCTAAGGTTGTTCTTGGGCCATAGATCTTAGTTTTTTCAGTGCATCCCGTTCCAGCCGGGATACTTGTACTTGAGAAAGCCCAAGCGATTTTGCCACCTCAGCCTGGGTTTTGTCTTCAAAGAACCGCCATAGAATAATACGCCGGTCACGCTCGGGAAGACTATTTAACATATCCTTTAGCCCGATTTTTTCTACCCAGTCGTCTTCATTATCGCCATCGCATTTAAGCTGGTCTAGGATATGTATGGCATCACCGTCTTCCTGGTGCAGGACATCATATAAGGATGCCGGAGTTTGGGATGCATCAAGGGCGTTAACCAGCTCTTCGCGAGGAACTTTTAATTCGTTGGCAATTTCCCCGATAGTCGGTTCGCGCCCCAGCCTGGCTTGCAATCGTTCTTTAATGTCATGGGTCTTCCAGGCAAGTTCTTTCAAGGAACGGCTGACTCTAATAGGGGTATCATCACGCAAGAAACGCCTTATCTCGCCTATAATCATAGGTACGGCGTAAGTGGAAAATTTTACCTTAAAGTTGAGATCAAATTTGTCTATGGCCTTAATTAATCCTATACACCCGATTTGAAACAGGTCATCAATGTCATATCCACGTCCTTCGAAGCGTTTTATGACCTGACAAACCAATTTAAGATTGGCACTAATCAGGGTTTCCCGGGCAGTGATATCGCCCTGCTGGGCCTGGTGGATAAGGCGGCGTGTTTCATAGTCTTTTAATATCCTATGATTAGGAATGTTAATATCAACTCTCGTACGCATGGTTATTCAGGGAGGATGCAAAAATTTTTTTGGTCATTGTTACTGTTGTACCTTTTCCCGGTATCGATTCTACCCTGACTGAATCCATAAAGGAGCGCATAAATGAGAAACCTAGTCCCAACCTTTCGGGATTAGTCGAATAGCCTGATTGCATTGCCCGTTTAATGTCTGGTATTCCAGTGCCGGTATCTTCTACGGTAATTTCTAGTGTGTCGTCCCAAAGCTTAGCTGTTATAGTGATGATGTGATGTGGTTCTCCTTTGTAACCGTGAATAATGGAGTTGGAAACAGCCTCCGATACGGCTCCCTTAATGTCGTCAAGTTGCGATACCGTACAATCCAGTTGACTGGTGAATGCAGCAATACTTACGCGGGCCACACCAACGTTTTCGGGTACGCTCAAAAACTCCAGGCGCAAGAGGTTTTTATAGTTCACTGCCCATTCCCCCTTGCTCTAAATTGGTAACAGCTTCTTCTTCGGTACTGAACTGGTAACTAAGCTTGGTAACACCTGAAAGCTCCAATACCTTTCTGACGGGATCCTGTAACCCTGTAAAGGCCATCTTGCCTCCGTGGGTACTGATGCGCTTGTAGCGTCCTAATATTACACCCAAGCCCGAACTATCCAGGAAAGAGACATTGCGAGTGTTAAATATCAAATGCCTGACATTAGGGTTGTCATTCAGGGCTTGTTCCAGTTGCGCTCTTAGGTTGTCGGCAACATTCAGGTCTATTTCACCTGACAGCCGCGCTATAAGACAGCGACCGTTGACCTCCAGCTCGACCTGCATCCTCCTCACCCCTTTAAAAAAGAGTGCCAACGTTTTCTTCTGCACCTGTAAAAAAAAGTCCTGCTAAAAGTTTCCAAAAAAGTAGGAACGGGCCGGGCCCGTTCCTACTTGTGTTTAACTACATATGCGATTGATAACGCGGAAGAATTCTTGTTGCAAGGTAGCTTTATCAACTTGTTGCTTGGTAAGGATTTCAAATCTTAAAATTTCTGTTCCGTTTTTGGTGACGATGTAGTGACCGACCACCTGGTTGCGTTCCAAAGGGGCCGTAAGACGTTCAGGAAGATCAAGATAGTGATCGATACCTTTGGTTTGACCTTTAGGAACTACTACGGCAATTTTTCTTGGGGTAACCAGATCCACTGTAGGAGAAGTACCTTTGTCTATGGCAATGGTTTTGATTTTATCCCCGGCTTGAGCAAAGGTTACCGCCTGAAATTTGGCAAAGCCCCAGTTGTATATTTTCATAGACTCGCGGAAGTGGCTTTTAGGTTCCGGACATCCAAGAACAACGGTAATCAGTCGCAGCCCGTTTCGCTCGGCTGAAGAAGAAAGGCAGTATTTCGCCTCATTGGTCCATCCCGTTTTTCCTATATCAGCCCCTTCATACCACCACAGCAACTTGTTGGTATTCCACAGCTTGAATTTTCCACCCCGCAAGTCATACTCTTTTATTTTTGAAACCTTGCGAAAAATAGGGTACTTCATAGCTTCCCGTAGGATAATTGCCTGGTCGTAAGCCGAAGAGTAATGGCCTTCGGCCGGTAAACCCGTTGGGTTTATGAAATGAGTATTTTTGAGTCCTAGCTGCTTCGCCTTTTCATTCATTTTTTGTACAAACTCTTCTACCGTACCACAAAGATGTTCGGCAACGGCAACACTGGCATCATTGGCTGAGCTGGTGGCAATACTGACCAGCATTTCGTACAGTGAAAATTCTTCTTCAGGTGCCAGAAAAATTTGTGAGCCTCCCATTCCGGCGGCGTTTTCACTGGCTTTTACGGTATCTTCTAGGGATACTTCACCTTTTGAAATAGCTTCTACCGTCAACAGCATGGTCATGATTTTTGTAACACTGGCTATGGGAAGACGCTTGTCTTTATTCTTTTCAAAGAGAACCTTGCCTGAAATAGGATCCATGAGAACAGCGGCCTCAGCGGTGGTTTCGAGACCTACCGGTTTGGCGGTTGTCACGTCTGATGTGGGCGGTTGTTCTGGTTCGGCCCAGGCCGGTGGGACTACTGGGATGGATAAACAAAAAGCCATTAATAGCAATATACAACACAGGTCCTTCAACATAAATTCTCCCCCCAAATTATCAGTCTTATGTTATTATGCTTCTTGGGGGTGAAGTGATATACGGCAAGATGTTGTAATCCTATCGTTGTTTTCAAATGAATTGTATCTCTGAATTGGTAAGTTGTAAAATTAATTGCCGCAGCGCAGGAAAATAAAGACTCACGGCAA
>JACDOK010000068.1 GCA_017656185.1 Peptococcaceae bacterium | reverse complement strand
GCATAAAACAGGGGTTTGTCATAATATGTAAGGCAATTAAACTTGCAATCTACGAATTCGGCAATAACATAGATTTTAAGTTGACAAACGATATGCGCGGTGCTATGATCTTAAAGTGTGTGAGTACTTGGAGGGAGGATCTACCTTTGCCCTTCGAGAGGCTCAAGCGGGCTCGTAAAAAAACGGTGGGCACCAAGCAGACCATAAAGGCAGTGCAAAAAGGGCAGGCAAAGGTAGTGTATGTGGCCAGGGATGCCGACGCCCATGTTGTGGAGCCGGTTATCAGGGCCTGTCGCGAGAATAACATACCGTTGATACAGGTGGAGTCCATGCGTGAACTGGGAAGGGTGTGTGGCATTGCGGTAGGTTGTGCTTCTGCAAGCATTACCGAAGAGTAAGCAGTAAACTATGCCCCTTACTTTCCCAGTAAGGGGTATAATTTTCATAAATTGTCTACAGGCTTAACACTGAACCGGAGGAGGTGTGGGTAAATGCCGACTATTAGCCAGCTGGTGCGTAAGGGCAGAAAAGCGCTGACGAAAAAGTCCGCTTCGCCGGCCTTGACAGGGTCGCCGCAAAGACGGGGTGTGTGTACGCGTGTGTATACTACAACGCCCAAAAAGCCTAATTCGGCCTTGCGTAAAGTGGCACGTGTTCGCTTAACGAACGGTTACGAAGTAACGGCCTATATCCCCGGTATCGGGCATAATCTGCAGGAACACTCCGTGGTGCTGGTGCGCGGCGGCAGAGTCAAGGACTTACCTGGTGTGAGATACCATATTGTACGGGGTACCCAGGATGCTGCAGGTGTGCAGGATCGTAACCGGGGGCGCTCAAAATATGGTACCAAAAAGCCCAAGAAGTAAGGGGGGAAGAAAGTGCCGCGTAGAGGCCCCGTGCCTAAAAGAGACGTTGTTGCTGATCCGGTTTATAATAGTAAAGTCGTCACCAAGCTTATTAACCAGGTAATGCTCGACGGTAAGAAAAGTATTGCCGAATCCATCGTTTACGGAGCTTTTGACATCATTAGGGAAAAAACCGGCAGGGACCCGTTGGAAGTTTTTGAAGAAGCTATGAAAAATGTAATGCCTATTGTTGAAACCCGCCCTCGCCGTGTAGGTGGCGCTAACTACCAGGTTCCGGTAGAGGTGCGCCCTGAACGCAGGCAGACCTTGGCGATACGCTGGATTACCCTGTTTGCACGTGAACGTGCCGGTCGTACTATGCGCCAAAGGCTGGCCGATGAGATTATGGATGCTGCCCAGGGTGTCGGCGGTGCCGTTAAAAAGAAGGAGGATACTCATCGTATGGCGGAAGCCAACAAGGCGTTTGCACACTACAGGTGGTAAGGAGGTACAGGTAATGACTCGCCAGTTTCCGCTCGAAAGAACACGGAACATAGGAATAATGGCACACATTGATGCTGGTAAGACGACAACAACCGAGCGGATGTTGTTTTACACCGGTAGAGTGCATAAAATCGGGGAAGTCGATGACGGTGCGGCCACAATGGACTGGATGGTTCAGGAGCAGGAGCGTGGCATCACGATTACGTCGGCGGCTACCACTTGTTTCTGGCGCGATTATCGTATTAACATTATTGACACGCCAGGCCACGTGGATTTCACGGTCGAGGTAGAGCGCTCCCTGCGTGTACTTGACGGTGCTGTTGCCGTATTTTGTGCCGTTGGTGGGGTTGAACCCCAATCGGAAACGGTATGGCGTCAGGCCGATAAATATCACATACCCCGCATTGCCTACATTAATAAGATGGACCGGATGGGAGCCGATTTTTACCGCAGTATGCGTGCTATTAAAGAAAAGCTGGGCGCCAACCCGGTAGCCATCCAGCTGCCCATTGGGGTGGAAGAGAATTTCCGCGGTGTTGTGGATCTGATCAGAAATAAGGCCATTATTTATGAGGATGATTTGGGTAAGAGGATTAAGGATGCTCCTATTCCGGAAGATATGCGGGATTTGGTTGCCGAATACCGGGAGCATTTGTTGGAAGCCGTGGCGGAAGCCGATGAAGACCTGATGATGAAATACCTCGAAGATGAGGAACTTACTTATGAGGAAATCATTATCGGCCTGCGCAAGGCTACCCTGGCAGTTAAAGCCATCCCGGTACTGTGTGGGTCATCTTACCGCAACAAAGGTGTACAGCCGCTTTTAGATGCGATTGTGAATTTTCTACCCGCACCTACGGATGTTCCTTCTGTGAGGGGTATTGATCCTGTTACCGGCGAAGAGGATCGCCGTTCGCCAAGAGACGATACGCCCTTCTCGGCCTTGGCTTTTAAGATTATGGTGGATCCTTATGTCGGTAAGGTTACCTTTTTGCGCGTTTATTCCGGTTCTTTAAAGTCAGGTTCTTATGTTTATAATTCGTCAAAACAAAAGAAAGAGCGTATTGGGCGCCTTTTGATGATGCACGCCAATCACCGTGAAGAGGTGGACTCTGTATATGCCGGCGACATTGTGTGTGCAGTAGGTCTAAAAGTAACAGGTACCGGTGATACTCTTTGTGACGAGCAGCATCCTATCATCCTGGAAGCTATGGATTTTCCGGAACCGGTAATCTCGGTGGCCATTGAGCCGAAAACGAAGGCCGACCAGGATAAAATGGGAACGGCTCTGCAGAAATTGGCGGAAGAAGATCCGACCTTCCGGGTGCACACCGATGAGGAGACGGGGCAGACGATTGTGTCCGGTATGGGTGAACTGCACCTGGAGATTATCGTGGACCGGTTGTTGCGTGAATTCAAAGTCCAGGCCAATGTGGGTCGCCCGCAGGTAGCGTATAAAGAGACCTTACGCGGTTCGGCCAAAGCCGAGGGCAAGTTTGTACGGCAGACAGGCGGTCGGGGTCAGTACGGCCACGTCGTACTGGAAGTGGAACCGCTGGAAAGAGGCCGGGGCTTTGAGTTTGTAGATAAAATTGTCGGCGGTGTTGTTCCCAAGGAGTATATCCCCGCCGTCGAGGCCGGTGTAAAGGATGCTTTGAGCAATGGGGTGCTTGCCGGGTATCCGGTAATTGATGTCAGGGTTACTCTGGTGGATGGTTCCTATCACCCCGTGGATTCTTCTGAAATGGCGTTTAAGGTTGCCGGTTCAATGGGTGTTAGAGAGGCCTTGAAACGTGCCACGCCGGTACTGATGGAACCGATTATGAAAGTGGAAGTTGTGATACCTGAAGAGTATACCGGAGACGTGATCGGCGATCTTAACGGGCGCCGCGGTCACATTGAAAAAATGGAACTGCAGGGAAAGACCAGGATTGTCGGGGCTACGGTTCCTCTGGCCGAGATGTTCGGGTATGCTACCGAACTGCGATCCCGTACCCAGGGACGCGGCAATTATTCCATGCAGTTCAGTCATTATGCTGAAGTTCCGCAAAATATAGCGGATAAGATTATTAAACGATACTAAAAATTTTTCTTTAAAGGAGGAAGAATAATGGCGAAAGAAAAATTTGTGCGCAACAAGCCTCACGTTAACGTAGGTACGATCG
>JACDOK010000067.1 GCA_017656185.1 Peptococcaceae bacterium | reverse complement strand
TTTGCCGTGAGTCTTTATTTTCCTGCGCTGCGGCAATTAATTTTACAACTTACCTCCGCTCGCTGAAACCGTAGATTGCAAGTTTAATTGCCTTACATATTATGGCAAACCCCTGTTTTATGCTGCCATTTCTTTGGCAGACCTGTATCCGTGAATCCTTCGTGGATAGTTGTTCACAACTCTCTCCCAAAGCCGCTACGCATTTAGCATCCGACAGAGAAGGCCCCCTGCCGGTAGCAGGGGGCCTCTTTCTACCTAAAAACTACTTCAAAGAACTACTTCAACTCGACAGTGGCACCGGCCTCTTCCAGCTTCTTCTTAGCTTCCTCGGCTTCTTCCTTGCCGACCTTTTCCTTAACCGGGCTCGGAGCACCATCAACAAGAGCCTTGGCTTCTTTCAGGCCCAGACCGGTCAGCTCGCGGACAACCTTAATGACGTTGATCTTCTTGTCTCCTACCGACGCGAGGATAACGTCAAACTCGGTCTTTTCTTCTTCCTCAGCCGGAGCAGCAGCGCCGGCGGCGGGTGCGGCAGCCACAGCCGCTACCGGTGCCGCGGCGGAAACACCGAATTCCTCTTCCAAAGCTTTAACCAGATCGGCCAACTCTACAACCGTCAAACCCTTTACAGCTTCAATAATCTCAGTTACCTTTTCCGACATTATGATACCCTCCTAAAAGATAATATTGGTAAATATCTGGTGGACGAAATTATCAATCAAGGCCTTTTAGGCCTCTCCGGCTCTTTGTTTACGCACTGCTTCCAGAGCATACACCAGGTTTCTGATATTGCCCTGCAGCACATTGACCAGACCGGCAAGCGGGGCCTGGAATCCTCCCACCACCCGCGCCAGGAGTTCTTCACGCGAAGGCAGGTCGGCCAGCCGCTTAATGCCGCTCTCATCCATAACGGTTCCTTCAAAGATACCGCCTTTAAGGACAAAAACCTTATGATCCTTGGCAAAGCTAGATAATACCTTCGGTACCGCCGCCGGATCATCAAATCCAAAGGCCAAAGCGGTCGGGCCTTCAAGATATGCCTCCAGGCCTTCCAAGCCTTGTTCCCGTGCCGCAATGCGAGCCAGGGTATTTTTGGCCACCTTTAACTTTCCCCCGGCTTCCCGCAGTTTACGGCGCAACTCGGTAATTTCGGCTACGTTCAGGCCGCGATATTCCGTAACAACGGTGACCTGCGCCGCGGCAAAATCTTTTTTCAATTCTTCCACAATAGCAACTTTGTCTTGGCGTTTAGCCGGCAACCACATTCACCTCCCTAAACCAAATATGCCTAAAAACTAGTAAAGCCCCCGTAGACAAAAGGCTACAGAGGCTCCTTCACAAGAACCACCCTTAAAAAGCCTCGGTTGGCGGTAAAACCATTAAGTCCAAGGACACCAACTGTCTACGGCGAAACGCTAATTTTTATTTTTTTACCTATTAGGTTATCCGATCATCTTTTGCACGTTAACCTTGACACCGGGACCCATCGTAGAACTGATGGAAATATTGCGCATATATGTTCCCTTGGCGGCAGCCGGTTTGGCCCTCATCAGCGCATCCACCAGGGTTTTCAAATTCTCGAACAACTTGTTGGTTTCAAAGGAAACCTTGCCAATCGGAGCGTGAATGTTACCGGCCTTGTCAACACGATACTGAATCTTACCGGTTTTGGCTTCCCGCACGGCCTGAGCAACATCAAAAGTCACCGTACCGGTCTTCGGGTTAGGCATCAGGCCCCGGGGGCCCAGTATACGCCCAATCTTACCTACCTTGGACATCATGTCGGGAGTGGCGATGGCAACATCAAAATCCATCCAGCCACCTTGGATCTTAGCCACGAGATCCTCGCCCCCGACATAATCGGCGCCGGCTTCTTCGGCTTCCCTAATCTTATCGCCACTGGCAAATACCAACACGCGCTTGGTCTTACCGGTACCATGCGGTAACACTACTGCCCCACGCACTTGTTGATCCGCGTGCCTGGGGTCAACACCAAGTCTTATGGCAGCCTCCACGGTCTCGTCAAACTTGCCAGGAGCCACTTTTTTTACTAATTCTAAAGCTTCCATGGGTTCGTACGCTTTATGACGGTCGAACTGTTTTAAAGCATCTACGTACTTTTTGCCATGTTTCGGCATTTGAAAAACCTCCTTGTGGTTATAACGGAGCAGTACTCCTCCCACTAACCTTCGACAATTTCAATCCCCATACTTCTGGCAGTACCTTCAATCATACGCATGGCCGCTTCGACGTCGGCCGCGTTAAGATCGGGCATCTTCAGCTCCGCAATTTCCCGCACCTTGGAGCGGGGGACTTTAGCTACTTTATTGCGGTTCGGTTCCCCTGAAGCCTTGTCAATGTTAGCTGCCTTCTTCAGTAAAACAGCCGCAGGCGGAGTCTTGGTAATAAAGCTGAAACTTCTATCTTCATAAACCGTTATCTCTACCGGGATCACCAACCCTGCCTGCTGCGCAGTCCGCTCGTTGTATTCCTTGACAAAGGCCATAATATTAACACCGTGCTGACCGAGAGCAGGCCCAACCGGGGGTGCCGGTGATGCTTTACCCGCCGGGATTTGCAGTTTAATGACTGCTGCTACCTTTTTTGCCATGCCGTCACCTCCCTAGTCTATCTTTTCTACCTGGTGAAATTCTAATTCAACGGGCGTTTCACGCCCAAACATTGAGATCATAACTTTTACCTTGGCCTTTTCTTCGTTAACCTCTTCGACAGACCCCATAAACTCCTCAAAAGGCCCGCTGATTACACGCACCTTTTCTCCCGGCTGCAAATCGATGCGTACGCGCGGTGCGTCAGATTCCATCTGGCCCAAAATCTGGGCGGCTTCTTCATCCGAAAGAGGGGTCGGTTTAGAACCAGGACCGGTGGCTCCTACAAACCCGGTTACACCTGGTGTATTCCGCACTACGCGGTAAGCATCATCGTTCATAATCATTTCCACCAGAACGTAACCCGGGAAAATCTTTCGCTTAACCATCTGGCGTTTGCCATCTTTAATCTCCATTTGGTCCTCGGTGGGCACTACAATCCGGAAGATCTTGTCGCCCATATTCATGGAATCAATGCGCTTTTCCAGGTTAGCCTTAACCTTGTTTTCATAACCAGAATAAGTATGCACCACAAACCATTGTTTGTCCACGCAAAGGGGCACCGGAACGCTCCGGCCCCACACCTCCTTAAGCCGAAGAAGTTAACTGATGATCAGTCTTAAAAGCTGGCTTAAGATCGAATCAAAAATCCAAATCAGGATCCCTACTGCAGTTACGGAAACTAACACTACAGCCGTATAAATAATCGTTTCACGCCGCGTCGGCCAGTGAACTTTCTTGAGTTCCTGGCCCACACCTTCCAAAAACCTCCTGGCTCTAACAAAGAAACTTTCCTTCTTGGCAGCACCTTTACCATCTTTTTTCTTTTGTACGGCTCGTTTAGAAGCCTGTGTGGACCCTATCTTTCTACTCACAGCCATAATTACCATTCCTACTTCGTTTCTTTGTGAAGTGTATGCTTACCACACCATCTGCAGTATTTATTGAGTTCGATCCTGCCGGGATCGTTCTTTTTATTTTTCGTCGTAATATAATTACGCCTCTTGCACTCGGTGCAAGCCAGCGTTACGTTGACACGCATTTCACCTAAACACCTCCAAAAGTAAAAAAGCGGCAATGCCCAAATTCACTTAAAAGACTTTATCACAACTGGTTTGGGTTGTCAAGAAAATCAATAAGGGCAAAAGTTAACGGGTTCATCCGAACCCGCTAAGCTCATATCCCCGAATATTGTACTTCCACCCGAATAGTAGATAACCTACTCTGTAATACTGGTCACAACACCGGCGCCCACCGTGCGACCGCCCTCGCGGATGGCGAACCGCAGTCCTTCTTCGATAGCGATGGGGGTGA
>JACDOK010000066.1 GCA_017656185.1 Peptococcaceae bacterium | reverse complement strand
CAAATTATAGCTTAACCCTTACCTTTTTCGTGTCTAAAATCTTGGGTCCACTATATAGTATTAGTTGTTTTAGTAATGCTTCAAATGATAATCCTTGCAAGCCTGTGGTACTAAGAGAATGGAATTGTAGTTCACAAGGTAAGAGTTCTCTTATGCACGTTATCTTATTCTATTGGTCCTAGTTAACTGATAAAATACAAAATCCTAAGGGCTAATAATTCAGTAACTGCTTAGCTCTTTCTAAGCGAGGGACGATGAGTGGATGCCAATACAAAGAAAACCATTTATATATGCCTTGCTGTTGTAGTAATTCTATTTAGTTCGGTATTTCTGGGAATACTTCCAGAACCGTATGATCTCGTTGTGTTCATTTCCGTTACCCTTGCCACCGTGCTTTTACTCGTCAGGTGGACCAGTAAAGCGTTTGCCTTTAGGTGTCCTAAATGCGGCCATGAATTTGAAATACTTGCTACCGTCAACTTTATAAGTCCTCATTTAGAGAATAAAAAGTACCTCAGATGTCCCCATTGTAAGAGATTCGTATGGGCAATAGGATTTCCTAAGGGCAGATCATAGTTGGTTAAACTGGGTTGGTTAGACCTCGACCATATGATACGCATCAGATCGTAAATATACAACAAGAAAGGCAGGAAATTTATGATTACAGGCGAAACCAAACTATTCCAAAAGATAAAATCAGATCGGTTGAGTTGGTGCAGTCAGTGAAGCCTGGAACAGGACTGACCTGGATGGGGGGTCTTTTCGGCTATGCCGGAGAGTTTGCTTTGAAGGATGGTAGCGTTGCAAAAGTTTACGCCACCCGTTGGAATCGGATGGTAAAGATAAACATTCTTAAAGGGGACCCTTACCTCCTTTCTCCTATGAACCCGGACCATTTTATTGAGAGCGTAAGAACTATTTTGGATAAGGGGCTTTGGAAATAATATCTATTAAATGTAAATCAGAGCATATTTCCAGCTATTGGGTTTACAGGAGGCCCAAATGAAGACTGCCGTGCAGCTGTCCGACCTTACTAAATTCTACGGGGACTTTAAAGCGGTGAACGGCTTGGATCTTACGGTCCATAAAGGTGAACTTTTCGGTTTTCTCGGGCCGAATGGGGCGGGGAAGACAACTACGATTAAGATGATGACCGGGTTGCTGGAGCCTACCTCGGGGATGGTGCAAATCTGCGGTATTGACCTGTGGCAGCAGCCCCTCAGAGCCAAGGCGAAGCTGGCTTATGTCCCCGATGAGCCATACCTGTTTCCAAAGCTCACGGGGTGGGAGCTTCTTCGCTTTGTTGCTTCCGTCTATCGGGTTCCTTCTTCTGTTTTCCATAGCCGAGCTGAAGAGCTGCTAGACCTTTTTAATCTTACGAATCGTGCCGGCGAATTGATTGAAAGTTATTCCTACGGGATGAAGAAGAAAATAGCGCTGTGTGCAGCACTGGTACACAAGCCCGAAGTGCTTTTTCTCGATGAACCTACGGTAGGGCTTGACCCAGGTAGTGCCCGCTCTTTAAAGATGATACTACGCCGGGTTTGTGAAGAAGGAGCCGCTGTTTTTATGTCAACACATATCTTGGAAATTGCCGAGCAAATGTGTGACCGGGTCGGTATCATTCAAGAAGGTAACCTAATCGCCTTAGGGACGATGGACGCTTTACGCAGCCAGCACCAAGGGGCTTCATTGGAAGATATTTTCTTACAGCTGACCGGCGGGGAAGAGGCAGCGAAAATCATAGCATCATTGAGTGAGGAAGGGAATGAAGCCAAATGACGGGGCTGCTGTTCCACTTACAATGGCAGCAGTTCCGAAACTTTTGGTGGCGGCGGGGTCTTAAGAAAAAAGCGACCTTTGTAGTTGTTGTGCTTGCAAGCCTGGGTTTTATCGGCTCTTTGATGGTTATTGGTTTCGGGTTGGGGAAAACGATGCCTATGGGCCGCCTCCATGAAATCGCTTCTTTAGGCTATTTGGCTGCAGCATTAATGGCACTTCTTTGGAGCATCCCGCAGAATTTCAATCAGCTTTTTGCCGCTCGTGACGTCGAGATGCTGTTCGCTTTTCCTATCCCCACGCATAGCATTTTTATGGTTAAATATATCAAAAGCATGGTTAATGTCGCCGGGGTTCTTACTCTGATATTCTTTCCTTTACTAAGTTTTGGGGCGGCTGCCGGTGCTGCCTTGCTTTATTATCCTGTACTGGTTTTGTTAACCGGTGCGGTTGTTATCTTTATTACTGCCGTTTCCCATTTGTTCAACTTAGTCCTGGTTCAAATCATCCCACCAAGCCGCGCGAAAGAACTGATGACAGTGATGACAGCCATGGTGGGCCTGCTTGCTGCCTTGTTGGGTCAGCTACCAAACTTGATGAAGCAGCAAGGGGCAGGAAAAGAACTCTTGGTACATATAGAGGTGCCCGCCTGGCTGCCTACTTCTTGGGCTTCTACTGCCTTAACGAGCGCCGCACAAGGAGACCTAGCCAGCCTTCTGCCGCCTCTTTTACTGGCTGCCGGTGGCGGTACGCTGCTTTTTTTGTCCGCTGCTTTAGTGGAGCGGGGGTTTCGCTTGGGCTGGATACGTTTAAGCGAAGGTTCTCACCGTAAAACGGTGAAGGCTGTTCATCAGCGTGTGATACGTCCACAGCATCCGGTGGTTGCTATCGGTATCAAGGAACTGCGCACGCTTCAGCGCGACATGCGTGAATGGATAAGCATGGTACCTCTTTTGGTCTTCTTTGGTATTTTTCTTTTTCATTTCTTAGGAAAACGACAAGCGCTACTCGATGACACTTTGTTTTCCTGGTTGGTTGTCCAGGCCGTTCTGCTGATGATGTTCTCCTTGGCATCCGGGTTGTTTACGGCTTCCTCAATAGCACGTGACGGCTTGGCAACGTGGATAATACGGGCATCCCCCATTGGGGGATGGCAAATCGCCCTTGGGAAGTTTTGGGTGCACTGGCTTGTAGTTTTTGCCGGCATTCTATTCTTTAATACCGTTACCGGGCTTTTTTTCGGATGGCCCTGGGTCTGGTTTGTTTTAGGTACCGTGGTGTTGGGGTTATTATCACTGGGAGTGAACGGTTTGGGTTTGTGGCTCGGTACCCTGGGTGCGAAGTATGACCCGGAAAACCCCCAACAAAGGTTAAAAACAGGCACAGGGCTTGTACTGCTCATACTCAGCTTGTTGTACATGCTGTTGGCGGTGGTTCCGTTTGCATTTCTTCTTCTTCCACCTGGTCTGCAGCCCCAGTTAGCCGCCCTGGCAGCTGAAACAGACGGTTTCGTGGCCGCCGCATTAAGGTTCGCTGCTTTCGTGTTGGGCGTAAAGGTGCTGCAGTACGGTGCGGGTGTCCTAGGTTTAATAATACTAGCCGTAGGTACAGCGGTTCTCACTCTTTACCTAAGTGCCAGGCGGCTGGACAGCGGGATTCAAGTTAGTATTGTCCAAGGCAAATAGGTGAGCAGGCAACTCACATTGGCAGCGGTTTTCTTCTCGGTTCACTAGTTACGCTCTTTCATTATTGTCCCCTTCGGTGAAGGAAGATTTTGGTGTTAAAGCGAAAGCTATAGGGAGAGGATAGGAGGAAAAAGTATGCTAAAAAACATATTCCTAGCAACAACGACTATATTAATACTTGCACTATGTGTATGGCTAGGATGGATTGCTGTGCAATACAGGATTACCAACCCTTAAAGAGAATTCCTAAAAGCACGCTGCAGAGCCGTACTCGGCCATCCTTCCGCACGCGGATCACCAGGGCATCCACCAGCAGGAACGGGTATTCCTGATGAGCCAAGCTCCTTTCATTTCATTCGTGCAGCTAACGCAGTCCTGACCCCATGAGGCTCCGATTCTAGGTTCAAAGTTCAAAGTTCGAGGTTCGATGTTCTACGTTGAGTTGAAGGCATTCCTTTGGGGTCTTTATTATTGGACAGGA
>JACDOK010000065.1 GCA_017656185.1 Peptococcaceae bacterium | reverse complement strand
GCATAAAACAGGGGTTTGTCATAATATGTAAGGCAATTAAACTTGCAATCTACGGTCTTCGTCCAGATCGTCCAGGCCCGCCAGAATGTCCGCGAGGCGGTTGAGCCAGTCAAGGACCTGCTCCGCATCATCTACGTCAAGGTTGCTAAGTAGTTCCGGCCACGTTTTGGGCCGTGCGCTGCGTACGGCCTGCACCACTTCGCTGCGCTTTAAACAGAAACGGTCCGCGACTTCCCCAGGGGCGTAACCAAGGTTGACCAAGTAAACGGCCCGTCGCAGCAGAGGAAGCTTTTTACGCTCCTGCTTCCTCTGCCGGCGCTTGCGCTCGGCGTCATTCTCTTTGCGCCGGGCGGCGTTTTGACGCTTGCGGCGTTCTTTTTCCGCCTTGTACCTCTCCGGGTCGTGCCGCTTCAGCGTCCTCGTGACCGTCGACTTGTTGATGTGCAGTTCCCGTGCGATGTCGGCGGCATTTTTCTGCTCGTTATAAAATGCGGCAATAATATAGCTTGATAAATCGTGATTTCCAGTATCTGGTGCAACTTTTTGCGGACAACTTCCGGCCATATGGACATAGATACCCCCTTGCGCTGCCCCGCGTTTTTTGAAAAACGCCGGCACCGCGGTTTTTCGCTCCCTGCGGGCCCGTGAAGGCCCGCGCGATGTCCGATGTCGATTAGGTGGGAAATGCGCTTGCTTCGACTGAGTTCGACAAGTTCTCTGTTAGTGGTGTGCTATGATGAAAAATTGAGTTGATTATGATTAAGTTTTAAGTTCCAATTACTGCCCAGGTCGTAAATGCTGCAAACCCGAGGGCGAACCAGATCCAGGAACACCTGCCCCGGCAGAACCGCTTGTAAAATGCATCCGGCACGAGGCCCGTTAGGAAGAAAAGCGCAGGCAGGACCACAAAAATAGGGCCGCCTACAAGGAACCACGGGTTACCGTGCTTTTCGGCAACGGCAGAGACGTTGGTATGAGAACCTATCCAAACCAGGGCCTGGATGTACCAGATCAGTCCCGACAATGGCAGGGCCGACAGTGCACCCAGCCCCACGGCAGCTAATGTGTTGTTCAATTTGTTTTTTGTCGGAACAGCTAGATGTTTGCTCATTAGCCTGCCTCCTTTAAGGCCAATTAATCAACCGAGGAGGGAAATCTTGCTTGACCTTAGTGACTTGCGTTTAAAAATCCGGATTATCAAGCGACAGCTTTGTATTAAACTAGGACTGAAGAACATCTGGATGTACTTTCGCAGATTACGCTCGGCATCATCAGATTCTCTAATATCTGAAGAACACAAGCCAAACGAATTGATGCTGGTACCTACCAAGCTCATTAGCGTATACCCCGATTCACTGACCCAGTCCCATAATTGCACTATGTTGAGCGTCTATTACGGCGTTGCTCCTAATCATACGCCTTCCTACAAAGAGATCTACAGGGCTTTGTCCCAGTCTGCCGAAAGGCCATTGTTGCGGCTCCTTTGACTTTTCAATTTTAAGTGCGGTGCACTTTACATGCGGTTTATCCAAAGCGATGACTTCAAAGAAAACCCTATTTGTCTTGACTACTATGGCCCTTACTATGAACCCGGCTGGGACGGACATCACCGCGTATGTGTCGCCAAAAGGTTTAACATCCCCGCAATTTGGGCTACGGTTCGTGACTGCCAGGGCCATAAATCAACTCATGTTCAAAACGAATAGACTTGCCAATCACCCCTTGGTGATGTTACACGCACCACCCACGGTCCGAGTTCGTACGTCTGCCCGGCATAGTCGCAAAAGCTGCAACCAAGGGGAAAGCACTTAGACATAATACGGAACATTATCCTCCAACCGTTTAACACAATTTTTAGCATCTCGCGGTGCTTTTTCTTGATTTTTAACCTGTGTGTTTTTTCGTGCCAGTAGACGTACCAGAACACTCCCGTGCAAAACATATGTTCTAGCCGGGCGTTAAGATTCCGGCAGGCCTGATCTTGGCCGTCATCCCCGCAAATGACCTGGCAACCTGTAAAACACGGACCGCCATCCCTATACATACCGCACAGGGGATATGTTACAGGCGTCCCTCCGTCCCGAAGCGCAACCGTAAACCGGCAGGGCGTAACGTCAAAGATTTTGTCACTGTTTTTAAACGTGACTCCGGACGGGAAACACGCCGCTAAAAGGTGCAGGAGTAGTTTCCAGCATTCGAAACCGCTTTCCAGGGCCTTTACAGCATCTGGAATACGGAGCATCTCGGCAAGTGTTTCGCCTACGGAAAACGCGTGACTGGTAGGCTTATGGATTATTGCCAGCCAATCAACATATAACGGGAAACCCATGCACAGCATATTGCGTTCCAGGTAATCGTGCACGCTTTGGCCGGAGCGAACCACGGGAGCTTCTTCTGTTACGTTCTCAAAGGACAGGCGGAACGCCGGCTGCACACCGCAAGGGGCGCCATTCACGTCGTCGTGCTGTTTTTGAGGAGTAGGCTCTACACGCAAGTTCGTCACCGCCTGGTAAATTAATTTGAGGCCCAGCCTGTCCGATTTCGACGCATTACGCGCCGGTGGCTGTGGTACAATCATCTTGGACGTTCTTTCCTTGGCCTTCGCCGTCGCCCAGGAGGGCCGCCACCGGTACATCCAGCGCGGCGGCGAGTTTTTCAAGCGTTGTAATAATGGGTTTTGTTTTGCCTGATTCAATCTCACTTATACTTGACTGGGCTACGCCAGAAATACGCGCAAGTTTTACCTGACTTAATCCTTTTTCGATACGGATCTTTTTTAATTGAACGCTCATACTCTGCACCTCGGATTAACAAGATTATATCGTTAATACGATGGATTGTCTAGCTTTATACATCGGTAATGCGATGCTTTATCTTTTCTATTCTCTTGTTTTTTTATATTTTTAAGACTATACTCAATAATAAATATATCGGATTACCGATGGCCCTTGCAGGAGGATTAAATATATGTCTTCAATAGATAAATTTATAGGGATACGTATTAAACAACTTAGAGAAGCTGCAAATTTAAGTGCATATGCGCTTTCCAAAATAGCTGGTGTAGCTCAATCGACATTGAGTGAAGTAGAGTCAGGGAAATATGTTCCTAAGATTGATTTTATCCACCGCATCTGCACGGCCCTGGGCATCACCCTGGCCGACTTCTTCGCCCCGGCCGGCGAAGGGGCCGAGCCCCTTTCCCCGGAACTGCGCCGGCTGCTGGAGAAGGCGAAGGAGCTTAGCCCTGAAGAGCTGCAGGCACTACAGACAATTTTGGACGGCCTGGGCCGGAAACGTTAACGAGCTTCGGGATATTGAAAACTTTCCCGAATGAAATTACGGCTCATCGTAAATAAACTCCCTTAAGCAGGTTTAGATTAAAGATTGAATCGTATATCATGGAACATAAGAGTAAACGCAAATAAAGCCGTTTAGGGCGTTACTTTTTCTACACAGTGACTTCCGGCCCTGAAAGAAGACTGACAGCATGAAAAAACAGCGTTTCGTAGTGGTTATTGAACAAGACGAAGACGGTATGTATGTGGCATCAGTTCCGGCATTGCCAGGATGCCATACCCAGGCCCCGACCTTGGCCGAACTTGAAAAACGTGTCCGTGAAGCGATAGAGCTATGTCTTATGGTTGAAAAAGACGTTTCGTGAACAGCGTCAGCACGGTAGCCACATCTATTTTAGGCACCCTGACGGTAGAACTACTGTCATTGACATTGGCATCAGTCCTGATGAGTACGAACAGCTACGGCAAAGAGTACTCTGAGACTCGTGCTATATAAAAACCCAGTAAAAACTCAGATATCGCGGGGTAAAACCTCTATGAACACCGCTAAAGTCCAAGAAGATATTCACCGCCTCTCCTCCTCCGAAAAGCTGGCACCTTTCGCGTAAGAATTTGGTAAATTTGAAACATTTAGTCTCCTACCTATCTCAGCAGCGCTCATCCCGCACAGGTAATACCCGTCCAAGTAGGCATCCAGGTTTACTTTTTGCGGAGGACGCCTTGTTTTACACACTATTCCCCACACCCTTCCGTCCTGCAAAGCCGGATCCTATCCCTATTAATCTTTCAGTTGTGACACTAGAAGGTAACA
>JACDOK010000064.1 GCA_017656185.1 Peptococcaceae bacterium | reverse complement strand
GAAACCAGGAGAAAACCCGCCATTCTTAGTGTCTATTTTTGCGGGGGAAGCTCAAAGAGTTGAGGGATCAATCACAGTTTCATCCTCTCTAGTAATTACTAACCTGTGACCCGAAAAGCTCCTTTTGTAACTCACCAGCAATGTCAGATAGGTACATAACACTGTCGCTGTCATAATCGACAGGCGTCTTATTAACCGCTACGCTGACATAATCACCTGTAATAATGACAACTTTGTCCACCATATCTGCGTTGCTGTATTTTGATACTTCTCCCATCACTTCCTTAACGACACGGAACGAAATACCTTTTTCCAATAGGCACTTTGCCACTCGCAACTGAACAATGTCCCAGAAAGAATAGACACGGATGCACCCTTTTCCTTCAGCACGGGCTATGCTGGGTTTTACCAACCCCACTCGATCCCAGTAGTCAAGTTGCCGATAAGTTAACCCCGTAAGTGCTAAAACTTCCCGTGGACGAAATCCAAATTGCAAAGAAAAAACCTCCCGGACCATTATAGGCACTTATGTAATACGTATTACATCAACCTGTCATATTCCTGCCGGCTTCCGCAATATTTTTCGTAAAAACCTTATCAGGCTTGGCCATTTGCTCTACGGAACAACCATACGTTTTTCGCCCTGAATCTGGATTTGCCATCCCCACTCACAACACCCTTTCTGGCTGGACAAAATTTACTGTCCTTCATTGTGCCTACTGCATACAGCCGCCAAACGGGTTTATAAGGCACTAAAAAGACGCTAAAGGTAGAGGGAGCGCAGCAGTTTGCGCTTCTTTTCGTTTGCGCGTTCGTGTTTTTCTTTTCCGGACTCGGCAGGCGCCGGCCGGGACTGTTTGTTGTTGTTGCTGTTGTTGTTTGGGTTCTTCGGAATGCGCTTCCAGTCCTCGCGCAGCGCCTGCCGCAGCCAGCCGCCGATGTTTCTCACTCGGCCTGCACCGGCCAGGAGTTCAACCTTCTCCAGCACCTGGTTAACGCTGAACTCGGCCAGCAGGCTTTCGGCGACCTGGGCGCCTTCCATTTCGCCCAGGCCGGGCACGGCCTTCATCAGTGCTGTTGTTACCTCTCGGACGTACGCGGGACAGGGGGGTTCAAGGGATTCGTTCACCGGCTGACCGGATTCCGTCTTACGGGCAGATTCCGGGCCCGGTTTCTCCACTCCGGGTAGGTTGACAGATTCTGGGCCCGCTTCTTCTGATTCGTGCGCGTGCGTATTATTATCAACAACAACATGATCTTTATTTTCTTTGTGTGATCCTAGAGTCACATCAAGATGTGATCCTAGAGTCACATCACTACAGCCGCAAGGATTAGCGCCGTTTTTCTGATGTGATCCTGGAGTCACATCACTAGAGACACAAGGGTTTCCGGCCCCGGAAACACCGTCCTTAGTTTTTCTGGTCTTGGTCTCTTTGGTCCGGTGCTCTTCTGCCCGCTCCTGCGCGGACAGGAAGTCGGCATACTGCCCGGCCACATCCTGCGGGATCCGTTTCAAAATATACACATTGGTCTTGGCCTGGCCGCGCCTAAACCAATCAATTAGTCCGGCTTTCCGCAGGCGGGCTAAAGACCTGTTCACCGTTTCTCGTACGACACCTGCCATGGCTGCAATACGGTCCTGCCCCGGCCAGACCACTGCCTGGCCCGGCCGCAGGTGACTACGGATGATGCCATATATCCTTACATCTGTAGCGGAAAAAGCAGGATTACACAATACCGCATTAGGGATTCCGGTATACCCGTGCAGATCCGCCGGATCTTCTACTAGTAAGGTTGAACCGTTCTCCAATTGTTCCCGCAAAAACTTGTCCAAGCTTTTAGACATTACTTCACCCCCATAAAAAAACTCAAAAAAATAGCCCGGCTGCCGAAACAACCGGGCTTTCAGGGAGTGAAAAGTGTCCATAAATAAAAAAGCAGGCCTTTAATCGGCCCGCTGAGAAGGTTTACCGCAATTTTGACATACCGCTTTAATTCCACAGCACAGCGCACGTTTGTACATTCGCACGACCGTTTTTTCATCTTGGTTTTACTATCGCTTTTAACCTTGGGTAAAAAAACAGTAGATGCACGCTTTGATGAGGTAAGGATGCATTTAAATGAAAGTTTGATAAGCGCGGCAGTTTGTTTAAAGAGGTGTCCATAAATCATAGAACTAAAGTATCATTGAACTTTGTCGGAAAAACACGGAAAGTTTTTTAATCCAAACTGTTTCTTTAATCAGTCAAAGACATATAAGAAATAACTATAGAGAGAGGTGGTGGACTATTTATTGAAGGTGAACAAGTAGCTTGCAAAACTATACTTAGAATTTAGGATGATGGTAGCGTATGAAAAAGTTTATGGTACTAGTTGTGGTCTTGGTATTTGTGTTCAGTTTTACAACAGTGGCTTGGGCAGATGGATATTATTATGGTGATTGCAGCTGGTCACCAAATAGGGGCTATGCTGAAATGTGTTATGCACCCAGTAGCAACTTAGTAATCCCTCATGCCGATGATAATTATTGGAATTCTACCCGCATTGACTACTTACAATCACAAAAGTCGCAAGGGCTTTACACAACACTTGATATCACAGAGATGACCGATTACCTTGATTGTAGTGATTACGTTACTAATTTACCTGACCCAAAATTTGATACTGACGATGATGATGGGAATGGCACTAGAGAGGAATCAGAAGTTGTATGCCAGGACCCTCATAGTCTTAGTGCAGGCACTTATTACTATTTCCGCCCAATATTTGACGATACTACATCTGGTAACGCAAGCGGTCATTTTCAGATTGCTGGACAGTTATCCAACTGGGGTTATGATCCAGGCGAAGGCAAGTATGAATACATTACCTATAGAACTGAAGACCTGTATTTTAACTGGCAGTATGACACCACCACCAGTTCATCATTTGCAAATACGCAAGTTGTATCTGGCAGTACAACAACGACGGAATCTAGTGGAATGGAAATAGGGAGCTTATATAATACAGCCTTTGACACTACTAAGTATCAACAACAAGTGATGAACTATTTGTTAGAACTACAATCCCCGAATGAACCTATTCAAGTTAACATAGTTTTTAACAAACACTTAAGTATCGCCGACGCACAAAAACTAGCTGACAATTATAGCTTGGATATTACGGAATACGTTGCTCGTGCAGTGAACAACAAAGGTAATAGATAACAATCGGGGGCCGGCAATTATGTTCGGAAAGCATAGATAGGGCTATCGCCGCTGCACCGGAAAGTCTTAAGTTTAAAGGAATAGTGGAAGTTGGAGGCATTCTTAAACTCGATCAGGTCAAAGCTAGAAAGCTTAAGGCCGATCCCAACATCTTTGTTTGTGAGGTATTGAGTAGAAAAGATTCTCCGGTTAAGCCTGGAGTTGCGTGGAAACTGGGACTGTAGAAATGCGGGATGAGTGTCCATCAAATGGACACTCATCCTTTAATACTTCTATTCCAAAGAAGGGAAGAAACAGATGCTACGTAACCTATTTGGCATCGGTATATTGCTCTTTGTAATCATTTTTATATTGCATCTATCTGATGTAGGGCGTCCACCTATAAATGAGTATATTTCTGACTTTCTTAGTAATATAAAATTAGAAGGTGCTAGTATAGAAAGTTGGTCTGTCTATAAGAACTACCATGATATACGGGGTCTTCATAGAGTACTAATCAAAGTAAAAGTACCCGAAGGTGGTACATTTCCAAAAGACCTACGCCGTTATGCTCATAGAGGATATGTTCATCAAGATGTAAACGGTTATTATAATATTAATATATTTGTTGCAAAGGGTTTTCCTTTTGGGTGGAAAGTAATAACAATAGATGAAATATATTAAACACTGCAAAGCAAGGGAAGTAACGTCCAGTAAACTGGTGTAAAAATAGAGATGTCCTGATTAGAAGGAAAGGCCACCGTCCCTCTGGTAAATGGGTAGATGAAGCAACAACATAAACCCATAACTGGAGGGATGAACGATGGCCCAATATCAGATTACCGTAGATAACGATGTTGTGCAACAGCTTTTCCAACGAGATAATGGTTTAGCTAAGCTTGTAGAGCAAGTTGTGAACCAGATCCTTGAAGCACAAGCAACCGAACAACTTCAAGCAGCTCCTTACGAAAGGACCGAAACGCGCCAAGGATATCGCAATGAGCTTCCCCCGCAAAAATAGACACTAAGAATGGCGGGTTTTCTCCTGGTTTCA
>JACDOK010000063.1 GCA_017656185.1 Peptococcaceae bacterium | reverse complement strand
CGTACAGGCCCTGGTAAGAGAAGAAACAAAAGGCACTCTTGCAGGGAGTTGGCAGAGGAGATATAATAAACCACGTGAAGTGGCAGGGAGGCTTATCGCAAGGCGAGCAAGCGGTAAAACCGCTTCTCTATGTTAGCAAGTTAATAAATTAGCTGATTGCTATAGAAGGGGGGATGCCAAGCAGGGTAAGTAAATTTTTATCTTCCTAAGACCGAAAAGGTAAAAAAATTAAATTTTTTAAGGAGGGAAACAGGTTTTGTTTAAGGCACGCAATAAGAAGTTTTCGCTTTTGATGGCTCTGATATTTGCATTCACCGTGATTTTCCCGGTGGGCGCAGCATTTGCAGCTGACTATTCAAGAATCGGGTCGGTCAGTGTAGTAGATGACGATGGCGATAGAACACTCAATACAGTAAAAGTTGTAACGACTGGTGGAGAACTTAGCAATGGCGACACGGTAATCATACGTTTGCCAAAGGATTTTGCGTTCAATGGTGCCGATGGTAAACCGTTAAGTTCCTGGGAGTATGGAACAGTAAGTAAGGATGTTTATTACGGAGACTATGATAAAGGCTGTTACATTTACATTCCTAATGATAGTGATAACGGCCTGAACGGTGCAGGCGTAGAGGACGGTACCGACATTTTTGACATCGAAGTTTTAGATGACAATGAGATTAAAATCGAGGTTACTGGTAACCCATCGGTTATCGAGGACGGCCAGTTCTTCATCTACCTAAAGAATGTCCATGTTGACGAAGGATTTGACGGCGACATCGAACTGACGATGGATGCACCTCCGGGATCCGGTTTTGATGATGCTAAGGTAGTTGTTGGTTGTGTCAGCGGCGGTAATGTAGAAATCGAAGTCACGGATACCGACACTTTCAGTGACAGTGGTTATGTAACCATTCGTTTGACCGAAGACCGTGCCGGTGCCTTTGACAAAGACTCTGAGTCAGTAAAGTTTATTCTTCCTGACGGATTTGTTTGGGATGAAGCTATTGACGGCAAAAACATTGAAAAAACCAAGCCATCCGACGAAAATTCCTATGCTTGGGTTGTTTACGGAAGCGGTTTAGAAGGAACAATTGAAGTTGATGAAGACGAGTTAATCGTTAACATTACAGATGATACCGGAAATGCTGGTGACAAAGCTACTTGCATTGAAATCGTTGCTAAAATTGAAGTTGACGATGAAACAGAAGTCGAACTGGGAGATATTATTGTTGATGTTAAAGGCGAAAGCGATGTCACCCCCAGCGAAGTTGTAGTGGGAACCTATGGCGAATATGAAGTTAAGGTTACCGCTGCGGATCCCGAAACCGTATATGCCGGTCAGCTGGAGCAGGAAATAGCCGATATTACGATAGAAGAACTCATTGAAGGCAGCTTGGTTGATGGTCGTACCATAACCTTGACCCTGCCAAGCTGGGCCAAGTGGGGTGCTCTTCCGGATGAGGTATCGGATGGCAGCGTAACTCTAGAATTGACCAGCTTCCCGGGTAAGGACGGCCAAGTGGCCAAATATGTCGTACACAATGAAGACGCTGATGACGCTGCAGAGCTCGAACTGGAGGATATGGAAGTTGTCCTCTCGCCGGAAGCTGAGGTAGGCGATCTTGTGGTTGAAATCGGCGGCACTGCAGGTATTAATGAAGAAGTTAAGGTAGCAGAAGTTGTTGCTCCGCTTGAGGTTACAGTATCAGGAGTTCCAAATATCGTAATCGGCCGCTCTGCTCAGGACATTGGTGAAATTACCATTACCGAAGCGGATGCCGGAATGCTGAAAGAAGGTAAGGACCTGGTCCTTAAACTTCCCGATGATATTGACTGGGATGACTATGATGTTGAGGTTGTAGAAGGTGACCTTGAACTTGGTGACATTGATGATGACGACAATGTTTTGACTATCGAAATTGAAGACGAAAGCAATGATCCCAGCACAATCAAGATAACAGGTTCGGTTGTTGCTTACAGGACCGTACCTGAAGGAGATGTATTCGTTAAAGTAAAAGGCGAAGCAGTTATTGAAGTTAATGATGTATCACATAGTTCAGGTGAGGGTTATACTGGTGAGGTTATAGATTACTATGGTGACCCTGTTGAGGGTTATTATGAAATTAGTGACGTTCCTGCAATAGAATATGACGAGGACGGTCTGTTCGAAGATGATACCACTGTGGCAAAGGCTAAAGTTGCTACAGTTGGCACTCCTGCACCCGCTGAGCAGAAGCTGACCACTTCCATCACCCTTGGTGAGAATGGCAGCTACATTTCCGACGGCCGGATTATGGTTCAGCTCCGCGATGCCGCTACCGCGCTGGGTGTAGCTGAGCAGAACATCTTCTGGGATAACAACACCAAGAGCGTAACCTTTATCAAGGGCGACCGTGTAGTACAAATTACCGTTGGTGATCCTCTAGTCAAGCTGAACGGTATTGCACTACCCACTGATAAGGGTGCGGAAATCAAGGACGGTCGAACTTACGTATCCCTGCGTGCTGCCGGTGTTGCTTTTGGCGCGACCGCAACCTGGGATAATGCTACCAAGACCGCTACCCTGACTGTTCAGTAAGAATTAGTCAATTGTTTAATAAACAAGCCCAGGTCTAATGGCCTGGGCTTGTTTTCTTGTGCGTCCGGCATAGGTGATTGTTTAAGGGTGAAAATTCCTGCGGAGGTTGGCAGCACCAACTGCTATTCAACGGTAAGGGTTTCCATATTTCCTTGATTGATGGCCTTGTGTGCTACATTTTGGAGATAGTAATTTTCCTGCATTATCTTGACACATGAAGAAAATGCTAGTATGCTCAACATATGAAAGTTAACTAGTTTAACAATTTAGCGATTCTGAAAGAGGGGTTGTTAGGTGCGCAGGTTAATAATAATTGGACTCGTAACGATTTTTGCGGTTCTTTTATTTGCAGGGATCGTTGCAGCTAAAGAACCTGCTACTCCAGAGCTGACCTTGCAGGAGGCTGTGGATCGTGCTCTGGAACTCAGCAAAACTCTTAAAATAGCAGAGACAGAAAAGGAAAAGGCGTGGGAGCAGCGTTCAGAAGCACAGGAAGCCGTGAATTACACTCCAATTGGTATGGTCAACCCGGAAATTGAAGCTGCTTATGCGTCTCTACTGCAGGCCGAGTTGAATTACCAGATAAAGCGGAAAAACTACCTGAGTCTCCAGGACGATATCAAACAGCAGGTTGTGGAAAAATACTGTGCCGTATTAAGCGCTTCCGCGGCTTTGGATAAGGCGAAGAAGGCGTTTGCACAGGCAGACTGGGAAAAGCGAATGTCACAGCTAAAGCTCCAGGTGGGAACTTTGTCGCCGGTTGCCATGACGGCGGTTAACGCGGCTTACGAACGGGCGCAGGGAGATCTTGTGCAGGCTCAACAGAACCTAAACAAGGCGTATGTGGAATTGAATGCTCTGGTAGGTTTCTGGCCGGAGGACAGGCCGCAGCTGGTCACAGACATTGAATATGGTCCTCTGGATGTAGTTAGTTTGACTTCGGAAGTCAACCGTGCTATAGATGAAAGCACGGATGTATGGGCGGCTCTGCAGAACGTCATCATTGAGCGTCAGGATCTGCGTATGACCTTGCAGCCTTACGATATTGAAAAAATGGAAGTTGAAATTGCCCAGCTTACTGCCGACCAGGCGAAAGACGAGCTGGAAAAACAGTTCCTTCTGCTGTACCATGACATAGTGTCTTTGGAGGGTGGTATCAAGGCGGCTCAAGAAAGCGTTGCTGCTGCGGAAGAGGCCCTGCGCGCAATACAGGTGAAATTTGATGTAGGTATGGCTGTGAAGGGCGATTTGCTTGAAGCAGAAGCCAATCTGGCAGCAGCGAGAAGTACGCTGGCTGAGCTAAAATACAGCCACGGCACGGCAATGGCTACTTACCGCAACCTAACCGGCCGGGATGTTCTACCATCGGTGTTGGCTAAGGACAAGGGGGAACAGAAAGCGTAATTTAGAAAACTTCAAAAGAAAATACAAGCCTCTGCAGATGATTTGGTGAGGAGGTTTATTAAGGTACTTTGTCAGAATATAAGGTTTTTTAATAAGAACGAGGTTTTGTAACACAATTCAAGTTGTTTTAAATAATTAAGAGCGTGATTTTTCGAGCGCTCTTTTTTGTTAAAGATGGGTTTAGGAAAAGCTAGAGACTCAGGCTTTTTTTTGTGAAATTATTGGGGCAGATAACATATTCTTCGGGGTCAGGCTTTACTTTGTGAAATTATTCAGCTTAAAGCCCTGGCGTCTCCGGATGCCCGGGGCTTATAAATTATTGCTAAACCTGAGAACCAATCGCAAAAATAGGTCTATAGTCCGGTTTTAACAGTACCCTGGACCTCTTTTCCACAAG
>JACDOK010000062.1 GCA_017656185.1 Peptococcaceae bacterium | reverse complement strand
CTGGGCCGGACTTTCACCGGCAGCCACGCACCAGCCTCGTGGCGCACCAAAGTTCGACGTTCAACGTTCAAGGTTCAACGTTGAAGTTGGGGTATTCCTCTAATTATCCGGACTATGACTGCCTAAGCAGGATGACCATCAAAACGGTGGCAGACTTATCTAAGAAAGATTATCTATCGTCCAGTTACCCGTCATCCGTTTATCACTTAGCGCTTACCGCTTATCGTACTCCAGTAAATCAGCGATATACCGCGCCACACGTTCGCTTTCCAACACTTGCTCGTGGCCCAGGGGAGAGGAAAGGTCGTAACCCAGTGACAGGACGGCCCCTTCCGTAGCTAAAGTACCGTCCTCCGCGGTAATGGCGGCGCAATATGGTGGAACGATAAGGTCGTCTTTGGAAGTAAAGGTCGCAACAACAACTCCCCGCTGCTGAAGCTTCTTAGCGGACAACCGGTTTTCCACCATGCGCTGTGAACGGTTGAGGTAGTCTTCCGCCAGTTCTTCAACTACCCCCTCAGCCCCGACAGCCGTAATACTTTCGGTAATCTCAGTAGCATAATCACCCAGCAACTCCTCCAGTTCCTTGTAACCGCAGCCATTAATGGGTGAGTCCAAGGTAACTGCGCCTATAATGTACTCTCCAATTTGGTGATCTTCTGCATGCTTGACAAAATAGTCCCAGGCGATACGCCCCCCTAAACTATGTCCCACCAGCAAAAAGGCGGCTCCGGGGTCATGCTGCCTTACCTGCTCGATCATCTCATCCAGAGACGCCACACTTTTGGTCAAGGGCTGCGTCGTGTCCCCGGGACTGTACGGGTTGGGCTGCCACAACCCGTCCACGACCTGACCGCCGTTGTAACTGTATAGGATAAAGTGTTCATCTGTGAAGGTATACGTACTATGATCAGCAAGGTACCGCCTGATGGAGTCAAAACCCATATTGTTGTATGGGTCACCGTCCGAGCTGCTCAGCAGCCCGTTGATGAACACCACATAAGGGCGTGATGGTCTTTCCGCCAGCGGCGTCCAGGCTGTCACGGCAGTCTTAGCCAACATAAAGGCAAGTACGGCCGCAAAAAAGACCATAAAGGCTCCGAGCTTCAGCCACCATCCAGTTCTTCCCACAGGCCTTATCACCCCCGTTACTTACTGTGGACCGCACTAACAAAAAAGCACCAAAGACTCAAGTTCCTTTAGTGCTTGTATATTTCGCATATCATTTTGTACGCTATGTAAAGAGGACGTTTGAGCACCCTACGATTGGCTGAGTGCTGGGCGACCCGTAAGGAATACCTGGATCTAACGTCAAACCTCGAACTTTGAACCTCGAACCTCGAACTTCGAACGTTGAACCTTGAACGTTAATCACACCCACGCATCCACCATCATAGCGAGGAACAGCAGGAACAGGTACGGGCTGGAGAACTTGAAAAGGACCCATGCTTTTTGCCGTTCCGGGTGCAGGTACACGTGCGCACTTAAAACCAGGGCGGCAATGCCCAGCACCAGTGCCGTACCCAGGTAAATCATCCCCCAATTACCGGTGAAATAAATCGCTATCGAAAAGGCCACCATCAGGATTACGGTAGCCAGCAGGCAGTGCAGCGCTTTCTTAATATCACACACCACCGGCAGCATGGGCACCTTCACCTTGGCGTACTGTTCACGGTAGAAGATCGCCAGGCTCCATATGTGATTGGGAATCCACAGCACCACGAGGGCCCCGACCAGTATTGGCAGCAGCGATACATCTCCGGTTACCGCCGTCCAGCCGAAAAGCGGCGGCAGGCCGCCGCTGAAGCCCCCCAAAATAATATTCCAGGTACTTTTACGCTTCAGCCACAGGCTGTAGATACCGACGTAACCGAGCATCCCGGCCCAGAGACAGAGGAACGCAACCCAGTTCAGCCCCCAGGCTAAAACCAGTGATGCCGCAAAAAGCCCCAGCCCCCAGTACAGTGCACGTTCAGGCGGGTAAATGCGCCCCGACGGGACGGGCCTGCGGGCCGTGCGGGGCATCTGCGCGTCCAGGTCACGATCGATGTAGCAGCTTACCGCGTTAGCGCCCGCGCAGGCCAGGGTGACGGCCAGGAGGGCCTGCACCGCCTGCGGCCACGAAAACGGGTGACTGGCCATCGCCACCAGCATCATGGCCAAGGCGGTAAACACCAGGAGGAATACTGAAATCGGCTTGGTGACTTCTATATAAGCCTTAATGGTAGCCCCTGTACTTTGCGGTCTTGGAACCACATTACCGGTCGTCGCGAGTCTCGTGGAATGGTCTTCCATTGAAAGACCCCCTTCATATTAAGTATCGGTTAATTATTCGGCAAATATCCGTTTCATCCTGCCCGTCAGAAGGAAAAGAAACGGCACGTTAACCCCACCAGTCCAGCAAATGAAAATTAAACAACTGCCACGAGAACACAGGACAGGTCAAAGCCAACCGCGATCCGGATTCATCCGGCAGGCCGAAACACATACCAAACCCTTCACCGGAGGGCATATAACCAACCTGCACCAAAGGAGCCCCGGCACGCTCAGGCAGGGTTATTAACAACTGCTCGTCAAGCGCACCCTCTTTATCCTTAACATCCTGTTCCTGCTGTTCCTCTTCAGATTGTGACGGGGTATGAGGATCACTATGATGACGGCGATTTTGAGGTATCGCTTCTACTACCTGAGAAGCGGGAGAATAATTGCCTGCCTGGTCCACCGCCTTGATGTAAAAATAGTAACACCGGTGCGCGAGACCCGTCACCGTATAAGAAGTGCCCGCGACCGGCTCGGGGTTCGACTGCGCGAAAGAAATTCCGTCCGTGCTGAGATAAATATAGTAGCCCGCCAGGTCCGGTTCAGTGTTAGTCACCCATTCCAAAAACACCTTGTATACTCCCGGGCTGACCGTCAAACCCTGGGGAGCACCGGGAGCCCGGTCATCCACCGGCGCCGCGGCCACAGCCTCGCAGCGCCCCGACTCGTTACCGCGCACGTCAACCGCCGTCACCGCAAAATAATAAGTAGTGCCGTTTGCCAGTTCTGAAACAGTATAACTGCATCCATTGATTATGCTCTCATTTACCTTCTGAAAAGGCCCGCCGGGCTGCTCCGACCGGAACACATTATACCCCGCCAGGTCTTCATCGCCTACCGCCGGCCAGCGCAGGACCACTTCCTTATCGTGAGCTTCGGCCGTAAGGTTGGTGGGAACGGCAGGCGGT
The DNA here is from genome assembly GCA_017656185.1 of Peptococcaceae bacterium. GTDB lineage: Bacteria > Bacillota > Desulfotomaculia > Desulfotomaculales > JACDOK01 > JACDOK01. The sequence goes on along the minus strand of JACDOK010000062.1, from coordinate 1,671 downwards.
GTCAGGTCCTGAGGCGTAGCAGTAACAGTCTCTGAAGAAGCTGACTCATTTCCATTATTATCAACGGCTGTAACCCGGAAATAGTAAGTTGTTCCGTTCGTTAAGCCCGTTACCGTAAACGAAGTACCCTGGGCGATCAGAGACTCGTTTGCCTTTTCGTAAGGCCCTTCGCTCGCAGCAGCCCGGTAAACATTATAGCCTGCCAAATCTTGAGCAGATACACCGTTCCAGGTTAGATCGACCTGCGCGTCGCCCGCTGCAGCCGCCAGGCCGGTAGGCGCAGCCGGGGGCAGGTCCACCGGCGTAAAGGAAAAAGTCTCACTCCAGCCAGACCACGACCCGTACCGGTCGCTGAACCGCACCCGCCAGTAATAAGTCGTGCCGTACGCCAGTTTTGCTTCCGCAGGCACCGTAAAAAACGCGGCATTATTGGTAGCGCTGTAGACAATCTCTTCTGCTGTAAAGGCTAAACCAGTGGCAATCTGCCATTCGGCTGCCGAAAGGTAGTCGCCTTCATCGGGATCGCTGAAACCGGCACTCAAGACGGGCGTTGTTGTTTCCACACTAGCATTATTGGAAGGACTGAGATTGTCAGGGGTATTGGGAGCGTAGTTAAGGGTATATATTTTTAGTTTGTCTCCACTCGCAAGATAAATGTAATCGTCCTTTACATATAAACCTGCAATCGCATTACCCGTGTCACAAGACATAATGAGTTGAGGACTTGCGGGATTATTAACGTTCACCACGTAAAGGTTCCCGCCCGTACCGGCCAGATAAGCCATATTGCTAACTACGAAAACACTCTCAATATCTTGTTCGAAGCTATTTAATGCAGCAATCTTTGGTAGCGAAATACGTCCCGGGTTACTGACATCGACAATGTGCAGCCCATCCGATCCCGCCGCCAGGTAGGCATAATTACCGGTTACATATACATCCCTAACCTGATTACAGCCACCGTACGCGCCACCTTCCGTGATATTTGGGAGATCGCCTACATTAACAGGCTTTAGGCCACCTTCACGGCCAATAAAAGCCCAATCTCCTTCCACATCGACAGTTTCCGCGGCACCATAATAAGTTCCAACAATCTGAGGAAACTCAGGCCCGGCCAGGTGGTCCATAATATAGAGCTTATCGCCTACCGGAACGTAAGCCAGGCCATTCGCTATTTTTAGGTCACGGGGCGCTTCCGACAAGTCCTTGTGAGTACCGGGCAATGGATTCTGCTGATCGGCAACGCTGACTTTTTGTAAACCGGGGTTGCCACCTGCCATAGCTATAAAAACGTAATTTCCGTAGACATCCAGCGCCACTGACGAACCTGCTGCAGCAGCGCGGCCCTTTACAACCAGAGCGTCCGGCTGCGAGACATCAATGACAGCAAGTGTTGCCTGCCCCGCCGGATCATTATAAACCACATAGGCCACACTGTCATTTACTGTCACATCAACCGCATTTGTAAGTCCGCTATAGCTGCCCACCTCAACCAACTCTACCGCCGCTTCGGCCTTAAAAGAAAAGCCTGAGCTGACAATACCGGCAGCGACAATAAGGACTAAAATAAATTTAAACCGCCTCAACGGCCTTACAACCCCCAAATCATTCCCCTAACTGGACTTTGACAGTTTAAAATTAGAAACCCAGCAATGACAGGCATTCTGCGCC
>JACDOK010000061.1 GCA_017656185.1 Peptococcaceae bacterium | reverse complement strand
GCCTGAAAACAACTACCCTACCAGAGGGATTTTACACACAAGTTTGGACTTGACCAGCAAGGGATGCACATCGTGACACTATCGTATTACGATTTTAGGGTAATCCGGACGCTCATTTCGGTCTCAGCTAAAAAGTGTACTGCATTATTCCGAAACAGGTGTCCGGTATCGTCCGAAATAGGTGTCCGGATTTTTCCGAAATGGGTGTCCGTTTTGCTCCGAAATCCGCATCTAGCATGTGATAAGCTTAAATAATGGCGTTTTCCACTTAAGAATAAGGAGTCACGGTGGGCACTTTTTGAAGCTGCATTTTGTTCTTTGCTTTTGAATAATCATGTTTCTTTTTAAAACCCAGCAGGAATCTCTGCCTTTCTCTCCAAAATATTACATTATGTTTTCAATACTATCACGTAAACATCAAGCAAACAAAAAGAAGGAAGCCCTCGCACTTCTTTTCGAGTGGTTCGGCAAAAGAGTCTACCGCGCTGCAAATTATATCCTTAAAGACCCGCACCTTGCCGAAGAAGTTACCCAGGATACTCTCCTGGATGCCTACCATAATCTGTCCCAATTGCGAGATATCCAAAAGGTTGAGGCGTGGCTTGTTAGGATTGCGACCAATAAAGCCTGCGATGTATTGCGGTCACGCAAAAGACTATTCTTCCAGGAAGAAGTCCCCCAAGCGATTTCTAAAGACACTCCCGAAGGTAATCTAATCCGGGAAGAAGAACGTCAACAGGTTGAAGAAGCAATTTTGGCGCTTCCTAAAGATCACCAGGCGGTTATCTTTCTTAAGTATTACTCGGAATTGACGACCAAGCAGATTGCCGAAGCATTGGAGATACCCGAAGGTACTGTTAAATCACGTCTTCGCAAAGCCCGCAGCCTAATCGCAAAGAAACTGATAAAGAATGCCCCGGTAAAGGAAGGGGTGAACTAATATGGCTGATGAACAAAGGTACGCCGATAAAATCTTATCAGACATGGTTAAAAAAAGAGCCGAGTACGGTCCAGAACCAGACCTGGAACGCATCTGGGAGGGACTTAATAAAAAACTGCAAAAAGAAGAAAAGGGTTCTCAGTGGACCAAGGTAGCAGCAGCTGCCGCCGTGTTACTGATCATTGGCAGTTTGTCTTGGGGTATTCCCGAGGTAAGGGCCGTTGGCAAGAGCATTTGGCACTCTTTCAAGGTCACCTTTATCGGTGACACAAGCGGTTTAATTCAAACCGAATACAGCCAGCCAACTAATACGACCAATCAACTGCCGTTGTACAAAGAAATATATGCTGATGTTAGTGAGGTCCAAAAAGGACTGCCTTTTCAGATCAAGGTTCCTACATACTTACCAGACGGGTATGTTTTTGACAAGATTAAAGTAGTAGACCTGGGCGATGGTCTCTATAAGATAAGGCAGTATTACACTTTCCACGACCAACAAAAGAAAGGTTTTCTTTGCATTACACAGGAGAACAACTACTCGGGTACGGCCAAGAGCATTGGATATGACACGGATGATACGACGGTTAGGACTATTTCTCTTAACGGAAACACGGCAATATTAATGGTACGGGAAAAAGATAACTGGGCGTCATTAGATTGGAACGAAGGCTCGATCTCCTACAGTATGGTCGGTATTACTTCTCCCGAAAAACTGATTGAGATTGCTAAATCCTTGAAATAGTTTAATCCAAACAGCACCAACTGCAGACGTAATATACAAAATCCAATTTAGGAGGTAGTGTATTATGAAGCGCAGTTTGGTGCTGGTTTTGTGTTTGGTAGGTTCATTAATTCTTGCAAGCACGGTTTTTGCAGCAGAAAGTACAGGGCAAAACGTGGGCATAATGGCAACCCAGTACATAACAAAGTACGGCTGTAGCATTCGTGATGCAGGTAACAACACCGTTCAAATGACAGGGTTTACCGAAGCAAATGATTATGTGGACCAAATATCTGTTACACTATATCTTCAGAGATCATCAGATGGTAACAATTGGTCAACTATATTGTCATCTAAATATACAGAAACAGATTACAATGCTCTTGATGTAGATGCAACAACTTATGAATCAGTGGCACCGGGCTATTACTATCGCACTAAGGCTGTTCACCAAGTCGTTAATGATGGCTATACCGAGTCCAAGATTTCTTATTCTTTAAAAATCCATATTGACTAACGCTAAGGCTATTAGAATGGATGAAGGCACAGTTTCTGTGCCTTCTGTTTTGTTGGGGACAGAAACTAATATGAATAAGCAGTACGGGCAATCTCTACGTTTTGAGAAAAGCCTGTTATTTTATCGTGGATGCAATTGTGCATTATGAAAAAGTCGATAAGTATAATGTTTGCGGTCGAGACAGTGGTTCTTAGGAAAGTGTTTTGAATAAAGGAGGCACGTTCATGCTTCTACCGGAAAAACAACAGTCTCCTAGCCTGACCCCTCGGGAGTTAGAAATTCTTACTCTTATCCTTGAAGGTAACAGCAATCGGGAGATTGCGGCTAAGCTTCACTTATCACTTCCTACTGTCAAGGAGTATTGTAGCCGGTTATACCGGAAGTTTAATGTCAAAAACCGCAGCAAACTGCTTGCCTGTTTTATGAACCAGGAGACGTCCGTGTGCCAGAAATATGAATTAAAGAGTTAGGGGGTAAACAGAATATTTGTGGAACCCAACCAAACGTTATGTCTCTGACATAAGCAATAATGCAAAGACCTTCATCGTCTCCTTTAGCAACTTTTACTGTTCCTGTTGGTCTACCGGTACTAACGGTATAGTCCACGGCGGTACTACCGTCTTGGATGTTTAAACCTATGAGTTGACCTACATCATTGCCATAGAAAAGAGTCCCCGCCTGAATCCAGAAGCCTTCGTGGTTACTGTAGGTCATAACACTATCCTTTCTAATTGAACTCCATATTACAGAACCATTAGAGGCCAAGGCAAAAATGCCTTCTGTTGATTTAAATGCACCGCGTTTTAGCTCGACGACAGATGACCCGACAACGTAGTATCGGCCTTTGTGTGGCATGGTAAGCCTTAGACAAAACTCATTGGGGACAGGATAGGTACCTTTCTCGTGACCGGATGGTGACAGAACAATAACAGCGCCACCTTTGGTATCCGGCAGGGCAGAGAAGTCCGGCGTGGGTGCAGAGGGATCGGTTGATAACCACTCCTGTATGACTGCCGGATCATTGGCGGTAACTACAATATTGTCGTCCTCATCTGTGGTCAGGTCGTAAACTACGGTAAACTTGCTGTGCTTGTACTTCCAGAGGATCTGCCCGGTCCTTATATCCAATCCTTGTATAGGACGGTGTTCAGATAAGGAGTTGGCCACAGCAAGAATGCCGTGCTTACTGCATAGCGCAAGTGATGTAACGGGTATGGTAGTTTGAGTGGGGTCTTGTTGCCCAGTCATGGTTTGCCAAAGGATATGTCCATTGGGGGCTACACAATATACCTGTCCATCTGGGGCACCAAAGAAGACGTTACCATCCTTCGAAAACTGAAAAGGTGGTATTGACCGATACATCAGGGATCCCGTCCTGAATGGAATACGGTGTTTTACCTGGCCATCCGGGGAAAGCACCCAGACCGCATTTTCCCCAAGGTCGTACGCGTAGATGTTTCCGTTAGGATGGACGCCAAGTTGCCATATTTCTGAGTTAAAGTTCAGTAGGGTTTCCCACAAAAGCGTTCCCTTACAGGCGTCAAGGGCTGTAACCTTATTTCGGCTGTAGTTACAATACAGCTTCCGACCATCAGGTGCGCGTCTGACATAGATCTGTATTGATGGTTCTTCCGAAACGGTGCTGATATCCGAGGGGTATACCCATTGCGTCTCTGGAGTAAGCCTGGAATGACTAGCAGGCGGGGTTTGGGTGCACCCGAACAGAAAACAAACTATGGTAAACGTTGAGACTATGAGCATCCTAATGTTCATGTTAAACTCCTGTTTAAAGAAATTGTTCCGACCCGGCAGGAAACCGGGCCGGAACATTTCCAAATGTCTATTTATAGTATCTGACTGTTTTTACTACGTCTTCAAGTTTCGCGCCTTTTACGTTCTGGTAGAAATAGATTCTCTCGCCATCTATGTACCACGGTTCGTGGATCCAAAAGTACATCCCGTATGGGTCGCTTGTAGCTGTTATCCCGATTTCGTCACTGTCCAAGGTGATATCTTCATCAGGCGGAACGATATCTCCCGGCTGGACTGGTGTGGCAGGACTGACCTGGGCTTTTGCCGGCGGCCTTGAGGCCAACTTCGTAAGATTAATGGAGCCCACGTCTTGTACACTCACGTCTGATTCTGCGAGATCAACGGAACCTGCGTCTTGAGTAATTCGTGGATCGGGGTAGAAGGATATTGAGTCAACAAACAAGATAAAGTGTCCCGGGACCTGTCCGATTGGAAAGCGGCCTGACCATAGTTCATTGTCAATATCCTGGGCAATGTCATCATCAGTCCAACCGCTGTACGATTGTTGTACAACTTTGCTCCAACCATACTCCCTCCGAATACGTTCCCAGTCGGCATAACAAGTGTCGCCGTTTGCGCGAAAGGTAACATATGGGTCTGCATATGCCCAGCGCTCATATCCAACTCGTTCGTCAAATATTTTGGCTCTGGATGGGTAGAGAACCATTGAACAACAAGTAATAGCACACCCACTTTCATTGATTTCGGCCAATGTAGCACTGGGTACACCATCATCCCATGAGCCACCTTGTTGTGAATAGAATATTGGGGTGCTCGAAGCTGCTGATGCCGTGCTGACAGAGATTCCAAGCACAAAGACAACCACCAGTAGCAGTGAAATAATCCTCTTCATTCCTTCCACTTCCTTTCTTATCGTTTTAACCAGATCTGGTAGGGATATCCTAATTGACTGTCGTGTATTGGTCAACCCTACCAAGGTATGGGTTTCTGTCAAGTAAACTCTGGCACCCTTCCTCCGTTAACGCCGGTTTTAAGGTTGTCCGGTATCAGGAAGGCAGGAACGCCTCGGGTTTTTGGGCATTAGTCCACTATTTAACACTATACAGGAGTATTTGCTTTTATTTATCATTGCTTTTTCTGCTTGTTGGGTAGCATATGACCATCGAAAACGTAATAAAGTGTCTTTGAAGCTGCAATATGGGTTTTCTTAACTGGTTTTTTCATGCCAATAGGGATTTTGGCTTACCTTATCGTTCGTGAGATGCGCCGGCACTAGCAACATTAACTACCCAGTAAAATTGACCTTGTGACCGATAAAATACGTAGATTGCAAGTTTAATTGCCTTACATATTATGACAAACCCCTGTTTTATGC
>JACDOK010000060.1 GCA_017656185.1 Peptococcaceae bacterium | reverse complement strand
TAAGAGATACACGTCCTCAACTTTATATTTATTATAATCCATCTGTGATATTGTCGCCTTGAAAAAATCTGTAACAGCTTGTAAGGCTTGCTTATGCAGGCAAGACATCTAGAACTTTACAATTTTGCCTGTTCATGTTACTATGCAGCAGAACCACTCCTCAAATTCTACACCTCTTGGGACATCCTCTGTTCTTCCTTCGGCTTCCTTCAGACCCCGCCGTCACCGGCGGCGCCCTTGCCTACGGATTGTCTTCCCGCTGGTTAGGCGACAAGGTTTCTTTCAACCCATCGGCTCAGCAGACATGCTGGGCGAACAACTTGGAGTTCACAAAGGTCAACTCTGTTCCGGCTTTTTTAATCTCATCAATCAGTAAAAGCTGGTGGGCCACACTGCGTGATAAACGACTGGTATCTAGACAAATAAACCAGCGTATCCCGCCGGCTTTAAGCTTTTCCAGCGCCGCCACCAAGGCGGGGCGCTCTAAGATTGAGCCCGAGACCCCTTCGTCTACAAATTCTGTTATTTCAGTTGCGCCTAGTTCCTGGGCCTTGCCCCTGCATTCTTCCCGCTGCGCTGCTATGGAATAGCCTTTTTCGGCCTGTTCCTCAGTGGACACTCGTAAATATATCAATGCTGTGCTCACCTTCCCTGTCCTTCCTTCAGCTTAACTTTACTTTGACGTACTTGTAGAAATCTCTTGCCGTTTTCAGGAAGGCGGGACAGAAGGAAACGAATGGCTTCCCGGTAGGCTTGTTCACGTTCATTCTGGGAGCCGGTACGGGTTACTATTACTTCAAGTTCCCGCTTTGCCATCGCCCCCACCTCCTATTTAGGCCCGCTTATCGGGCAAGGGAAAACCTTACACTTTTAAGCCCACCGGCGTATGCAGTCAAATTCCAATTATCACGCAACAAAGCGTATTTTTCCATTATTTCAATTTATGCTTGACACGGGGACGGACGACCCTGGCAGAAATAATTACCAACCTTACGCCGTCCGAATCGTTGACTTACCCGAAAAATCCCAAAACGTAGGCGGTATATCCACGGTGGCGGGTAGCAAGAAGATGTTGCCCTGGTGGCGCGAGAGTTCTGTAATATATTTCGGATGTAATTTTAGGGAGTGTTGCAGGCAATTAAGGGAATTACTTAAAGATGACAGGGAGGCGCAAGAGATAATCGGTCGGGCCACCAACTATCAGGACCTTATTAGAACTTTCAGTCTCCATCCGTCGGGTACTCGCACTTCTCGTGGTTACGCTCTTCAACAAGTTACCGGTTTACACCCAGTCTTTAGACTGGATTGGCGAACCCTACTGGGGAGAAGGCAAGTTTCCTTTTCACGATTTTCCCGAGGAAGAATTCTTTATTTGGGAAGCTCGGCACACCGGACCGTATCGTCGCCCACTCTTTTGATTTAGACGCCTAAAACTGTCGACACAACTGGGCTTACTGCCGGCCGTCCACACAAAGGGAACCAAGGGCCGATGACTAAATTCATATTTATTGAAGGTGTTTTGTGATACACGATGTGTCACAGAAGTGCCAAAACCCTAGAGAGACAAGGGCTAGAGCTGTATCACATAATGTTTCACAAGATGTACGTCCGAATTAAAGAAGAATCTATCTAAGCAGTTGGAGTGCTGGTAAACTGGGAAAAACCGGAGGTAATAAGGTTGTACGCCGCTGAATTGCACGGCAAAGTTCCTTCAGGTATTACTAGAATGGAAGACATTTTGACTTCCAATGTCTTTTCCTTTTTTAAATATGCAAACCGCGAGATTTTTCTCAAAGGATATCTGGACAGATTGGGTTTTAAGATTTCCAGCCAGGAAGCCATAGAAGCGGAGTTCATCTTCTGGCCGCGCTACGAGGAGAAAACAGAACCGGATCTGGTTATACTGGTCGCAAATTATTATCTGCTTATAGAAGCAAAATACTTTTCCGACTTCGGAGGGGAAACGGAAAAGACTAAAGCCCAGTTGATCAGAGAAATTAAAGGAGGCATGCTGGAGGCTCGAAATTATAACAAAAACTTTAGACTCATTGCTATTACCGCCGATTCTATTTACAAGAAGAATAAGTTTAAATCCGTCCCCGAGAGTTTTTCCCATTACTTAACATGGACCAACTGGCAACAAGTCACTTCTTTTTTGAATGACATCCTTAATAACAACTTAAACTTAACCAGGCATGAGCGCGAGTTTGCCCTGGATCTTTACAAGTTGCTGGACAGGAAAAACTTGCGCGGGTTTAAGGGGTTTGGTATCCTGAATGCCCCTGTTTCTTTTCTAAAACGCCTTCACCATATCTTTTTTGAAATGAAAACAGCCAGATTCCGTGGAGCCTTTATCGGTTTTATAAACAGCTTATCCCTTCCAGAACCGCTCTACTGTTGCCGAGGGAGCATCTTTTTCTCCCACAGACAAAGCAACCTTACCTCTTTGCTGCAGTCAGGGAAGTTAAATCCGGTAAAGGATTATATCTTTTATGAAGGGAAAGGGAGTGGAAACCATGACAGAGAAAGAGGAGATCATCCGACAGACAGCTCTGGCCTTTGATTTTATCCAGAAGCTATACCTTGAAGTTTCTTACTTGATCAAGGAAATCGAAGGAACTCTGCAGGAAGAAGATGAGAAGTTCGTTATTGGCAGGCCTGCCGGCTACGGGATCAGCGCCAGGAGTTCTACAGGATTAGAGGCCAACAATGTTAACCTCTGGCTTTTGAAAAAGTTTGCCGTGTTTTTTGTTCCAGAAGAAAGAACAAAGCTCGAACGCGGGCAGACAATTACGGAGCTGCGTAAAGATTTAAAAGTCCTTTACCTGAGACTTGTGCTCAATGATAAAAACATTGCTGAGTCAACCGTTTATTCAGGGGTTCTATACAACATTCAGAAAAAGCCTCAGGGCAAATGGATCAGTAAGTTTGAAAGCATCATGGGACATATTGAATATAATGACAATAAGATCTTCAAAGAACCTCAGGAAATCGATTACGAGGATGCATATGTAAGGCTTCAAGGTGAATTAATCAAGAATAATTTATATGACATTAATGATAGTCAAACGCTGTACGACAAGATTGTCAAACCATCGCTTGAGCTTTATCGCAAATTGGATATAAAACTTTGAACAATCCTGCCCGGTTTTTCTTAGTTGAACCTACCTTAAAATCGGTTATGAATTAGCGGCGTGCAAATGCTGGCACGTTGACTTGCTGCGATGGAGGTCACACGTAGTGTAATTAGCCGGTTTATACTATAGAAACGGCTTAAAATTTCGGATAAATAGACGTTCCAATGTACCACACCTCCGGAGGGCTTTAGAGTGGTCAGCTTGGAAGTAGGGACTATTCTTGGACGATGTTCTGGCTTTATTGCAGGATGTTTGTGATTTTTGTAAAACTGGTTATAATATGCGTAATCCATGTTTCCCAGCAGGTGGTTTTCTAGGATCTTTGCAACATTTATGGTTTGATGGTCCCGACCTGTGTAGCTGATGCGGAGAGGACGGCACGCGTCGTTCTTACCCTTACCCCACGATTCTGGGAACAGGACAGGTCCCAACTGCGTGAACTGGCCGAGCGATTTGCAAAATGGGAAGCATCTTCTTGGCGTGTTATCAGCCCGAAATACTGGATGGATGCCTGGCAGGGTCGTAGGTGGTGGGCCCAAACAGGTCTAAGTATCCAAAAGCGGGCGGAAGCCCTGCGACTGGCCACGAGCATTCAGATAGAGGACCAGCGCCAACCTGCTATTGTCGAACGTTCCCAAGTTGAGGACAAAGTGAAAAAACTTAACGCAAGTTTACTTTTCGCTGGCGATGCCGAGAGTCTGAAAAAGAAGTTGGCTGCAGGTCATAACCTTCAAAGCCGACGTCCTTAAAGTAGACCACCATGGCAACAGTAGCTCCACGACGCAAGCCTTCTTAAAGGCTGTGTCACCAAAATGCGCGGTTATCTCTGTCGGCAAGGATAACGACTATGGTCACCCACGCCCTGAAGCGCTTGCAAAACTAGCGAACACAGGGGTGCAAGTTTGCCGCACCGACCTACAGGGAACCACCGTTGCAACCAGCGAAGGGAAAACCATTACATTCAACAAGAAAGCCTCCCCAATTAAAGAACGTGCACCCGATGAATCTACTCAAACAGAAACCGTTGCCAGCACAGCGCAGGTATCTTTCTCTCCTGTGGACGCCGTAAAGATAGTGAGTATTGACTTAGAAGGTGAAATAACTATCATAAAGAATACCAGTGGTGCAGAGGTTGATATTTCCGCCTGGAAACTGGTCAGTGAAAAAGGTGATCAAACCTTTGTTTTTTCGGCGGGAACAAGAATACCGGCCGGAGGAACCCTGAAGGTTGTGAGCGGTCCCAATGCATAAGCTGGTACTAACACATTGATTTGGACAACAAATCACATCTGGAACAACAACGGCGACCCCGGGGTGCTTTACGACAACAAGGGGAGGCTTGTATTCCGTTTAGAATAAGGGGAGGAGCAGGTTGGGAAAATACGGAGAAATTGCCATCAGAGCAGTGGCATTGCTTCAGGTGGAAGAATGCGCTGACCCCAGCAAGGCTTGGGATAAGGCTGCTGCAGAGGTTTTTACGGAAAGTGTATCAAGCCGAAAGAAGGGCTGCCCCAAAAATGCGTTCCTCGGTCTTTGCGAAGAAGGGAGGGTGAAGGGGGTCCCAGCAGGCACTTATACCAGGTCAACTAAGAACAAGCTGTATGCTGTTAGGGCGATTGAAATATTGCAGAACCAGCCAGAACTTGCCCTGGACCTTAAAAGACTATGGGAGATGGTGGTTCAAGGTAATCAGATAAGGCATAACCAGCAGATGAATGTGGTTGTCTCTTTGTGGAACGCTGGTTTGATAGAAAAACGCTGAGGGAGGGTTTCTATACTTATCATGGACCGGTTTGAGGGCGATATGGCCGTAATCGAGTATAACGGGAAAACGTTTGACCTGCCGCGTGAACTTCTCCCAGTAGGGGCTAAGGGGGGCGACGTGGTGAGGTTTCACATAGAAATTGACCGGGCGGCGACAGAGGAAAGGCGAAAGAAAATTTAAGACTTGGCGGAAGAGCTTTTTGAATGACCAAACTTGCTGCCTTTAGGAGGTGACAATTATGGTGCGTTTTTTGCATACCGCCGACTGGCAGTTAGGGGCTAAACTGGCCTTTTTGAAAGAGAAAGCCGGGGATGCCAGAAAAATACGGCTAGAAACGGTACGCCGGGTTATGAAATTGGCCAAAGACCTGGATGTTGACTTTGTAGTTGTCGCCGGCGACCTCTTTGAAGACCACTCAGTTGGCTCAAGTGTAG
>JACDOK010000059.1 GCA_017656185.1 Peptococcaceae bacterium | reverse complement strand
GAGATCCTCTACGAAATATAGCTTAAATCTGTCTCATTTGGGCGAAGCAGGACAACCGTTTTAGTTTCCTTAGTATTTACTGATGAAGGACACCGTCGTTCCTTTGCATTTGTAGGGTGTATTCTGGACGATCCAGGGTGCCACCAGTCCGGAATGGTAACTGGGCAGTCCTTTATTGAAGTATTATCTCAATTGCAAGGGTGTGAAGTTTTGCAAAGAATATTCGCCCTAATGATCGTCTTCTTCTGTACTTTGGTTGGATGTACCCAAACGTATGAAAATAGCTTCGACCAAGCTCTCAACGACAGTCTTGCTAAAGATAAGCAGTGGTTGCAACAGCGCCAATCAATTCATATTAATAATGAGACCGACAGGCACGAAGGTCATAGCATCACAGAGGCTTTGATAGGAGATAGAATCCTGCAGGCTTCATTGGCTGACATAGATGATGTCATGAAGGAAATGGGTTGGGAAAAATATTCAAAAGTTTTGGGCCAGTTTAGATTTAAGGATGAACAGGGGCAAACGGTAAACGAAATCTCCGTTGATAAAAAAGCCTTTAAAAAAGATGACTATATGTATGTCGTAATTAGCTTGGACAGTCCGCTACCAAAATTACCACTTACGCTTTATCATTCACCAATAGATGTTTGTCTGTGACCCAATGATCTAACTTAGGTGGTCGCAGCTTTGTGATTTGGAACGGTAAATCGGGCTCTAACCACTTACTTCATAGTACTAAACTTGTCGAAACGTGACAGTTTCTGTCAATTGTATTGTGTCAGGCTATTAGTTTTGATATTTTGATATTAGTGAATCCTGTAATTAGACAGCAGGAAATTCATGACATTGGAGAAGCGTGTTTGTCCAAGGTGCAGTAATGTTCAATACTCTGCTAATGCAATGACTGTCTGGCGCTGTGCATATTGTGGAGCACTAATTGAAGGTACCAAGGTATGGTGGATTAGTGAGAACTCCGCACCACGCTCCGTAAAACAGGAGAAACAGGAGCGCAGAAAAAAGGCTGAATAGTAAAGGCTACGTGCTTCGGGTCACGGTCTTGCGTTTTGTTTTTATAAGTCCAATCTTGAAATGGCATTATCTCTCGACAAAGTTTGGCCTTGGAAGGTGCCTAACGCCTTTAAAACCGCGATATGACCATATACAGTACCTGGTGGTCAACATAAAGAACAACAAAAGGGATAATTAGACATATAGCAATCACAATGTATGACTGCAACGCACATTATGGTATTGAATGGCGGAAAATAATAAGCATCTCTTATCTGCCTTATTGATTTCCCACAAAAGAAGTTGAAAGAATGATCAAATCCATAAGCGAACGATGAAATCTCTTTATTGGGTGAGAGTATTGAAATGGCTTGATGGCTATTTTCCCCGGTACTTTGTGGGGTGGTCATTGATCATTGCCGCCTACATTGCGGTATTGGTGGTACGTTCCATTTTTCTTTTTCCAATTGAGATTGGATGGGTATTCATACCCTACTTATTAGGTGGACTTTATTGCTATGGTGTTTATCGGTATTGGTCTGATGAAGATCTCGGCTGGATATTTCCTTTCGTCGTCAGCCTGGTCCCCGTGCTCCTTGACAGGTTAGTGATTTATAAGTTCTGCTATTCTTCACAAATGGAGATCGCTCCCGGTAATTTTGTCTTTGTGCATATGACTCTCGGCGGTATTATAAGCATTGCCGTCACCATCATCGTTTTTACTCTAATGAAAGCGCGTTATCAGAACACTTTAACCCCCTCCAAGGTATTGGCCGTGTTATGTTTGTTGTTAATACCCTTGGTTGCAGCGGGTATCGTCTGGGCGAACCTTGCTGCTACCGTTAGCCCGGATGATATAGATCTAAAGGCGGAGTTGGTAAGGACGGCTACCATCGCCAACCCTGTTTGCGAAGATGCCAGCTATGCGGTAGAAGTCAGCTTAGACAAAAGCACGGATCAACCCCTATTTGAAGATGGTAAATATAGGCACACCATCCACCTTTATGTGGATGGTTTCCTTTTTAAGGAGTGTGCCGAGGGACTGCGTGGTCACGACTCGGCTCTTAACATGCAAAGAAACACTATTGCTCAAGTGGTAAAGGAATTAAGCAGTCTAGGCATCGACTACCCTCACGATATTTTAGCATCGGACTTACTGGGCTTTATGTACACTGGAGAGAACCTCCCTGCCAGGACGAGGCACTACCTCAGTAACCGCAGGATCGTCAAATACGGCGTACCTTGCACCACCGTACAGACTAATGAGCAACCACATTCAGAGAGGTCATATGCCATATACGCTCACCACGAAATCAGGTGGGGTAAAGACCTTTCCTGGGTGAAGACGGTGCCCATAGAAGATCGCACGGGACCTGGTCCTTTTCCGCCTGAAATGATGACACGTACTTGGCTGGTTACCGGCATGACTGCCGAAAAAGAAGGGGAATATCACGTCCATGTTTTCTCTACTGTCAATGCCCTTGATTATCGTGACCACGAAGTGATGCAAGAGCTTATGGACTGGGACAGCGGTACTTACAGGAGTCTTGTGGAAAGGGTAAGCTTTCACACCCTCGGAGAAGTGGCTCGCGCCAAAAGGCTGTTAAACATTAACGAAGAGCCCACAATCTTTGTGGTAGACAACAGGGATATCGTTTTGAGGACTAGCAGCTTTGCCGAGTTACTTCAGTTCTTCAATAAGCTCGCTGAGAGCGAAGCGGTTAACCCGTGATTGTAAACCTCGTAGTAGCTTCTTACGTCTATTAAATGATAAGTGGGTAATGGGGAGGCGGTTCCTTGGCTGAGGAACAGACCGAAGGAAGAAAAGGTAAAGAATATATTGTTATTGCGGCCTTAGCTGTTGGGATACCGCTGTTGATACTGTTGTCTGAGACAGGGTGGCTTTCTGCCTATTTTAGGGACCATCCAATAGGCGTTTGGACTTTTACAAAACCCCTTAGTTTTCTCGGTTATGCCATGGCTGCTTTCCTATCCTATAAGTGCTTCAAAGCGTCCCGCATTTTTTTCTTCCAGTGGATTATCGTCATCTGTGTGTTAGAAGTATTGTTGCACCCCATTTTCAGTAGAACAATAGATTATTTACAGGGTTTTTTCCCAGCGTTTCACTCGCCTATGTGGACGGCCTTAGCTGTTTTGCAGACGGTAGAACACGCTTTAGTGACGCTTGCCGTGCCGGTGATGTTTGTGTTGGCCCTTTATAATTTCCCGCACTATGTGCGCTGGACGGACGTCTTAAAACCGCCTTTGTTGATAGCAATAGTCTTCTATGGACTGCTTTACGGCGTGATTAGTGGGGTTAGTATTCACCATGAGTGGAACGGGTCCGTGTTTGTGGCGGGTGTATTGCAGTTGATACCTGCCCTAATATATTCTTTGGGTGTGCTATGGTCCTATCGACGCTTTAAAGCGGAAGCGGTACCGTTATTTGCCTACTTGGCAGCAGTGTTTCTTGTGCCCGTATGTTCTTACGTCATATTACTTGTAATGATGACCCTGGTAGCGGTTTTAAGTAACCCAGCTACGCCTGTATGGCAGTTGGTGAACTATGTACAGGTGGGTATGCTCACTTTGCAGCCCGTAATTCTTGCTTGTGGGATCTATGCTTATTGGAAGGCACTGCAAAGCAGGCGAGAAACGGAAGTTTCATCCGAACGGTAATGAACGGTGCTAGAGGGCTAGTCGGGGGTGTATCGGATACTTCCGTGTTTAAGGTTGGCCAAATGCTTCGTGGCTTAACTCCTTACTTACTATGGAGTTGGACATGGATAGCTTCGGACAAAGGAAGGGTAGGTTTCTGCTTGTTTCTTGCTGTTAAGGGGGAACCTAAGTGGTTAAGCGGATGCTAAGGGTCCTAATGGGCTTTTGTATTTGTTTATTCATTGTGACCTTCTTTTGTTATATCCAGCATACCGACTGTACGTACCGAACCAAGTTGAATAAGAAACTGGAACTGCCTGGTGATTACGCTTCGTACTTTGAAATCAGGGAAATGACCTTGGACAACAAGCGTGCTAAGAAAGGGCAGCCCTGGTTAATAAAAATGGTGGAGCAGCTCCCCCCACAGTATTACGATGTATTTATGCCTGCTGCTGCTTTTTATGCTCTTCCTGGTGAAAGGATACCCGGCAAAGGAGTACTTACCGTAAGGGGTATCATTGTTAAAGGTACCGGTGATGCGCTGGATCTTAGGTCCCACAGTTATCAAATAGGGGTATATTGCAACGGCGTTAAGATTTCTAACTCCACTTCCACCACAGTCAGAGAGGAAGACGATGCCGCTTCTTTCTTTTTCGTTCGCGCGGACGAAGTGCCGTTGGATATTAAGGAAATTCAATTCCGCGTCCTAGACCAGGACCATAATGTCCTGCGTAAGGTAGATCTGGCGCCCGATTGGGAAGCCATACGTTACAATTACTTTGCTGCCGGGTACCGCGAGACAATTCAGCGCCTGAAAGGTTACTTTGACCCCACCGAAACCGCTACACATTTCATGTTTCTCTGCCGCGACAACAAGTATGGTGAAGCGGAAGAGTTCATCTTGCCCAAGTACGCGAAGACTTTCCCTGGAAAAACTTGCGGCACCTTCATACAGCGGATTTCCAGCAGTGTGTGCTTTACGATCGTTGGCCTTATTATAAAAAGCAGCATATGAGCTTCAAAGATGTCTTTGCAGTGCGAATAAGCTATAAGAAGCACCCGGACGAAAAAGAACTAGGGCACCAGTACCTATATCTTGTTAGCACTGAAAAGGGGTGGGAGATCATTGATGTTAGTAAGCTGAAACGGGCGCATTAGTTGATTTCCTTGAAGCCGCACGCGCGTGAGCTGAACGACCTGTTCCAATAAGGTAAGGGGAGACAAGCTGGCGCAAGCAAGAGAGGCTGCTGTGAATCCTTGGTGACGAATAAGTCGCGCTGGCCTTCACCGTGCAGAAACTGGCATGCTGCCACCCGACCGTGGCAGGTGCCTTTAGACCTGCTCGTCCAGCTGTATGTGTCAGAACATGGTACAATAAGAGAGATCTGGGCTTGCCGTATTAAATACGGCAACTGCCCCCTTTCTGGGCCCAAAGTTTGGCCGGACGTGGGTCTTGCCAGAAAGGGGGTGAACAGTCATTGAAATAAATAACGTTTTGGTTTCGATAAATTTGTCTGCACTGAACGACCCAATAAACATCTACTATATTATTATCATAGACAAGCTAACAGATAAGTTACTGAAACAGAGAAAAAATCGGCATCGCTAACGCGGCCGATTTCAAAAAATAGCTTCCAGAATAAACTCCAGGCAAGCCCCGTCCGGCCAATCATTATAGGCACAGGAACCTTACCTGTGCCTATATTATATCCACAAGTTATCAATTTCTGTCAAGTTTTTATGAGATATTTTATCGGTCACGGTAAGTTGTAAAATTAATTGCCGCAGCGCAGGAAAATAAAGACTCACGGCAA
>JACDOK010000058.1 GCA_017656185.1 Peptococcaceae bacterium | reverse complement strand
GTTCAACGTTCAACGTTAGTGTTAAGAAATGCTTATGGGTCGCGGTCCGGCACTCAACCTAACCATAAAGAAAACTAACAGCGTCTCAATTACTAGTTACCCAACACAATGTTGCTTAAGAGCGAGAGTTTAACAGCAACGTTAGATCAAATCAGAGGAAAGCTAAGGGTCCCTTAATTACCGCTTACCGCTTTCCTGCTCACTTAAGATAGAGCGGCAGGCCCGCAATCATAAAAACCACCCGGTGCGACACAGCAGCTGCCCGCTGGTTCAACCAACCGGCCAGGTCCCGGAACCGCCGCCCTAATTCGTACTCAGGAACAATTCCCATGCCTACCTCGTTAGAAACAAGCACCAGGGAACAAGGCGGGTCGCGCAGCACAGCCAGCAACTCACCGGTACGCCGCTCCACACCGCTCTCACCTTCGTCCAGAAGAACGTTGGTCAACCACATCGTCAGGCAGTCCACGAGCACCACATCAGCCCGGGACTGCCGTTTAAGCTCCAACAGCGTAGCCGCGATCTCCCGCGGCTCTTCAATCAAACCCCAACCGGGGCCCCTTTCCCGCCGGTGCCGGGCAATCCGCTGCTGCATTTCCGCATCATTGGGCTCTGCCGTAGCCAGAAAATATGGTTTCCTGTAGCGGTCTTCCACGTAACGCCGCGCCCAGTCGCTTTTGCCGCTGCGTGCTCCTCCCAACACCAGCACCACTTCCGGTTTGGCGATATTATTCTGCTGCTTAGCGTTTTCCTTCACCTTTTCGCCTCTTTCCTATCTTAAAGTTCAACGTTCGAGGTTCGACGTTCGAGGCTCGATAACAAGTTCAACGTTCAACGTTCGAAGTTCAACGTTCGGGGCTCGAATTAATACTTAAAACAAGATATAGTCCAAAAGAACAAGCAGCAGTCCGGCGACAATGGTAAAAAGCCAGGTAACGGCCCAAAGCAGAGATACCGCCTTCCGCACCGCGTCCGGGCCCGGGGGAAAGAATTCCTTCCCCAGGCAGGGTTTCGGCACAACAACACCGTCGTAGGTCGCCGGACCGCCCAAGCGAACCCTCAGGGCCCCGGCAAAAAGGGCCTCGCCGTGCCCGGCGTTGGGACTGGTATGCGCCAGGCGGTCCCGCCAGCCCACCCTCCAAGAGGTACCGGCCGAAAGGCCGGCCAGGAAGGCGGCGGGCGGAATGAGAAAGAGGGCCAACCTGGCGGGTAGAAAAGCCGCTATGTCGTCCAGCCGGGCACCCGCCCAGCCAAAATGCCGGTAGCGTTCGTTCTTATAGCCGACCATGGAATCAAGCGTACTGACGGCCTTGTAAACCCATACTCCCAAAGCACCGAACAGGGCGGCGTAAAAGAGCGGGCAGAGCACCCCGTCCACCGTATTTTCGCTTACCGTCTCCACGACGGCGCGCCGCACCTCTTTCTCATCCAGCCGGGCGGTGTCCCGGCCGACAATCAGCGCCAGGCGCGCGCGTGCTTCCGGCAGGTTATTCTGCCTCAAATATCGCTCCACCACCAGGGCCTCACTAGCAAGCGACCGGGGCGCAACGGCCAGGTAAACCAGTAAAGTCTCCAGGACCAGGCCCCACCAAAGGCCGCATGCATAAGCCAGGTTCACCAGTCCCCAAACCGTGCCACCGGTAACCGCAATTACGCCCGTAGCCAGGAGTATCCCGGCAAAGCGCTGCGCCACCGGCAGGCGCCGCAGCGCTTCACCCGCGGTAATGAGCCGGCCGATTAACCGCACCGGGTGCGGAAACCATTGGGGATCACCAAACACCCGGTCCAGCACCACGGCGGCCAAAAGCACGCCCGCCCTATAGACCAAGTATTCCATCGAGTTTTTCGACCCCGATCTTTTCTTCCAACATATCGGCAATACGGTTGAGATCCCGCTGCCGGTGCAGGGCATAACCGGTTTGAGTCACGGGACGCGGAGCCAAGCCGGCCCACCGCCGCATTGCGGCTACCCAGCGGCTGCGGAAAAGATCGGCGTCAAAGCACCCGTGCAGGTAAGTCCCGGCTATAACACCGCCGGCGACCGCACAACCTTCAGCCACGGTCTCTTCCCCACCCGTGTTCAGCAGAAACAGCGGTTGGCCGCCTTTCACCGCGGTAACCCCCATATGGATCTCGTAGCCCCGCACCGAAAGTCCACCCGGTAAACCCCAAACCCCGCCAGCCGTAACGCCCTCCACTTGAACGGTTCTCTTTTCGGCACTAAAGCAGGTGGTAACCGGCAAAAGCCCCAGCCCGGCAGCAACCTTTTCGCCGTCCCGAATGGTCCGGCCGAGCATCTGATAACCGCCGCAGATTCCCAGCAGAGGCCGCCCGCGGGCGGCAAAATCCACCAGCACCCGGTCCAACCCGCGCTGCCGCAACCAGTGCAGATCGGCCAGTGTCTCCTTGCTGCCCGGCAGAATGACGACGTGCGCTGTTTGCAGTTCCGCCGGCCGGTCCACATAGCGCACCGCCACACCGTCCTCGGTCTCAAAAGGTAGAAAGTCGGTATAATTGGACATCCGGGGCAAACGGACGACGGCCACCACCAGGTCGCCCGGGTGCGGTTTTGTTCCCCTACCGTTCAGCCCCATCGAGTCCTCCTCGTCCAGGCGGAGATCCGGCAGGTAGGGCAGTACACCGAGTACCGGCCGCCCTGTGCGCTCCCGGATCAATTCCAACCCCGGGGCCAGCAAACTTTCATCCCCGCGGAACTTGTTGACCACAAAACCGGCCACCAGTTCCCGTTCCTTTTCCGTTAATAATTCCATCGTCCCTAGCAGGGCGGCGAAAACGCCCCCGCGCTCGATATCGCCGACCAGCAAAACGGGCGCCCCGGCGTAGAGGGCCACTTCCATATTGGCGATATCGTTGCGGCGGATGTTAATCTCGGCCGGGCTGCCCGCCCCTTCGGCAAATACAATGTCGTAATTTTCCCGCAGCCGGTCCAGGGCCGCCGTTACCACCGGCCAGAGCTGTTCCTTGAGCGCGTAATACTCGTGAGCGCGGTAAACTCCCTGCGGCCGGCCCAACAGCACCAGCTGGCTGCCCGCATCGCCGGTGGGTTTAAGCAGTACCGGGTTCATATCCACATCGGGCACCACGCCTGCCGCTTCCGCCTGCAGTGCCTGGGCGCGCCCGATCTCACCCCCGCCCGGCGTGGCAAAGGAGTTGAGGGCCATATTTTGACTTTTGAACGGCGCTACGCGGAAACCCCGCCGGGCATACAGGCGGCAAAGCCCGGCTACCACCAGGCTTTTTCCGGCCGAAGAAGCCGTACCCTGCACCATCAGCACCCGGGCCGTCATATAATCACACCTCAAACAGGAGTTCGACGTTCGACGTTCAAAGTTCGATGTTCGATAACAAGTTTAAGGTTCAACGTTCGAAGTCCGAGGTTAACATGGATAATGAAACAAAAGAAAACAGACACTATCTTAATTACCCGGCCCATGACTACCTAAGCGGGATGACCTTCTTAACAGTGGCAGATTTATCTAAGAAAGATCATCTATCGTCCCATTACCTGTCATCCGTTTACCGATTACTGATCACTTCCCATTTCCTATAAACTCGGCCAGGGCCGCGAGTAAGCGGTTGTTCTCGGTGGAGGTCCGCAGCCCGAAGCGAAAATGCCGTTCGGACAGCCCGGCAAAAGTGGACGCGTTCCTTACCACCATCCCGCGTGACCGCAGGTAGGCATTCAATCCTTTTACCGTATACCCTTGGGGCAGCTCACAAAGCAGGAAATTGGCCTCAGCCGCAAAAACGCGCAGCCCGGGCAAACGCTGCAGGAATGTCACCACCCGCCCGCGTTCGGCCTCCGTAAACCGCCTGGTCCGCTCGGCGTAATCCCGGTCGGCCAGCAGCGGGCCCGCCAGGTGCTCGGCGATACCGTTGACAGTCCAGGGGTCCTTGGCCGCCAGCAGTTTATCAACCACACCGCGGGCGGCCACAAGATAGCCGAGGCGCAGGCCCGGCACGGCGTAGAACTTGGTTAGCGAATGCACGGCTATCACATTCTCCTGCGGCGGCAGGGCCAGTGACGCCGCTTCCGCCGGGTCAACGAAGTCCAGAAACGATTCGTCGAACACCCACCACACACCCGGACAGGCCCGCTGCCTGCATTTTAACTCTTTCCGATCCGGAAACTGCCCCGTAGGGTTGTTGGGATACCCGGCGAAGACCATATCCCCCGGACCCGGCGTCAGGTCACCCCATACCGGCGTGATCCGACTTCCCAGCACCCGATACGGCACCCCCTTTACCGGGATGCCGCACGCCTCGGCGGCTCCCCGGTATTCCGAATAGCACGGCTCAATCACCCAGACGCGCGCGGGCCGCAGCACTCTGACCAGCAGGCTGATTAACTCGGTAGCGCCGTTCCCTACCAGGACCTCCCCGGGGTCAAGACCAAGGTGGGCGGCTACCGCTTCCCGGGCCGGGCCGGCGTCCAGGGACGGGTAACGGGTCACAAACGGTAAAGCACGGCCCAGCATCTCCGCTACACAGGCAGGCGGGCCGAGCGGATTGATGTTGACACTGAAATCCAGCAATTTTCTGGTGCCGATACCGCCGTGGTCTCTTTTCATATTCTTCCTCCCAGCAGGCGCCGCAGAACGTTCGAGGCCGAACAGTTGACTGACACAAAATCAAATTAAAAATCCCTGGCTCGCGAACAAGCGAACCAGGGATTCCGTTTTTAATCCCCCACATTGACACCACACCCCCTTTTACCGCGAAGCGGGTATGATTTCACCCTCGGGCAGGTCTTCTGGCTCCCGGATCTTCCTACCAGCCAAGCCTTCCCGCCCCGCACTCAAATGATTTGAGTGCGGGGCAGTGGCGTAACTTTGGCTTTCGTCCCCGGTCACAGCGGCGGGCCCGCACCGGATTTGCACCGGTTTCCCTATTCTCCCCACACGGCTCACACAACCGGCAGGGCACCCAAGGGCACTTTTCCTCTTCAGTTGTTTGTCCAAAGTATAAGCACAGTGGCATAAACTGTCAAGCAGCTTCTTTTAACTCGACAAAGTTTGGTAATTTGCGAGCATTGTTCTCAAAAAAGCTCCTTCTAAACTGGAAGGAAATGGAATATCGTTAAAGGAACTATGAATTTAAATAATGCCAGGAGGGGCTTAAATGAGTGGTAGTTTTCCCCTGCAGAGCAGCGGTATCGTTTTTTGCCGTACTGTCAAAAACGCGGTAGCCCAGGGCGAGCCCCCTTATGAAGGTGAATTCAACCACCTAAACTTTGAGCAAATACCTTCTCCGGCAACAACTTTCAATATCGTCACCCGCATCAGTAATTTCGGCGTTGACAGAACGTACCACATATTTTACCTTATCAAATTTCCAGATGGTCAATCGTTGGAAACGCCGCATTTTATTTGCCGGCCCCCGCACCCGGCAGCACGGGAATTGGTGATCTTTGTACCGTCCTTCATTTTTGAGGCACAAGGGGTGTACCGTTTTGAGTTGTATGCCGGGCCGCACAAGTTGGCGGTTAAGGATTTGACGGTGGCGGTGAAAAGCGGTGGCACGGTGGTGACGCGGTGGTGATACGGTAGAGTACACGGTGGAGATACGGTGGAGATACAGTGGAGACACGGTGGAGATACGGTGGAGATACGGTGGAGAACGTTGAACGTTGAACGTCGTACTTTGACCCTACCCCACTTTGATGGACACAGGAAATGGCTGGTACAATAGAACCAGC
>JACDOK010000057.1 GCA_017656185.1 Peptococcaceae bacterium | reverse complement strand
TTTGCCATAATATGTAAGGCAATTAAACTTGCAATCTACGGTTTCAGCGAGCGGATACATTTTTCCTTGACATGCCTTTCTTGACATGGTAACATAAATAGTCGTTGTGTCTATATTAGTATGGTAATTTTATGCTGGGGTAATAATACAAGGATAGGTATTAGTTAGAAAAGCGAGGTAATTTCAGGTAACCTTGCTTTTAGTATTTTGTTTTGCAGGGGGTTAAGGTATGGGCATCGAGCCACAGAATCGTCTCCTGTTCGGCAAACTGCGTGAGGTTCTTGATCTCCCCGACTTGCTTGAAGTACAAAAGAAGTCTTACCGGTGGTTTCTCGAGACCGGGTTGCGTGAAGTATTTCAGGACATTTCACCAATTCAAGATTTTACGGGCAATCTTGTTTTGGAATTCCTGGATTATACCCTGGGAGAACCCAAATACAGTGTACAGGAATGTAAGGATCGCGACGTAACCTATGCTGCCCCCTTGCGTGTGAAGGTACGGCTTATCAACAGGGAGACCGGAGAGGTTAAGGAACAGGATGTCTTCATGGGGGACTTCCCCCTTATGACGGAAAAGGGTACCTTTATTATTAACGGTGCCGAAAGAGTCATTGTCAGCCAGTTGGTCCGGTCCCCGGGTGTATATTTCGGTTCCGAACCGGATGCCTCCGGTCAGCTTTTGTTTACGGCTACCATTATTCCTAATCGCGGGGCTTGGCTTGAGTTTGAAACCGATGCTCAGGGAGTTATTTACGTCCGCATCGACCGCAGCCGGAAACTTCCTGCCACGGTACTTATCAAGGCTTTGGGCTACAGTACCAAAGCGCAGGTTTTAGATCTTTTCGATTATCACCAGAGTATTCAGGAAACTTTGAATAAAGATAACACGGAAAACGAAGAGGACGCCCTTATTGAAATCTATAAGCGGCTGCGTCCCGGGGAACCGCCGACGCCCGACAGCGCCCGTTCACTCCTGGAAATGCTCTTCTTCGACCCCAAGCGTTATGATCTTGCTCCGGTAGGGCGCTACAAGCTCTTTAAAAAACTCAAACATGGTATAATGTACCGTTTTCCCGAAGACGAAGGTCCCACCGAAATGGACCCCTATCTCAAACAGGAAGTCCCGGTTAACCGTAAATTCATAAGAGAACTCACCCGGGAGGATATTATTGCCACTGTTCGCTATATTATTAAGCTTATGCAGGGTGAAGGTAAAGTAGACGATATTGATCATCTTGGCAATCGCCGTTTGCGTTCTGTCGGGGAGTTACTCTTAAACCAGTTCCGAATCGGGCTTTCCCGTATGGAACGTGTGGTACGGGAACGCATGACGATCCAGGACGTAGAAGTCATTACGCCGCAGGTACTGATCAATATCCGGCCCGTAGTGGCGGCGATAAAAGAATTTTTCGGGTCCAGCCAGCTGTCGCAGTTTATGGACCAGACCAACCCGCTGGCCGAACTTACCCATAAACGCCGCTTGTCCGCCTTGGGTCCCGGCGGCCTCTCCCGTGAGCGGGCCGGCTTTGAAGTACGTGACGTACACCATTCGCATTACGGCCGCATTTGTCCCATTGAAACGCCGGAAGGTCCCAACATCGGTTTAATCGGGTCTTTAACGACCTATGCACGGGTAAATGAATTCGGGTTCCTGGAAACCCCGTATCGTAAAGTGGATAAGGAACAAAGGCGCGTTACGGATGAAATTGTTTATCTCACGGCGGACGAAGAAGAAGAATATGTGATTGCCCAGGCCAACGTGCGGCTTGACGAAAACGGCTACTTTATAAGAGAGCGTGTTAATGCCCGTTACGGTGGCGAGATTATTGTTGTGGAACCTGACAAGGTAGACTATGTAGACGTGTCGCCCAAGCAGGTATTCAGTGTGGGCACGTCTTTGATTCCCTTCTTGGAACACGATGATGCCAACCGTGCCCTGATGGGGGCGAACATGCAGCGGCAGGCTGTACCCCTTATTGTATCGGAGGCCCCGCTGATCGGTACGGGTATCGAAGCTAAAGCGGCCTACGATTCCGGGGCGGTCGTAATCGCCAAGCGTGGAGGCGTCGTGGAACGGGTAACGGCCGATACCATCAAAATCCGCACCAAAGACGGCAGCATTGACACTTACCGTCTTACCAAGTTTGGACGTTCCAACCAGGGGACGTGTGTAAATCAGCGCCCGATCGTAAAGGTCGGGGACAAGATTGAGGAAGGCCAGATTATTGCCGACGGCCCCTGTACCGATAACGGTGAACTCGCCCTGGGACGTAACGTGCTGGTGGCCTTTATGCCTTGGGAAGGTTATAACTATGAGGATGCCATCTTGGTAAGCGAAAAACTGGTCAAAGACGATATATTCACTTCGATCCACATCGAGGAGTACGAGTGCGATGCCCGGGACACCAAGCTGGGACCGGAAGAAATAACACGTGATATTCCCAATGTGGGTGAAGATGCCTTGCGAGACTTGGATGAGCGCGGCATTGTCAGGATCGGTGCTGAGGTGCGTCCCGGTGATATTTTGGTCGGTAAAGTAACACCCAAAGGCGAAACCGAGTTGACGGCGGAAGAAAGACTTCTGCGGGCCATTTTCGGTGAGAAGGCGCGTGAGGTTCGCGACACTTCGTTAAGGGTACCACATGGCGAGTCCGGAAAAGTGGTCGACATCAAGGTTTTTTCGCGGGAAAACGGTGACGAGCTGCCTCCCGGCGTGAACCAGCTGGTCAGGGTCTATGTGGCTCAAAAGCGTAAACTTTCGGAAGGCGACAAGATGGCCGGCCGCCACGGGAACAAAGGCGTTATCGCCCGTATTATGCCGGAAGAGGATATGCCTTTTATGCCCGACGGTACACCTGTCGAAATTGTACTCAATCCTCTCGGGGTACCTTCCCGGATGAATATCGGACAGGTTTTAGAGACGCACCTTGGTTGGGCGGCGAAAGTATTGGGCTATAAAATGGCTACGCCTGTCTTTAACGGGGCAGTGGAGTCGGACATCGTCGAGTATCTCAAAAAGGCGGGCCTGCCTGAAAACGGTAAGATACAGCTATATGACGGCCGTACCGGAGAGCCTTTTGATAGCGAAGTAACGGTGGGCTATGTGTATATGCTCAAGCTGGCCCACCTGGTGGACGATAAGATTCACGCCCGTTCGACCGGACCTTACTCTTTAGTTACCCAGCAGCCGTTAGGGGGCAAGGCCCAGTTTGGAGGTCAGAGGTTCGGTGAAATGGAAGTTTGGGCTCTGGAAGCCTATGGTGCAGCCTATACCCTGCAGGAAATTCTTACCGTTAAATCGGATGACGTAGTCGGTCGGGTTAAGACCTACGAGGCAATTGTTAAAGGTGAAAATGTACCTGAGCCCGGCGTGCCGGAATCCTTTAAAGTGCTTGTAAAAGAACTGCAAAGTCTGGGTTTGGATGTCAAGGTTCTTTCGGAAGAGGATCGGGAGGTCACGATTAAGGAAACGGATGAGGATATAACCGAAGCCGTCAAAGAGCTGGATCTTGATATGCGGGAGCGAGAATCCCGGATTGCTCGGGATGATGATAACGGCGGGGAATTTAACAAAGAAGATGAGGAAGATTATGAAAACGACAAAATAGCAATGCTCGAAGAGCGGCAGGCGGAAGAGATGGAAGATGATATGCTGGATGAAGACGAGGATGAGGACGAAGATATCAAGATCGATTTAAAACAGAAGATCTGAATAGGTCCCTCTAAAACTTAAGGATTTAAATATATTAAGGAGGGAACAAACCTGGTGCTTGACCTCACGAGTTTTGATCGCATTAGGATCGGCTTGGCGTCTCCGGAGCATATCCGTGCCTGGTCGCACGGGGAGGTAAAAAAACCCGAAACGATCAACTACCGCACCCTGAAACCCGAACGGGACGGCCTGTTTTGCGAGCGCATTTTCGGGCCGACGCGTGACTGGGAATGTCACTGCGGTAAGTACAAGAGGGTGCGGTATAAAGGCGTTATTTGCGACCGCTGCGGTGTAGAGGTTACGAGGTCTAAAGTACGGCGTGAACGCTTGGGACATATCGAGCTGGCAGCACCTGTATCTCATATCTGGTATTTTAAGGGTATCCCGTCACGTATGGGACTTTTACTGGATATATCGCCGCGTGCCCTGGAGAAGGTGCTTTATTTCGTTTCTTATATTGTCACCGACCCCGGAGACACCGGTTTGGTTAAGAAACAATTACTGACGGAACAGGAGTACCGTGAATATCGTGACAAGTACGGTTCTGACTTCAAGGCGGATATGGGTGCGGCGGCGATTAAGACCTTACTCGAAGAGATTGATCTTGATGAACTGGCCCAGGAGCTCCGCCAGGAGATCAGCGATGTTACGGGGCAGCGCCGCATCCGGGCGATCCGGCGCTTGGAGGTTGTGGAAGCCTTTCGGAAGTCCGGTAACCGTCCGGAGTGGATGATTCTCGAATGCCTCCCCGTAATTCCTCCTGAACTGAGGCCGATGGTACAGCTTGACGGCGGGCGTTTTGCGACGTCCGATTTGAATGACTTGTACCGCCGTGTCATTAATAGAAACAATCGCCTTAAAAGGCTTTTGGAACTGGGCGCGCCTGATATTATCGTGCGCAACGAAAAACGCATGCTGCAGGAAGCAGTCGACGCCCTCATCGATAACGGCCGCCGCGGGCGCCCCGTTACCGGACCGGGCAACCGTCCTCTCAAATCGCTAAGCGACATGCTGAAAGGAAAGCAGGGACGTTTCCGCCAGAACCTGCTCGGTAAACGCGTCGACTATTCCGGGCGTTCCGTAATCGTGGTGGGACCAAAACTAAAGCTGCACGAGTGCGGCTTGCCCAAAGAAATGGCCTTGGAATTGTTTAAGCCGTTTGTAATGAAAAAACTGGTATCGGACGGCCATGCTCATAATATCAAAAGTGCCAAGCGAATGGTAGAACGCATGCGTCCCGAGGTGTGGGATGTCTTGGAAGAGGTCATCCAGGAGCACCCGGTACTTTTGAACCGTGCTCCCACTTTGCACCGTTTAGGTATTCAGGCTTTTGAACCCAAACTGATTGAGGGACGGGCCATCCAAATTCACCCTATGGTTTGCACGGCGTACAACGCTGACTTTGACGGTGACCAAATGGCCGTACACGTGCCCCTTTCGGCGGAGGCACAGGCCGAAGCACGGCTCTTGATGCTTTCGACTTATAATATTCTAAACCCCAAAGACGGAAGGCCGGTGGCCGTTCCTACCCAGGATATGGTTCTAGGGATCTATTACCTGACGATCGAGAAACCAGGCTGCCGCGGTGAGGGGAAGGTCTTCAGAGACCCTGACGAGGCGATTCTGGCTTATTACAGCGGTACCGTGGAACTGCAGGCCAAGGTAAAGGTCCGTATGCCCAATGGCGAGCTCATAGAAACGACGCCCGGCCGGGTTATTTTTAACAGTGTTTTCCCCGAAGAATTTGAGTTTTATAACGACCTGGCGGATAAAAAGGCGCTTGCCAAGATTGTTGACAAGTGTTACCGCAAGCTGGGTTATGCGAAAACGGCCAAAATCCTGGACGGTATTAAGGCCCTAGGTTTCAGATTTGCTACCCAAGCAGGTATCACGATCGGTATATTTGACATCAAGATCCCGGAAAGAAAATACGAGATACTGGATGAAACGGAGGAAAAAGTCCGCGCTATCGAGGGCCAGTACCGCCAAGGTTTGATTACGGCGGAAGAAAGGTACCGTAAGGTTATTGATGCCTGGAACCGGGCCACGGAAGAGGTTACCCAGGAGCTGCTGCGCACGCTCGACAGGTTTAACCCGGTGTATATGATGGCTACCTCAGGTGCCCGCGGTAACATCCAGCAGATCCGCCAGCTAGCCGGCCTGCGCGGCCTTATGGCCGACCCGTCCGGCCGTATTATTGACATTCCGATTAAGGCCAACTTCCGCGAAGGCTTGACGGTGTTGGAGTACTTCACCTCCACCCACGGTGCCCGCAAAGGTCTGGCCGACACTGCTCTGCGCACGGCGGACTCAGGTTACCTGACACGCCGCTTGGTTGATGTCGCCCAGGACGTGATCGTACGGGAAGACGACTGTGGTACGGAAGATTATGTTGAAGTGACTGAAATTAAAGACGGGTCGCAGGTTATCGAAAGCCTGCGGGATCGTATCGTGGGGCGTTTTGCCTGGGAAGACATTGTCCATCCTAAAACCGGCCAGGTGATTGTCAAAGCATTGACCGAAATAGATGAGGATGCGGCGGATGCTATTGTTGACGCCGGTATTGAAAAAGTTAAGGTGCGGTCGGTGCTTACCTGTAAGACCCGCCATGGCGTTTGCCGCAAATGTTACGGGCGCAACCTGGCCACCGGCCACACGGTGGAGATCGGCGAAGCGGTGGGTATTATCGCCGCGCAGTCCATCGGCGAACCGGGAACCCAGTTAACGATGCGTACTTTCCATACCGGTGGCGTAGCCGGTGAAGACATCACTCAGGGTCTGCCCCGCGTAGAGGAGCTTTTCGAAGCGCGACGTCCCAAGGGCCAGGCCTTAATTGCCGAGATTGCCGGCACGGTGGAGATAGGCGAAGAAAAGGGCCAGCGTGTAATTACTATTACCAACAGCGACGGGGAACAGGCCCGGTACTTGGTTCCATTCGGAGCACGCCTCAAAGTTCAAAACGGCAGTCAGGTTGAGGCCGGTGACGAGCTCACCGAGGGTTCCGTTAACCCCCATGACCTGTTGAAAATTAAAGGTCCCGCTGCCGCGCAGCTGTATCTTTTGCAAGAAGTACAACGGGTTTACCGGATGCAGGGCGTGGACATAAACGATAAGCATATTGAGATTGTGATCCGCCAGATGATGCGTAAGGTTAAGCTGGACGAAGTCGGTGATACCGGTTTCCTGCCCGGCGGTTTGGTGGATGTTTTGGACCTGGAAGAGGCCAATGCGAAGATCCTGGCGGAAGGCGGCAAGCCTGCTAAGGGGCGTCCTGTTCTTCTGGGCATTACAAAAGCTTCACTGGCTACGGATTCGTTCTTATCGGCGGCTTCATTCCAGGAAACGACACGCGTGCTCACAGAAGCAGCCATCAAGGGTAAGATCGACCCGCTGCTGGGCCTGAAGGAGAATGTCATTATAGGCAAACTGGTGCCGGCAGGTACAGGAATGTCGCGATACCGTAATGTTGAAATTGTGTATGACACTGAAGAACAACCTGTAACAGAAAATTCGGCAATAACAGGTAAGTTGTAAAATTAATTGCCGCAGCGCAGGAAAATAAAGACTCACGGCAAA
>JACDOK010000056.1 GCA_017656185.1 Peptococcaceae bacterium | reverse complement strand
GTGTCTGTAGGTAGGTGACTTCAGGATCACATCAGAAAAACGGCGCTAAGCCTTGCGGCTGTAATGATGTGACTCTAGAATCACATCTTGATGTGATCCCAGGGTCACACAAAGAAAATAAAGATCATGTTGTTGTTGTTGATAATAATACGCACGCGCACGAATCAGAAGAAGCGGGCCCGGAATCTGTCAACCTACCTGAAGTGGAGAAACCGGGCCCGGAATCTGCCCATAAGACGGAATCCGGTCAACTGGTGAATGAACCCCCTGAACCTCCCTGCCCCGTGTACGTGGCAGAGATAACAACAGCACTGATGAAGGCCATGCCCGGCCTGGGCGAAGTGGAAGGCGCCCTGATTGCCGAAACCCTGCTGGCCGAGTTCAGTGTCAACCAGGTGCTGGAGAAAATCGAGCTTTTAAGCAACGCAGGCCGGGTCAGGAACATCGGCGGCTGGCTGCGGCAGGCGCTGCGCGAAGACTGGAAGCATATCACCAAGGACGGAAACGATAGGGTCAGAGCCCGGCGCGGAGATCGGGAAGGGGCCAAGGCTTCGTCTCGGGCGGGGAACTGGCCTGGGATAAGCCCGGAGAGGAAAAGACAACTTCTTCAAGGTTTATACCTTTGATGCGGTATACACACAGAAGGGCGATACAGGAGGGGGTTTCGGCAGGACTTTTATAAATCCATGTCGAATTGGTTAAAGTATCCAGAATCTATGCTTCTTAGGCAGGTGATTGTCTTGACCAATAAGATTAAATTATATACGCCCAAAATCCGGGCCCAAGGGGCAGATGACTTTACCTAAAGAAATACGAACTGTTTGGGCACTGAAGAGGGTGACGGGGTGCTGCTCGAGATTAGACCGGACGGGAAGGTTATACTGGAGAAGGCCCTAATCGTTCCCGCGAACGGGAGGGTTAACTATGCCAAGTAAGGAGCACGCAAATATTCAATCCACTGACGTGGCCGAGGAACAGCGTAAGAAGCTAAAGGAACTGTTTCCCGAAGTCTTTACCGAGGGAAAAATAGACTTTGACAAACTGCGGGCCACGCTGGGTGATCTGGTGGATGACCGTCCGGAACGCTACCTTTTTACCTGGGCGGGGAAAACGGAAGCTATCCGGAGTTTACAAACTCCCAGCCGTGCCACGCTGATTCCCTGCCCCGAAGAGTCAATTAACTTTGAAACAGCCAACCATATTTTCATTGAAGGAGAAAACCTGGAAGTTTTAAAACTCCTACTGAAACCTTATTTTGGCCGTGTAAAGATGATTTACATAGACCCGCCGTATAACAAGGGAAATGATTTTGTCTATCGTGATAATTACAAAGAACCTTTAAAAGCGTATTTAGAACAGACCGGACAAGTTGATGGAAACGGTAACCATTTGACCAGTAAATTGGAAACCAATGGGCGATACCATTCCGCCTGGCTTTCTATGATGTATCCACGTCTCTTTTTAGCCCGACAATTATTGCGGGATGATGGGGTTATATTTGTAAGTATTGATGACCATGAAGTTCACAATTTACGTTTATTGATGAATGAGATATTTGGGGAAGAAAACTTCATTGATTGTATTATTTGGAAAAAACGTTATGGAGGTGGCGCAAAGGAGAAATATCTTGTATCAGTTCACGAATACGTATTAATGTACGCAAAAAATGAAACAGTACTCGAAAATATTTTTGTCCCTCTCAGCGAGGAATCAATTAAGCGGTATTACACTCTGAAAGACAGTAATTTTTCTCTTCGTGGCCCTTATCGTACCCACCCTCTTGAAGCAACAAAGAGCATGGGAGAAAGGCAAAATTTAGTTTTCCCAATTCCGGCTCCTGATGGAACAGAAATTTGGCCAAAACGACAATGGCTTTGGAGCAAAGAAAGAGTAATGAAGGCTCTTGATGGAAATGAGCTAGAGTTCCTAAAAGACAAAGAAGGTAATTGGTCTGTTCATACAAAGCAGTATCTAAAAGATGAAAATGGAAATATTAGACAGGGAAAAGCCTTTTCATTGATTGATGACATATATACCCAACATGGCACAAATGAAATTATAGAATTATTTCAAAATGCACAAATATTTAGCTTTCCAAAACCGTCAAAGTTTTTGAAGAAATTGATACAAATTGGCAGTTCTAAGAAGGATGACATCATCATCGACTTTTTCTCCGGCTCCTGCACCACTGCTCATGCGGTCCTAGACCTGAACAAAGAGGACAACGGCAACCGCAAGTTCATCATGGTGCAGTTGCCCGAACCGTGCGACGAGAGTTCAGAAGCCTATAAAGCCGGATACAAGACTATTGCCGACATTGGCAAGGAACGCATCCGGCGAGTTATCCGTGGCTACGGTGACAATCCGAAACCAATAGAAGGCGTAGGCTTTAAAGTGTTCAAACTGGCCGCCTCCAACTTTAAGCAGTGGGAAGACTATACCGGGAACGACATGGAAAAGTATCTTGAGCAGTTGGCGCTTTTCCAGACGCCTCTCAAAGATGACCGCCGTGATCTTGACGTTATCTATGAAGTGCTTCTGAAAGAAGGCTACGACCTCAACTCCCGTATCGAACAAGTGAAAGACGTCACCGGCCATACCGTTTATCGCGTTACCGACCCCGTGCGCGACCAATCGTTCTACATCTGCTTAGACGAAAGAATAAACCTGGAGGCGCTGGAGCCCCTTACCCTGAAAGAGGACGACCTGTTTGTGTGCCTGGACGCGGCTCTGGACGACACCACGAAGGTAAACCTGGATCTCCAGTGCCGTATCAAGGCTCTTTAGTGATTGAGGGGGTAGCTGCGTGCGGTTTAAATTCGACGCCAACCAGGACTACCAGCTAAGAGCGATTGAGGCTGTCGTAGGTCTTTTTGAGGGGCAAAGGCGTATGGAACTAACCCTTGACTTCGAGATGGGCGGGCTGGCGGCCGTCCCCAACAAGCTGGAATTGAGCGACGCCCTAATACTAGACAACCTTAAAAGGGTACAGGATGCCAATGGGATTTCTCCCGACACCGAGCTGAAGTATATCGAAGAGGAAATTGAGACGGCAGAGGGCACGCAGACCGTCTGTTTCCCTAACTTCTCGGTGGAAATGGAAACCGGGACGGGGAAAACCTACGTCTACCTGCGCACTTTGCTAGAGTTATACAGGCAGTACGGTTTTCTCAAATATATCATTGTCGTGCCCTCGGTGGCTATCCGGGAAGGGATACTCAAGACACTCAAAATCACCGAACAGCACTTCCGGGAGCTGTATCACAACCAGCCGTACCGCTACTACGAGTATCACTCGGAAAACTTAAACCATGTGCGGCAGTTTTCCCTGGGCAACCAGATCGAAATAATGGTGATGACCATAGACTCCTTCAATAAGGACACCAACGTCATCAACCAGAGCACCGACCGCCTCCAGGGGGAGACGCCCATTCATCTGATACAGGCGGCGCGGCCCATCCTCATCCTGGATGAGCCGCAGAACATGGAGAGTGGTATTGCCCGCGCCGCCCTGGCGCGGTTGAACCCCCTGTTGGCGCTGCGCTACAGCGCCACGCACCGCAACCCTTACAACCTGGTCTACCGGCTCACCCCGGCCCAGGCGTACCGGGAGGGCCTGGTTAAACGAATTGAGGTTGCTTCAGTTATTGAAGAAAACAACTACAACCACGTATTCGTGCAGCTAGAGGACATCAGGGTTCAGAAAAGCCGCATCAGCGCCAAGGTCAAGGTCCACAAACAGATGGCCAACGGTACGGTAAAGGAGAAGACCGTGACTGTGAAACCGGGCGATAACCTGAAGGACAAGACCGGGCGCATCGAATACGACACTTTTGTCGTGGAGGAGATCAACCCCGGGACCGGCACCATTGTCTTCACCAACGGCGTGGAGCTGAAAACCGGCGAAGCCCAAGGTCCCGACAAAGAGGCGATTTTCCGGGCCCAGATCGCGTATACCATCGAGCAACACTTCCGGGCCCAGCGCCGGCTGCGCGACCAGGGGATCAAAGTCCTCTCGCTTTTTTTCATCGACCGGGTGGAGAACTACCTGCCAGAAGACGGGATTATCCGCCGCCTTTTCGTGGAAGAGTTCAACCGGCTCAAGGCGAAGTATCCGGAGTGGGCGGACGCGGACCCCGAACAAGTGCAGGGCAGCTACTTTTCGGAATACAAATCGGAAAGGCATATGCAGAACGACAAGGCAGCCTTCGATCTCATTATGAAGGACAAGGAAAAGCTGATGTCCTTCGAGGAGTCTACCTGTTTCATCTTTTCCCACTCGGCTCTCCGGGAAGGGTGGGACAACCCCAACGTGTTCATCATCTGCACCCTCAACCAGACGGTCTCCAACATCAAAAAGCGGCAGGAAATAGGCCGCGGCGTGCGTTTGGCGGTAAACCAGGAGGGCACGCGCATAAAAGACGAGCAGGTGAACGTCCTCACCGTGGTCGCCAACGAGAGCTACAAGGACTACGTTGCCAAGCTACAAACGGAGTACATTGAGGAGTACGGGCCCGGCGACACCCCACCGCCACCACCGGATGCTCGTAAACGCGGTAAGGCCCGGCTGCGCAAGGAGTATATGCTTAAACCGGAATTCAAGGAGCTGTGGGAGCGCATTAAGCACAAGACCCGGTACGCCGTTAAGGTCGATACCGAACGGCTGATCGCCGACTGCGCCGCCGCGCTGGACCGGGCTACCATTCGCTCGCCGCAGATCATTATTCAGAAGGCGCAGGTTGACATGACGGAAGGGCTCCATATGGAGGCCCGCTACATCGGGGGCGGCGCGGTGGAAGACCTGAGCGGCCGGTACCCGCTGCCCAACATTGTGGACTGGGTGCAGGAAGAGACAAGGCTTACCCGCCCCACGGTTTTGGAGATCCTCCGGCGGATGGAAAAAACCGACGCCTTGGCGAAAAACCCGTACGAATTCGCCACGACGATGGTGCGGGTTATTAAAGAAAAGCTCGCTGACCACCTCGTTAACGGCATCCAGTACCGGAAGATAGACGATTACTACCTGATGGAGTTGTTTACTGACATTGAAAAGAATAAGCAGTACCTTATCCCGGCAGAAAAATCCATTTATGACCACGTGGTTTACGAGTCCGGGCCGGAAAGGGCTTTTGTCGAAGGGCTGGAAAACCGAGATGATGTAAAACTCTATGTAAAACTTCCAAATTGGTTTGTCGTGCCTACCCCGGTCGGTGACTATAACCCTGACTGGGCTATCGTGGTGGAAGAAACCGACCAGTTTGGGAAAGTCAAAGACAGACTTTATCTAGTCCGGGAGACAAAAGGCACTTCCAACCGCGACGAGCTTCGTCCCCAGGAGCGGAGAAAAGTGGACTGTGGCGAGAAACATTTTAAGGCGTTAGGGGTTGATTATAAGGTGGTTGCTGGCATTGATGAGTTGTTGCCTTAGTACTTCTGGGAAAGGCCCTTCTCCTTGGTTTGGGACTGTCTACCGGATATACGAAGCACAAAACGAAGGTGCGGGCGGCTTACCCGACAGCCCTGCCTCTGTATAAGGGCAGGGTTTTTGTTTTATGGGCATAATAGCAAGTACAACGCGTGCACCTCTGTTTCCCCTAAAGCCCTGCCCCTGGTTGGAGTGGGGTTTGCTTTATTGAACATTTAAATAAATAACAAAATTGGCACAAAATTGTTATAATTACTGTATGCTCTGTATGCTTGTAAATGAGACAAGAGGAGTGTCAGTTCGTGGCTAAGGATAAAATAGATTTAGATCAGGATCTCAAGGAACTAAAAGATAAGCTAGATAGTTTTGTATCATCAATGAAGCAAGCGGATGATAAAAAGAAAGTACTTGCCAGCAGATGCCTTAAGCACCTTAAAAACAGGATTGAAATGTTTGAGGCCGAGGATAGTTTTAATATCCCTAAAGATAAGACTATTAAACGTGGTGACGTGTATTGGGTCGATTTTGGATTTACCATAGGTCAGGAATTTGGAGGTAAGCATCCTGCTATAGTCCTAAGAGTAGGAGGTAAGTTAGCCATAGTTGCTCCACTATCAAGTCAGGAACCTTCAGTCAAGCAAAAAGCTAGCGGGATATATGTTGAAGTTGATAGAGTATATGGGTTAAAGAGGATGAAAAGGTGGGTAAATGTTTTGGATATAAGACCCATAAGCCTTCAGCGGTTCGATTTTAGTTCTTCTGGGAACGTAAAAGGCTATATTTTAGATAGGATAAACAATGCTCTCAAGCAATGTGGTATGTGTGGGAAATAAGAATTTTTCACTATAGGGTTGTCAATATGTTAGCAAGTTAGTATAATAGTAAGTGATAAACAGAAGGGGGACTCAGTCCTCAGCTGAAGAATTTGAAGGAAGCCCGCTGTTGTAGCGGGCTTCAGTAGTTAATAAATTTTGCTAGCTTCAGTTATCAAATCATACTAAAGGAGCATACTAATAAATAAGCAGAGCTTCGATAAAAAAAAAGAACTGCTACTCAAAAGAAGGAAGGCTGCCTAGTGCGGCCTTCAGCCGTTTTGGACAGGGAAAGTTGCCAACTAAGGTTTGCAGGATGCTCTTCCCTTCTCGCCGAACCACTCCCATTATGCAAATCATCATCGGCGTCCTAATCGTAATAACCGACCAGCTCCTCAAGCTGGCTATGTACGGGGTAGTTGTCAATGCTCCGGACCATTTCCCTATGCCTTTTTCTATGCGTGTATTCCTCTGGCTAATTACCGTTGCGCTCCTGATTACACATTCCGGTAAATTCGGACACCCATTCCGGAGTTTTTGGACAGTATCAGAACGGGGCGACGCTGGTATGTGGTAATAGTATCCAAGTGTCCGGA
This sequence comes from Peptococcaceae bacterium, assembly GCA_017656185.1. GTDB lineage: Bacteria > Bacillota > Desulfotomaculia > Desulfotomaculales > JACDOK01 > JACDOK01. The sequence goes on along the minus strand of JACDOK010000056.1, from coordinate 546 downwards.
TTTACCGGAATGCGCAATGTTGTTTTATATAGCAGTTGGGGCTACATTAATAATAATTATTGCTTTTTTAGTAAAGGCAGAGAAATATAATTGGAAAAACCTTATTAATGAACTTGGGTTAGTGTTAGATGTTTGGGGAGGATATTTGATTTCTACAGGTTTTATGGACAGGGTCCTATGTGCAATAGGAACGTGGGGTGGTGGTGAAGTAGTGGAGAAATACCTACCACGTCAAACTAGAAGGTTAAGATTGGGTTTGATTTTACTAATAATAGGATTTGTGGGACAAGCTTTATCCCCACTAAGTTTGTGACCCGCCTATAGGGGACGGATGCCGACGACGGGTAAGATGCAAAGAGAAGTTATCCTATTCATATAAAAACCGGTCCCTTTAAGGGCCGGTTTTTATTTTCTGTGCCAGGGTGGAAGTCCCGAGCGACGAAGATAAGGTAGCAATAGTCGTTCTTAAGGCAAGGGTATCCGCCGCGAGACGGGATCTGAAGGAAGCCGGCGGCAAACCTCCGGCCCGAGGACCACGAACCCCAG
>JACDOK010000055.1 GCA_017656185.1 Peptococcaceae bacterium | reverse complement strand
AAATTATAGCTTAACCCTTACCTTTTTCGTGTCTAAAATCTTGGGTCCACTATAACGTCCCTCGTGCTTTTGCTTGGCAAATTCAATTGTTTGCTGATCATAGTCTATACCCAAAACCTGGGCTCCGGCTTGGGCCAAGATGATTACCCCTTATCCGTTTCCACAACCAACACCCAGAACCGTGCTGCTATTTGTGATCCACTTGGCAGCAAACTCGTAACGCTTAGCCGGAACAAGCTAGGCCACTGTAAATTCGACCGGTCTTTCCGGTCGTCCCCATTATAACGAATTTCGTCTTCAGATAAGGCACAGCGCACCGAAAAATAAGCAACGGAAAATTGCTCAGGACGATCTTCAATATATATAAGTGGGGTTTAAAATGGTATATTGAGGTCTCATTCCCGCTAAAATGCTTTACTTTTTTAATGTTGCAGTCTTCATAACCAAAACAGTTAGTAATCTGGGGTAAGGAGGAACAGTTGTTATATACTCGATTTCTGGATGACACCGCAAATAAGTTAGTAATCCATTCAAAACAACAGGTTCAACAATTAGCTAAGCACCTGTAACTTGCACTATAATTTGGCTACCGAAAACATTTGCCGCTTCTAAGAAACGATTTAAAGCGTCTTCCATGGCCTTGGCAAAAAACCGACTCCCTTCTCTAAAAACCATTTTATTGCATCCTTTCTTAAAACAAATAATTTAATTATATTGGTTTTAGAAAACTCACCTTGCGCTTATACCCCATTTGATGTCTGCTTGCGCTCTTAAAATCTTAGGTTTTATATTTACCCTTTATGATTTGTAAAGCAAGTTCGTTACAGAAGATTGACTCCTTAAGGCCTAACGGGTTTTTGGCGGACGTGTTTATTAATAGCCGCCAGTTGCGGATCCTGGTCCAGCAATGAAATAACTTCCGGGATCGGTATAATATAACCTGGCTGATACAATTTAGCATAAATTTTTTGAATTAATTCAAGATCTTCTTCAGTATCTACCGTCAGACGGTATGGGCGATAATAGGTAGATGGTACGTCGTATTGAGCTATTTTAAATAGTTCCGGATGTTCTTTAATAAAAATTGTTACATGCTCCTTATGATAAGGCTCCAGAGGCATCTCATAAGCCACTTTCCGCAGCACACTCGTCTTAACCACTGCAGCCCCCAATCCTCTAGGAATTAACTCCTGGGAAGGACCACGGGTAAAATCCGCTTTTTCTTTGAAATGTACGGAAATCGCAGTTTGTATAAGCAATGGGTCAATAAGTGGGCAATCTGCAGTCACGCGAACAATATCTTTAATGCCGTACCTTTGGGCTGTTTTGATATACCTATCAAGAACATTTGATTCGGAACCTCGGTAACATTTGACACCATAATCACGGCAAAAACCTTCCACTACGTCATCCCTTTGATAGTGTGTGGTAGCTACGACAACGGTTTCTGCATTAGGTACCGCTCTGACCCGGTCAATTACATGGGCTAATAAAGGCTTTCCCCCAATTGGTCGTAGTATTTTGCCCGGAAGTCTTTCAGACCCCATTCGTGCCTGTATTACAATACCAACCATAGCTTTTATCCCCTATTATTTATCCATACCTTCAACTTACAAGATAAAGGTGTCATAGCGTAACCCAACACGCTGCGTTTCAAGAACAAGTACATCATCAAAGCGAATATTACCCAGGTTAACATTAGCCCCAAATTTATTAATAAACCAGATTTGTTGCTTATGTTGTGGCGCTTCAAAAATCAGTTTATTAACAGGAATATAATATGCAATTTCTTCAATAAGATCCATACGTATTTCCTGGGTTGATCGATAAATGCCAACAGTTCCCTCGTCCCTGCCTTCAGTAATAACTTTCCAGGCTCCTGCGTCTAGTTCCTTGCTAATTGCATCTACCCACAGGTACGGCGGCATTATGTTATCTACATCTTTTGATCCAACTTCTGAAACCACTGTAAAATTTTTAGCAAAGCGTTTGATGTATTTGACTTTCTCTTCAACTGTCAGATTAAGAATGCCGCTAGAGACTTCAACCGTAGATATACCCAATTTCTCCATCCATTTCTCGTAATCACTAAGTTTATCTTGTTTCAAAAAGGCTTCAAAAACCGTACCGCCGAAGTAAACTCTTATCCCATACTTTTGAAAGAGGGCAACTTTTTCTTCTAACCGAGTGGTAACTACCGCCGTACCAATACCCAGCTTTACAATGTCAATGTAATCTCCCACACTTTGCAATAAGTCTTCTATAAACGATATTCCATAGCTACCAACATCGTTTACCATCGTAATACCATATTCCCTGGGTTTACGTAATCTATTTGGTAAAGATAATTCGTGCACAAACATTGTTAGCCGGCACCTACCTTTCTAACACCTCAAAATGTAGTATGTCTGCAGCCGAATCAGCGTTACGCATCGCCTCTTCCCTTGTCAAACCGTGACTAATTATGTAGTAAAACCGGTCACTACCTGTACGTAAAGGATTAATAGTGTTAGGATTTCCAAAATAGTTTGCAGTAAGTACCCCTTTAACATTTAGAATCTTATCGACACCCTTTGCTTCTACGACAGTGCCAGGTAAAAGTCTACCTGGATAAGCGTTAAGAAACTTAACAACAACTGCAGGATATTTAATGCCGGAATTATAATGGCTTAAGTTAATTTCCTTCCCAAGAGCGATATCAAGTTGAATCTTTACCAAATCATACCCGGTGACATAGAAAAAAAGTTTGTCCATCACTCCCCCAGGAATTCGCTCAGCCGTTTCAATAATCATCGGACCACGAGAAGTTAAAAAAATTTGAGAAAACACAATACCATTATCAATCTTCATAGCATTAACTGACTTTCGTATCAACTCTTTGATCTGTATAAGAATGGAGTCATCTAATCCTGAGGGATAGATATGGTAAGCAACAATCCCGTAAGCCCCAACAGGATATTTTCTACGTTCAGAAACAACTAAAGAACCTATTCGGCCATTTCTAACAATCGCCACAACATTGTACTCCGTACCGGTTAATTGCTCCTCAAGAATCACCTTGCCGGTTACTGATGCTTTGAAACTAGTTGCAAAATTCCTTTCCAACTCACTGCGGTTGCGTACTACGAACAGCCCCCTCTGTCCTCCACTATCAGCCGGCTTCATTACCATCGGAAACCCTACTGCCTTACTTTTTTCTAAGGCTTCTGCTAGACTACCAGCCTTAGCGAACCGAGGATTAACTAACCCATACGCATCAAAAAGCTCCCGCATATATGTTTTATCAGTAGAAGCCCTTACACTTTTCAAACTTGGACCAGGTAAATTGAGTGTGCTGGCGACCTTGTATACACTCTCAAGAGCCGCCTCAGTAATCATAGAGGTAACAGCGCAAACTTTGTGTTTTAGCGCGATATCTGTAATTTCATCGGCACAACGTGTACTCACAATATAATAATAATCGCTAAATGTTAAACCCGGAGCATCAGGATTGCCGTCCACTGCCACTACTTCGTACCCTTGCCGTTTAGCTTCGATAATAATCGGTATCTGCTCATAACCAGCGCCGATTATCAAAACCGAATCTTTCATTTCAGCTATCCTCCACAGGCGCATTTGATAATTTTAACCGCTCGTTCTACTCCTCGCCCGTCAACAGCGCGCTTACCAGCAGTACTCATTTCTAAGCGCTTGTGGTAATTAGCACTCAAATCTGAAATAGCAGCAGCCAGTCGCTTCCGGGACACTTCTTTTCCTATTCCCAGATTCAAGCAACATCCTGACTTGCAAAAATCTTTAACCCTTCGGTTCTGCTTTTCGTTATAGCAAAGCGCAATACTTGGCGTACCTGTAGCCGCTAGTTCAAACCTTGTGGTACCACCGCAAAACACTGCCATATCGCTATTGAACATTAATTCTGCCATCTTCGAAACATCACATAACAATTTTATTTTCAAGTCGTCTTTCGTAGATCGCATAATAGTTTTCTTATAGTCCTCTGGCACTGCTGGCCCTAATACTACATAGACATCCTCGGACCATTGAGCAAGAAGCAGAGCATCTAATATTTTTTGTGTAAGGTTATCAACGTCCGCCCCTCCAGTTGTTACCAGAATATTTTTGGGTGTCATAGGTATTACCTTGGTTTTATTATTAAAGAATAGAAAATCGTTTCTTAATAAGGCATACTTGCTACCGTAATAACCATTTGGGTTAGGCCTTGCAACGGGATAGCAACAAATGACAGCATCGGCAAGAGGTGCACCTACGCCCTCATCGTCCAATGTCACCAAGCAAACCCCTTTCTCTTTTATTGCTAAGACGTAGTCGGTAGTCGTTGGGCCAACATCATTAATTACAACATCGAAAGGGTTTGAGAGAATAAAATTAATAAATGCCCTCTCCGCTTCCGCATCTGAAATATATGAAGGAATAGTAAAAACCGGAAAACCTGCATTTTGGATCGCTTTGACACCTGTAGGATCATCTTTACTGTAAAAAACTATTTCCCAAGAGCATTCTCTAGCAATGTACTTTGCTAGAGCAAGACAGCGTACAATATGACCCATTCCCAGCTTACTACTACCGTCGGCACGAAAAACAATTCTCTTCACATCTCAACACCTTAATCCAGGATGTTCCAAGAAAGCGGCTCAAATTTGTGAATGCAACGCCGTGCTCTCCTGCCAATTACTTCGTCAAGGTATTTGGGAGCTAATCCTTTCGCAGGCCGGAGAACTGCAATCATATCCTTTGTAATAAAAGCTCCTTCAGGAATATCTCTGACAGCGTAAATACTTCTACGTGCATTTACTAATGCCTTTGACTCCCCTTCTACTGCAGTTTTAATTCCGTTACCTAAAGCTTGTTCGAGTTTCCTAATATCCCTCACCATTTGTTTGAATTCATCCACACTTAAGGCGTATGAATGGTCCGGTCCATCCCACGTTTTATCTAACGTAAAGTGTTTTTCAATTACAACTGCCCCTAAAGCAACTGCTCCTATAGGAACAACGCTTCCGGGTGAATGATCTGAATAGCCCACTAATTTGTTAAACGCCCTTGCCAACGTACACATGGCCCTAATATTGGCATCAGAGAAATCCGAAGGATAACGTGTAACACAATGTAAAAGTATAACATCTTTATTCCCTACGGCGTTTATTACTTCAAGCGCGTCCTCCACTTCTCCAAGTCTCGCTGTTCCAGTCGCTAATAGTATCGGTTTACCTTTAGATGCTATATGCCGAATCAAAGGAAGGTTAGTAATGTCACCCGAAGCAATCTTAAATGCCGGGACGTTAAGGTCATCCAGCATATTAGCGCTTTCAAAATCAAAAGGTGTAGACAAGAAAGCTAGACCTTGTCTCCTAGCATAATTGATTAAAATCTGATGCCAGTCTTTTGGCAGAGCAAATTTCTTGAATATTTTATAGGGAAGATATTCTGATGTTCTTCCCCCTTTTTGCACTACATAAGGGGCAGCAATATTCTCTGCCTGGAAGCTCTGGAACTTTACAGCATCAGCGCCTACTTTCACAGCTGCATCAATCAATCTCTTAGCTAAAGACAGGTCTCCGTTATGGTTACTTCCGACCTCAGCAATTATAAAGCAGGGCTGATCATTCCCTATTATCCGATCCCCTATCCGTATTGCGTGCTGAAATTCTTTCATAAAAAATAAACACCCTTTTCATATAAACCTTGCGTTATTAAACGTAAATACTGTCACTCCATTATTTTTCTGAGATCCTTAACTGATAACCAGACATCATTATTGCCACTTGAATACTCTTGCTCCTCCGGGTACGGCTTTCCTCCAATACAGTTTTCATAGTTCCAAAATGGGAACTGAGGCTGAATAATGAAATATTCCCCCATATCGACCGTATGACGTGCCTCATCGCGGGAAATCAATACCTCGTGAATTTTCTCCCCGGGGCGGATACCGATGTATTTGATGGAACAGTAGGGACAAATGGCTTTAGCCAGATCGACGATACGCATGCTGGGAATTTTGGGGACGAAGATCTCTCCGCCATGCATCATTTGCAAGCAGCGCAGTACAAAGTTTACGCCCTGTTCCAAGGTAATCCAGAAACGGGTCATGCGCTCGTCGGTAACTGTGAGAACGCCCGTCTCCTTCTGTTTTAAAAACAAAGGTATAACGCTTCCCCGGCTGCCGACCACGTTGCCGTACCGGACGACGCTGAATTTGGTGCGCCCGCCGGCGTAGGAGTTGCCGGCCACCACTAATTTCTCCAGGCACAGCTTCGTCGCCCCGTAGAGGTTCACCGGGTTCACGGCCTTGTCGGTGCTCAGAGCGATTACCCGCTGTACGCCGCTGTCGATGGCGGCCTCAATGACGTTCTGCGTGCCGATGATGTTGGTCCTTACGGCCTCGAAGGGATTGTACTCTGCCGCCGGCACCTGTTTTAGGGCGGCGGCATGGATAACGTAGTCCACGCCGTAAAAGGCCCGGCACAGGCGGTCCTTATCCCGCACATCCCCGATAAAGTACCTAAGACATGGATAGTCCTGCGTGCTGAGGATCTGCTGCATCTCAAACTGTTTCAATTCATCGCGGCTTAAAATAATAAGTTTTTTGGGTCGGTAATTGTCAAGCACGATTCGGACAAATTTTTGGCCAAAAGATCCTGTACCACCGGTTATAAGTATACTTTTATTGTTTAGCAACCCCTTGTGATCCCCTCTCAATGTATATGTCGGCAGCATTAGGCTGAGCTTTACCTTTATGCCAGAGTAACAACTATTAAGAGTGGTAACTGCATATCTTCAGGTGTATCAGTTTGACATTTTTCTTCCCTTTTCCTGCAGTTGGGTTACAAAAGCTTGTTAATACGGCTAAAGTTTTCTGTTATTCAAACCGAATAAATAAATGAGAGTGGCCATTTGATCTTTTCGTTCTATCGTCTAACGGACGGTGGACAAAAGGAAGGGCAACTCTCACAAGCACTCACTAAAATATATAAAAAGGGGGAGAAAACGTGATTATCAACCACAACATCATGGCACTCAACGCATGGCGCAACCTGGGGCAGACCAACACCGCGATGAGCAAGTCGCTCGAAAAGCTGTCATCGGGCCTGCGCATCAACCGCGCCGCCGATGACGCCGCCGGCCTGGCCATCTCGGAAAAAATGCGGGCGCAGATTCGGGGTTTGCAGCAGGCCGTCCGTAACGCCCAGGACGGTATTTCTCTAATTCAAACGGCGGAGGGTGCCCTTAACGAAACCCACAGCATCCTGCAGCGCATGCGCGAGCTGGCGGTACAAGCGGCGAACGACACCGAAACAGACGCCGACCGGGCTCAGTTGGAACAGGAACTGGAAGCCCTGATCGCTGAAATCGACCGCATTGCCAATACTACTGAATTCAACACGCAGGCGTTGTTGAACAGTAGCTTTAATGGCAAGTCAATTCACATTGGTGCGAACTCCGGCCAAGCCCTTACCATCAGCATTAGCAATATGGGCGCTTCGGCGCTCGGAGTCGCTGCAGCCGACATTACCGTCTCAACTCAGACTGGTGCCGACGCAGCAATTAAAGCCATTGATAGCGCTATTAACCTAGTCTCAAGTGAACGGTC
>JACDOK010000054.1 GCA_017656185.1 Peptococcaceae bacterium | reverse complement strand
GAAAGAAGATTATACAGAAATTGTTGCTGAAGAAGAATCCAAAGGCTATTTTTCCGTAGTTTTACCTGTTGAAGTTCCACTGGAACCTATCTTTGATATTCACCTGGAAAGGGCTACAAAGAAAGAACCTCAAATAGTCAGAAATCTGGAAGAGGCACGTGTCACGGAACCCAAACCCAACTTTAAGTATTACATTTCAGTGCAGGATGGGGAAACAATACGTACCAGCGAAGTACGTACGCTGGACTTAAGCAAATTGAGTTTCAAACTGTTTAACCCGTTGAATTTATGGGTGAATTTTAATAGCAACAATAACATTGCTGTGAAGGTGCATGAACGTAAAGTAGGTAAACCTCGCTATGAAATTGATGAAATTTACTTGGAAACCAGGAAAGGGAAAGAACAGGTGCTGGAAAAATGGCCCTTTAAGCCTGTTCAGATTCAAAAGGCTTATGAGCAAGAAAGGTTAAAAATATATGATGTGCAAGCAACTCCTTCCAAGGCTTATGATTCGTTATATTTGGTTATCAAATACTCAGAGGGGCTGTTGGTGGAAAAAGAAATTCCACAGGTATAAGTATGATTACGATCTTTACACTCTTTCCTGACTCTGAAATTAGGTAGGTGATACTCCGGGTACGGTTTTCAACCGCCTGCTCAAAAAAAACTGTGTTTTTCCCAGTGTAAATACACACAGTCACCAAACCATATAATGAGTCACTGTTTTTAACTGCCAAGGTAAGGCACGCATCTGCAGCGGCCTAAGAGTAGAAATTGAATAAAATTAAATCATGAATCAGAGTATTGACATAGAAGGTCTGGCACCGGCCCTCCCACCTTTTGCCGTGATCACTATGGCAAATGGCACACTTCAATATCTCTAACATCCTTTTGCTTCTTGATAACAATAAGACGATGACCGCTCGTCACCGTCTTATGCACCGTTGTTCATTCCCTGAGGTGACTTCTTTTATATTTATTTGAAGTAAGTTGTTATCTTAAAAATATTAGGTATAACGTCTAGACAACATTAAAAGTTATCCCTATACGGCGTCAAGCTGACGTACCACTTTCCCGCCGTTTGTCAAGCAACCCGCGTACAATAGGAAATAAGAGTGAAATCGCAGACAATATCAGGATGCCGCAGGAAATGGGGCGGGTAAAGAATATCAAGAAACTGCCGTCCGACAATAAAAGTGACCTTCTTAACGCCGGCTCGACAATGGGCCCCAAAACCAACCCCAAGACTGTTGCCGCCACGGGGAAATTGAATTTCTTCATAAGTAGACCTAAAACCCCGCAGGAAACAGCAATAAAAACATCAAACAGGTTGTTTCTGATCGAGAAAGAACCGGCACATACCAGGGCAAACAAAACCGTTACCACTATAGGGAGCGGTATGGTAACCAGCTTCAGCACCGGCCGCAGCGCTAAGATGCCTAACCCCAGAAGAATGAAGTTGGCAAGAAAAACTCCGATATACACGCTGTAAACAACGTCAGGGTGATTAATAAACAAAACCGGGCCCGGAGTAATACCCTGCAGCATCAATGCCCCCAGCATGATTGCCGTTGGATTCGATCCCGGAATACCTAACGCGAGCAAAGGTACAAGTGACCCGCCTTCACTGGCGTTATTAGCCGCCTCCGGGGCAGCTATACCCTCAAGACTTCCTTTACCAAATTTCTCCGGCTCCTTGGATATTCTCTTAGCTTGGCCGTAAGATACCCATGAACCTATGGTGCCGCCGGCACCGGGCATAACCCCGATTACAGTGCCCAGAATTCCGCCCAACAAAATCGAGGACTTAAGCTTTTTAAGCATTGAGAGACTAGGTAATTCAGCTGCACCCTTGGCCTCAGCGGGAGTCCCAAAGTGGGCCTTGCTGGCCTGTTTAAAAACCTCGGATATGGCAAAAAGCCCGATCAAAACTGCTAAAAACTCCAGACCACCCAACAGTTCCGAACGTCCAAAAGTGAAACGAGCTATACCTTTAATGGGGTCGATACCTATTGTAGCCAGCATCAAACCAAAAACGCCCGCCATCAGGCATTTAATCACATTTTTATCTGATAGAGACGATAAAACCGTCAGCCCAAATACGCCCAGGGCAAAGTATTCGGGAGGGCCAAAAGCTAAAGCGAAATTGGCCAGGGGAGTGGCGAGTATAATAAGAATAACCGCACCGATTAAACCGCCTATTGTGCTCGCACATAACGCCGTTCCCAAGGCAAGCCCGCTTTTCCCCTGGTTGTGTAGTGCACGACCATCCAATAAAGTGGCGGCAGCCGAAGCGGTACCGGGAGCACCAAGAAGTATCGTGGCAATACTTCCACCGAACATAGACCCGGAAAAAGTACCGCAAAGCAAAAGAAGTCCTGCGGCAGGCTCCATCCCGAAAGTAAAAGGAAGCACTAAAGCAAGGCCGATCGAACCGGTAATACCAGGAAGAGCACCCGCAAGCATCCCCCATGCAACACCGACCACTAAAAGTAACAAATTAGTACCTGAAAGGATAACATCCAACCCTAATAAAAAATTATCGATCATGACACACCGCCTTCCGCCGCTTTACCTTTTGGGTCATCACAAGACTTTATGGAAGTAAAACGTTAAGCACTTTGGCAAACATAAAATAGAGCACCAAAGTCGTTCCAAGTGACACACCGGCCACAGTAGTAACCTTCTTTACATTCATTACTAGGAGCAGGGCCGCCAGTGCCAGGGGAGTTGCTATCAAGTAACCTAAAATATTCAGTGCCGGTAAATAAAGGAAAGCAATAATGATCGCAACCATAGTGGGAGACAAACCGCATATTTTTCGTATCTTCTCGGGTGATGAATCGTTGGTTAAATCCTGTTTTTGCACCCGTAATCTCGATTTTTGGTTCTTACTTTTGTAAAGCCCATAAATACCTTGAACAATTAAAATAATACTGAAAGCTCCAAATATTAGGGCAAGTAAAGATGGATAGAATATGGACCCCAGTTTTTCCGTTTCATTTAATCCCGTTAAACTTTTTGCCATTAAATAGTAAGCCACTGATAGGGCCAAGGTTATCAGACCAACCAATATGTCGTTGTTTTTACCCACCTTAAGTACCTCCAAAGCAAGTCGCATTTGCATACCGGGCGGGAAATTTATCCCCGCCCGGTATTCGTCCTACTTTTTCAACAATCCAAGGCTCTCTAGGTATGCGGTATTTTCTTGTTCTACCCGATCCAGGTAGTTACCAAATTCCTCGCTGTTAAGCCAGGCGGGTTCCATATTGGCACCGGTATAGAAATCCTTAAATGCTTCACTGTTCTCCAGTATGTCTTTGAACAAGCCTTCCAGGTAATCAATGACTTCCGGCGAGGTACCCTTGGGCGCCATGATGCCGCGGAATTTTTCTACTACAATGTCATAACCCTGTTCCTTGGCCGTTTTTACGTCCGGCAAACCGCTGAGTCTTTCCTCCGTAAAAGTACCGATAATTTTCAGTTTTCCGGCCTGAACTTGAGCTTCAACTTCGCCCGGCTCGGCAATGGCTACATCCACGTGCCCGCCGGCAACAGCCGTAACAAGTTGTGCCCCTCCTTCAAAGGGGATGGATTTGACATTAACACCGTATTTTTGCTGCAGTTCGTGTACAACCATGTAAGCGGGTGAACCTGCCTGGGCAGTACCCCAGGATATTTCACCCGGGTTTTCCTCAGCAGCCTTCAATACATCTTCCAGGTCATTCCACGGATTGTCGGCCCTAACAGTTAATATCAATGGGTCAACTAGCATCCGGCAAACCGGCACTAAGTCGTGCACACTATGTTCGGTTTTCGTAGTCAAGGGGGTAATAACATGGGTGTTGGTAGTTCCCAGTAATACATAACCATCCGGTGCACTTGTGGCAACATGCGAGGTGGCTACTGCTGAAGCACCGCCGACCCTGTCTTCGATAACCACAGGTACATCAATTTTTTCTTCCATAGCTTTACCAAGCTGCCGTAGGTAGGTATCCATTCCCCCGCCGGCTTTACCGTGAGAAATAAGGTAAATGGTTTTATTGGGATATTTGGCGCTTTCACCTGCGTTTCCCGACGCATCCTCCGTTCCGCTGTTTCCACAGCCGGTAACCAAGCCAATGACCAGTAAGCCGACAACTAAGAGAGCAGTGATACGCTTAAACAAATTTTTCCCTCCTTATTAACTACTTTTTAGACCTCCCGGACTAATGTTTCTCAGCATAACTGTAAGGTATCACTCCCCCTCCATTGTTTTTTGGACTACTCAATCATTCTTCTCGAGCATCTTCAATGTGTACTTAGTGATGCCGCCTTCCGCCAACATGTCAATGATGAACTGATCATACGGAACAAATTTAAAAGTCTTGTTCCTAGTACAGTTCTTAACAATTCCCCTGGTTACATCAATTTCCAGAAGGTCACCTTGTTTCGTTTCTTTTCTTATGCCGAAAACGGGAATGGCAAGAAGGCCTATGTTAAGAGCATTGCGGTAGAATATTCGCGCAAAGGATTCGGCTACCACGGCAGATACACCCGCAAACTTCAGCGCTTTGGGAGCGTGTTCGCGGCTTGACCCACACCCGAAATTGGTCCCGGCAACTACAATATCCCCTTTCTGCACTTCCTTTACAAAATTGGGGGCAACGTCCTCAAAGGCATGTTTGGCAAGTTCATGGGAATCCGTGACCGGGATATACCTTCCCGGAACAATTTGCCCCGTGTCGCAATTATCTCCGAAGGTCCATACTTTACCTGATACTATGAACAAGCTGCAGTCTTTCACTTTATACGCCTCCCATCATTGAACGGGGATCGATCACTTTTCCGGCAACCGCCGATGCGGCAACAGTTGCACTGTTTCCAAGGTATATCCGGGCCTCAGGAGCACCAAGTCTGCCCACAAAGTTCCTGCTGCCGGCAGTAATACATACCTCATCATCGGCCATGGCTCCCATACCGTAGGCCCCGCAGGGACCACAACAAGGAACGCCAACCATGGCACCTGCATTGGTGAATATTTCCACCAAGCCTTCTTTTACGGCCTGTAAATATACCTTTTTGGTTGCCGGGACAATCAAGAACCTAACGCCGGGTTTCACCTTTTTACCTTCCAGAATCTTGGCTGCCAGACGCATATCTGTCATTCTCCCGTTGGTGCAGGTTCCAATAATGGCCTGGTTGATAACTACGTTTTCTTCTTCAACTTCCTTGGCCGCTGCTACATTGTCAGGTGAATAGGGCTTGGCCACCAGCGGCTCCAAATCGAGTAGATTGATTTCAATAACCCGGCTGTACTCCGCATTTTTATCGGGCGTGATAACTTCGTAATCGGTTATCTCCTTTTCCTTTAGGAAATCCTCGGTTACTTCGTCAGGCGGGATAATGGCATTCTTTGCGCCCATTTCAAGGCACATGTTGCACAAAGTCATTCTTTCATCCATATTTAGATACCGCAGCCCGTCACCGTGGAATTCCACTGCTTTATACGTTGCCCCGTCGGTTGTAAGTACCTGTAAAAGCTTGAGAGCAACATCTTTACCGCCTACAAACGCAGGGGGTTTCCCTGTAAGAATAACTTTGATGGTTTCCGGAACTCTTAACCACAACTTCCCTCTCGCCCAAACGGCAGCCATTTCACTTGATCCGATACCCGTAGCAAAAGCCCCAATGGCGCCCGCGGTCACAGTATGAGAATCGGTAGCCACGATCAGCTTGCCGGGTTGTACAAAACCCTTTTCGGCCAGTATGTCGTGGCAAATTCCTTCTCCTACATCAAAAAAACGGGTTATTCCCTGGTCCTTCGCAAATTTTCTAAGTAACTGGTGATTTTGAGCTGCAATGGTAGATTGGGTTGGTGTTCTGTGGTCAAGTACAATAACAATTTTTTCGGGATTCCATACTTTCTTAATCCCCATTTGATTAAACTCGCAGAGTGTCATCGGCCCTTGGTGGTCGTGCGTCATAACCAGGTCAGGTTCAATATGTACGATTTCACCTGGTTGCACCGCCTCTCTTCCTGCTGCCTTGGCCAGAAGCTTTTGCGTTAGTGTCCCTTGCAATTTTTTACCTCCTTTAACAACTATAAAGGGCCCAATTTTAAACCTCTTTCCCGAAATAGTACTGATACATATTCTTCAAATAAAATTTCGTTGGTGTATGTTTAAAGTCACCTTGGCGTAAATGGGTTAGTTTCTCATAAATTCTGAAACCCGTATCGATAATGTGTTTTTTGGCCAATTCCTCCGCAAGATGCGCATCTCTATTGATAATAGCCTGATAAATTTCTTTATGTGTTACTTGATAATCTCTCCAATCGGAAAATATGGCCAACCTCTCGTTTTCTGGCGTAAACACTTCCAATTGGTCAATGATCGCTATAAGCTTCTTATTTCGGCTTGTTTTTACCAGCAGCCTATGAAACCGCTCATCAAGTTCGATAATTCTTGGAATATCATCTTTACGAACTTCTTCTTCCAATTTCAAGACTTTTTTGATCTGCACCAAATCTGTTTCGGCAGCTGAATTAGCCGCTATATGTGCCGCTAATCCTTCCAAATGGGCCCTAGCGGCATAAACTTCCGCTATGTCTGCCCGGCACGGTATGTTTACGAATACACCAGCATTGCCTCTGACAACTAGTCCCTCAATTTCAAGCTTTCTGATTGCTTCACGCACCGGTGTCCTGCTGATGCCTAGTTGTTCCGCTATCGCCGATTCAACCAGCCGATCTCCTTGTTTGAATTCCCCCTTTGCAAATGCGTCGCGTAAGATTTTGTAAACCTGTTGGTCAAGCGTTTCGTTCCGGCGAACCTTACCCTCCATCTCTCTGCTCCTTTCAAGAGATCACCGCGACCGGTATACGGTAGACGGTAGACGGTGAACGGTAGGCTGTCGACAGTAATTTAGCTTTTCTAGAACAAATTCCACTTTTCCTTCTTTTCGGAAAAAATTTTTTGAAAGAGCTTTTGGTAATTAACTGAGCCGGGCGTCCGAGTCCCGTTCTTTTAATTGCAACCGGCAGGCCAAAACGTATGGGCCATAAAAACATGCCGGCCCGGCGTTAACATTCCGCCGGTCCCACCTCTCACCTCCCACATGGTAGGGGAAGGTCTGTGACCCTCCCGCCGATCCGCGAGGAAGGCCCTAAAATATCATAACAACATCATCCTGCCGATCCTGTTAATCCTGTCCTGTCCGTTTTTTTTATTTTAGGCGGACAGGGATGTTACTGCCGGAGGTCGAAATGAGAAGGCCCGGTAGCGGTGGAAAAAGGAGTATTGGGTCATTATCAGAAGCTGCCAAAACTCCGGTGATAATGGTAGCGAAGGCCAATCCTAAAGCAATTACTTCGCTTGAGGATTTAGTGAAGCCCGACGTGAAACTGGCGCTTCCCGACCAAGACCAATCCAACGAACTTGAACATTTATGCTATAATATACCAGAAAGGCTCTGGTATGAATGCGAAAAAGGAGAAATTCGCGCATGAATGAGTCTGTACTTAAGATAACGGTACTTAGCGAAAATACCGCAGGTGTCCCTTTGGGCCTGACCGGGGAATGGGGTCTGGCCCTGCTGGTAGAAACAGGCGGGGTCAGAATTCTCTTTGACACTGGGGAACGGGGCCATCTGTTGACCAACGCCGCCGCTCTGGGAGCCGATCTGAAGTCGGTAGATGCCTTGGTCATGAGTCACGGTCACTACGATCATGCCGGAGGCATGCAAGCCTTCCTGCGCCTCCGGGGACGGTTGCCGGTTTATGCACATCCCGATTTCTTTACCTCCCACTACGGGGCTCTACCCAAGGCACATTATATCGGAGTACCCTTCTGCCGGGAGGAACTGGAAAGCTCAGGTGCAAAGTTTATTTTTACCCGCGAACCCCGAGAGATTGCGCCCGGTATTTGGGTCAGCGGGGAGGTACCCCGAAAAACCGGTTTCGAAAAGGGAGACAACCGCCTGTTTTGCCTAGAAAACGGCCACAAAAAAGTACCTGACCCGTTACGTGATGATATGAGCATATACTGCGTTACCCCGCAGGGTCTGGTGATCATCCTGGGCTGTGCCCATGCCGGCCTGGTCAACATTATAGAACATGCCCGGCAAGTCACCGGCGTAAACCGGGTGTACGGCATTATAGGCGGTACCCACTTAGGGCCAGCACCGGTCGCCCAGCTAGAAGCCACCATCGTCTTCCTCCAAGGACTTGATCTCCAATTCCTGGCCCCCAATCACTGTACCGGGTTGCCAGTGATGGCCCGGTTGGCCGGCATTTTCGGTCCCCGCTTCCACTTTGCCCCCGCCGGGGTAAGCTTCACCCTGCCGTCTGATATGAACGAAGGCGAACAATGAACATGGCCGTAGCCTTTTGTACGGTCCAGAAAACAGCAACCTCTTCCCAAGCATTTAATGGAAAATATTGTTTGACCCAATCCCTTAAAAAGATTTATAATTTATTATAATGGGTCTAGGATCATAGAATGGATTTAGAATAATAGACTCTTATTCCAAAGGAGAATTTCTATGCGTGAAATCGCACCGGGAATATCTGTTGACCCTGAAATAAGATTTGGCAAACCAGTAATCAAGGGAACCAGAATACCTGTCGATCTTGTGTTGGGGAAACTCGCTGGTGGTATGACCTATGAAGACGTTATGCGTGAATACGAGCTTAATAGACAAGACATTCTTGCCGTCTTACACTATGCCGCCACCGTGCTGGCCGAAGAACAAGTCAGGATGAGATACTAAATGTCACTTCTTGTTGACGAAGACCTTCCCCGGTCTACTTGTATACAGCTTAAACAAGCCGGTCATGACGCCCTTGACGTCCGCGATGTTGGTTTGCGCAGGCCTCATAATATTGCGCTTGCCTAATGAAATGATTGCTCAGGGCCTCAACAATACCCTTTTACAGGTGTTAAATGTCATTCCCGTACAAGACATGGCCGAAAATATTATCATTATCCAACGGGATAAAATCAGAATGCGCCCGATAAGTCCATAATTTCTCCTGCTA
>JACDOK010000053.1 GCA_017656185.1 Peptococcaceae bacterium | reverse complement strand
TGCCGTGAGTCTTTATTTTCCTGCGCTGCGGCAATTAATTTTACAACTTACCATCATCCGGTAGAAATCCAGTAGAGATCCGGTAGAAATTCAATAGAGATTCAATAGAATATCCAAATGGAATATATAATCAATCTGGGTCGCTGTGATACGGCCCTTCGGGCCTGTAATACGGACCTAGTGGTCCTCTGACACTCCTTCATCCTTACTGTTGTTTACTGTTTACTGTTTACTGTTTATTGTTCACTGTTTACTGTTTACTGTTCACTGTTTACTGTTCATTGTTTACTGCTACATGGTGGGCCCAGGTGGATTTGAACCACCGACCTCACGCTTATCAGGCGTGCGCTCTAACCAACTGAGCTATGGGCCCCCGGTAACCTTATACGGTATTATACCTTCGTTGCCAGTATTCTCCAACAGATAATTATACGACTAAGTGTCGATACTATTAATGATTAATGCACGCCCTACGGTGGCGGTGATACGCCCACTCAGTGCTCGCAGTTATAAATGGGAGTATCTAAAGTAACCGATACAAATAAACCAAACTGTTAAACCTTATGTCGTTCACTGAGTGCTGGGCTGTGACACGATAGTGGTACGATAGTGACACAATGGTAATACAGTAGGTATCCTGTTCATCCAGCCACTGATACCAAGGAGGGATAACTTGATAGGAGTTGAAAAAGGTAGGCCAGAAAAAGCGGCATCACCTAAAACCAACCCCAACAACGTCGACCCGCATATTGAACCCGACCCCAACGAAGCATCTAAGGGACTTGGCCCCGACCGCCACACCAAGGCCGAGACCAAACTCCCGTCCGATGGACCAACCGATGTCGTCCCCTAATAAGTTGAAAGAGGTGCCGCAAATTGCCTGAGAAATCGCAGAGACCGGTTACTAAATCTGATGTTCCGGCACGAGATGTACCTGCCGACACCGGCATTAAAGACCCGGCCGGTATTCCCGCCGACGTGGGAGCAGACCGTGGAGTTGACGAGGAAATCGTAAACGAAGGATAACAGAATGAAATTTAGAGGAAATGTCAAAATGTCCAACATTTGCTGAAAAAGCAGGAAATTAGTAAACCAAAGCGAATTTACTATAGTCTATTGTTTAAAAAATTAACTAAACTTAAATATAAACATTTTTCGGAGAGGAGAGCCTGTATGACTGAAGAAAATATTTCTGCGGAACAGCCCACCCTAGGCGTATGGCAGCGCATCAAGGGAGCCGTATTCAGTCCCGTGGCCACCTTTCAAGATGTCGCAGCACACCCCAGGTTCGCAGGCGGCGCTTTGGCAATCTGCGGGATAAACCTGGCCCTTACCCTGTTAATAGCTCCTAAGATAAAGGACTTTACCCGGTATTCACTCAGCAACAACCCGAATATTGCTTCGGACCAGGCAGCAGCGGTGCAAAATATAGCTGCCACCTCGGCGGTAGTCAGCGCCGCCGTTATGTCGGTAATCGGGCCTTTTGTTCTTTGGTTGGTTTACGCCACTATCCTAAAGGTTATAAACTTTTTCAGCGGTGAAAGGACTCCTTTCAGCACGCTGTATGCCATTGCAACCTTCGCCTACGTTCCAGCATTGTTAGGCGGACTGGTCGGCGCATTTTTGATCCTGTCCGCCCCGGTGGAGAATTTCACATCCGTTACCGTGAGCTTGGCAGCCATCCTACCAACACCTGAAAATCTACAATCACCCGGGCCACTCTATTTATTCTTATCTAAGATCAACCCCTTTACCATATGGAGTTTGGCATTACTCAGCCTGGGCGGCGCCCTGGCTATGAAAACGGGCACACGGGTCGTTGCTACCGGCGTCTTCGGTACCTGGCTGGTATATATTACCGGTTATGTTGTCCTGATCTCGGCTTTCAGCCCCTTGGCTTAAATCTGACACCACCCTAAATATGAAGGAGCTACGGTTATGGAGAATACACCCCAACTGCCATCACAGGAAAGAAAAAGCAGGTTGACCTTTTTGAAAAACAAGAAAAAGGCGGCTCTCATTGCCGCCGTTTCTTTGTTAATAATTACTATCGTCGGTCTTAATATCTATCGCAACTGCACTGATACCGGCGTACCGGTACGTGTTGCCAAAGCCGCAGTGCAGGAACTCGGGAAAACCGTCTTTGCCACCGGTACACTGGAACCAACCCGAAAACAGGATTTTTACGCTGTAATCACCGCCCGCATTGCCGCCTTGTCCGTAAAACCGGGCGACCGCGTAACGGCCGGGCAAGTTTTGGGTTGTATTGAAAATGAAGCCCTTTTGAGCGAACTCAAAGCGACCGAAGCCCAACTGGCCCAGCAGCAAATCAATTATCAAAAGGTCTTTAGCCCTTCGGAGGAAGAAATTGCTGCCGCCAAAGCAGCACTTAAGGAAGCGGAACTGCGCAACAACGAAGCACAGGAAAACTTAAAACGCATGCAGTTTCTCTTCGAACAGGGCGCCATCGCCGCCGCAGAACTGGAAACGGCCCGCACCGCCGCGGCACAAGCCGAAGCAGCTTATACCCGGGCTCTCACCGAATATCATGATACCGTTAACCCTTCACCTCAACAGCATAGGGCTGCCCGGGCTCAACTTGAACAGGCCCAGGCCGCTTATGAACTGGCCAACAGAAATTATAAACGGTCCATATTTACCGCACAAATAGACGGGGTCGTGCTGTCCGTTGACGCCCGGCAGGGAGACCTGGTACAAACAGGCGACCTGATAATGACGGTGGGGCAAATGTCACCGCTGGAAGTTCATTCTGAGGTAAACGAAGCCGATGCTAATTTACTGGCGGCGGGCCAAAAGGTCGAAGTTACCGTTCCCGCTTTACCTGAAGAAGTGTTTACAGGTGAGATCACCAGCGTCGCCCCGGCAGCGAAAACCAGGCGCGGCCAGGAGGGAGAAGAAACCACGGTGGAGGTTGTGATTCGGGTCGACAATCCCGAAGAAAAACTCCGTCCCGGTTATACTACCGATTTAAATATCATTGCCGTAGAACCAAAAGAAGTCCTGGTAGTTCCTTATGAAGCTGTAATAGACAGAAATGGTGAAAAATTCGTGTTTGCAGTCAAAGACGGTAAGGCGGTACTCCGCAAAATTGCCACCGGTATCAGCAATGAGCTTTACATCTCCGTAACGGGCGGGTTGTCAGAAGGGGAGCAAGTTATCATCAGCCCGCCCGACAAGCTGGAAGACGGTAAAACCGTTAAGGTCCTGCAGCAACCCACCGGTGCGGAGGCCCAAAATGATTAAGACCGCGGGACTTACCAAAATCTATCAAACATCCTCCGTCGCCGTACATGCCCTGCGGGGAGTCAGCATCGAGGTCAAAAAAGGCGAGTTTGTAAGTATCATGGGACCCTCTGGTTCCGGCAAATCAACCTTGATGAACTTGTTGGGCTGTCTTGACAAACCGTCCGGCGGCACCTACACGCTGGATGGCACTGATGTGAGCAACCTTAGCGAAGACGAACTGGCCGCCATCCGCAACCGTAAGATTGGTTTTGTCTTTCAGACCTTTAATTTGCTGCCGCGCCTGACCGCGTTACGTAACGTCGAGCTCCCCATGCTCTACGCCGGCGTAGAACCTGAGGAGCGCTACACCCGCGCTAAAACCGCACTGGAACGGGTTGGGCTGGCCAACCGCCTGCACCACTATCCCAACCAGCTCTCCGGCGGGCAGAACCAGCGCGTGGCCATCGCCCGGGCCCTGGTCAACAACCCGGCCGTAATCCTGGCCGATGAACCCACGGGAAACTTGGACACCCTCTCCGGGGAAGAAATCATGGCCGTCTTCCAGGAACTTAACGCCGAAGGAGCAACCATTGTCCTGGTCACTCACGAACGCGAAATCGCCGAGCACACGCAGCGAGTACTAACCTTACGCGACGGCCTGCTGCAGCGGGACGAACAAATCAAAGACCCGCTCAACGCGAAGGAGATATTGCAGCAGCTCCGTAACAAGGCCGGTGATAGGGAATGAACCTCTGGGAAAGCGTCCGCGTAGCCCTGGACGGCATTATGGCCAACAAGCTGCGTTCCTTCCTCACCACTTTAGGTATCATTATCGGCATTGCCGCCGTTATCACCGTAGTAGCCATTGGACAGGGCGGCCGCGCCGTTATTATGGGCGAGTTCGAAAAAATCGGCACCAACATTTATATGGTTTGGGTAGACTGGCGTGCCGATGACCCGCCAACGGGCAGGGAAATTCAGAAAGAAGACGCCGCAATCATCAAGCGCCTTTCTCCCGCCGTAAGTTACCTGGCGCCCGTGAATACCGCGATCCGGCCCGTAAAAGGGTCAGAGGACCAGAAGTCGGCCCGCCTTATCGGCACCACCGCCGATTATATCCATATTCGCAACCTGGAAATAATACGCGGCCGCTTTTTAACCGCCCAGGACGATAACGGGTGCCGCCGGGTAGCGGTGGTCGATGAGGAATTGGCGCGGGAATTGTACGGAAAGACCGATCCGATTGGACAAAAGTTAATGATTAGAAACACGCCTCTGGTAGTAGTGGGGCTGTTAAAGTCAGAAAAGTCCATGTTTAGCTTTGGCACTTCCAAACCAGTGTACATACCTATTTCAACCTGGCAATATGTTTTTCATAATTACTATATTTCCCAGTTAGAAGGAAAGGCAGTTTCCCGGGAGGAAGTGCCGTTGGCCGTGGAACAAACTCTTAAGATCCTGGAGAGGCGCCACAACACAGAGGGCCGTTACCAGAGCGTAACCCTGGAAGACGAAATGGAAAGCGCTAATAAAGTTACCGGAATCCTAACCCTTATCATCAGCGCCGTGGCAGGCATATCCCTGCTGGTCGGCGGGATCGGCGTAATGAACATTATGCTGGTATCGGTAACGGAACGCGTACGTGAGATCGGTATCCGTATGGCCCTGGGAGCCCGGCGGAGGGATATTCTCATGCAGTTCCTCGTGGAAGCCGTAATGCTGTGTTTACTGGGGGGACTTGTAGGTATCGTCCTGGGCGTCGGCGGCGCCTATTTGGTCGCCAAACTGGCCCACTGGCCGCCCCTGGTTTCCTGGGGAACAGTCGCCATCGCCGTACTCTTTTCTGCCGTCATCGGGATCTTTTTCGGTATCTACCCGGCCAATAAAGCGGCGCGGATGAACCCCATCGAGGCTTTGCGGAGGGAATAAAAAAGCGCACCATTTGGAGTGCGCTTTTTCTTCAGAATAGGGTTTCCCTGTTTTAAAGTTTAAAATAATTCTCTTTTTTCCATCTTATTTTCTAAATCACGGGACAAGGCACCATAACTCTGGAACAAGGAGGTGGCAAGAGCAGATGCCGCATTGTCGGTGGCCTTATCGGGGCCCAGGATTTCTTTAATCATGGTCTTGGCATATTCGTAATGGATATCGTCGATATCATCATCGCCTACCATTTTGTAGAGCCTTTCAAACAGCTTTTTGTCATCTTCATCGAAATCCCAAAGCCAGAAAAAAGTCTCAGTTAAAGTCTTCGCAGTCACACCGTAGCTATCGCACTCACCGTTAATGATGAAACCCAACATCTGGTAAATCATAATCCACTTTTGCAGCGCATGTGCCTCTTTATAGCCTATGTTATTGAAAAAAGGGTTGTCTTCCCTTTCATCGTACAGCCCCAGGCCCACGGCCAAAGTATTGCTCGATGCCAGGGAACTGCTCAGCAGAAGCTTCAGGAATTTGGGTTCTGCGGGTAGATCATGCAGTTTACGCGCCAAATCAGCAAAAGGCATTCTGAACCAGATAGTCTCTAACCTTTGGCGCCGGTCGGTTTTCTTTTTTAAAAAGGCCATACCTTCAACCTCCTATGCCCAGGTTGTCCACATTTACCACATTTATTTTATAAAATTATGAATTTGCCGTCCAGGGCAGGAAGGACAAAACTTTTTGCCGTTTTGCACTCACCCTATCAATCAAGGGATAAAAAGATATACAATGAAAAGATCCTGATTTGCTTCTGTATGTGCGGGAGGTTCGCAAACTATTTCAAACGGTACAGGCAGGAGGTCAGCTTAATGAAATACTGTGAGTTTAAAAACGGACAGACCCTTTTGATTAGAGAGGCAGTAAAAAAAGACGCTCCGGGAATAATCCAATATCTTTACGAAATTGCATCGGAGTCAGACTTCCTTACCTTCGGCGAAGGTGAAATAAGCATATCGGTCAGCGAAGAGGAAGCATTTATTGAAGCGAGCGCGCAGACTGACAACCGGCTCTTTATAGTAGCGGAAATCAACGGGAAAATCGTCGCCTGCTTAAATTTTACCGGGGATACGAAACCGCGCAAGCGGCATACAGGTGAGTTCGGGGTTAGTGTGCTTAGGGCATACTGGGACCTTGGGATAGGAACACAATTAGTCAAGTACTTGATAAGTTGGGCCCAGGCTTCTAACGTAATCAGAAAAATCAACCTGCGAGTTCGAGAGGATAATCACCGCGCCATTAAATTATATTCCAAGCTTGGTTTTATTAAGGAAGGCATCATAACAAGAGAATTCCTTGTCGACGGTAAATTCTATGATGCCGTTTTTATGGGACTGCAAATTGATTAACCCTTCATAGGGACTACCATCTAATGCCCTGAACGTGTACAATATAGGGAAAAAGCGGTTAATATGTCGATTTAAAGTAAGAAAGGAAGAAAGCATTGAACAAAAGGTACGTTATCCTGGCAGCAATACTGGCAGGTGTCACGGCATGGTTGGTGCTGCTACTGGGCGATTACCTCTTTTACGGTTTTCCGGCACCCGGGGGTATACCGTTAGACAACCGCAGCACTTTCCAAATCACCCTGGATCCAACAAAACACCTATGGCTGCCCCTCGGTATTACGCTGGCCTATACCGTGTTTTACACCCTCCTCTATCCCCCTTTACACCGGGTTTTGCCTGGGAAAACGGCAGCATCCAAAGGCCTTTTCTTCGGTTTCCTGATCGCCTTCCCCGGCTACTCGCGCGCCCTCTTGGAATACGCCGTCTTTACCGGCGTTCCGGCACCACTCAACATGTACCGCATCATCGTAATGCTGCTGCATTTTCTTGTTATGGGGCTGGTAATTGCCGCCACCTATCAGTATTCTCAGCGAAAATCCGCCGGCACTAAGAAAACCTATCCGTATCCACTTAACGAATCCAGCCAGCAAAAGCGCAAGGATACCCCTCCTGCCGGCAATAAAGAATGGGCTACCGTAATTAAGGCCAAACCCATCGGAAGAAATAGTAAATGACCAGCCAGGCCACAAGGACCCAAATGGCGACAATGACCCCGGCTGCCGTCTATCATCTGGTCATCAGCCAGTAAGTAAAGGCCATAAAAACCGCAGTACCCGCAGCGTATACAAACCAACCCAAGTTCTTCTTATAGACATACTTGTCCAAAATGACAAAGCCAATAAAAAAAGCCGCCCCGGATAGAAGGAGGTTCCAGAACATACCGCCACAACCCTCCCCTTTTCCAGCTAGTGCTGTTCACGCTTGTGTCGGATCGCTATCTTAAGCGCTTTAAGTTCAACATCAGACAGCATACTACCGCAGTTTGGACAAGCGATACTTTCTCTGCTTAAAACTTCGTCCGGCTCAATACTGAAAGTCGTATTACAGTCCGGACAGGTAAGTCGAATATCCATTAAAAATTACCCCTTTCATTCCTGTATTGGATTAACGGTTGCCGCCTGCCGCCTTTAAGACCGGATTTTTCCCACTCTTGACGCATTATAATATTTTGGCGGGGATCTTCGAGGTGATCCGTAGCCAGAATACCATCCAGGTGATCGATTTCATGCTGCCAAAGTTCAGCCGTATCCCCTTGCACCGCTACTACCTTCTTGTCCCTCTCAGGAGTAAAGTATTCAACGGTTACTTCGTACCAGCGTTTAATATTCACGAAGAAAGCCACTCCAAAAGAAAAGCAACTGTCCCACACGTGAAAAGTACGGGCACTATGTCCTACGATCCGGGGATTAACCATAAAGTATTCGTGACCGTCATAGCGGAAGTAAATTAAACGCAGAAAGTGACCGATTTGAGGCGCGGCGAGAGCGCGCCCGATGTCGTACTTGGACTGGAGGTAGGGCAAAGTATCTTTGAGATCCTGCTGCGCCTGTTTAAAACCTGCGTCGCTAAAATCACGAACTTCTTGTGATTTTTGTCTTAACAACGGGTTTCCTAAAAGCAGAACTTCGCGTACGGGCATTACAAGTTATCCCTTTCAGGTTTCAGAAGTGCTGGCAAAAGGTCGTAAGCGGTATTTATCTAAGTTACGTTAGAACAGGTAGCATTATGATTCCCACCTATTTCTCACTTCCCGATAATACCTTTTCAAAAACACATGTATCGCGATTATCTATGTACCGCAGCCGCAAAGGAAAATGCCGCGCCAGCCATTCAAAGGTGCGGACACTGTAAAAAGAAACGTGTGTCGGGTCCTGCCTGTACCACCATTCTTTAAACTCATCCATCGGCGGGCGGAAACGTGTCATCAGTGCCAGGATGCCTCCCACCTTCAAATAAGCAGTAAAGGTGTTAAACGCCTCAAGCGGATCGGCAATGTGTTCCAGCACTTCGGTACAGGTAATCAAGTCGTACTGTTTATCCTGAAATACCCTTGAAGGGAAGAAGTACGGGTCATAAATGTCAGTTTTGATCCCCATGTCTTCCAATAATACCTTAAGCACCGGTCCCGGCCCGCAGCCGTAATCAAGGGCATTGCGGATGGTATCCTTATAAGGTTCAACCGCCTTCCTGATAAAGCGCCGGAACATAGCAACGTATCCCTTATTTTCACAGGTATTGTCGTGGAGGGTATAGCGCTCCTTTTCCTCCTCCGGGCTGAGATGACATTCGGGGTCCAAGAAAAACAAATCACAATTGGGACAACGGTAATAGCGTTTCTCTAACCCTTTTATTTCAAAGCTTACTTGCCGGCATAAGGTACACACCCTGGTTTCCACCCTATCACCTTTAATTACTGGGGTCAGGCTTTAAATCTTTAAATCCAGTTTACAAATCTAAATATGTTCAGAATTTAGATATTATTGGTAGTTTACCATAGAAACTTCTTAAACTAAATCCATTTTTTAAGATTTAAAGCCTGACCCCCTTAAAAAGAACACCCGAGGTTAAAACCTCGGGTGTTTTGAAAGAAGTTCCGGCAGC
>JACDOK010000052.1 GCA_017656185.1 Peptococcaceae bacterium | reverse complement strand
TTCTGTCTCTACGACTCAAGACCGGCAGTATGCCGCAGAGACGAAAAAGACCGGCAGAGTCGCTTACCACTCCGTTAAGTGTTAAGCAACTGCCGGTCTGTGCTTATAAACTACCCTTTTCCTAATGACCGTGCAAAGTGCTGTCCCTGGCTAAGATTTTATTTATATCAATTATGCTCAATTAGGCCTATAATACTGCTAATTTTAAACTGTTACGCCCCTGTTCTTCCAAGTGGTGGTACTACTCAAAGCGCTGC
This sequence comes from Peptococcaceae bacterium, assembly GCA_017656185.1. GTDB lineage: Bacteria > Bacillota > Desulfotomaculia > Desulfotomaculales > JACDOK01 > JACDOK01. Next base: position 8,966 of record JACDOK010000052.1, on the reverse strand, counting down.
CCAACCCTAAAATGTCTGCTGCTATCGGACAACCGATAGTGTTTTTATCTGATATTTCGGTAAAAGATGGGAGATATTAGCGGGGTAGATCATTTAGGACGACCAGACTTGCCTGGCCGGACAGGACTCCAAGGGAAGGCCTACGATGCTTCTAAAGCGATAGGTTTACGACCTCCGACCAAAGTTTAGGTTATGCCACCCGCGGAATACGGGGTAGTCCTAGTGTTCCGGTACGCGCAGTCAGCTAGTTTATATATCAAAAACAGCTTTAACGGATTCCAGGATAGCTTTAAATTGTTCATTTGACGGCTGTTGAGGGATTTTAAAAAGCAGTTGATCCCTTTGTATGGTATAAATCTTATTTGTCCTGACATATGTTTCTCTTTTTAGTTGGACTTTTATATCAAACCTGGTTTTTGGTGGCTGCGATGTACAAGAACATATGATAACATCCTGATCATCGTGGTCTTTCCCAACAACAAAAACAGGCGACTTTCTTTCTTTTCCATTAACAGTAAGAAACTTGGCAAAGAAAAAGTCGCCTTGCGTGGCTTTACTTCTTTGTTTTTCTATCCTATTCGCTATCTTTTTCGCTATCTTTGAATAATGTTCTGAGTTCTTCTTCATACCAATCTTTGAATGGATCCCCTTTTTCTTCAAACTGCCGCGCATCCGAAGGGGATAATTCAATAGGTTTAACCTTATCAAAACCCAGGGCCTTCTCCATTTCTTTAACTGTCAATTTCTTACACACGCCCACTCCTCCTCTGGTGGTCTTGGAAGGACTCTCGTCCTTGACCACTTCGGGCTTTATTATTTCGAGTACTGGGCCCATCTTATCCCCTCCTCTCCTTCTGCATTTTACCATGTGAGAGAAGTATAGACAAGCCCTACCTCTAGGATGGTACAGTTTTAAAACTCTATACTGTTCCATACTACGATATTGGCTATTTTATGTGATAAATTAGAGTAGGCACATTAACCACATCTTACTGGCATCGGTTATTTCCCGCTTTACGCATACGAGATCCGTATTTAGGAAGGACAACACCGCAAGGAATTGTTGCGGGTTATCCCTATCGATATACATGGAACTTTAGTCTGCTTGGTTCAGTCCTTAGTAATCAACGTAATTCGCTTAACGAAAAAGTTAAGACCCTGTAGGACATATCAGCAAAAAGGTATTCTTTGTAAGTCAATGTACCGTTCTTGTCCCAGGATTCTGCCATGTAACAGAGTTCCTCTGTGCCTTCGGCAATTGTCCTTTGCTCTTTCGTCTTGACGTTATAGACTACTAAATCGACAGACCCTGGTTCCACCATCGCAATGGGGCTTATGTCATTTACTTTACTAAAAGCAATCCACTGAGAGTCCGGCGACCATTGTGGGTCGAATGCGTAGCTTGTTTTAATCATATTGTGAAAGTCTTCTGCCGCTACGATATACCCGGTACGTTCAGGCCCGGTCCCCGCATCGACCAAAACATAGTTACTATCAGGAGACCAGAAGAATTTGCAGATTCTGTCTTCTACGCCCTCAACAGCCGTTGGCTTCTTGTTTCCCACCTGCCAAAGGTACATCTGGCCATACCAGGCTTGGGTATCGCCCAGCACAAAAGCAGCGAACTGCTCGTTAGGTGACAGTGTTATTGCATACACATCTTCCCGCGCCTTCAATCTGTCCCTTATTGCTTGCAGCGTACCTTCTCGTACTTCCAGTAAATCTCCACTTGGCTGTTTTTGGTGATCTTGCCGTGCTGCCCATTCTGCTCCGAAATGTGGTTCATAAAACGATACCAGATAAGCTAGTGCCGGTGATTCCATAACCCACTGTTCCTTTTCCGTAGTAATCAAAAACTTAGATGTTCCTTTAATTCTACTAACGTAAATGACAGCACCGTTTTTGAGGCGGATCACCAACCTTACATCCGTCTCAATATCTTTCGCGGGAACTGCAAAATTCGATCCTTTGTTGATGGCCGCAACAGTCGGTTCCGTTACTACGGTAATACCCTGCCAAGAATCAGGTTTAGGAACTGGTTCAATACGGATCAGTTCAGCTACTTGTGAGATATCAAGTGTAAAAGGGTTTGGGTGATGGGCAGCCTGGGGTTCCGCCGGTTTCAGGCTTACGGATTCGACCGTGCCCATCTCTTGGCGGTGGTCTTGGACGTAAACCTTGCGATAAACCAATGTCCCGTCCGGTTTCCATTTTATGGGTTCACAGTAAAAACGACTTGTGCCCTTGGCAGCGGTCTTTTCCATCTCGATAACGACATTGTAAAGCACCAAGTCTACTGTGCCTGATAATTCTGTGGATACCATAAGTTCTGTTTCATTGTCTACGACACCTAATGCGATCTCTTCTGAATTCGGTGACCAGTAAGGGGTTCCAAAGTAGCTTATATCTGCAATGGATTCCAAGCTGTCAACTGAGACGACACTGCCTTGGCGTTGTACGGACGTACCCATGTCGGCAATGACATATTTACTGTTAGGGGACCAGTAAAAGTCGCAGATGCGACCTTTAACCCTGTCTATGGGGGTAGGCTCTTTTGCTCCTACCTGCCAAAGGTACATCTGTCCAACCCCGATATCCTTTTCGCCTTGGGCAAAGGCAACTGACTGCTCATTGGGGGCCGGGATTATGGCGAATGTGTTGTCGCGTTCTTCTATCTTTTTTTGGATTGCTCCAATAGTATCCGTGCCGTTACCACACCCCGTTAAGAAAACAAAAGCAAAAAGCAATCCTAGCACTAGAATTCTTTTCAAGGGATATACACCTCTCTTAAAGCAGACAATTCTCAATTTGTTGGATTAAGGGTTATGGAGTTATTCCGTTTTAAAGTACGTTCAGGTTTTCGTGGGAATCCCAGAAACTTTCAGCGGGCTAACATCAATGATCTCCCATCCCTTTTCCGTGCTAATAAGATACAGGTACTGGTGCCCCAGCTCTTTTTCGTCCGGGTGCTTTTTATAGCCTATTCTCACAGCAAAGACGTCTTTGAAGCCCATATGCTGCTTTTTATAATAAGGCCAACGATCGTAAAGCACACACTGCTGGAAATCCGCTGTATGAAAGTGCCGCAAGTTTTTCCAGGGAAAGTCCTCGCGTACTTGGGGCAAGATGAACTCTTCCGCTTCACCATACTTGTTGTCGCAGCAGAGAAAGATAAAGTGTGTAGCGTTTTCGGCAGGGTTATAGTAGCCTTTTAGGTGCTGCATTATGCCGCGATACCCGGGAATATAGTAATTAAAGGAATTGTGATGTATGGCTTCCCAATCGGGCGTTAGGTCTACTTTACGCAGGACATTAAAGTCCTGGTCTAAAACCCTAAATTGGACTTCCTCAATGTCCAGGGGCACTTCGTTCGCGCGAACAGAAAAGAAGGTAACGGCATCGTCTTCCTCATTTCCCGTGGTGGAAATAGAGTTAGAAATCAAGACGCCGTCGCAATATAGCCCTATTCGATAACCGCGCGACCTAAGGTCCACCGCCTCATTGGTACCTATAACAATAATACCCCTTACCGTAAGTACTCCTTTACCGGGAACCCTTTCACTGGGAAGGGAATAGAAAAAAGCAGCAGGCATTAATACACCATAATATTGTGGAGGGAGCTTGCGCACCATTTTTATTAACCAGGGCTGCTCTTTCTCAACACGCTTGTTATCCAGGGTCATTTCCCTGATTTCAAAGTACGAAGCGTAACCACCAGGCAGTTCCAGCTTCTTATTCAGCTTGGTTCGGTACCTACAATCGATATGCTGGATGTAACAGAAGAAGGTCACAATAAAAAGTAGTGCCACCAGCCCCACTAGGACCCTCATCACCGACTTAACCACTTAAGTCCCCCCTAACATCCAAAATCCTAGCTCCGCCTATTCTTTCTTTGTTTTAAGGTTATCGACATCCTCCTCATAGTAAGTAAGGAGTTGAAGCAGGAAGAGGTAATTGCCGGCCAACCCTTTGTCAATTAGGATCCAAAGGTCGAGTAAAACACGGCGATACCAATTAGGCATTGGCGGTTTTCACTGTCTATTCAGTCCTTTCGGCCCGTGTTCATTTACCTTGGAGGGGCTAGAGTTTTCTGATAACGTGCTTTCATTAGAGTAAAAACGGCGATGGTAATGGCAATGCTCATAATGCCGCCAAGGGTCATATGCACAAGGGCAAAAATACCAGAAGTGATCTCCATTTGTGAAGAATAGATTGATTTCTCAAGGAGTACGGGAACCAAACTGACGAAAAAAGGGAATGTCCAGCTAAGGTCTTCATCAGACCAATACCGATAAACACCATAACAGTAAAGCCCTCCTAATAAGTAGGGGATGAATACCCATCCAATCTCAACCGGGAAGACAATAATGGAACGTAGCACCAATACCGCAATATAGGCAGCAATGATCAATGACCACCCCACAAAGTACTGGGAGAAATGCTCACCAAGCTTTTTCACTGTTTGTTCAGTCCTTTCCATCAAGACTGACTCAATACACTAACGACATACCAGGTAGCTCGTGCGCCCGGTAGCCTAGTTCCACACGAAATATAAGAAGCTACACCAACATCAGTTAGTTGTATGCATAAGACGTGGTGAAGCTTTTAGGTTTCCTTTACGAAAGTTGCCTTTGATGAAGACAATGTACATAAGCTTTCCGTCACATTCTGTCCTAGTTTTGAGCCAAAACCAAAGAGCATGGCTGTAATAACGCCTAAGTGGCTGCCAAACTCCCGGTACAAGTAATATATCCATGCCTGCGTCACCAAAGCACTAGGACTAATGAATGGTATTAAATGCAGCAGTAAGACAATTAAAAAGGGCCACCCGTAAAACGCCAATGTCCCCCACTGCATCCGGTAGTTTTCCCTTTCAGTGACCACACGGTAAAGTAAATCCGTACGGAGCAACACCACACCAAGGACCGGTACCAACAGTAAAAGGCCACCCAAAGCCAGCCCGAAAGATGTGTTGTAGTAGGTTTCCCTCATAAGCACCTGGACATGTTGCTGCCCTTGATTCATTAAATAAACGGACAGCGTGAAAAGACCTAACCTTATTAGCCGCAGTAACAAGACACGGCCTTTCATATGCCCTTTACACCCCCTCAAAGACAGAGCCTTTCTCACCTAATCCTGGCTCTTACATCCGACACAACAAACCCTCGTTATCTCTAAGACGACAGAACCCAGGATTTGGATTATCTAAAAACCAATGACCCCAAATGCAGCAGTAACGGTCATGAAAATACATTAATGAAAGAATGCGCTTGAATAGACTATGACTTTTCATCAAAGAAATAATGAATTATTTGAGGATAACGGAAAAAAACTATTGTCTAAGTCGATACCAGTCAAATAAGTTTGGTTTTAAAAACAGAATGTCCTTGGCGTTCTTACCCTGCAACCTCCCATCAAAGGAACAATACTTTGCTTCGTATAAGATGTTTCTTTCTGAAAGAAATACGATTCTGACATCGGGAGCTACTTCCATCACTGTACCTCTTAGGCTAGCTTTTTGAAGTTCGCTAATCAACCAATCAAACTCAGGGGTGCCTCGATGATGAACCGCCATAAGCCGTGAACCGTCCCCATCCACCTTAAAGACTTGAATCTCATCTGCTTGGGAGATAGCAAGGCTAAGCTGGCTACCCAAGCATTGACCGCTTTGAGAAACCAGCAGCATCACTATAGCCAGCCCAAGAGCGATTGAAACAAGTTTGTTCTTCATTAGGCAGACCTCCGCACGTCGTAAGACCGTCTTCTACTAACAGAATAAAGCTGCTGACCTTCATTGTCAGCAGCTTTGATACAGGAGATTACATTTGACTAATCCGTTTCATTACCACCTAGCATCGTTCCATCGTAAGCATCCACCCAGATCTCCCCATGGCCACAAGACTTAGTAAACGGGATAACCAAAGCCAATCTGCTTTCCGTTGGATGCTCCACAAACGATTCTGTCCACCGGTAATTGGGATTGACTATCATCAACCCGTAATTATAGGCATACGAGCCAAATGCAACCGTGGGAATCGCTAAGACCAAAAGAAGGCAAACAACAATAATAAGAAATCTTTTTAGCAATCTAACCATCTCCTTTCCCTCTTCACCAGAGCAATATAGCACTGGTGCCAATTCTAGGCTTTCGTAGTTCCTTATGGCATTGCTATACCCTATACAACCACACCCATTAGATGTTGATTCTTGTCTGACATAGGTTTCTTCCCACCTTTAACATAAAGATTCGCCTCCTTACTCTGTTATCGGATAGGTTACCAGTTCCCCCAACGAATGGAACCTAGCTTCAAGGTACAAAATGGAATGGAGGTTGTCTACCAGTAATGTCTGAAATGTCCAAATGGGTGTCCAAAAAGTGCAAAATGGCGTATAAAATTGTACTGGTGTTGATAAAGTAACTTGGGCCTGCAACCTGACGAAAGTCAGGTCCGCGTGGTGGGCTAACGTCAGGATAGTGCAGACAACCACGGGTTTGAATGTATCCATTTATGATATCATTTCCCCCGAAGATGTGGCTTTGGGTTACAAGCAGTTGTTACAAGTAGAAGATGCCTTTCGTACTTTAAAGACTTTAGAATTCAGGCCGGTGTATCATAGGTTGGAGGACCGTATCCGATCCCACGTGCTGCTCTGCTGGCTGGCACTATTACTCGTCCGGTCCACTGCCCTAGCTATGTCCTAGGCCAATCTGTGTTATAATGTTTGCAAGAGGTGACCGGGAATGGAAGTTAAACCGGAACAGATTGAAAAACTACGTAAGATCGATGCCGGGTGGCCGGTCGCTATCGCGTCTGTGGTGAAACATGTACCCGACTGTGTTGCATTAATCTGCTATGGCTCACGGGTTTATGGTTATGCCAAACCGAAAAGCGATTACGATATCCTGGCTGTGACACATAACCCATGGCCATGGACAGACCAATGGGATGCCAATGCGCAAGTCGTAAAGGAAACCGGGGCAAAGGTTAATCTTGGGGTAATAAGCCGGGATGGGCTTAAAACCGGTCAGTTGATGTCTCCCTTCCTGCATCTGGTCCTAAGGACAGGTATTGTCATAGGTGAAACCGGTGACATTCCCGTGCTTCCGATTTCCCGGCTGGGCCTGGAAAACGTTTTGGGGAACTGCCGCATTGAGCTTGAAGAAAAGGATCTCTATGAAAGCATGTCGATGCGCTGTGAACAGCTATTGAAAGCTATTCGTGACACGATTGCCTTGGAACAGGTATTAGATAACCATCACGATCCTCAAGCTCTGCATAAGAACCTTGCCGCAGTCTCTAAAAAATGTGCCGGAAATGCACCCTGCCTCGAAAAGGAATTGAGGCGCAGGATCGAGGCTTTGGAAACCCGCCTTTTGGACATCCCACCCAATGCCGGGGATCGAGCAGTGGAGGCCATACTTTATGGTTAGTAGGCCTGATAAAATTAAACAAGCCGGAACTTTAATGGGATTGGCAGCAGCACATTTTGCGCTCTTTGGGCAATCCTTTCGTGAAGGGATAACTTATGAACTCCAAGCAATGAATATCGTACTAGGGAAACGTCTTAACGACTTGGAAAAGGACGCATTAATTGCGGCTGCTTTAATAACGAGGGACTAAGAAAATTAACGACCATTTTGCAACCCCAGGGAAGACCCAGCTTTATACTTATGAAAGAACCTTAACCGAGTTGCGCAATGAAGTTTACCGGCTAGTTAGTGAAATTTGTAGATGAATAGGAGGTCCTGATTAAGGACCTCTTCCCCGAGTAACCCAAAAGCGTGTCCACCACACAATGGCATTGATTCCAACAAGTTCTCATTAATGAATTAGATGGTACTGAGGTTTGGCGTTGGAAAACTGTAAAACTACCTTTGATAAAGGTCAACCAAAATCTAGTCGTTTTCTTTAGTTATTGAACGCACCAATAGAATCCCGGCAAGAACACTAATGAGGATGCTCGTAACGCCGTATTTTAGAGGGTCAACAAGCCATCCCAGGGGATCAATTCCATGGGGCAAACCAAAAAAGGTCTGGTGATATGGATAAGGATGTATTAATCCGAGCGCCAGCAGCACCAGTGCTGGTACAAGAAGCCAATTAAGACCGAACTTGCCCTTTATTGCTCCGAGTAGTCGCATCCACTCGATCAAGACGCCGAAAAGAACGGCTATCACGCTGAGACGGATAAAAGCTATATAAAAGTCGTTTTCAAGTCTTTGTGTTTGGCGTAAAAGTTCTCGGTAGTCTGCTGTCATTAAATTGAGCAAGAGAAGACCTAGACAAAAAACAATGACATATGAAGCTATTATTTTCACCAGCTTCACCGGCATCAGTCCTTTGAGCTACTATTCTGGAACGCGGGATAAACATCCTGGTGCTGGGCAGTATGGGCACCAGCACGAAAATCTCTTCGCACCCCCATTACGTATATCTAAGCCCGTTTGCAAAAATAAGTACCTAACCCTCCTGAAATACCGGAGAGTTAGTCTTTCTTAGCCCAGTACGCAAACTATAGAAAACGCATCTCTTGATCCTTGACGATTGGGGGTTTACACCTATCGAACTTAAACAGGCCCGTGACCTTTTCGACACCCTGGAGGACCGCAACCAGTCGGTTTCCACCCTTGTCGTAAGTCAGATTCCGGTAAGCCAGTGGCATGAAGCTATCGCTGACCCTACTATCGCCAATACCACCCTGGACCGTCTCGTCCACAACGCCTACAAGATTGAACTGAGGGGGGAATCTATGCGAAAAATCATGTCCAAACTTGACTGAAAATGAACACTTGGATACTATTACCATAAGCCAGCGTCGCTCCGTTCAGCCACCGTTCAGAAATCCCGGAACAGGTGTTCAAATTCTCCAGAATGCGCAGATTAAATAATCAAGGATAGGGGATGTAAGAAGGTCAAGTCCAAACTTGTGTGTAAAATCCCTCTGGTAGGGTAGTTGTTTTCAGG
>JACDOK010000051.1 GCA_017656185.1 Peptococcaceae bacterium | reverse complement strand
CGAACCGCCGACACGGGGATTTTCAGTCCCCTGCTCTACCAACTGAGCTACCTTGCCATATATCCTGCACCCATAGTTATGTTACCCGTCCGCGCAAGATGTATTATAACATTTTCGCGATCCTTTTGCAAGGACTTTTCGGCATTAGACTCAAGAATTGTAGCCGCAGACACAAAAATCGAGGTTCCTACCCCGATTCTCCCGCTTATTTATGGCGGAGCCGACGGGATTTGAACCCGCGATCTCTGGCTTGACAGGCCAGTATGTTAAACCAGACTACACCACGGCTCCGCAGGCACAATGTTATTTTATAAAAATCAGCGGGCAAAGTCAACCCCTATTGCGGTTTCTCCCGTTAACAATTTTGATTTTCCCCCGCCTTCCATATCCCAGGCAGAGGATAGCTTCGCGCAAAACCTTGGCAGCCAACAGCGCCGTCTGCCCTCTATGATCGTAAGCCGGGTTGACCTCCACCAGATCAAGGCCGATCACATTCAGCTCGTAGAGAAAATAGACGGCCTGCAGCAGTTCCCGCGCCTCGATCCCCCCCGGTTCAGGCGTACCTACCCCGGGTGCGTAAGCAGGGTCGGCAATGTCAATATCAATAGTCACATATACCGGGCGCCCCCGCAGGCTGGGCAGCAAGTCTTCTAAAACCGATACTACTTCGTGAAAAAACAAAAGGGTGTTATCCCCAGCATACTGCACTTCTTCTCTTACCGCCGAACGTATCCCCAACTGGATTACATTTTCGGGGCCCACAACCTCGACCACCCTTCGCATGACGGTAGCATGGGAAAGTCGGGCCCCCAAGTACTCGTCACGCAGGTCGGCATGGGCGTCAAGCTGTATGACGGCCAGGTCCGGGTGATATCTTGCCGCCGCCTTCACCAAAGGCAGCGTAATCAGGTGTTCCCCTCCCAAAAAAACCGGGAGCTTGCCATCCCCTAAGACTTTTTCAGCCGCCGTCTCAATAGTGGCAAGACAGGCATCAAGATATCCCAAAGGGAACACTAGGTCACCCGCATCGTAAAAAGAAACTTCGCCGAGGTCGTGTCCCAAGTCGGGGCTATATTCTTCCAGGCAGTACGACATCTCCCTTATGGCGCGTGGCCCGAAACGTGTTCCGGGACGAAAAGAAACCGTGGCATCCAGCGGCGCACCCACTAAAATAATGGAAGCCCCCTGGTAATCGCTACCGGAGGCCATAAAATCATATTCTTTAACGGTATCCCGCACAGCTTATCCCCTTTTCGACCGCATTTGTTCCACGATGAAACGCGGCATTGCAAGCGCAGCCTTATGCATCGCCGGAGTATAGTATCTTGTCTCATAAGGGACTTGTGCCTTATCATCGATATCAGCGGGATGGTATTTCTTGGAACCCATGGTGAAACTCCACATCCCGCCCGGGTAAGTAGGAACGATACACCAATAAACCGCCGCGATATCAAAAATAGTTTGGACATCATTATGAATACGCCCGATAAGGTCAGCCATAAAATAAGGTGACTCGGTCTGGGCCACAAACAACCCGTCGTCCTTTAAAGCCTCGTGAATAGAACGGTAAAATTCCCGGCTGAACAGCCCCACGGCAGGGCCTACCGGATCGGTAGAGTCCACAATAATGACATCAAACTCGTTTTTGTGTTCCTGCACATACTTGATGCCGTCACCGATGACCACTTCAGCCTTCGGAGATTCAAACCCCTTGGCAAGGGTGGGCAGATACTTTTTCGCATTGACAATAACCCGCTCGTCGATTTCAACCAGTATGGCTTTTTCAACCGCCGGGTGCTTGGTGACCTCGCGCAGCGTACCCCCGTCACCCCCGCCGATAATCAGCACTTTCTTCGGGTTGGGGTGCGTGTTGAGTGGCACATGCGCAATCATCTCGTGATAGATAAACTCGTCGACCTCGGTGGTCTGCACAATACCGTCCAGCACCAGCATACGCCCGAAGGGAACGGTATCCAACACGGCCAAATGCTGAAAACCCGTCTCCTCTACGTGGAGAGACTCCTTAACCCGGTAACTCATCGAAAAATTGTCATCTTGTTTCTCGGTATACCACAGTTCCACTTATCCATCCTCCTTACCAACTAATACCATAATGGCACCGCCGCCAGGCAGCAACCGACTTTATCCACCCGGTGTTCCACAGCCTTAATTTTTTTGTCCTTTATTGATAACCCCCGTTTTGCAAACGCTTCGGCCAGCATTTCTTCAACAGCACGGTAGGCTTCATCACGGCTGCATTTACCGGAGTATTCCATAATAACCCCAAAACCCGCAGGATCAACAGCTACACCTACTGCGGCGGCAATCAGTTCCCCCTGCACGTCACTGGTAATGGAACCATATGCCGTCGGCACCAGGGCACCGGCAGGAAATTGTAAATCGGGATCGTACTCGGCTCCAGTAGGAAGAATGCTCGAAACCCGCAACAGGTTTACGTTGCCGATTCTCGCCGCCAATAAAGCATTGTCAAAAGCGTTTAAACGGCTTTTGCCTTCAGCAGAGACTGCAGTCACGAAAAACTTTTTGGGTACCGGCAGCATTGGTCTCTCTCCTTACAGCAAAATATTTGCAACGCAGAATATTATACAAAAGAGCAAAGGAAAAAGTAAACCTTTTTTACTAAATTGAGGCTTTATCTTTTATCTTTCGATATATGCTTTGATAATACACCGCATCCTCCGCCTGGGTGCCGTTAGACTCACAAATCAATACCGGTTCCAGGTCACGCTCCACGACTAATTCGGCCAACGGTGTAAAATCCGGGCCGTAGCCCTCCTCAACGGTGCGGTGGCGTTTTTCCCCGGTTTTACCGTATTCCACAGGGCTGAAATGAATATGCAGGCGCCGCAGGACCTCCCGGCCCATGCGCTCTTCGATGCGGTCCAGTACCTTGGCAAAAGCCGCCCGGTCGGTCAATACGCCCTGATCAATGGCGTGAACATGTCCAAAATCAACGCACGGAAACAGGTTGGGACCCAAAGTACATAACTCCAGTACCTCGTCCAGTAAGCCGATATAGGAATACTTACCCAGGGTCTCGGGAGCCAATATGATATCGTCCAAGCCCTCATCGGCAGCTTCTTCCAATACTTCCGTTAAGGCCTTTTTGGCCCGTTCCATGGCGGCCTCGCGATCATTCCCGGCACTTCCGGTATGGAAAACAACCCGCCGGGCATCCATCCAACGTGCCGCCCGCAGGGATTTTAACAGGTGTTCCTTACTTTTAACCACTTGCTCCCTGTTTTCAGAAGCCAGGTTAATGTAATAAGGCGCATGGATGCTCAAGGTGATGTTTTCCCGCGCAGCCGCTGCCCCGAGATGCGCAGCCGTCCGCTCGCCAATGTTGACACCACGTACGCATTGATACTCATAAGCCCCCAATCCCAGTTGCCGCAGCCATTTCGGCGCATCCAGCGACGATTTATGACCCTGCTCATAGAAAGAACGGGAGTTGCCGGCCGGGCCGAAAAGCATTGCCATAGTTAGCCCCCTTTCCTCTTTCCCCAAACTGTTAATACCATTAATCTTCCCATTAAGCAAAAATCTAAAGTAACTAACATCATCATTACCGCGGCAGATCACCATTATTTGGAAGGATTTTACAATTGCTACCTAGAAATAACTCCAAAAAAGGTATCATATTGGGAGGTTATTATGCGCCGCATTATTATTCCCCTGGTTTTACTTTTTATCATTATCGGTATCGGGAGGCACCTAGACCGCAATGCCACTCCGGGGTCGTCTTCTCAAGGGTCCAATGGCCGTGTCCTCGTTGTAGCTTTGCCGGAAACACCGGAAACGCTGCATCCGGAAGAAGCAACCAAGCCGGCTGAGATGCAGGTGCTGCGTAATGTTTACGAAGGACTGGTACGTTTTGCCCCGGGCAGCACCAAAGTTGAACCCTGCCTGGCCACAGCCTGGGAGGTGAGCCCGGATGCCCGGCGGTGGACCTTCCAACTGCGCCGGAACGTGATCTTTCACGACGGCACACCTCTTACCGCCGAATATGTCAAAATGTGGGCCGAAAAGCGCATGGCCGCAAAGGACAAATACCCTTACGGCAATTTTATTTTCGGCCCCATCGAACGCGTCGAAGTTATTAATAAGAATAGCGTTCGCTTTTACCTGCGTTATCCCTACGCGCCGTTCATCCGCAACCTGGCGATGCTTCCGGCCGCCCTGACCGGCCCTACACAAACGGAAGGTCTTCCTGCGGGTACAGGCCCCTTCCGCCTTGCCGCACCGCACCCCCGGCAACCGGTCTTAACCGCGTTCCCCCATTACTGGGGGCCCCAGCCGCGTGCCGACGTGATTACTTTTAAGGTTATTCCAGAGGAAAAACAGCGTCTCGCGATGGCAGCACAAGGAAAGGTCGACATTGCGAATGACGTCACCCCGCAAAAAACCCCCACCGGCGCGGGCTACTATATTAAGGAAGGTACGGGATTAAGCACCGGTTACCTAGGATTTTATACCGATAAACCTCCTTTTGACAACCCGCAGCTGCGCCGGGCGATATGTTATGCTATTGACCGCCGTGCTCTGGTAAATAAGCTTTTCAGGTACAGCGCCGTTCCCGCCTGCGGGCCTATTCCCCCTGGTGTTTTGGGATATGATGATGCTTTGGAGTGTCATCCCTACGACCCGGAAAAAGCTATGCGTCTTATCGAGGAAACAGGGTGGTCCGATCGATCCGTAACCATCATCACCTATCACGGGCCCAGGCCTTATAACCCGGCAGGAGGCCCGTCTTTAGCAGCCGCTATCAGAGATCAATTGGAGCTCGTGGGAATTGAGGTTAAGATTATCGTTTACCCATGGAAAGAATGCAAAGCCGCCATCCACCGCCGGGAAGGAGACCTGTTCCTGTACGGCTGGGTAAGTGACAACGGCGATCCTGATAATTTTACCTATAACCTGTTGGCCACTTCCCAAATTGAATGCGGTCTTAATACCGCCCGCTACGCCAACCCCGAAGCCGATCTTTTAATGGCCCAGGCCCAGCAAACAACCGATGAAGAAACACGCGCGTCCCTGTATCACAAAGCACAGGAGATCATCATACGTGACGCCCCCTGGATATGTCTTAACTACGGGCTACGTGCCGTGGCGCTGCATTCAGACATCGAAAGATATATCTTTCAACCTTCGGGAGGAGCCTATCTCAATCTGGTATCCAAAAGGGAGTGGAGATAATTTCCACTAATAACTGTGCCCATTTGGAGCCAATACTACCCAAAAAAAGCACCAAAGGGGGAAAATGAATGTTTCACCAACAACTACAACAACAACTCAACAGCCTGAGACAGGACATTAACAACATCGCATCTATGGCCCAAAGCCTGGCGCAAAACGAGGCCTCCAACTCGGCACAACTTCAAAGGATGCAGCAGATGGAAAGCAGTGCCGCCCAGCAGCTGCAACGCATCCAGCAGATGGCGCAAAGCCTGCATAACAGCCTGAACCAGCTTTCCAGCTTCGTCAATACGATGGCCACCACCGGGGTAAGTCCTTTCAGGACTCAACAATTCACCACCCAGTACGGTACTACCGGATGGGGCACCACGGGTGCCTACCAGATGCCTATGTACCAGCAGCAGGTTTACGGCTGGCCCCAACAACAACAGCAGCAGCAGCAACAGGCTTTCGGCCAACAGCAGCAGCCCAACCTGGGAGTGCAGCACTGGATCCAGGACGCTAACAGCACCTTGCAGCAGGCGATGACCCCGGGTGCCATGGCTTACAGCCCAACCCAGCAACAGCAGCAGCAGGTTTGGGGCTGGCCCCAACAGCAGCAGGCTTTGGGCCAGTTCCAACAGCAGCAGCCTAACATGGGAATGCAGAACTGGATCCAGAGCGCCAACAATACCTTGCAACAGGCGATGACCCCGGGAGCCATGGCATACAACCCCAACCAGCAACAGCAGCAGGCTTTCGGCAGGTAGACGTAAAACCGGTATCACTACGGCAACTTACAGTACCACCTTATTTTATCGAAAATAATGGGCCGCGTGCCCATTATTTTCTATTTACACATCCTTTTACAATATGGTATTATTTACCATGGTAGGAGGTGGTATAAATTGCCTAAGACCCTACGGGACGGGGTGTCCTATAACTACCGTGATATCGTTGAAATCCTGCATGATTTTTCACGTTTTAAGGACCGGGTCGAAAAGAAATACAAAGATCTAGCCGGGGAACTATCCGGTAAAGCCAACCAGCACAGCTTATGGGTGCACCTGTATTTGATTTCCACTGATTATGCCGAAGAGGCAGTGATGAAAGCCAAGCGGGAAACAAATAAGCAGTTGGTACCAAACCTTGTGGCCTCACAGGCGGGAGAAGACAGCAAGACGGCCAGTACGCAGGGTTGATATGGGCCTGGCGGTTCTGTGATACGATAGTGACGCAGTGGTGACGCATAGTGATACGGTTACTAACTTACACTTCCAAACGGCGGTCAATTAACCAACCTACGGCCACAAACATCAGCACTGACACCACCAGACCGGAAACAGGTTCGGCCAAGGCCAGGGCCATATCCGTCATAGAAAAGCTGACTCGTTCTGACGTCCAGGAAACGCCGGTGAGACCGGGGATGGTGGGCAGAAAACTAAAAACCGGTTCTAAAAGACGCGACAGTTTTGCATGTAGATAAAGGCCGCCCACAAAGGATGCCGCCGTGACAAACCAACGCATCCGCCGTACCGTTAAACC
Organism: Peptococcaceae bacterium; assembly: GCA_017656185.1. Lineage (GTDB taxonomy): Bacteria > Bacillota > Desulfotomaculia > Desulfotomaculales > JACDOK01 > JACDOK01. Next base: position 2,558 of record JACDOK010000051.1, on the reverse strand, counting down.
AATCGCCTCTGCCAACATCGCCACCAGAGCTACCCCAACCATCACTCCTGTGGTAAGAAAATATCCAGCGATAAAATACTCAGCCGGTATATAAAAATCAAGCAACCATAAACTCATCCAATTAATACCCAAGAACGCCGGCAGAAGTGTGACCGCCGTCCAGCTCACGATCGTTAAGAATTTAGCCCCCGCGATGACATATCCCCTCACCGGCAGTGAAAGCAGCCAGTAGACCGTATCATTATTCCATTCATGGGATAAAACGTGGAAACCCAACAACAAGGTAAACAACCCAATAGCAAACAGCAGCATGAAAGACCAGCCGAGAACCGTGCCGGGACTCCAAGCACTACCCGTCAACCATCCTGCGGCACGACTGGCCAAAAAGGCCAGCCAGATTACCGTTACCACCGGACCGCTAACAAAGTAGATCCACATTCCTTGAAATTCCTTTTTATATAACGGCCATAAGCCCTTCATGCCAGCACCTCCCGGTAGATTTGTTCCAGTGACCGGCCCCGCTCACGGCGCAGCGTTTCCACTTCCCCTTCCAATACCAATTCGCCATCCCGCATAAAGGCCACTCTATCCAACAGGGGTTCGACTTCTCTTACCAGATGAGTAGTAATAAGCACCGTGGCTTCGCCGGGACGGTATCCCTGTACAATCCCCTGCAGCACACGTTCGCGGGAAACAGGGTCGATCCCGGATAAAGGTTCATCAAGCAGTACCACGTCGGCTTTGCGTGACATTGCTATTACTAATTTCAGTCGTGCCTTAAGGCCTTTGGAAAGATCGGCAATACGGTTTTCCCTCTTTAAGCCGGTGAATGCAAGTAGTTCTTCCGCCCGGGCATAATCAAAATCATCCCAGAACGATGCCGTAAAATCCAGGGCTTCCCGTACATCCATCCAACGATAGAGGTGGTCTATTTCAGGTACAAAGGCCACGCGGGCTTTTGTGCATGCCCCGGGCGTTTGCCCTAAAACTTCGACCCGTCCCCAGTCAGGGCGCTGGACACCGGCCAGAATACGCATCAAAGTGGACTTACCGCTGCCGTTGGGCCCCAAAATCCCCATAACAATACCATGGGGTACAGCTAGGCTAAAATCACGCAGAGCAAAAGTACGGCCAAACCTCTTGGTCACATGTTGAACCAGAATTGATAAATTCACCGTTTTCCTCCTTCTTCCTCAGCGTATACCGCCTGCCGAATTAAATCCACCGCTTCAGCCGGCTTAAAGCCAAGCGCGACTATTTCCTTTATGAAACGCTGTGCGGCATCAGAAGCCAGTTGATCTTTCAATCGCGATACCGCCTCCCTGTCTTCCGTGACAAAACTACCCTGGCCCCGGCGGGTAAAAATAACCCCTTCCCGTTCGAGTTCGTGGTATGCACGCTGAACAGTGTTGGGATTGACCTTCATTTCCATAGCCAGTTCTCTCACCGAAGGCATCTTCTTCCCGGGAGGCAGACCTCCCCGGGCAATACGCCGGCTTATTTCTTCAATTATCTGCAGGTAAATGGGACGATCTTCGGTAAAATCCATTATGGTACCGCCTCAGCTTTACAATCTTACTGTATTACCTTAATAATACACTACTATATTAAGACTGTCAAGGGTCAACAATGGAATACGTTCATCCTGTCTAAATTCAGACCCCAAAGGAATGCCGCCCATCGAATACTACAAAATCTTGTTCCTAATCCTGTCCATCCGGTCTTAATTCCCCCTTTCCAAAAGGTGGATTTGGAGACAAAATTCCTCTTGACGGCATTTACGGGTTTGGATATACTAGCCCAGTCATTTTTTTGGACGGCTCCTGGAACAATATAACCCCCGGTTGTGTCTAAACTCACCTGGGGACCAGTGTTTGAAGAAAGGAGGGAGACGGTGACCGGTCAGCACAATAAGACATCACAAATCGTCGTGGGAACAGCACTGTTTTTAGTGGGTCTCATTTTATTATTTACCATATCCTATGTTGCGGCTGTCCAAAGCGGCGAAACGATGCTGGGCAAACCGCTGTTGGCTGCTGCTCGTGACCAGGCGGCCGATTCCGGTGGTGCACAGGAAGAAGCTGCCGTTAAAAGCTTACATACCGGTAAAACCCGGGAAACAACCTTACAGGGTGCAAAACTTTCCCCGGCGGATGTTTTGATACTGGCAAGGGTCATTGAAGGGGAAGCCGGGGGAGAACCTTTCAAAGGCAAGGTAGCCGTAGGAGCAGTTATTATCAACCGTGTGGAAGACGAGCGTTTCCCCGACAGTATTTACAAGGTGACTCACCAACCCGGCGCCTTTTACGCCGTACGCAAGGGAACTATTAGACACCCGATCAGCGAGGATGCGCTTCGGGCGGCCAAGGAAGCCATAAAAGGTGTTGATCCTACCGGGGGCGCGCTCTATTTCTGGAATCCCGCCAAAGCTACCAGCAGTTGGATACACAACCGTCACGTGATCACACGTATCGGCAACCATGTTTTCGCAATTTAGAATAAAGACCCAAAGAAATGCCTCAAACTCAATATTACATCGTGTTAATCCTGTTTATCCT
>JACDOK010000050.1 GCA_017656185.1 Peptococcaceae bacterium | reverse complement strand
TGGGCCGGACTTTCACCGGCAGCCACGCACCAGCCTCGTGGCGCACCGAGGTTCGGCGTTCAACGTTCGAGGTTCGAAGTTCGAGACCGCCGACCCCAGAGAAATGCCCCAAACCTACTGCGTCTCTACTGTGTCTCTATCGTGTCTCTACTGTGTCACTACTGTATTTCTACTGTGTCACTATTGAGATTAATCCTGTTAATCCCGTTTGGGATAACGGCGGCAGGTGATATCATCCAGGATTTTGGCTTCTTGCCTGCGCACTTCCTTGAGATATTCTTGATAGCGCCTTTCCTTGAGTTTTTCAAACTTTTTCTTTTCCCGGCGCGCCCTGGTTACCTCCTGCTGCCGCTCGACAACTACAGCTTCTTTTTGGCGCACTTCCTGGACCAGTGTTTTCTCCTGGTATGATAAAACTTCCCTGAATATGGAATGGTGTATCAGGTTACACACGTCCGTTCCCGTAACACCGGGCGCATTTAAAGTTTGCAACAGCTTCCGCCTCACGCCCTCCAGTAATTCCTGCTGGCGGTGTTTCTCCCGCAATGCTTCGGCCAGTTTTTGCTGCGCGAGTTCCTCCCGTAATGCTCTCTCCTGCAGAACCGGTTCCAGGCGAAAAACAAACCGCGCCATCATTTACGCCTCCCCCGCCAAAGTGCTGAGCCGGGCGACAGAATCCTCGAAGCTTTCCGTTTCATCCGGCTGCTGGCGCAAAAACTCCATTAAAGCCGGGTAAACCTCGATCGCTCTGTCAACCAGGGGGTTGGAGCCGGAAACATAAGCGCCGATATTGATCAGATCTTCCGACTGGCGGTAAGCCGCCAGCAAGCGCCGCAGGTCACCCGCATGACGCTCGTGTTCCTCGCTGACGATCTCGGTCATCAAGCGACTGGTACTCTGCAGGATATCTATCGCCGGGTAATGATGGGCCGCAGCAAGATCCCGGCTGAGTACAATATGCCCGTCAAGGATGCTGCGCGCCGTATCAGCCACCGGCTCCTGCATGTCGTCACCCTCCACCAGAACAGTATAGAACCCGGTAATGGAACCTTTCGCCGCGGTGCCGGCCCGCTCCAAAAGCACCGGCAGCAGGGCAAATACCGAAGGCGTATAACCCTTGGTCGCCGGGGGTTCCCCGACGGTTAAGCCGACCTCCCGCTGGGCCATGGCAAACCGTGTGAGCGAGTCCATCAACAGCAGCACGTCCCGCCCCTGGTCACGGAAATACTCGGCAATGGCAGTCGCCACAAAGGCCGCCCGCAGCCGCACCAGAGCCGGTTGATCGGAGGTAGCCACCACTACTACGGATTTGTTCAGGCCCTCCATACCCAGGTCGCGTTCGATGAACTCTCGCACCTCACGCCCGCGCTCGCCTACCAGGGCAACCACATTGACGTCGGCACTGGCGTAGCGGCAAATCATTCCCATGGTTACGCTTTTGCCCACGCCACTACCGGCAAAAATACCGACCCTCTGTCCCCGGCCGCAGGTAATAAAGCCGTCAATGGCCCGTATGCCGGTAGCAAGGGGTTCTTTAATTCGGCGGCGTTCCAACGGCCCCGGCGGGGCGTTAAAAATCGGCATCTCGGTACCCTCACCGGTACAATCACCGTCCAAGGGACGGCCGAGACCGTCCAAAACGCGGCCCAGCAGGTAATCGCCCACACTGATGGTCATAGCATGTCCCTTGGGCTCCACCTTGGAACCGGGGCGTACCCCGGAAAGATCGCCCAAAGGCATCAGCAGTGATACCCCGTCCCGGAAACCCACCACTTCGGCCGGCACCGATCCCGGCCTTTCCGGGACAAAAACATCACATACCTCGCCGATAAAGGCATCGATGCCTACTACCTCGATAGTAAGTCCAACCACCTTGGTTACCCGGCCCAGCTGTTTGATTACCCGGGCACTGGCCAGGCGCTGCCGCATTTGTTGTAGATCAATGGCAGGTAGCGCTGTGCTCATATTTCTCTCCTTTTAAGCATTCCTTATGGGTCCGGGAGGGTTACAAACTCTCCCCTGCATTCTACATAAGTTACTTAGCAAGGATGTAGGGGAGCCTTTGCAAGGCTCCCGCCTCGCCATCGTGTCACTACTGTGTCACAACTGTGTCACCACTGTATTACTACCGTCCTCCCAGCGCTTTTCTGATCGCCTCCAAACGGGTATCCAGAGTCGCATCCACCATCCCTTGGGGAGTGTCCACCAGGCAGCCGCCGCGCCGCAGCCCCTTGTCAGGTACAATATGAAGCACGGCATTAGGCCGCAGCGCTGCCAGCAGCTCATCGCGGCTCTCTTCCAAAACAGGCACGTCCTCCGGGTGAGCGTACACGTATACCTGCGCCCGGTCACGTACCAGCGCTATCGCTTCCTGCACTACCGCCCGCACCGCCTGGGGATCCCGGGACAACTGCTGCATTACCAATTTCTCGGCCGTCTCAACAATCAGGTCTACAATTTCCTCTTCCAGGCCGCGCAGGATTTCCCGCCTCTTCTCTTCTGCAGCCCGCAGCAAATCCCGGGCCTGTTCCTGTACCGCGCGCCTCTGCGCCTCCATTTCCCGGGCCGCTTCCTGCCGGCCCTGCCGGTAACCGTCCTGCCGGGCCTTTTCCTTGATATCCCCGGCCTCTTTCTGTGCCTCTGCCAGAATGGCGGCTGCTTCTTGACGCGCCTTTTCCCGCAGGTCAATCTCACCTGCGTCTGGCTGCTCCGGTGCCGGTGTATCATCATGCGAGCCGATTGTTCTCAGTTCCAGGTTCTGCGGCGCGCCCAGGAAGGCGCCCCTAATCACGCGGCTAGACAAGAATGGCATCTTCGCCACCCCGGGAAATAATAATCTCTCCGCTTTCCTCCAAAGACCTGATCACCTTGACAATACGCTGCTGGGCTTCTTCAACGTCACGCAGCCGCACCGGGCCCATGTATTCAATCTCATCCTTCAACATTTTCGCAGCACGCTGCGACTGGTTGCGGAACACACGGTTGCGCACTTCCTCATTGGCACCTCTCAATGCCACCGCCAAGTCCTTAGTGTCAACCTCACGCAGGATGCGCTGAATGAAAATATCATCCAGTTTGACGATATCTTCGAAAACAAACATGCGCTTGCGCACTTCTTCGGCCAAGGCCGGGTCTTCTCTTTCCAACTCTTCTAAAATTTTCTTTTCCGTAGCACGATCAACGGCATTAAGGATACCGACCAGGACGTCCACCCCGCCGCCCCGGGTACGGTCTTCCTGGACCACATTGGACAGCTTGCTTTCCAACACTTTTTCCACTTCGTCCACGATTTCAACGGAAGCACGTTCCATCTCGGCAATTCTCTTGGCGACGTCCGCCTGCACCTCTTCACGCAGCCCCGCCAAAACAAGGGCCGCCTGTTCCGGCTGCAGGTAGGCCATCGTCAGCGCAATGGTCTGGGGATGTTCGTTCTGCAGAAAACTCAACAGGTGGCGGGGGTCAGTCTTGCGTAAAGAGGTAAAAGGCAAAATCTTGCCGCTGGTGGTCAGTTTTTTGATAAGTTCGGTAGCCCTGGCCGGGCCGATGGCCTTTTCCAGCATTTCCCGGGCATAGGACACACCACCCTGAAGAATATACTGGCGGGCTTCAAACAGCTGTTTGAATTCGGATATGACAAGGTCTTTGGTTTCCGCGGGAATCTGCCCCATATTGCTGATGGTATAGGTAAGACGTTCAATTTCATCGTCGTCAAAATTCTGCTTCAAAATTTTGGCACTCAGCTCCGCACCCAGGGCAATGAGTAAGACGGCTGCTTTTTGTAATCCATCCATCTGCAACATTTGTGCGGCCAACGTCTAACCCCTCCTTTTTTCCCGCAGCCAAATCTTAATGATATCGGCAACATCACGTGTGTGCTCCTCGGCAATTTTGCATAGCTTTTCCCTGTCCTGTTCACGCCGTTTCTCAATATTAATATCCCATTCATCAGACGTCTCCGGCATGGTTTCCGGCTTCATCCGGCTGATGAGGGTCTCGGCTTCCTGCCGGGCTCTTCTACGGCTGCGCCGGCGCCAAATAAAGAAAACGATCAGTAGAATCAAGCCCAGCAATGCCGCCGCCCCTGCAATGATCATTTTCAGTACCAATTCCTGTTCTTTCTTCTTTTGCGCCGCGGCGGAAGCTTGGTTCATCTGATCTTCCAATTCATTCAGGTAGCTTTTATCAAAGGCCATGCTGGTAACCTGAATTTGATCGCCACGGGCTTCATCAAAGCCAATGGCCGTAGCCACAATGTTGCGTATCCTCTCGGTCTTGGCGGGCGTTAAATTACCGTCCAGGACCACGGCGGTAGACAACCTGATGATATCACCCGGGGGTTTGATCACAGTTTGTTGTCTCGTTCCCACCTGGTAGTTGGTAATGGTTTCTTCCCGGCTCTGCCCAGCCCCGCCGGCGCCATCGAGAGCAAAATATTCCTCATATTGCGATCCTGTACCGGCTGGTCCGGAAGCCCCCCCGGCTTGGCCCTGCTCCGTAATGGTCTGCTCGCTTACTACGATTTGGCCTTCCGGTATGCTGGACACGGTCTCCTGCCGGCTGAAATCCAGCTCGGCGGTAATCATTGCCACGGCCTTGCCGGGTCCCAATACCTGCTCCAGCATTTGCTGGACACGGTTTTCGAGCTGCTTTTCGAAGTTGCGCTTAATTTCCAGTTGGGAAAGTGTCGTGGCCGCAAAATTGTCTCCCACCGTAGGATTATCAAGGATATTGCCGTTCATATCGATGATATGTACATTTTCAGGTTTCAAGCCCTCGACGCTGCCGGTCACAAGGCTTACAATGCCCTGTACCTGACGGGGCTCCAGCTTGGCCAGCGGTTTCAAGCGCAGTGCGATCGAAGCGGTAGGTTCCGGCCGTTCTTCGGCAAAGACACTCTTTTCCGGTATCACAAGGTGCACCCGGGCCTGTTCGACTTCTGACAGCTGCACAATGGTCCGGCGCAGTTCTTCCTGCAGGGCCCGCTGGTAGTTGACCTGCTGTTCGAACTCGGTAATACCCAGCTTCGTTTTGTCAAAAATCTCAAAACCGACACCAATCCCACTGAGTGCTCCGCTGGAGGCCAACTCCAGCCGGATGTTATAAACCCTATCTTCCGGAACCTCAATGGTTGTGCCCTCGCCGGAAATGCGGTAAGGAACCTGCATTTCGTCGAGTTTGGCCTTGATGGAAGCGGCCTCACGGAGGTCCAGCCCGCTGAAAAGAGGAGTATAACGGGGCTGTAGAGCAATAGCCGCCAGAAAATATAGTACCGCCAGCACTCCAACCACTGCAAGAACCAGAGCCGCCTTTTGCGTGCTGCTGAAGGCCTTAAACTTTTCAAGGGCTGTGGTCCCTTGACTGCTTTCGGCCATTTACGACTTCAACTCCTAGATTGGCATACGGGAAATTTCCTGATAGGCTTCGACAATTTTATTGCGCACCTGTACCGCCAGCTGCATGGTAATTTCAGCTTCTTTGAGGGCAATCATGACCTGGTGTAAATCCTGCTTACCCCCGGCCAGAAAATCCTTAATGGCGTTGTCGGCCTTAACCTGGGACTGGTTAAGCTTCTCTATTGCTTGGCTGAATAGTTCGCCAAAAGAAAGAAAGGAAACGGAACGAGTGGAGGCAACTTTATTGTTAACATCAGGAACTGAAGATAACGATAACTGTTTTACTCCATCCATATAATCCCATCCTTTCCCCATGAAAAAGAGAAAACTATCCGACGGATAGTTTATCTAAATAATCCCGTCGGAAACCCGGCTACCTGGATTCTCTCGTTTTCATCCAGGTCCGTGGCTTTGCGTCCCCACCTCGCGATGGGTTTGCCTTTTTCGTGGGATTGATTGTCAATTGTGCTATAAGTAGGACCACTAATTTTCGCATTATGAAGAGATAATAAGCTCATCCCTATCGTCTACCTACGTCTATCTACCAATTTCTAAAGCGTGCCGGACAATCTGCTTACTGGCCTCCAGTGCCTGAATATTAGCTTCGTACGCCCGGACAGCCCCTACCATGTCAATCATCTCATTTACCACATTCACGTTGGGATAGGCCACATAGCCCTGCTCGTTGGCATCCGGGTGATCCGGTTGATAGACCATCCGGGACGGCGCATCGTCTTCCACGATGGCAGCCACTTTAACACCTCTTCCTTGCGGGCCGTACATAGCTTGCTCCAAACGCTCGGCAAACACCACCGATTTACGCCGGTAAGGTACCGGTTCCCCTTCTTCGTTGACGCGGGTGGTTTCAATATTAGCCAGGTTGTTGGCAATGACGTCCAAACGCAGGCGCTCTGCCGTCAACGCAGAAACACTAATGCCGAAATAATTAAAAAACGCCATCTACAGACTACCTCCACCACGTATAATGTAGCCCATTTTTTCAAACTCTTTGTACAGCGCCTGGCTGGCCATTTGGTAGGAAAGGGTGTTGGCCACCAGGTTTACCATCTCGGTTTCCATATCAACGTTATTGCCGTCCGGCCGCATAGATGTGCCTTCCACCTTAACGGTTTCCGGCCTTAGACCGTGCAGGTCGACCCCGCCGAGATGACGGGGGTGGGTACGCTTTATGTTGAGCCGGTCCCCCCTTCCCAGCGAACGCGCCAGGGCTTCCTCGAACTTTACCACCGACTTTTTAAAACCGGGGGTATTAATGTTGGCAAGGTTGTGAGCCGTGACCCGCTGCCGTTCGGCGTAGGCATCAAGAGCTTTGCTAAGAGCCGTTAGGACATCGCCCCCGAAGATATTCATAGCGCATCCCTTCCAGCATAACCATCAATTTGATATAAATAGACACTTCTTCCGTAATTTTAACATAGAATGACTTTTTCCTGCAACATATCCAAAGTCTGGACAAATTTATTAAAAATTCTTGGGAGAACCTCTTAACTTTTATGAAAGTTGTGTCGATTAAATTTGGTTTAGGGAGATGGAAAGGTTTTATGGACAAGATCAACAGGAATATAAATTGTTTATATTCCTAGGTATTCTTAAGGGTCGGATTTTTTAAGATGATTTACAGGATTAACACAAATCCTAATTTTGTCACAATCCTGTCAATCTTGTTGATCCAGTCCAATATATTTTAATTTTCCTGTCCATCCTGTCTACATATGTTATCTTGTTAATCTCGTCTACTTTTTTCGCACGCGGGTGATGACTTTGCGTACCGCCGCAATCACATCGTCCACGTCCCGGTCGGACATCGCCGGGAAAAGCGGCAGGGAGATAATCCGCCTGTACAACTCCTCCGCCCTCGGTGCCGGCGAAGGGTCTTCGAACGTGCAAATATTGGGGTTGCTGTTTATAAGCCACTTGTAGTAGGGGTGGATATGCAGTGGGATGTAGTGTACCTGGACCCCGATGTTTTCGGCGCACAGCGCCTCATAAACGAACCGCCGGTTTACCTGCAGCCGGTCCAGGTTCAGGGCCAGTACATAAAGGTGCCAGGCCGACTCACCGTCAGGGTGCTGGTAGGGGATCTCCACCTCAGGCATGTCCTTAAATGCCTCATTGTAACGTGCCGCGATTTCCCGCCGCCGGGCCAAAAATCGATCGAGCTTTTTGAGCTGGCTGATACCAAGAGCCGCCTGAAAGTCGGTCATCCGGTAGTTGTAGCCGGCGTCCTGGACCTCGTAGTACCACGGGCCGTGATAGTCGACCATCTCGTCGCGGTCACGTACGATCCCGTGGCTGCGGAAAAGTTTCAGCCACTCGTAGTACTCCTGGTTGTCGGTGACCACCATGCCGCCTTCCCCCGTCGTGATGTGTTTGACAGGGTGAAAGCTGAAAACCGTCATATCACTGAGCGCCCCGATGCGCCGGCCTTTGTAAGCGGCCCCCAAGGCATGGGCGGCATCCTCGATCACAATCAAGTCGTGCTCGCGGGCGAGCTTGTGAATGGCGTCCAGGTCGCAGGACTGCCCGGTATAATGGACCGGTATAACTACTTTCGTATCCCCCGTAATATTTTTCGCGATCTCAGCGGGATCGATGTTATAAGTCTTAAGGTCAATGTCGGCAAAGACCGGTAGGGCCCCCATAAACCTTATGCAGTTGGCCGACGCCGCAAAGGTCATCGGGGTGGTAATGGCCTCGTCGCCCCGCGCCAACCCAGCGGCAAAGCAGGCCCCATGCAGGGCCGCCGTGCCGCTGGAAAAGGCTACGGCATATTTGGCACCAACATATTCCGCCACCCGCTCTTCGAATTCGGGCACTTTGGGTCCGGTAGTCAACCAATCGCTGCGCAGTACTTCGTTGACGGCCTGGATATCCTCTTCGTCCACCCACTGACGGGCATACGGCAAGAAGGTGTCTCGTACCGGTTTCCCTCCGGCAATGGCGAGCACATCAGCGGAAACCATGCTTACCTCCTGTCAGCGGTTATTGCTCTAAACTTTAGCTCCCATTATACTCCGCACAGGAAAACAAAGGCAAGAATTACCTAAATTGTTTCTTATACTTCATCTTAATGGGTACCGGGTCCGACACTAAACCCCATAAACGTAAAATGACGGTCGAAAGTGAAAACATCTGTTATATCTACATCCTGGCAAACGGCGAAGCTGGTACAGTCTGTAAAGGAGAATTCCTGATCATCATATTTTTTAAAGATCTCCCACGACTTTAGCTCAATCTCCGGTGTCACCCAATATACCCGCAGTAATCTTTTACTAACTGCTTTCGTTAATATCTGTCGGAACCGCAAGGCAATCTTATGTCCGGCATCGTAACGAAGCCGGGTAATGGTTTCATCCGTAACATAATTGGACGTAACCAGCCCGGCTCCACTTTCAATCAGGTATTTTAAATACTCAGCTGCTGTTGGATGGTGTCGATCCTTCCTATAAACCACAGCAATCCAGGCAGCAGTATCCACAAATACGAGCATCAATCTTTGTCCTTTCCATAAAGATAAACATCATGATGTTCGCTGGCATCTTCACGCCCATCAGCAAGACCAATTAACTCCAGAAGAGGGTTATCACCGGCATCAACCGCACTCTTGCGCAGGTATTCACGTAAGGACTCCCGAATAATCTCCGATTCAGAAACCCCACGTACTACCGCTGCCTTACGCAGCATAGCCTGCGTACGCTCATCGAGATAGATTTGTTTTCTAATCACATCCAACACCTCACCGGCACTATACATCACCTCAAGTGTAATGTATAAAGCCAGAAACTGTCAATACCTTTTCGTTTGTCGGGTCTCTGTGCCCGACCGCGGACCCGTAAGAAATTGGCAATCAAAGTAGGGGAGGGTTTGCAACCCTCCCGCCAACCCAAAGGAATACCCAATATTAAATCTCATTGGCCTGACTTTAATTAATTAAGATTACGTGCATCCTTGAACACTAAAGACCCCTGACGCAAGGTGGACCCCATTGTCAAGACACGATTTTTAAAAAATTAAGCTAAAGAGAC
>JACDOK010000049.1 GCA_017656185.1 Peptococcaceae bacterium | reverse complement strand
TGGGCTGGTACACTTCAGCTTAGCTGGACACGCGTAAGGCCTGACCCCGTTACATTGCCCAAATTCAGGCCCCAACTTATCATCTAAATATTCTATTTATTCTATTTATCCTGCCCATCCCATTGATCCTGTTAATCCCGTCAAATTCAAAGTTACATTGCTCCGCCGGTGCCGGGTGACCCACCGCCGTAGGCCCAGGGCATTTCGAGGACCTTTTTCATATAGGTATGGCTGCATGTAAGCTCAAACAACCTTTGCCGGGCCGCCGCCAGGTCGGCCCTGGCCTTGGCGACATCCTTGGCCGTAGCCATCCCCACTTCGGCCTTTAACTCCGTTATACGCAAAGTTTCCTCCGCTACTTTCACGCCCTGCTCCGCGGCCGCGCGGGCTTCTTCCAGGCTCTTCACGCTGTTATAGAGCGTGCGTACCAAAAGGCGGGTGGCATCCCGGGCGTCTTCGGCATCGAGTTCGGCCTTTTCGGCATCCTCGTCTGTTATAGGTGTTTCGCCATTAACTGTATAATTAGCCACGCGGTTCATATACTTCGCTGCTTCTTCGGCTGTCCAAAGAGTGGGACTTTCGTCCAGGACATAAGAAATATACGTGCTTACATCTCGGGTAACCGGTTCAAACTCCGGCATATCCACCAGGACCGGGCGCTCGTCTTCATCAAGCCCGATATGCTGGTTTAAAGCGGCATAAGCGTCGTCTAACGCCCCCTGCGCTTCGGCCAGCGCGGCCTTCGCGGACTGTACTTTGGTCCTGGCACCTTCCAAGGCCACTTTACTAATTAGACCTACCTGGTAGCTGGCTTCCGCCACCACTAAATCCTTCTCGGCCTGGGCCAAAGATGCTTCCGCGGAATATACTTGCTCCTGGGCACTTAACACGTCATAATATTTTTGGTAAGTGTTCAGGATCACCTGGTCGCGCGTCAGGTCGTACTGTTTCTTGGCCTGTTCGTAGGCAAATTGAGTGGTTTCCGCTGCGTAAATAAGGCCCTCTCCTCCAGGCACGTAATTAGTATAATACACCGCGCTTACAGTTGTTCGGGCATCATCCGCATCCTCTACTTCAAGATCAGCCTTCTCCAAAGCATTGCTCTGCCACAAAGCGCGCTGAATGGCCTTTTCGAGTGTCAGCTGCATTGCCTGTTCTTGAGAACCACCCTGAGTATCCTCGTCCGCAAAAGCCCTAAGGGTAACCCCAAGCACAAAAAGAATAGTTAGTAATGACACTGTTAATACCCGGCGCAAGGCGACCATCTCCTTAAATTTAGTTCAGTTGGTTAACTATTTGCAAATCAAGTATATCGTGGTATGATTGGCAGGTCAAGGTTTTTCGCTCGCTGTTATTCGCTCACTTCGCTCGCTGTGATTCGCGGCCTGGCGGCCGCTGTCATTCGCAGGCTTCGCCTGCTGTCATTCGGCACTGTCGTGCCTGGATTACTCTAGGGTCTTTAGTTTGGACAGGATGAACAGGATGAAAATACGCTCGCAGGCTCGCTGTGACACAGTGGTAACACGATAGTAACACAATGGAGACACAGTGGTTCATTGAGCATTCCTCTAGGGTCGGCAGGCTATTTCCTACTGGGAAAGAAGTTTAAAAAAGTCTTCCTTAGTCAGATGAGCTTGGTCAAGAATCGATAGCAAAGTGCCGCGGGGAATTTCCTTACGCCGGGGCACAATAACAAGCTTTCTACCGTCTTCGTCTACCTTAAATAGAGCAATGTGACTACCTTTGCCGCGTTTGGGAGCAAACTTAAAGCCTAGTTTTAATAAGACACGAATAATTTCTTTGTCGGAAACCACCGGGAGCCTTACCATCTGGTTTCTACCTCAAAGCTTGATGCAAACTTCTCTGCTTCCAAGGTAACCTGTAAATCATTTAGTATCCCTAGCTCATAAGCATTATCAAGATATAGCTCCACGGCCTCTTTTAAATTGGCAAGTGCTTCTTCAACCGAGTCGCCTGCGCTGGCGACACCTAGCTCGGGACACTTTGATACGTAACCATTCTCCTCCCGCCAGATAAGACTGGTTAGTTTTAAACGTTTCATTAGACTCACTCCGTTTGCCGTTTTCTTTATATTATCATTGTCATCCTATAGCTGTCATGGCTATAGTTATTGTTTTTATCCAGTCAATCCTGTTAATCCTGTCTAAAAGGGAAAAAAGGACCCGGGTTCGGGTGACCCCGGGTCCTTGGTGTTAGCCGTCAGCTAACTACTTGTTGAAAACGAAGGTTGCGGTCTGGGTGTCGCCGTCCCAGCTCAGGTCGCCGCCGAAGGCCATCTGGATGTACCGGACGGGCACGCAGGTCGAGCCGTTGATGATCTCGGCACCCTGGTCGACCGGAACCTTAATACCGCTGATGTAGACGGCCTTTTCGCCGATCGGGAAGGCTACAACTTTACCGGCCTGTACGAAGTAGGCGGTCTGGGTAGCGCTGTCCCAGGTCTTCACCAGGCCGAGCTCGTCGCACAGCAGGTTAACCTGGACCAGGGTCCGGCCGTTCTGCACGTAGACGCCTTCGTCACCGACGGTGAAGGAGACTCTTGCTTTGTTAGCAGCTCCTACAACAGCATTAACTACCTCGACAACAGCATCGTCAGCTTCGTCTTCAAACTGTGCACCTGTTGCACCATCTAATTGGTTAAGATCATCCGCTATTGCTTCGCCACCGATGGAGACAACAACTTCTTCTCCATCTGCAAAACGTGAGTCAATATTGTACTTGATGTCGGTGATAACAATAGTGTCAACTTTATTACTCTTAAGATCCCCTACGTTAATTTCACATACGCCATCTTCTTCATCGTAGCCACTCGGTTCGATATCAGCAGCATCCTCTACTTCTTCGTCATTAACGTAAACCGTAGGTGCAGAAGCAAAGCTTACACCACTCGGTAACGACAGATAAATGACGTCGTTATCACTTAAAGCATCCTCTTCGGTTTCCACCAGCGTAATATCACCGGCAAGCTGTTCAAGCCCAACAACAACATTGGCCTTTTCAGCACTTACCGTTACTCTGGACTTAATTTCACTAGCAACAACACTGCCTTCACATACATCGCCACTCAGTTCAACAACCAAGTCGCCGACTTCCGCATCCGGTTTTACACCAACTTCAAGACCACTAATAGTAATTTCATCCGGATCACTCGGACTGTTGATCTGCAACCACAGACTTCTGTTGCTGTTGAATAGTCCTTTGTTCGTGAAACCTGAGAAAGTAGCTCCTCCCATTGATTCCATAAATTCGACACCCTTAGGAAGTTCTAGGATGAGGTCATCGCCGTCGGTGAAGCTACCAGAAGTCTCAAGGGTGATGTCCCACAACGTATTGTCTTCAGTAGCGAGGTAAATATATTCATCACCAGTGTCTTCATCGGCGGTAACAGTTACATCACTCTCACCGTAAATTGCTACGGTAAGTTCGGTATCATCGATGTTGGAGTCAATACCGCTGGGACTATCATCTACAACTTCTACAGTTACATCACCTTCGTCAGCGTCCGGGTAAACTGTGATTTTAGCATTAATAGTAAGTTTGTCAGCAAGCGGAGATGATGCGTTAGTAACGACTAAGATCAGATCTTCGTCATCGTAATCTGCAAAGCTGATAGTATTACCAGCAACAGTTACGTCGTTATCATCGTTTCTGTAAAGATCCCCGTCGAGTCCATAGGTACCAGCATCTACCCAGTCGTCGGAAGTACCGTCGTTAACTGGGTCATCCCATTTGAAGCCGTCAGGCAACGTAAAGACAACCACGGAGCCTTGTTCAAGGGCACCCGCGAAATTCTCTTCTAAGGTAATTTCAGCGATCGCTTTACCTTCGCCCATAGTTACTGATTTAGGATCGTCAGCAGTAACAGAAACTTCAGCATCACCTTTTGTACCAACAAGAACCGAACCTTCGAATTTGTCAATCAAATTGCCGTAAGTGTCAACATATTTGGCAGTAACTTCAACTTCAATGTCATCGGCAGCAGAATCTTCTACAGTTACCTGGTTACTACCAGTAAAATTAAAGGTGTAGGTATAGTCATCTGTCCCAAGAGTACTTGTGTCTACCTGGTCATTGTCGGAACGACTAGTTTCCTCATCTGTAAATTCAACCCCGTCGGGAAGTTGAACATCTAAATAGATCCATCCATCAACAGCGTCTTCATTCTCTATGGTGATCTTAAACCAACCAAGATCCGTTGCTTGATCTTCCGGAACATTTTCCTTTACAGCCTTAGTGACTTTCATATAGTCAGCTGCAAAAGCAGAGCCCATCGGCAGCACCAGGGTCAGTGCGAACACGATGGCGAGCAACAAGGAAATCCTTTTGTTGCGAATCTTAGACAACCTGTTTCCCTCCTTGAATTATGTTTTTCATAGTGGTTTGGAACCAAATGTGCTATGGTTTTCGGAATAAGGTGCTGTGTTTGAACCATAGTCGGTTAGCTGGTTAGTTTACACCCGCCTGGTTCCACATCACTCCTTTCCATATTCGCTCGCGCCTATGGCGCTCGCTGTCATTCGGCGCTGACGCGCCTGTGATTCGGGCCTAGCGGCCCTGTCACTCGCGCCTCGCGGCGCTGTCATTCGCGGACTTCGTCCGCTGAAGCATCCAGGCTTTTCTCTGGGGTCGGCGGGAGCATCAAGATGCTCCCCTACATTTTCCTCTGCAACCATGGTAAGTTCTACGTTTTTTGCTGTGTTCCTGCCGGGGGTGGTTGGTTTTTTACTCAGCTGGTCGTAAAAGCCTATTCTGCCCCGGCATGGCGCGGTTTCTGGTGTTTGGGTGGTTTGGCAGGTTGTTTCCTGAATTACCTGGTTAGTTAGACAGCTAAAGTTTGGGAAAAGTTCCAGGTTCGCAGAAAAAATTTTATAATTAAATTTTTTCTGCTGTCATTCGTTCCCCAGCACTCAGTTGGGCTTATATTACGGGCCATTCTGAGTGCTGGGCTGTCATTCGCAGGCTTTGCCTGCTGTCATTCGGCACTGGCATGCCTGAGCTTTTTTGTAAGGGTCATCACTTACGGGTCAAGAATAAACGAAGAGGTTCGACGTTCGACGATAAAAGTTCGACGTTCAAGGTTCAACGTTCGATGTTTGATTAAGGGCATTCCTCTAGGGTCTTATATTAGACAGGTTTAACAGGTTGAACGGGATGATAACAGTCCGAGGTCCGGGATCCGAAGTCTTTGTTGGGGTATTTCTCTGGGGTCTGACGGGAGCCTTGCAAAGACGCCCCTACATTCCGCTTAAGTATTGCTTTGGGACGGGAGTTGTATAAAGAGGTTACCGGGTGGTGCCTTGTGTTATAATAGTATAGACGGTATATACGTGATGGAACAAAGGGGTTGATTATCTATGGAAGTGCGGAAAGTTTATAAAGCCGGTAACAGCCTGGTTTTTTCCATTCCCAAAAAGATACTGGATGATCTAAATCTCCGGGAAGGATCTAATCTAACGGTATATTTAGACGAAGAAAACCAGTGCATTGTTGCTAAGCCTCTTAATATAGAAGATAAGGGAATCGATCCTTCTTTTGCCGCCCGGGTGGAAAAATTTATTGACCGCTACGAGCAAGCGCTCAAGGAGCTTGCTAAATGATACCCGCTATCAACGCCCTTTATCTCCATTACCGTATCATTGAACGGACAGGTGGAAGACACGGGGTTAGGGACGTTAGGCTGTTAGAGTCGGCTCTGGCTCGACCGTTCGCTACTTTTGACGGTCAGGAACTTTACCCCGACGTGTACCTGCGGGCCGCCGCCCTGGCAGTCGGGATCATTAAAAATCACCCGTTTGTGGACGGAAATAAAAGAACCGGTATTGCCCTGGCAGCACTTTTTCTGGAAGACGAAGGTTTGACCCTTTCAGCCAGCCAAAAAGAACTGGTGCGTTTTGCGAACGCCATTGCGGAAGGTAAGGTTGACATCAATGAGGTAGCCCGGTGGTTTAAAAAACATACCGGATAAGTGCTGTTTGAAAAAAGTCAGGATTGAGTTAACTGATATGCGCCCGGCACTCAGGGTTAAGAAGCGCCCAAGTCACCGCTGCCAGCAAAGCGCATCTTTAAAACCTCCGTTATTCACTGAGTGCCCACCATTCGGAACTTTAAACTTTGAACTTTGAACTTTGAACCTTGAACCTTGAACTTCGAACTCCCATATCCACCCTCCAATTTCCAGATGGGGTATTCCTTTGGGGTGCTGGGTCCCTACTTTTTTGGTGCTGGTTCTTTTGGGTCGCGGGTTGTGATATAATATATTCTAAGTAAGGAATTCTTACTTTTAGAAAAGGGGGATCAAGTATGGATAATGTCTTTTTAGCTAGGGTCACTTCCAAAGGGCAAATTACTTTACCAGCGGCGGTACGAAAGTTATTAAAGGTGGAAAAAGGCGATTACCTTCTGCTTGAAAGGGATGATAACGGGTTTAAAATTAGAAAAATGACTCTGTCGCCAGCGGAGAGCTTTCGTGATGTGGTGCGCCCCATTAGAGAAAAATGCGAGCGTGAAAATTTAACCCGTGAAGACGTAGAGGAAGCAATCCGTGAAGTGCGGAGGCACTACAAAAGTTGAATGCTGCAAAGGTTGTTTTGGATACTAACGTTTTACCGCGTATGCCGTTACCTCAAACTGGACTTTGACCCGCAGGCAGTAGATGCCTTTATTGCTCAGCTGCTGCCAAATATCCTTCTCACCGAACCGGAAATTCACATACAGCACATCTCTGATGACCCCGATGATAACCGTGTTCTGGAATGCACCGTTGCCGCGGGTGCTAATTACATTATCAGTGGGGATAAACACCTTCTTAAGCTAAAACAGTACCAGGGAATTTCTATTCTAACCGCCACTGAATTCCTGCGCCTTATAGGGTCAGGACTGCGTTAGCTGCGTTAACAGGACGTGAATAGAAAAAGGGGAGCATTGCCACTTTTGCTCAACTATATAAAATCATTACTAACGCAGGTCACCCGGGATAATGTTGCATTTGGCAAGATAAAAATGACGGTCAAAGGTAAAGACGTCCTTGGGCGCCCCTTTTTTATTTAATAAAACCAGGCTAAAAGCATCCACATAAGATAATCTTTGATCGGCAAACCTGGCAAGTAATTCACGCACTTCACGTTCATGCTCCGGCCCGTGGTAGGCAATGCTTACGAACCCTTTGTCCCTTGCAGCATATATTTTATCCAGAAAAGACAGCGCCTGCGATAGTCCCAAGCGGTACCTTACCAGAGAAAAACATTCGGAAACCACCAGATCTGTCGTTACCTGACGAATGTTCCCAATGGCTTCAAACACTCCCGCGGCCTTCCGGTGATAACGATCGTCACGATCTATGAATGCGTAGTAGGCTCCAGTATCAACAAACACCCGGTTACCGACCGTAGAGATAGTAGTCATGACGTTTCGAACCGTCCTTGCTTCCGCTTCTTCCGATACCTTTCAGTTCTAGAATAGGATTTTGTTCGTCCGCCAAAGGCTTTATGTAGGCATCGATAGCCTGCCTAATGACGTCCGCTTCGGTTATCTTTTTCTGTAAGGCTATCTTTTTGATCGCAGCATTCTGCCGCTGGGTAATGTATGTTTGTTTCCTAACAAGACGTTCTCTATTCACGATGTCATCACCCCTATATATACATTATGACCCCGGCTGGATAGTGTCAAGCATCTGCTCGCTATGCTCGCGCAATACAATAGTGACACGGTGATGACACAGTTGTGACACGGCGGTGGCGCAATGGTGATACGGTGGTAATATAGTGGTGGTATGAAAAAAAAGGGGAGCGTGGCAGGAATTAGCCTCTGGAAAAATGCCAGGACATGTATTAGATTATTAACCAGGTTAACCTTTTGGGATAAAATTTGCTAATACCGCCTCTAAAAGGAAAGAAAATCCCCTCATTCCACCGGCACAGGTAACGGAGATAGATAAAAATTTGCCCGTCACCGGAACTTTTGGCATGAAATACATGTCTAATAAGTGTAAGAGGTGACGGGACCAGAGGAGCGTTCTTCCTTTGGACCAAACTAAAAAGCTGGTACAACGCGCGCAAAAAGGCGATGTCAGAGCATACGAAGAACTGGTCATGCTTTACCAGGACCGCGTATACGGGCTGTGTTACCAGTTAACGGGCAACTATGATGATGCCCAGGACCTGGCCCAGGATGCTTTTATCAAAGCCTACGGCGCGTTAAAAAGCTTCCGCAACGAGGCCGATTTCGGCACCTGGATCCACCGGATTACGGTAAACCTGTGGATTAACATCAAGCGCAGGAAGCGGCATGATGTTTCCCTGGACCAGCCGGTGCAGACCAGTGACGGCGAGGTGCAGAGAGACATCGCTGCGGCCGAAGACGGGCCCGAGGAAGCCGTTGAAAAGATGGAATTTCAAAGCCTGGTGCGTGCCGCACTGCGTGACCTGTCGCCCGAACACCGGGCGGTGCTGGTCCTGCGCGAGATGCAGGGGTACGCTTACGACGAGATCGCCGGGGTTCTCGACTGTTCTCTTGGCACCGTTAAGTCCCGCATCAACCGGGCACGGCAGGCCTTGAAGGAACGGGTTAAAACCCTGGCCGCAGAGGCCGGGATGGCGCTCCCGGGTTACGGGAAGCGCAACAGGCGGGTGAAATAATGGACTGCAGACAATGCCAACAATTACTGCCCCAGTGGTTGAATGGCGAGCTTGACGGGCGTGATGCGGCCCTGGTTGCGGCTCACGTGGCGTGCTGTGCCGCTTGCCGTGCCGAAGCCGACCTGTGGCGCGAAATCGGTACCGCCCTTAAAGCCGGTACCGTTGAAATCAAGGCCCCACCCGCGCTGGCCCGACAGGTAACGGCGCAGTTGAATGCCCGGGCCAAGCCGCGTCACTTACGCTGGGTGCAAAGCTGGAAACGGTATGCCGCCGCAGCGGCCGCCTTCGTGCTGGTTACGGCCGGAACTTTGGGCTTCGCGGTGAACCAGTTCTGGATGCGCGGGATAAATGCTGTTGCTGATAACGATGATAATCAACCCACCGTAGTTATCCAGAATTCCGGCAGCAGTATTGAAGGCCCAGTGCCAAAAGATAACCCGCCTGGCAATCAAAATGAAGGCACGAACGATAACCCTGACACTAATCCGGATACTAATATAGATAAGCAGCCTCAAGACCGGCAAACTCCGGACAATTCCAATATTAAGACTACCGGTACAAACAAGCCTGCCGGTAAGGACTTACAGCCCGGCGGTTTCGTTCTCACCTATGCGGACATTGATAAGAAGCGTGTTCTGGAAAGCACCCTGCTCGTAGTTCAGGTTGGCGATATGGAAAAAGTCCAGCAGCAGTTGGATAAATTGGCTGCTGAATTTGGAGCTCAATACGAGAACCTGGGGGCTGCCGGAAGACAGGAGAATTTCAAGATTACGGTGGGAACAGATAAAGATGACGAGCTGCTGCAGCGATTGAGTACAATAGGGCAGGTAATAAATAAACAGAAGACCGACCGCGATATTACGGAAGAATTTCGCAAACGGGTGCAGCAGCTGGGGGACTTGAAGGCGGAAAGAGATGCCGCCAGCAATGCGGATGAGATTAAGAAACTGGACGCCCAAATCGCGAATATGGAAACGGAGCTGCAGGATTGGATGGCGCTGGAGAATAAGCATACGATTGTGCTGGTGGTGGAGGAACGGTAGTGATACGATGGAGATACGGTAGAGACACAGTAGAGATACGGTGGAGACACAATGGAGACACGGTGGAGGCACGGTGGAGATACGATGGAGATACGATAGAGATACGTGGAGATACGGTGGGGATACAGTAGAGATACGGTGGGGATGAGGTTCGAGGTTCTACGTTGTCGAGTAGACATATCGATTACTCTTTATGCCCCTCACAGAACCGGACGT
>JACDOK010000048.1 GCA_017656185.1 Peptococcaceae bacterium | reverse complement strand
AGCATATGGATTAATAGACCTAACCAGACCACTACGCCAGTGCTCTACTCTACGTTAACTGCATAAGTCTGTGAGGAGTGAGGTGTAAGACGTGAGGAGTAAACAGTAAACAGTAAACAGTAAACATCCTTTTTGGATCAATGGTAGGGTATTTTTTCTGAGGTTTGTATTTCGTTTTATTCCGGACGCTCATTTCGGTCTCAGCTAAAAAGTGTACTGCATTATTCCGAAACAGGTGTCCGGTATTGTCCGAAATAGGTATCCGGATTTTTCCGAAATGGGTGTCCGTTTTGCTCCGAAATCCGCAGATTAAGAAATAGGGCATTGTGGTTATTGACACGGGATGGAAGAGCATGCTGCAGTATATCTAATCTAGTTAGATATACGCTAGTTAGATATACGTAGAGTGCCTATGGCTCTTCTCAAGAAAAAAATCAAAAACCGTATAGTAGAAGAAATTAGTGATAATCTTATGGTCCCCGAACCATGTTTCTAGAAAAAAACCGAACAGTTATACACCTAGGTATTAACTGCCCGGTTTTTTATGTTCAAAGGTAAAGTACCGTAATCCTTTTAGCTTTTCTGCACATCTTTAAGAGTTTGAAAGCTGTGATCGATACGTGACAAAGTGCGACTTGGTTTTGGTCCCTGGTAGGCTGCGATGTAAAAGGGGTAGGGTTCGAAAAGAGTAGGGGAAAGGGCCACCGTTCTCTGGTAGATTAGGAATAGTAACCAAACCAGCTACCAAAGAGGAGAACGAGTGGCCTAAAAGCATTTTATCGAGGAGAGAATTTTCCTCTCCAGACATTAAACATAAGGATCTATCCAGGGCGGGAATGGCATAACTATTTTTCACCAAAAAGACTGCGCATCCTAAGGTAGTTCTCGTCAAGCCCTATAGACCGCAACATCTGGTAGAGTTCGGGCGCTACCCCGCGGGTGAGCCTGAGCTGTAGTGCAATTAATTCGTTAACTGTATGTTCTCCGGTATAGAAGGGCGCTTGCTTATTGCCCAGCCAAAAATCATCGGTGATCAGTCCCTGGGACTTGCTGAACTCGTAAAGGGCACTGCCTGGTAAAATCTGCGTTAATCCCATTATCGGCACGGTAGCCGGCCGTATCTCTTTGATTAATGCAACTGTTTCATCAATCGTGGTTTCATTTTCGCCCGGATTCCCTACCATCAGGAAGCAGCAGGGTTGTATGCCCGCCTCGTGAGTTGCGGCGAAGGCTTCCTTAATCTTTTGCACGGTAAAGCCTTTTTTAACGTTCTTTAAGATCGTGGGGCTGCCTGATTCTACCCCGTAGTAGATGCGGTAACAGCCAGCCTTGCGCATCCAAGTAAGCATTTCCCGTGTTACACAGTCTACCCGGGTCTCGGCCATCCAAACCATTTCAAGTTTCCGCCGCAGAATTTCCCGGCAGATCTCAACCGTTCGGTCCTGATCCAGGGTGAAGATATCATCCGAGAAATAGACGTGCCGCACTCCGTGTGCTTGGTAAAGCCACTGCAGTTCGTCTACGACGTTGCGGGGCGAACGCGGGCGCCACTGTTTTCCCCAGAATCTGTTTACCGAACAAAAACGACAGCTGAACGGGCATCCACGCGAGCTGATAATGTGTGTACCCTTCAAGGACAGGTAAGGCGGGGGAATTTCCGGTGATTTGTACTCATCCAGGTCGAACGATTCATACAGCGGAAAAGGTAGGCTCTCCAGGTCTTTGACAGTGGGACGCGGATCGGTTTTAACTATCCGCCCAGCCTCCTGGTAAGCGATACCTTTAACACCGGCACGATCCCCTCCCTTTGCCAACACCCCGGCAAGCTCAACCATTGTTATTTCCCCTTCCCCGATTACTATCGTGTCAACAGGGGCCAGCCGGAACATTTGCTCGGGGAAAAGGGAAGCGTGAGGTCCTCCCAGGATGATGTGCGCCTCGGGACAGCACTGCCTGGCCAGCTTCGCCGTTTGGATGGCACCGGCACGCCACATGGTAAAACAACTGATACCGATGACATCAGGCTTTACGTTTTCCAGTTCGCTCTTAACGTTATCCCAGGCATAAGAGTGCATATCCCGAACGGTCACATCATATCCGGCCTGGGAAAGGGTACTTCCCAGGTAGGCGATTCCCAGGGGGACCCACGTTTTTTCCGGTTTCCTGCGTTGCATCCCAATAGGATCGAGGATGTCATTCGCAGGAGGGTTAATTAAAAGTATGTTCACTAAGGAAGTGACACTCCGTTTTGCTCTAGTTTATCGGCCACATCCTTCAGACCGAGTTCTTCTAACCTCTTGCGTGTTGGAATACCGGTCTTGACATCCCAGCCCCGTAGCTTGTAGTACTCTTCCTTCGTTGCTTCAAACTTGTCTTTTCCCAAAGGCGGATGCGGTTCGGGGCCCGGCGGGGACGGTGGCAGCAAACGTTCCTCCGGCTTGATGAAATACCGTTCGGGAAGCTGGTCGTGTTCCTCACGCAGGTTAACCGGCTGCCAGTCACCCCACTGCACGAGGGTCAGGACCCGGTGCATGGCCCAAACCCGCTCGGCTATCTTGTCCAGCTCGGCCTGGTCTATTTTCTCGCCTGTTACCATGGAGTACAAACGGTGCTCAAAGGAGACGTCTCCCGCGTAGTCCCGGTCACTTCGACCGCTGGTCATAATAGGATACACCCAGTCGCAGACCGTCAGAGTATCCTTAATGCAGGCCCGGTTGTGGATGAACTCGGCGATAACGGCATTGGCCTTGGCCGATTGCTCACCTTTCCAGGTAAGGGGCTCTTTACGATCACGGAAGAGGTCGGACAGCCCGTACTCTGCTACTTCGTCACCCCAGATCTTTTTGGCGATTGGTAGGGCCTGTTCAAATGACAAACCGCTCCATTCCAACAGGTTGGTCATCGCGTGCCGGTTCGGGTCGCGGTTTTCAATGACAAAGTTTACAGCCCAGTAATACCCGTACGTGCGGGGGTCGTAATGACCGGACATTCCCCAGCCGCCGTCGGCACCTACCACGCCGCCCATAATGCCTTCCAGGTTGAGCCATTCCTTCACCTTGGCGGCCACTTCCGGCAGACCAAAACCTTCCAGCTTGATGACAATACTGTCAAGGGCTCTTCTGAAGCCTTCCGCCAATATATCACCAAGCATTTCCTGCCGGTAGGCAATCATCTTAAGAAGCGTCTCTATACCCTTTGCTCCGAGGTTACCCTCGGGTGGGTAATGCATATCCTGTAAATTGTCCCGGGTCTCCTTGCTGAGCATTCCCTTTTCCACCATGTAGTCGATGACACGTTTGCCGCCTACTTTGGCGTCAAACAAGTACCACACCAACTGAATCATAGGAAACATCTCAAAGGTGTCAATGCCCAGCTTGTCACAGAGCTGCTTGGCCAAGAAGGTCGCCTCGTCTTGGTTGCCCAACCAGGCGTAGAACCACTGGGTGCAACTCACCCGGCCGGCACCTATGCCGGGGACGTTGTTGTAGGCGTAACAGGCCAGCGGGCACGAGTAACATGCGACACTCTTCGACCAGTAAGGCATCAGGTGTGGTGCACAGCTCTTGGTCTGATTGAATCGCAGGGCTTGGGCGTTTATATCCTTGGGGTCGAGGTGCTTTTCGGTCCAGCTCAAGGTTCCTTCGGATAACGGGGTCGAGCCCAAAGGCGCTGGCATAATGCTCCTGATCTCCCGGATCAGTTCTTTAAGACCTTCGGGGTCCGCCACCTGGACCCCCTTCGTACCGTGAACAGCTATGGCCTTGAGGTTCTTGGAACCCATAACAGCTCCAAAACCACCCTGCCCGGACGCATTGCCGGTGCGGTGAATAATGGGGGCAATGCGTACCAACCGTTCGCCGGAGGGCCCGATACACGCGATTTGAGCTTTTGGTTCTCCCAGTTCCTCAATAATCTGCTGCTGGGTGGCAAAGGTATCCTGCCCCCACAGGTGTTCCGCACTCTTGATCCGCACATCATCACCGTTAATCCACAGATAGACGGGTTTCGCTGCCTTGCCGTGAATGATAACGGCATCATAGCCGGCAAACTTCAGCGCTGCACCCCAGTAGCCGCCGAACCCACTCCGCGACACCAGGTTGTGCTTGGCCTTGGGCGCATATACGTGGGGCGAGATGGATACTACCTCGGTGCGGCCGGAACTGGGAGCGGTGGTCCCCGTTAAAGGCCCCACCGCGAATACGATGCGGTTTTCCGGACTGAAGGGATCAGCAGTGGGTGCTTCGTCCCAAATTACCTTCATTCCGATTCCGATACCACCAACAAACTTGATATATCGTTCCGTGTTTTCTGTTGTAACCATGCCGGTACTCAGGTCGACTCTCAAGATTTTACCCTGCCATCCGGACATGCTGCACGCCTCCCTTTGTCGTAATATACTTCAAAGCTCCGGCGGGACACGCCTTGACACATTCCGGATCCCCGCCACAAAGGTCGCATTTGATGCAGATGTTTTTCTCCGGTACATAGGTGATCATATTCCACTGGCAGGCTTCCTGACAGCTCCGGCAACCAGTACACAGGTTCGGGTCGATGAACCGGGCTCCTGTGATGGGGTCAATCTGTAAGGCACCGGCCGGGCATACCGCTACACAGTCCGCTCCGGTACAGTGCTTACAAATATCCTGCTTGCAGTAAAGTTGAGGATAAGATTTGAAGGCGTCGTAAGAAATATGCAAACGCGCCAGGGCCGGGTTAATTACCCCTTCGTGGGACTGAGAACATACTGCCTCGCAGATACGACAACCTACACATGAGGTCGGGTCAGCCACGATCCAGCTCTCAGCCTCCGGTATCTGGGTG
This sequence comes from Peptococcaceae bacterium, assembly GCA_017656185.1. Taxonomy (GTDB): domain Bacteria; phylum Bacillota; class Desulfotomaculia; order Desulfotomaculales; family JACDOK01; genus JACDOK01. Next base: position 5,951 of record JACDOK010000048.1, on the reverse strand, counting down.
CGGTAAGGTACGGAAATCCGAAAGGCCTGGGAAAAGACGAACTGCTTTGATGTGGGGACCTTTTCCTCCGTGATGGCGTTGGAAACCCCGTCTAGAGCCTCCATCCAATGAGCCATGCGGTTTAAAATTTCCCGGTCTTTTTGGGGAACCTTCAAGACGTGTGGTCCCAATTCTTTAATTTGGGCAGTAAAATCGGTTGCCATTTTCGCGAATTTGGTACCCTCGGCAGCCGAGATCCATTCCAGGCGCAGCCGCCTGCGATCAATGCCTATGAGATCCAAGAGCCAACGGGTATAGTTTATACGTCTTTCAGCGTTATAGTTACCACTAACATAGTGGCAGTCACCAGGGTGTCACCCACCAACAAGAACCCCGTCCGCACCTTCAAAGAAGGCCTTTAAAATAAAATTGGGGTCGACTCTGCCGGAACACATGACTCTGATAACTCTGACATTAGGTGGATACTGCAAACGGCTGACACCCGCCAGGTCGGCCCCGCCGTAACTGCACCAGTTACACAAAAACGCAATTATTTTGGGCTCAAATTCTCCATGCACTGCGTAATCCACTCCTTTCTCTCTGAGTATAAGATTACAGCTAGACTACGTTCTCGCTTCTAATAAAGACACTACGCCCCGGCTTAATCCTCCCTTCAAACATATATCTCTCACCGGTTCGGGTGCCTTACTATCCTTACTTCCCACCTCCTCCATGCAACGGTGATGTCATACCGAAAATAAACCCCACGATCTTTACATACTCGAACATTTTAATACTTTTAATACACAAGACATAAAAATAGTTAGTTAGGTGGCAAATATAAACAGGTGAAGCATTAACGTTAAGGAGAGGCGCAATTAGTGCTTCAACGCTCTAATATTAGAAGATGATTACAGAGAAGAGTAGGAAATAATTAGAAGATGATTACAGAGAAGAGTAGGAAATACTTGCGGGAAAAGAGGCAGTAACTTGGCGTAACTACTTTGTTTAACAACGATTAAAAATAGCCTGATAGATACCTATTTACTAACCTCCCAAAGATTAACATTTACCCACTTTATCATAATGGTAACTCATACGTTATATGCCAGCAAACAAGATATTGTTTTTTGAAATCTTTATATAATTTACAAATGAACATTAGCTCTTTATTACTTTAATTTTAGCAAAATTGTATATTGTATTATGACTTATGATAACGGACCCAATCTCAATAATATAAAAATAGAGGTATTTACATAACTCCCTCTAGTAACGTAAAAAATAGAGAGGTCCTAATTAGAAGGAAAGGCCACCGTCTCTCTGGTAAATGAGTCCGCACTGCGTTTGATCGGGGCGGTCCTCATGGAAATTGATGAAGCTTGGACCACCGGACACCGCTACTTCGACATGACGGAGTACTGGGGATAGAGGAAGGCTAGCGTGGAGCGGGTGAAGGCCGCAGAGAAGACCAAGCGTTCTCAGGCGGCTTAGAATAAAGCAATCATCTACCAGAAGGGAATTTACACCAAAATTCGGACTTGACCGTTAAAAGCTTAATGGGTTACGTTTAAAGGGTAAGCTAGGGACCTTCTGGATTAGCAACTGGGTTAAACTCTGGCGCAGGTACATTTTAGGGATATAGGTATGCCCGGTATATTTAAGAAAACCAGCATTGCTTTACTTGTGTTATTCGTTGGCATAACTATGTTCTTTTATGCCGTTCATAACCATTGTGTGTACCGTGCCAAAACACCTGTAAGGTTTACTATGGACGGTATAAGTTTTTATATCAGGGAAGTAACATGGGAGAACAAGGTAGATAAACCTTCACGCGCTGTTTATCCGGAGTATTTACTGGCTGCTGAGAAATACCTACCGCATTACTTCCACCAAGCACTGCGAAATCTTGTTTTCTTTTATAGAAACCCGTACCAAACTGAGCCTCGCAAGGGATTGTTAAAGATAAGGGGCTTGGCGGTAGGAAACCAGGGTTATCTCGTTTATCTTCCAAATAAAGTGTCCGACATAATATGCCGCGAAAAACCAAATCTATATTATGACGGAGTACGTGTTGGTGACGCAGGATTTCGTGCCCATTACAGTAGTGGTGACGTAATCTATTTTGAGGTATATGCCAACGACATACCTGTAGATGTGCAAAAGGTTGAACTGAAAATTGTAGGCACCAGATCCAGTGATGAACGAACTCTCAGTTTTGAGCCCCGATGGGAAACAGTACATTATTTCTGGCGTGATCGCCCTGCCCGAGACAGCTACCTAAACCCCAGGTATACTGCTGAGAAATTCGTTAACTTATGCCGTGAAGGTAAGCTTAATAAAGCGCGGGAGCTTGTTTTGCCGGAAGCACGTGAGGATATGCCTTGGCAACGTTTAAAAAACCTACATATGCACTGTGCGGCCGGAAGTTTCTCATCACCTCTGGCGGATTTAGACTGTACGATATACTACCGATCCTATAAAGATGTGTTTACTGTGCCCCTTCACTACGACAATCCCAACAACTACAGGTACTATACGCAGCAATATCTCTTCTTAGTTGAAGAAGACGGGCTGTGGAAAGTTGTCGATATTACTCCTGCCAACCAACAAATGTTCACGCTTCCTCCCACTGACCTCAAGACGGCAATAGTGCAAGGCCAAAGCGAAGGAGAAATCTGGGCGGTCAAAAGAGAACTCGACCCGGAAAAGGATACTGAGTACCGCCAGACCATTGAGACCGACCTTGGGTCTCATTCCTTTACTGGCGAATTAAAACCCAACCAAATCGACCTGTACGGCCCTTACCGGTATGAGACCGGGGACGTGATAAATGTTTTTCTTGCCTGGCCCCGAAGTTCTGACGCGTTTTTCCTTGGACTAACGGAAAAACAGTCCCGAGATTTTACGGGTGTTGAGGTTTCAGGCACTTCTGGGAGCTGCACCTTAGAAATAACCGCGGCAGGCTGGTATTATTTAACGGTAGGCAACCTTGGGCCAGACCCTTACGGGTACCCCAGTGAATATTGTGGTTATATTGAACACTAGTTCTCTAAACAAATTCGTCTGGGGGCAGGGGTGGAAAGTGTAAGGGATGACAATGCGGGGAGCATATCTACACTTTGCAGGTATTAATCGAACTCGATATTCAAGTTCCCATTCTATAGTGGTGAAGAAGATTTTAATTTGACTAGCTTGTGCGGCTATTGGGGAGGGTAGGCTAGAGTGCGGAGTAAATTAAAGACTACGTGTTTTGCTTTACTTATCATCTTCTTATCGGTGACGGCATTTTTTTATGCCCAACACAATAGGTGTATTTACTGGACTAAGTTGAGTAGGGAAATTGATTCGACTATTAAGAGCGTGCCTTATCTAGAAGTTCGTCAGATTACTTTAGAAAACAAAATGGAGCGCTGTAGGGATGCGCCTCCCGACGAACCTTGGTACTGGTCTATTGCAAAGAAGTTACCTAAAGAGTACCAAATACCATTTATTCAGATAGTAGGGTCAGTTATCAGTTTTTACCGAAATCCATACGAAGTGCACCCCGGTGAAGGGTTGCTTAAAGTCGAAGGTATAGTAGTCTCTGATGATTTTCGCCAATATAGATTGCGCATATATCATAAAGACACCTGTATAACCGGTGACGTTAGGTACCTAACTCACGGTGACTCCAATATCCATTTTTTTGAGTTAGTAGCTGAAAATGTACCATTAGACATTGATGAAGTGGAACTCTGGGTACTAGATCAAGAGTATGGTCTTAAACGAAGGATAAAACTTAAACCCGATTGGGAAACGCTGCATTACTTCCGGAATGCAAAGCCTCTAGATATTAGAACGCATCTTGATCCTCAACGTACTGTCTTCCGTATTACCCGGCTTTTGGTACAAGGTAGAATGGATGAAATAGCACATTTCGTCTTACCCAAGGTACGTGAAAACTTCCCTTGGGAACGGATAGAAGAACTAAATACCATAGAGTTCAACAGTGTCAGCGACGTAGCACCGTCTTACCAAGAAAAGTACAAAAGTTTTGAGGACGTTTTTTGCTTCCATATAAATTACGGTATTCACAACCGAGGGGGGTTCACCAAAACGGGAGAGCAGCTTATGTATGTGGTGAGTACCGAAGAAGGGTGGCGCATCATTGACGTCAGTAAACTAAAACAGGCCCATTAGTACTTTTTGCGGGGAAGGGGTTAGTGCTTTGACCGAGGAACCCACTGCGAGGATAAAAAACAAGGAATTTATCATTATTGCCATCATAGCTGTTGGTGTACCGTTATCGATGCTGCTGTCTGAGACAGGATGGCTACATGCCTACCAGAGACCATCCGTTAAGTGTCTGGACATTTGCCAAGCCTATTAGTTTTAAAAACAAATAAGGATGTGAGTTGTATGAAGAAGTTGGTGCCCATCGTTCTTTTGATAGCTTTAGTACTCTGGGGTTGTGAAACTGCTATATCAGAGGAAGATGCCCAACAAGCTGCCAAGGGTTCGCTGCGGTATGTCCCGGGCATAGGTATGCGGGAAATAGAAAGTCCGGATTTCATGTCTACAGCAAAGCCGGTTGCAGTGGAAAGCGGGGACATACGCATCGATGTAGAGGGCCTTTATTTTGATGGGGAAGAGACGGTACTCGTTTATCGGGCACAAGGGTTGGGAACCAGTTTCTTTCGAGATAACACGCTTTGTCTTGTTGATAATGAGGCCGGCAAACAATATCAAGGTGCATCAGGAATTATCAGCGGTAATTTCAAGAGCGCTGAAGGGACTTGTACGTTTCCTCCTCTCCAAGGCGCTCCTACATCTATGAAACTTATGATACCAGACTACCCTGAACTTAGTCTGGATATCCCACTTGTTACTGCAGATGACCTGCTTACTCTTGAGGATGTTGGCCAACCGATTCAAGTTGGTGATATCTCTCTTTTAGCGGTACCCTTTTGTTCGGATGCGGAATGTAAAGTCTATCTCTTAGATGATTTCTTAGAGCCCGGTGTTAGGTTTGTGGGTTTTGGGAATTACCGCATTGACGATAAAAAACTCTTGCCGGTTTTGAAGGATAGCCAAGGCAGGTCCTACGAGCTACGGGATACTGATCATAATATGCTAGTTTTTGAGCCTGTACCGCGTAGAGAAAAGTTTACTCTAGAAATACCGGCGATTACCGTGACAGAGATGAACGATAGGGCCGAAATACGTGTTCCCGTCCCGGAGGGAGAAGAACCCGTACCAATTAACAAGGAAGTTATGCTGGGGAGCCTGCCCTGTACTATTACGAGCGTACAGGTTGTTAGAGATAATACGTTCGGTGAACATGGTCTGCGCATTAACGTAGAACCCGGTTCAAAAGGACGGTATACTTTACTGTGGTTTAGCTGGGCCGTCAAAACCGGAGCCTTCGGTTGCCGTGCCCCAGAAAAAGTACCTGTAGGAGGGGTGGGGAGACTTAATGAAGACACCGGACAAATGGAATTCTTCCAAATTGACCTAAAAGATTTACCAAAGGGGAAATACGTCACTCTTGTTTTAGAAAACCCGGAAGTTGTTGTGACCGGTCCGTGGGTCTTTAAAGACCAGATCAATAGAATCATTTGTGGTGATCGTTTGTTTGCTGATGGCAGCAAGGATGCCATTAAGGACAAACTGGCGCTGCGGAGTGATGTCTATGCGGTTACAAAGCAAAGGATGGTATACTTTGCCAAACACAGTTAAGACGTTACTTGTTTGCCTAGGTTCATTTGCATTAATTGGGGGATACTTTGCAGTTCATTATCATTTAATTACGACCTACCACGCCGAGTTTCTGGCCATCCCTCTTCTCTTCTTTTCACTAGGGTGTTTCTTAACAATCCCTTTTTTGGGGATGATGGCCACAAAGAAATTTACTAAATATAAGACCAAGAGAAATAGCAAGGTGGACCCCATTGTCAAGACACGATTTTTAAAAAATTAAGCTAAAGAGA
>JACDOK010000047.1 GCA_017656185.1 Peptococcaceae bacterium | reverse complement strand
GGGTAATGGGTAAGTGAGCAGGAAGCGGTATTTTATTAGGAATGCTTATAGGTCACGAGAGAGTTTGTAAGGCGCCCGTTAGACCCCAGAGGAATACCCCAACTCCAACGTTGAACTTTGAACGTCGAACGTTGAACTTTGAACTGCTTCCTGCTTCCTGCTTACTGCTTACTAATATATAGCTCGTCCTTCGATGAAGGCCCGCGTTCTCTCGTCCCTTGGATTACTGAACACGGCCGCCGCAGGTCCCGTTTCAACAACCTTTCCTTCCCACATAAACACGACCTCATCGGCCAACCTCTTGGTTTGAAATACGTTATGGGTCACCATTATAATCGTGACTCCTTTTTGACGGTTAAGTTTAAGAATTAAATCCTCCATAAGGGCTACGTTCGCCGGGTCAAGATTGGCCGTCGCTTCATCCAATAATAATACGTCCGTCTCCAAAACGGCCGCCCGCGCCAAGGCAATCCGCTGGGCTTCCCCACCCGACAACGTCCGCGCGTTACGCCCCGCCAAATCTCTAAGGCCCACCCACGCGAGGGCATCAGAAACCGCTCTTCTAAGTTTATTACCGCTTATACCCCTGATGCGTAAACCATAGGCCACGTTTTCAAAAACAGAGGTGTTGAAAAGTATCGGCTTTTGAAAAACCATGGTCATACGCCTGCGAAGCCGGAGTCTGGCCCGGCAGTCAAGGGTACGGACATCTTGACCGTCTATCGCCAGCAGTCCTTCCGTAGGCAGGTCAAGCAGGCTAAGAAATCGCAACAGGGTGGTTTTGCCCGCCCCGCTGGGCCCCATAATCCCGTAAATCTTCCCTCTTGTAAAAGCCAGGTGGTCAATGCTTAGAATTTCCCGCCCGTCATACCGGTGGGACAGGGATTTAATTGTGTACAGTTGATCTCCGGTTCTAATAGCGTTTCACTCCGTTTTGCAGGTGGTAGAAAACCGAATTAACCATAAATGCAATTATCAAAAGCACCAAGCCCAGACCGATGGCAAACTCAAAATTACCCTTGCGCGTCTCCAGAACAATGGCCGTGGTCATTACCCTGGTATAGCCTTCAATATTTCCGCCTACCATCATCACCGCGCCCACTTCGGCTACCGCCCTGCCGAACCCTGCCACGACAGCACCGAGGATGGTAAAGCGCGCTTCCTTAATAACCGCCAGGACTGCCTGGCAACCACTGGCCCCCAAGGTAATGGCGGTATCCCTGATTTCCCGGTCCTTTTCCCGAATACCGACCATACTGATACCGCTAACAATCGGGAAAACCAGGACCGTTTGGGCGATGATCATCGCCGTAGGGGTGAAAAGCAGGTCCAGAACCCCGAAAGGGCCTTTGGAACGAAGCAGCATGTAGATAACCAACCCTGCCACGACGGGAGGCAAACCCATTAAGGTATAAATGATCCTGGTAATCCACTGCGCCAAGCGGGAGTCACTAAAACCCAGATAGGCCCCGAAAGGGACTCCCATCAACGTGGCTAGGGCCACTGCCGTCCCCGAGACCGCAAGGGATAGCATTATGATTTCCATCATCCGGGGATCGAGGGATACTACCAGGATCAGGGCATCAACAAACCCCCGCCATATTTCGTGCAAGTGCGCTCACTCCGTGCACAATAGAATATACGGTAGAGTACACAATGGAATATACGGTTGAATAATTGTTATATTAATTCTCGGGCATTCCTTTGAAGTCGCGGGAGGGTTACAAACCCTCCCCTACATTACCAATTACCCTTCTCACTACGCATTAGGTTTAAAGAGTTGTTCCCCGTACTTCGTAAAGGACCCGATTATTTCCTGGGCTTCAGGAGAAATCATAAATTCTATAAATTTTTTAGCTCCTTTATAATTCACATTGGGATTTTTGTCTGGATTAACCGCCATAACCCCATACTGGTTGAATAAAACCGGATCATCTTCCACCAGTACTTCTAGGGTCAACTTATCCCGCATGGCAAGGTAGGTACCGCGGTCGCTTAAGGTATAGGCCTGTTTCTCGTTGGCGATACGCAGGGTTTCCCCCATTCCCTGGCCCACGGCAAGGTACCAGTCACCTGTGGGTTCCAAGCCGGCCTTCTCCCATACCGCCATTTCCTTCATGTTGGTTCCCGAATTGTCACCGCGGGAAACGAAGGTGCTTTTGCTGCCGGCAATAGCTTTAAAAGCTTTGGCTGCATCCTTCTGCCCTTTAATGCCGGCCGGATCATTCGCGGGACCCAGGATGACAAAATCGTTGTACATTACATCGTGCCTGTCGACAAAATACCCTTCCTGTACCATTTGAAGCTCCCGGTCCTTCGCATGCACCAGCAGGACATCGGCGTCCCCGTTCTTGCCCAATTCCAAACACGCACCCGTTCCCTTAGGAAGAATATCTACGTTATAACCTGTTTTCTCTTCAAAAACAGGAACCAGCTTATCTAACAACCCGGAGTCATAGGTACTGGTAGTGGTAGCCAGAATCAAACGATCTTTTTGCGGTGGTGCCGCTGCATTCTGATCCTGTGGGTTACTTTGGCCAGATCCGCCGCATCCCGCCAGCAACCTAAAAATAAAAACTACTATAATAGCCGCAACCACTAACTTTAAGCCCCATAGTCCTCTTTCCTCAAATAACACGATGACCACTCCCTTTCATTAATTAACCACCTAAAACCGGTGATCCTGCTATCGTCCTGCTATCCCGGTAATCTTGCGCAAGTTTACCACAATAAAAGCGGCGCCGGGAGCGCCGCTTTGCACAACGAAGCCGCAGCCACTCCTTTCCACAACGGGAGGCACACCGGTTTCCCGGCATACCCTACCGGCCCCCTGTTCATAGCATACCCGTAGACGCAGGGGGCTCGGAGTGTACTATTCAAAAAAACGCCGGCCTGCGCAAAGGCACAAACCGGCATTTGATCCAGCTTGTCCCTCCTTTCCGCAACGGGAGGCCCGTTCGTTTCCAAACGAACCCTACCGGTCCAAATGCCGTAGCTTACGCCGTAGGCAAATGGACTCGGAGAGCCAGTAATTTATTTTATGTACTGGTAATATTCAACACGGGTCTAAATTTTCCTGCTTAATACCTGGTACTGCCATCAAGAAGTGAATATTGATCATTCTCGACAAAAAGGTTATATCATGAAAAAGACTATAGACGAATTAGCTAATAATGATATTATCATCATGTAATTCCTTATCAGATTGGAGATGCGGAAATGCCAGCTACCAAAGCAGCCATACTGCACGCCGCCATAGAAATTTTCGCGGAAAAAGGTTATGAAGGGGCCTCGATTCAGGAAATAGCCGACCTGGCAGGAGTCAATAAAGCTCATCCATACTGGTACTATTCCAATAAAAAAGACCTTTACAGGCATGTGCTCATCAGGTGCACCGAGCAGATGCAAGACGTCTTTTTAAAATACTATGAACCATCCGATGACCCTCTCGCGGCGTTTTTTAATTTCGTCTACGCATACCATGAAGCCGCGCACCATTACCTCCCGCTCCTTAAAATCCTGCGCTGGGAAATGGCACAGGGCAACAAGACCTTGCGGGAGGGCATTAAACAGCGCAAAATTTTCCCCAAGGTCTTCAATTTGTTAAAAAATATAGTTCAAAAAGGCATTAACCAAGGTCTTTTTAAAGAGATAGACCGCTGCTATGCCACCTTGGCCGTATTTAACGCGTGCAACATGGGTTTTTTCTGGCGCTGGGATATACTTGAGACTTTTCCAAACATCCCCCTGCCACGGGAGATTTCTGACTGTGAACTCTTCAGGCGCCGGGTCAGTGACTTCTGTTTGAGCTTAATCCTTTTAAAGTAACATCACGGCATTTACTTTTTTACTTTATCGGTAATAATGTCGCGATTACCGATTTCGTTCTCCACATATTCCTCTTCAATGAGGTCCAAGCCCGGTTCGAGATTATTGGTCTTTTGTTTTTGTTTCTTTTTGCGCACCATAACTTTTTATCCCCTTTCTTTTCCCCGTTTCAAGCTTTCAGATGCGGTTCCTCCTGCCGAGCAACCAGTAGGCAAAAACTAAGCCCGTCCCGATTAACAACACGATCATACCAATGGTATTGTTCCTGATATCGGGCAGTCCCGACGGCAAAAAACCAAATTTCCACATCATTATCACCGGTAATATTGTGCACCGTACCGGGGAAAAATAGCCTGGAATATGTAATCATATTGTCGCTAGAACTGGCATTTTCAAGGTAGGGGGAATGATTGTGCAGCTTATCTTGAACGGTATATTAGGGATCCTACATGTTTTGTCAGCAGTGGCCTGGGTAGGAGGAATAGTTTATCACCAGGTAGCGGTCAAGCCCGCCCTTAAAATACTGGACAGGAGCGAAGCCAAAGCCGTAAATCTATCGGCGGCCAGAAAGTTTTCCATTTTCACGTGGGCAAGTTTTATTCTATTGGCCATAACCGGTTTTAGCGCCGTTTACCAGCACCGGGAAGCACTGTTCCCCATCACTGCTGAGCTGGCAGGACTGGTATTGGCCTTTAAATTATTGCTGGTTGCCGTCCTATTTACGATATTTATTGTGCAGGCCTATTCTTTCAGTCCCCGAATCCGCGCCTTGATGCAACGTGCGGGGGAAGATAACCGCCAATCTCTCGTAAACCAGGTCACCCGTCGTTTTAATACCACCTGGGTTTATTACGCGCTCACCGGTATGGCAGTGATTATATTGTCGGTAATTTTATCGGGGTTACTTAGATAAGGCTCGCGCGTTACAGGTATCTTAATTACTAACTTTATCCTGCTATCCCTACCCCAATAATAAAATACCCGCCTAAAATGACCAGGAAGGCGCCACAGACGGTGAGAATTCCGCGATAAACAGGCGGCGTAAGCAAGCGTCTTCCCGCGGCTACCACCCCGGCTACAGCACCGTACCAGGCCAGATCAGCCAGAATATGCCCGCTGAAAAAGGACCAAAGCCCCAACTGCCCCTGCTGGAGCGCCAGCATAATGTAACCCAAACCGATCGTAGCCCACCACAAGGACCAGTAGGGATTAGCCAAACTCACCCCAATACCAAGACCCACCAACCGCAGGTTACTGCTGCCATGCTCTTCCACGACAGCTCCGGTCGCATCACCGGTCTCCCGGGCTGCGGCCATATCAATATCCACGTTCCCCCGCCGTGCATCCCTGATGATGGTGTATCCCATATAAACCAGGAAAGCACCACCTACCAAAGCAATAACCGTAGTAACCTTGGGCAGAGTCAGAAAAGAAGCCAGACCGGCCACAAGGGCGATAATAAGCCCTCCTTCAAGAATGGCATGGCCCAAAACAATCAGCGGCCCGGCAATGAAACCGCGGCGGGCCGCCTCCGCTAATGTTACCGTCAACAACGGGCCCGGCATCATGGCACCGGTAAGGCCCACAACAAAAGCGGTAGCGAAAAGAAGCTCCCAGGACAAATTTAGCACCTCTACTCTCCTTTGTAATTGTGAACATACCCAAGTTCACACGGGGGATTTCCGAAACGCGACCTTAAAGTCTGAGACCTGAGTGCTGGGTTGGCTACGGAACGGGAGCGTGAAGGAAACCCCCGTGGAAAAAGCTGACTAACATCAATGCACCAAGAGCGAGCGAAAATAACCACCTAAAGCCCTCGTCCAAGAGCCTTTTACCCGAAACTAGAATGAAAATCTCTCGCCGCGTGCTACAAACTTATCAAGCAGCAGGCTCGAACCACCGTTCTCCAAATACTCCTTCATAACATCAGGGCGCTTGGCCCGTATCCCCTCGTTAAGCACGGTAGCGGCAAGGTGCTTGGCCAGGGGCATCATCGTCACCCGTTGTTCAAAGGCAAGATCCGGCGGCACGAACCGGGAATCAAGGGCCAGGCACTTCAAAAGCTGACGTTCTAAAAATTCGGCATTGACCTTTTGCCCCTTTTCTAGCTTGATATCGCCGCAAGCCGGTAGGGTAAAGTTGACCACCTCGTCCGGCAGGGTAATGCCGTACTCCTTCTGATACTGCTCAGCCACAGCCGCCATATTGGGTACAAAGATATCATGTTCTCCGTCGGCCAATATCCCGAAGGCGCGGCAGCTCAACGGCCGCACGGGATATATGAGGCAGCGGTCGTCTTTACCCAGGAAAGGACATTTGATATCGGCATCAACCAGCTCCAGGAAAAAGAAGGCAATAGCCTTTTTGACAATTTCCTGATGCAGATCAGCTAGGTTATCCCGCACATAACGGTACACGTTAACATATTCCATAAATGATGCCGGGCGCGGGTTGGCACAACAAGTACCGCACATTTGACAAGAGGTTTGGGGAAGCTCATCATAAACTCCTGCTAGCTGTTTAAACAATTGATTATTTTCTGCAAAAGTAAGAACCGAATACATTTTAGCTAACGGCAGCATTAATATAGCCACTCCTTCCTACTATTCACCCCTAAAGAATTCTCTTTCAATAGGGCAAGACCTTTTTTCAATCCCTGTATTTTTAGGCATCAACCCGCCAAAACTAGAATAACCCGCTACATTAGAAAAATATATCGCACGGAGCCCCACGGAGGTTGTTGGCATGGACTTCTCAACCTTTTTAAGTATCTTTTGGCTTTTAATACTGGCATCCGCATTACTACCAATGATGAAACAGCGCCAGATAGAAAAAGCCCGCATCAAACTAATCCGTAAGATTGAAAAAGAACGCGGCAGCCGTCTGATCACCCTGATACACCGCCAGGAACTTTTAAGCCTGCTGGGCTTCCCGTTGACCCGCTACATTAATATCGAGGATTCTGAACACATCCTGCGGGCCATCCGGTTAACTCCTGACAATCTTCCTATCGATTTGGTTTTGCACACACCGGGGGGATTAGTCCTGGCCTCGGAACAAATAGCGCGGGCTTTATTAAAACATCCCGCTAAGGTAACAGTATTTGTACCCCACTATGCCATGTCGGGTGGTACCATGATCGCCCTAGCCGCCGACGAAATCGTTATGGATGAAAACGCCGTGCTGGGACCGGTAGACCCGCAGCTCGGCAATTTTCCCGCAGCTTCTATTTTAGAGGCCGTGCGCGAAAAAGGCAAGAAAGACGTTAATGACAAGACCTTGATTATGGCTGATATTTCCGTCAAGGCTATGCACCAGGTAAAAGAATTCGTGTACGACCTGCTGGTAGCCAAAATGGATCCCCAAAAAGCAAGAACCCTGGCGGAGGCCTTCAGCAGCGGACAATGGACCCACGATTTTCCCATTACGGTAGAAAGGTTGGCCGACCTAGACATTCCGGTAACTACCGATGTACCTTCCGACATTTACAAATTGATGAATCTATACCCCCAACCGGCCCAGCGCCGTCCCTCCGTGCAATTCATTCCGGTACCTTATGGAGAACAAGACAGAGAAAGAAAGGAAAAATAGAGGGTCTTTTTAGAGGACTTTTGTTTAACAAAGTCGAAGAGACAGTTAATCCTGCTTAATGACGGGAGGTTTACTTATGCCCAGGCTCGCAGTGACTGATGGGCAAGTCAGGTTTGTAAATGACACACCCGAACCCGCCACTATTACGCCCTGTCCCGGCATCAAGCTGCTTATTAACGGTACCGAGATTTCAGTACCCACACCGGTTAAACCGGCAGACCAGATCGAGGTTGTTCCGGAGGTAGTAAAGAAAGATCCTACCGTTAGCGTCAGGATCAGTAAAGACGGCATGCAGGCTTATGTCGAAATTCAAAGCGGCAGTATAACGACCTATCAGTTAGTGGACCATTTCCCTACCACCGATCTCAAACTGGAAGCCGCTCCGCACACGGTACCGTATACAGCAGCATTAGATTATGCCGTATTGGCAGCTGCATTATCAGAAGCCGGCGTTTGTCACGGCATAAAGCAGGAAGTCCTGCAAAGAATTGCTGCTTCGCCCGGTGAGGGCAGTTTCCTGGTCGCCGAAGGCACCCCGCCCACATCTCCGGTAGATGAACAGGTTGAAATTAAGTTTTCCCTGGAAAGTACAGAAGGCAAACCGGTAATCAGGCCGGATGGCAGCGTAGATTTTTACGAACAGCAGCGGTTCGTCTCAGTGGACAAGGACAGCGTTCTCGCCGTCAAGCATAAAGCCATTCCGGGGAAGCCCGGCAAGAAAGTAACGGGCGAAGAGATCCCCCCCAGAAAGCCGGTTACCGTCACGTTACAAGCACTGCAGGGTGCGCGCCTCAGTCATGACGGCAACCAGGTTCTCGCTGAAGTGTCGGGAAGACCGTCCTATCGCAAAGTAAAGAATAATTATTTATTTGAAGTTTTACCGGTACTCCAGTACGACGGCGATGTCAACCTGCAGACCGGCAATATTCGTTTTAAAGGAGACGTTATCATCAAAGGCAATGTGACGGAAGGAATGCTGGTCCAAGCTACCGGTAAGGTAGAAATAAAGGGTACCGTCACCAAGGCCACGGTCAAAGCAGGCGCTCACGTGGTTTTACATAACAATACCGTAGGCAGTAAAATCATTGCGGGTGGTGACCAGGTATATTACGAAAGACTGGTAGCACCCTTCAATGACCTGAAAAACGACCTCAAAGCTTCCGCTAAATTGATTCAGCAGCTCGTGGATACGGCACAAGCAAGAAACCAATCCTTAACAGCCGGGCAGGCCATGATGATACTTATTGACAAGAAATATTCCCGGTTACCTTCGCTCGTAAAAAACATACATCAAGTCGTAGACCAAATTAACCAAGAACACGTGACCATACCGGCTCCGGTCCAGTCCGTGCTGGAAACAATATCGGGGACCTTCAGCAGTATAACGGAATGCCTTAAGATCCAGAACCTCAGCAAAATCACGGAAATCCTCCAAAAAGTAGACGCCGCGCAGGAATGTATCAACCAGCTGGCTAAATGGAAAGCCAATATCACCGTCCCTTATACCGCTAACAGCATTCTCGAAGCCACCGGCGATGTCATTGTTACGGGCGGTGGTTGCTACAATACGGTTATGCACGTTAAGGGCAACGTGGAGATAAGCGGTATTTTCCGCGGCGGCGAGATTAAAGCCGGCGGTGATATCAAGATCAAGGAGGCGGGAACGGAACTGGGTATCAAAACAAAACTGCAGACGGCATTTGGCCGGAACATTTCTCTGCAGCGGGCGCACAAGGGACTCATCATCCAAATCGGAAATCGCTCTACGCAGCTGGATAAATCCATGCGCAACGTTAACGCCGTCTACGACCGTGAATACGATAAAATTGAAGTCGTCGGCTTAAAGGCTTAGTCGGTACCGTCGGGGCCTACAAAAGTAATTTTGACCCCGGCCTTATGGGGAAGATAGTGCCAAACAAGAGCACTAAAATGCTCCAAGGTATTGGGTGCGGCGGTACATACCTCTTTGACCTTATGACCGTCAACCCATTTGCTGGTCTTATAAGTTAACTCCCGGTCTAAAAAGGGTGCTACCGCCTGTACAATTTCCTCTGCCGTCCACTCGGCCAGAAAAGTTCTTTGCCCGTCAAAACAAAGGCGCCCGCTTTTATTACCCATCTCCAGCCGCGCAATCAGCAACGATAACCCTCCGAGTTTCTCCAGACTTACATTAATATTTATATCACTTACGGTTACTAAATCTCAATGCTGCGCAATAGCAATTTGGTGATGTTTTGTTTATCTTACCGTTACTTAATTACCAGTGCTGGCGCATCACGGCGCCTCGATCGGGGTTGCGGGCCCTTTTTGAAAAGTTTCAATAATTTCCTCATCAACCCATCTGGTAGTCGGCGCGGCCTGCTCGGCGAAATATTTGCATACCCCTGAATAGATGGCAAAACATAACTTGTCTTGATAAGCCGAATCCTGTAAAAGCCTGCGTTCCTTGGGGTTGGTCAGAAAACCGACCTCAATAAGGACAGTAGGCATTTTGGTGTGCTTGAAAAGATAAAGTTCACACTGTTTCGGCTTGCGGTCGGTATTACCCAAGACTTTAATGATCTCAGCCATGATGGCGTGACTTAATTTTTTGCTCTCTGCATCCTGCGGGGCGGAAAAAGTTTGGGCCCCGTGCTGGCTGGCATCTCCGAAACTGTTGGCATGGATACTGATCATTAGATCAGCTTCATTTTTATTGGCCACTGCGGCCCGTTTCTCAATATCCTCGCGCTGCCTGGTCCCCAAACGCGTATCATCATCCCGGGTCATGATGACTTTGGCCCCGCCCTGCCTAAACTTCTCGGCCAATATTTTTGCGATGGCAAGGTTAACGTCCTTTTCCCAAACATCCTTACCCCTGACCCCCGAATCTTCTCCGCCATGGCCGGGGTCGATAACAATTATCTTACCGGTAAGCAGCCAGGATAAAGTGGCAGCAGCCCTTTTCTGCATTTCCATCCTGACCCCGACATATCCCTTCCAAACCCCTATACACGCTACAACAAATAAAACCAATATGATAAAATACCCGAGTCTGAAACGATAAACACCAATCCAAGAAGGCATAAAAATAACCCCCTGCGCTTTACTCTTCTAAGCCATATGCAGCGCGAGGGGGTTTTATGTACGTGCCGCAAACTCTTAACGTTTGGAGAACTGCGGAGCGCGGCGGGCCTTCTTCAAGCCGTACTTTCTGCGTTCTTTCATTCTCGGGTCACGCGTCAAGAAGCCTGCTTTTTTCAACGAAGGCCTCAGATTGGGGTCGGCTTCGATTAAGGCCCGTGCCAAACCCATTCTAACGGCTCCCGCCTGACCGCTGAGCCCGCCACCCTCTACCTTGGCGTGCACGTCAAACTTGCCTTGGGTGCCGGTAACCTCCAGGGGTTGATTTACGACCATCTCAAGGGTTTTCCGCTTTAAATACTCAGCAGCAGGCTTGTTATTAATCAAAAATTTGCCTTCGCCGGGAACCAGGAAAACCCGTGCTACGGCATCCTTTCTTCTTCCGGTACCGTAAAAATGCACCTTTGCCACTCTGTTTATCCCTCCCTTACAGTACCCATGGTTCCGGTTTTTGGGCTTCGTGCGGATGTTCCGTACCCCGGTAAACTTTCAATTTTTTCGCCTGCCGGGCTCCCAAGCGGTTGTGAGGAAGCATCCCCTCAACGGCTTTACGTACGGCCTCCTCCGGTTTTTTTTCCAAAAAAGTGCGGTAATCCATCACCTTGAGGCCGCCCGGGTATCTTGAATGACGATAATAAAACTTGTTCCGCAACTTATTACCCGTAAGCACCACTTTATCAGCATTAATAATGATAACGTGATCACCGGTATCAACGTGAGGAGTAAACACGGGCTTGTGCTTACCGCGCAGAATACGTGCCGCCTCCGCTGCCAACCGTCCCAACGGTTTCCCGGCGGCATCTAAAATATACCATTTACGCTCCACTTCCTGAGGTTTGGCCATGTATGTCTTCACGTCTATTCCCTCCTGAAATATCAAAAACCTATCAAACAAAGTATTTCCAGTTTGAGAGCACACATCCCAATTTTAATAAATGAAAAACACAGCTGTCAAGGAAAACTTATATTTTAAGGCGCCATCGTAGATTGCAAGTTTAATTGCCTTACATATTATGACAAACCCCTGTTTTATGC
>JACDOK010000046.1 GCA_017656185.1 Peptococcaceae bacterium | reverse complement strand
TATTTGTAGCTTAAAATTTTAAAATTTGTGTCTTGACAATGGGGTCCACCTAGATTTGCTATATTGAAGAAAACCGGCCTGCTGTGTATTCTACCGCTTTTGTTTTTTTGGCTTTTTATGGAATGGCCAGGAGTATAGCATTTGTATTAAGTATAATGTTTTTTTGGGAATTATTTAATTTGATATATTTTTCAAACTATACAATTTGGTTTTATGTTATTGCATATTTTATTTCATCTGCGGTATTTTACAATGAGTATTATAGATTCTTAAGGTATTTTAGGGAGCAGGTTTTAATGGGATTTATTGTTCCGAATTCTGACTCCTAGTAATCTTAAGAATTTGACCGGGCTTTATTGTAAAAAATGTAAACCTTTACCCTGGCCCCGGAGAAGGGTCCGGGCTATCCGCTACCCCCTGCGGCCCGACAACTACAAACCCTAACTCTTAAGTCCATAAATACTTATACGTTCCTTGGCTTCGGCCTGACGGCACTTGAGTACCCGGCGGGGTGCAGGGTTCGGGTATTCCTCTGAGAGCCGGAGCTGGGCGCACATAAAAAAGGCATGCCAGACCGGCATGCCCTAACTAGATTCTACGTTATCATCAAGTCCTAATTCTCGTAATGCTACTTTTGTTTCCTCAATATTATGTTCGGAAACACCACCTTCAGGAGCCACCTCAATATCGATCGTTATTTTTAACCCCTTGCCTCCGACAAATTTTGAGAGCACCTTGGTATAAAAATTCATCCATTTTTGCGGTGGAACCTCGCCGCGCCAAGAAAGCTTTTTAGGACCCGTTGGCGGTGTTGGCGGCGGCGGTACCGGGGTATCTCCTGGTTCCGCAATAACTACGTTGGCCGTGGCACTTATTTCACCTGCCGTTGCTTTAACAATAAAATTACCTTCATCTTGATCCGCCGTAAAAACTCCGTTTTGATCAATCGTTCCACCGGTAGCACTCCATATAACATTCTTAACTGCAATATCGCGGTTATGCTGGTCTAAGCCTCTGACTGTAAATGTCTGCTTTTTACCCGGCTCAAGCTCTACCCGTTGAGGAAAAATGGATAAAGTAGTCAGCCTTGGTGGTTCAATATTCTTCTCAGCTTCTTTGCGGGTTATGATATACATATCTTCGGAGATTTCAATTTCATTGGCGCTTAAGCTGGTGCCAAAGTAAAACGGCTCATATCCCTCGCCGCTTGATTTACCAACATAAGCAATGATTTTATTTGACACTCCTCGTGCAATAGTGTCTTTAATACATTCTGCATTTAATAAGCGGGGAAATTGTGGTGAAGCAAAAAAAGCATCTCTTACTGATTTAGTACTCCATTCTTTAAAAGCTGGCGGCCAATTACGCACCAGGAAATTAGGGCTAATCCCCTCTTCCACATCTCCGTCTTGTTTAAGGCGATTAAGGATAAATGTAACCATTGTATCAGCCGCACTGGAATGAACAAGCCCTAGATCTACCTGGCGAATGGTATTATCTTTGCCAAGCAAGGCAATATTTTTGTAAGAACGCCATACAGACTCTGTAAGATCACGCCGGGCTTTTCTTAGATTCTCCGCCAACTGGCGCTTTTGCGAATCATTTAGGCGGAGTTCATCTTGTTCATCATGAATATCTTCCCAGGCCAGAACCTTGCGTGCTTCTTCTTTAAGCGAGTTATCAGCATCAGCTATTGCCCATATTAATGCACTCTTGAATGTCCGGGCGGAGCTTCCATATTCCCTGGTCATTGAATCAATAAATTCAAGTGTTTTCTTATCTTGCATTGAATGGTCAGGTGATAAAACAACAAGGGTTAGCACCGGGCGGTCAGGAATTTGGCTGCTTTTTTCCGGAAAATAAATTACCTCTAACCCTGCTCCCTTTGCAAAGACCTTTTGAATTTCAGCACGCACATGCTGATCTATTCTTTCCGGCTTGATATTTGCTCTTCGGTCCGACAAGAGTTTGTTAAGATTTGGAGTGATACTAAAACGATAACGATTTTTTTCTACAGAAAGGTAGTAACAGGAGAAACTTAATGCATCTAAGACAGTCTCAACATTCCCAATATCAAGATTAGGTTCAGCCACAGCCAAGCGGATTTCCGGCACGGTAGCTTCTGCCCGCGCCTGACCTCCGTTAGATTCAAAGAATATTGACGTGGCTACCTTTCGATGTAAGCGTGCCTTCCTAATTGTATCAACTGCCTCATTATCTAGTCGGATAGCATGGGAATCCTTTTTACCGCAAATATCCGTGGTAACGGCCCCTTCTAAACGGGACTCGCCCAGTTGCTCAAATACAGCAGCACGGAAAATCGGCTCATCGAGCGGAGCAGTTCCAAGGCTAATGAGAGGGTCACGATGTGCGCCCTTAAACCCTTCTTGGTACGCCCTTGATACCCAAAGAGCCAGAAGTCGCAAAATGCCACGTGTTTGTTGGAACCGCGGTAAAGCTTGCCACTTGCGCTCAAATACAGAGATAACCATTGGGTGGAAAGGATAGGTATCTGCAAAGGCTTCCCGGGCATTATCAATGGGAAACCAACTGGGAATTTGCTGTCGATGGTCAATTACCCAGTCAGCGTATTCATTACAAACCTGCAATGCATCCCGGGGCAATAAAACCTTTCCGTTCCGGCCTACAGCGTTAGGATCCCACTCAAATAACCGGCGGCGGATAATCTCTGATGTTTCAGACTCTGCTGATATGAACACAGCCTTACCAACGCGGTCTAAAAGCTTTTTAAAACGCTCGTAATCGTGTTGATCTTCTGAGGTCATCTCCAATTCAGAGGCCGGTATAGAAACCACCAAGACTGCGTTATTTTCACCACGAACCACTTCTGAAAGATTGTGAAGAAAATTATAAAACTGGGTGGATAAACCGCTCTTCCGGCTACGGCTGATATAATTCATTAACTCATCCATAAGGATCAGGCAGGGCTTATCTTTGGGGAGTAACCTGCGAATTACATCACCCGCCGGGGCAATCATTTGTTTTTCATGTTCGGCCACTAAGTTCAATGCCGCCTCGCCACCAAGCTGGAAGGCAATTTCGCCCCACGGGGTTTTTCTAACCGGGGTGCCATCGTTGCCACCGCGCCCGGTTAAAGAGTCAAACTCGGTGCCTACGAACACAGCCGTAGCAGCTCGGGGCACACTAGACACCCCGGCTTTAGCCAATATCTTGTCTACCCCGACCCACCCATTTGCCTTAGGTCCATTTTGGGCCAGGTGATAAAGAAGAGTCAGGGCGTGGGTTTTACCGCCACCGAACTGGG
This sequence comes from Peptococcaceae bacterium, assembly GCA_017656185.1. GTDB lineage: Bacteria > Bacillota > Desulfotomaculia > Desulfotomaculales > JACDOK01 > JACDOK01. The sequence continues at coordinate 8,422 of JACDOK010000046.1, read as the reverse complement.
TGCTCATATTAAAGACAGCTGAAGTTTCGGTTTTTTCACCGGACAGGCGGCGGATTGCTTCGGCGGCCAGTGTTGTCAAGTTTTGCGTTAGATACGTCCGTTCAAAAAACCGTTCAGGTTTTTGGTAGTCGTCAGGGGCATTGCCATCCCGTACCTTATCAAGATGAACGGCAAACTCCGCAGCGTCAAGTGGCTTACCCTCGCGCAAGTCCTCCCGGGGAGTCACCACTTTGTACCACGATTTTATTGCCATAGTACTACCTCCATTCAACTCCCTGCATTATTATAAGCCCAACCCTTTCTTCCGGGCTAAAACACCGTCCACCCACCTTTTCTCATCACTATTAGCAGGATAGAGGGCCGATAAAGCCTGGGCCAAACGCCAAAAACGTTGGTCTCTACCGATGCCATCCTCGACGAGGAAACGCTTTAAAGCTTCGCTACGGCCGGACGCAAAGAGGAGCATACTCTGGTGAAGGCGATCCAATACCGTTTTCCCTGGCTGGGGGACAGATTTTTCAGTCAAGTTATCATTATCTTCTACCCCTTCACCGGCTATATCAAACAGGGTAAGTTGTATATCTTTCTTCCTGCGCTTTTTAGGAGCCTGTGCTTCATTCTTCCCCAAAAGATAACGTGCCCGTTCGGAAACCAGCAATAAACGAGCCTTATCACCTTTAATTTCAACTGTTGTGCTAAGTTTCTCCAAATGGGCCCCTAATCCCTGGGCAATTTTCCGGGCGGCATCGTATTCAAGAACATACCCACGGGAAAACTGCTTAGCAGCACCATTTTCCTTCTCACTACCATTATTACCGTTATTACTGGTAGAAAGGGTCCAGAGCCACATAGCAGTAAGGCGGGCATCCTCTTCAAAACCGGATGCGTCTGCCCCCTCGAAAATCATATTTAGGGCTTCTTTTGCAACTGCTGCCCAAACATGCTCAAGATATTCCTTTAAAGTAACCTGCTCTCCGCTTGCCTTTTCAACCCGGCTATAGCGGGAGAAAATTTCTAGTGCCGGACCTAAACAGGCAAAGATAGCATCTGCTCCTACCACACCTTCGGCGATAAGGCGTGGCATCCATTCTTTTATACGCTTAGGTAATTCCTGTAAAACGTCACGCCAATCTCCAATGTCATCAGTACGTAATGTTCCATCCTCGTTCTCACGTGGACGCACAATGATGTGAATAGATGAGCCTAATGCAGCTGATTTATTGGCTCTCATACGGGCTGAACGCTCGGTATCAATAGGCCAGGATGCTGTTACCACAAAACCAGCATCGATAATTGACGCTAACAGTGTCTCCCATGCCATTGTTCCCTTATGTGCAAAAACAATTGCACCAATACCATTTGGGCGAAGAACTCGTCTACCTTCCTGAAAGGCCAGCGTCATGCGCTTCTGATAGCATTCAGGACTTTGTTCTTCCCGTTCACCCTCTATTACATAAGGATTGACCACAATCTGTTCATTTTTGGGCGTAAGATCTCCAGAAAATAAATCGGGATGATCCTTACCGATAAACCTCTTGAGCCAAACATAACAAAGGTCTGAAAGATCTGCATAAGGGACTACATCATAGTAAGGAGGATCAGTGAAAAATATGTCCACAGAATCATCGGGTAACGGAACCTCAATAGCATTCCCTTGCAAAATTGTAGCTGTTTGATTACCAAGTTTAATTGCAGCTTTTATACCTTCCTCTGCTTGTGACAATGCATAATCCAATCCTCCAACATAGGTCGGAACAAGTGGGTTCGCCTCAGCCCAGTCCCAGCGCATCGCGATTGCATTTCCAGTTATAAAAGCAGAAATCATGTGTTCAGCAAGCCAAGTACTCATTGTGGTCCAGTAATGTATGCTATTGCTAATACCTAATGCTAATGCTGCTACTACATCGCGTATGAGTATTTGGTCTACACCATCTTTTCGTAGCCTTATAACATAGTCATTTAATATATCAGCAATAGTAAAAAGGGAAAGTTTCTGTCGCTCAGAAAATAACTGCCCCCATTTTCTAACGCCATAAAGTCCGGCAGTAAATGCTCTAGAGTCATGATAAGGATATTTTTCTAAAAGATCTTCTACTTTACCCATTCGGATAAGCTCTTCCCAGTGAGAAGATGCTAATTCAAAAGCTCTTTGGTCTTCTTCCGTAGCATCAAAATAATCCTTCCCTTGGCGTTCCCCGATTGGTACAGCTACGCCATAGAGCCGATAACCAATCTGCCCTTCTTTTCCTTGCCGCTTGATACTCTCCTTAGGTGTAGTGAAGCCACATACCGGGCAAATAGCATGTCCCCTACCCGCTGTCTTTATAAGCCTTTTAGGAAGAGTTTTTCCCTTACCAATATGGATTGAAATACTTTTTTTGGCCTGATTCCCCGTAATTTCAATCCATACCTTTTGTTTACCATTGGCAATAACATTCTGGGTTATTAACGGAACGATTGCTCCACATCCTGGGCCTTCACAAGTTATGGTTCGGGCCCATAACCATGCACAAGGCCTTTTACCTTCTTTCCTCGGATAATAGCGAGCGAGTCGTTTTTCTGCTTCTTTTTTAATAAATGCAGCACCTTCTCGGAACCGCTCTAAAAGAGTATGACCGTGCCGAGGAGCTGCTTCTAGTAATGTGCGTAATATTAGGTTAGCAACAGGATTTAATTCAAGTGCGATACTATCGCATCCAAGACGAAGTGCTTCACCTGGAATAGCACCATTACCTGAAAAGGAATCGAAAATAACAGGCTTGTATTTAGTACATGCAGCTCTAACTAGGTTTCGTGCAGCGGAACAATACTGTTCATTCCCCCCTAATTCCCAATTAGCAATCTCACCAACAAACCGTAATAATGCCTTCCGAACATCTTCTCGAGTAGCTACCTGTGTTACATAACCTAATGGTTTAAGGATAGCTATAGCGTCTTTAATAAATTCATTTGGGCACAATGGATCAACTGGATCAGGTAGAAGAGTTGCCAACTCCAAAGAACGACAAACACCCCAAGGCCGTCTTGCCCACCAAATATGAAGGTTCCAAACATGTCCATTACGTAAGTTTTTTTCACTTCTTGCATGTTCAGAAATACGTTTAATAGGTAGGTCAACCTCTATAAGACGTTTGCAATATCTCGTTCCATTACCCATAATTAATTTTTCCCCCTAAATTATCATTCAGTTAATCAACGATAGTTACCTTTACATCGGGCAACTCATCTTTTAACCGCCTGGCAAACCAATCAGCCCGTGCAAAAAGAAATTCCCTATAATCTTCAGGTTTAAATTCTTGTTTATCGATGAACTCGCGAGGAATTAAATGAGATTCCAGAATACGGTCAAAATCCCGGGTGGACTCAAATTCCTTAAAGTAAGCTAACGGATTCTTATCACCTATCTTTATATTGGTTCGGGCACGTAGGAAGCATATATTCATTAAACTATTTTGATCCACCCCAGCCGGCAGATCCGTAACATTCTTTAGGAAATTCTGTGGGTAAATATGGTGTAGATTTGGAGCGTGCGACAAAAGTAGGTAGACGTTGTCCAGCACAACGGCGTATGGGTCATTAAAGTCAAGGGGATTCTGTTTCGCCAAAAAAGCAAGTACAGCGCGACTAAGTGCATTTCTATAATGATAATTTGTTTGCACAAGTCTTGTTTTCGAAATCGTCAAGGGCGGGATTTCTACCATTTCACCGCGTTCTAGTGGCCTGAAAAAGTTTTCGCAATAATCGTAGACATCGCTTGAATTACTAAAACTCTCCAGACCAAAGGCGTTTCGCCAAAACCATTGCCGTGCTATATCCCGATTTGGATTTTTATTTTCATGAAAGTAATAACAGATGGGCAATGCCAGGTAAACGAAAGGAAGCATACCTGGACCGTGTATCTTTTGGTCGGTAAGAAACTTTATTGTCTCTAAAATGGTCTTTTGACATTTATCCCAATTATTCTCAAAATCGGACGTGGTTAGATTATCCAGGGCTTTTGGAGTAATCCCGTATGGATTACGCCCCTTAGTATGCTGCTTACGGAGACAAAGGGCAAACATCTGAATTATGGTAAGTTCATCCAAATTTTGAAAGCGGCTATTACTCCCAATAAGAATCTCTTTAAAAGCTTTCAAGTTTTCTCGTAAATAGAAGCCGGGATACCCGGACTCGGGGTCCTCATTACGATATGTGCGGGCTACGATAATGTCAACCGGGTCAAGCTTCTTACCTTCTTGATTGATTCGTTCAAAAATCTCACAAACTTCATTAACATCCACACCTCTAATACGGATAACAGAAACTTTATAATCAGTAAATATTCGTTGGAGCTGCATAAGATTATGTTCAATTTTTTCATTAAAACCTTCTACTGATGAAATTTCTTTATAAAAATTAAAATGCCAGTTTGGTACATCACGAACCCGAATCAAAAAAGCCTCGGGCACCGTCTTTTTGCGCTTCTCCAGCTCCCCTGCAAAGAAAAAAGAAGCATCGGTAGCATCAAAGTAAAGAGTATAGTCAAATTCCTCGTTATCCTTAACCCGTCCTTTACCTCCCACTAAAGAAATAAGTAGGGATGTTGCTCGCTGCTGGCCGTCGAGTATATATTTCCATTCCTTAAATTTCCGGACAGTATCTTCATCGTGAGGGAATACAAAGCCACCAAGCTTCCGGTGAGTATGCAAATAAGAATCCGTTTCCCAATAAAGAATACTTCCAATAGGATAAAACCTGTAAATACTGTCCCAAAGCTTGATGATATTTGCTGGTTCCCAAACAAACTCACGTTGGAAAGTCGGGATTAGAAGCTTATCTTTTTGAAGCAATTTAACAAGATCCATTATTTTAAGGTCATCAGAACCAATATCGCGATCAAGGTTTGACATATACTTTAATCACCTTCCTTTGCAGCCAGTATTTTATCCGCGCCCACATGATAATGCTCTATTCTTACTATAGGCTCCCATCCCAAGCGGGCAGGATCTTGGATGGGATAAATTTCGGGTATCGAAGCGCAGTTAAATACTACATAAAGCCAATAATCCCCCTTAAGGCGCTCAGCCGTTTTATACTCATTGGCAGTGAGGGCAACCTCGCCAACTCCCGCCCGTCCCTTAACCTCAATAAACCGAACCTCTATAGCTGTCTGCGGGTCTTCCGGATGCGGTTTGCGCGATATGAGATCAAAACCCCGGTTCTCTTCCTCGACATTAACCACCTGCCTGCCTTGGGCCTCTTCATGAGTAATAACTGCCTGAATCGCAATCTTTTCTATCTCTTCATCGCGAACCATAGAAGCAATACCTGGGGAAGTACGTTCCGGATGAGGTAAAACCCATGCTCTTCCGTGATGCCTAATATCGGCAATAGTACAATACCGTTCTTGCTTTAATTCTTCTCGACGTCGTTCTAACCGGCCGTTCAACTCGTCCAGGCGATCTTCCGTAGCTTTGATATTGGCAGCCAAAAGTGGATTTGCTTCCCCCATCTGCTGGCTTTCTAATAATTCTTTCATTCGTAAATTTTGCCGGTGAATTAACTGGTTGAGACTAATTTCCAAATGGTGGGATATAGTTTCAATTTCTTTTTCCCGCTGTTTAGTAACCTCTTTTAAAAAAGGTTGCAGTGCTTGTTCAATTAAAGCTTGTTCCACCTGGTCATAGCTCGGTAATTCTACACCATTAGGAAATTCCGTACCTGAAGGTGCTGCAATCAGGTCCAGAAAAACAGTGGGCTGGCGCACGGTCATCTCACCATTCATAGCGGTCTGAACTACGAAAAGGCGCCGATTTATGATATTGCCACGGCCGTCCCGGATAGCTGCCGTAAAGACATCAAGGATGGCTGGTTCTTTGCGGTGAAGGTCAAAAAAGACCGCACCTCGCTGTAAGTCATTTTGCACTCGATTTAGCACATCAGTTCGCACACTCTCAAACAGTGGATGACCCGGTGTCACCCACTCAAGTGTGGGATCATCCTTCAAGAGTTCTTTGTCGAAAACAATCCGTTTATATTCCCGCCCTAATTTACCATAGCGTGACTCCAGCTTTTCACCAATGGGCCAAAGTGTCCTAGGTATTCTTCCGATTCGGTATACGTGGGGGTTTTTCTTAACCTTTTTAGGATATACCCCGGATATAGGGGCAGCCTGGACAAAGAAATCTTCAATTACCTCAGGTACCAAACACTTCTCTTTTGCCTCAGCTGACCTACCAACAATGGATGAAAGGTTTAGCTCATGTTTAGCCAGACCCTCCAAAGTGGACTCAGTTATCTTACGAAAACGCTCAATATCAACCTGTTCAACAATACGTTCCTTAATTACATCTTCGGTTAAGTTATGGCTATACATCTCCCGCACCATACGTTCCAACTGATTGGCGGAAAATACATCGCCCAAAACATTAAAGACTTTACCGGTACGTTCAGGATCAAGGTCATCCTCAATCCTTTTAATGCGTTCAAATAGTTTCTGTAATACACGCCCTTCACGGGTATTAGTGGAGACAAAATTAAAAATTAGGCAATCCTTTTCTTGGCCAAAACGATGGATACGACCCATACGCTGTTCCAGTCGGACGGGATTCCAGGGAATATCATAGTTAATCATAAACCAGCAGAACTGCAAATTAATACCCTCGCCTGCTGCTTCAGTGGCCACCATGACCTGGCATTCCTCCCGAAACTCACGCTCGGCGTAGATACGGGTGCCAGGAGTGTCCCGATCACCAATTTTCATACCACCGTGAATTTGCGTAACCTTAAGTCCCCATTCCTGTAGCTTTCCAACAAGGTAATCTAGGGTATCTTTATGCTCGGTAAAAATAAGGAGCTTCATTTTGGGGTCGTTAAAAATACCGTGCTCTGTGAGTAATTCCTTTAGTTTTACAAGCTTTGACTCTACTTCTCGCTGTTCCAGGACCCGCGCTTGGTTAATGAGCTTTTCAAGCTGCAAAATCTCTTCTTTCAGAGCAATAGGGTCCACAGAGGCAACTATATTCTCCAGCTGGTCTATAATTTCTTGCTGTTCCTCTTCAGGAAGGTCCTCAAAATCCTCAGGCAGCTTTTTTAATATTTGCTTATTGCGGTACCCTTCGGGATCTGCCAAAATTTGCTCCCGCTTTTCTTTCATCCGCTCCAAACTCCGGCGCACTGCGTAAATACTGGAAGCAAAGCGCCTCTGCAGCATAGCCATGGTAAAACCGAGAGCCCGACCTCGGGCAGAATCATCAGCAGCAGCCTTAATTGATTGATCTTCAACATAGCGTGTCAATGCATCATAGAAATCCCATTCCTCCGCATCAATCTGAAATTCTACAGTTTCTACGTAACGCTTTGTAAAGAGAGTTTTTACCTTTCCAGTATCAGGGTCGGGAAAAGTCACCAAAGCTTCCTTTACCCGGCGCAAATAAAAGGGGGCTTCACGGCGCTTCATAGCCTCTTCCAAACTTTTTACATCCCCATAGATATCCTTATCCAGTAACTCAAGGAACAGGCAAAAGTTCTGCGGGTCACCTTTATGTGGTGTGGCTGTCATAAGTAAATAATGATCAGTCATGTTCGATAAAGCTTCTCCTAATTGATAAGCTAAAGTTTTCTTATCGGAGCTGTAAGCACTCATTTTATGTGCCTCGTCCACGATTATAAGATCCCAATGACTGCGGAGAAGGCTTTTCTTTGCATCTTCAATCCGAGAAACCCAGGATATTGAAGTGATTACCTGGTTTTTATCTTGCCAGGGATTCGAACCATAATTTGCCCGAAGTATTTCACCCCGGATAACCTCGAATTTTTCGCGGAATTTATCCATCATCTCCCGCTGCCACTGAAACGTTAAATTAGCAGGTGTGATAATAAGAATACGATTAATTAAGCCCCTTATTTTCAATTCCTTAATTAGAAGCCCAGCCATGATAGTTTTGCCGGCACCGGGATCGTCTGCCAGAAGAAACCGGATACGCGGTAACTTCAGAAAATAGTCATAAACGGCCTCCAATTGATGAGGTAAGGGCTCAACTCGGGCAATAGACAAGGAAAAAAAAGGATCATACTCATAAGCTAACCCAAGGCGCATGGCCTCTATACCAAGACGGAACCTATTTGCATCACCGTCAAATGGCTCCTTTTCCGGGGTAATTTCCAAGGTAGCCAATTGGTCAGGTGAAAGTATGGGTTCATGAACCCGACCCGTATCTAATCCTTTACCGATGAGCTTGACGGATTCACCCATAGGGATTGTCGTAATTACCTGTACTGTTTCAGGGAAAATGGGGCCGCGAACAATTACGTTAGGTTTTAATTGCTTATGCATAAAAATCCCCCTACTGCCGCTAAATTTTCCTAAAAGTCCAATATTTGTTCTTTTGTTTGTGCTCAACTTCAATACCGTCAATAAGGTGTATCTTATTCATCACAAACA
>JACDOK010000045.1 GCA_017656185.1 Peptococcaceae bacterium | reverse complement strand
TTTGCCGTGAGTCTTTATTTTCCTGCGCTGCGGCAATTAATTTTACAACTTACCGATAGACCCTCTTCTTCATTCAGCCTTTTCTTGACCGCCTTACCAATTCTTTGTATAATATGGCGAAACACTGGGTTCGATGAGCCTTTTTCTGGGGGTTTTGGGGTAATATGAAGGCAAGTGAAATACGACAACTCTTTTTGGACTTTTTCCAAAGTAAAAATCACCGTGTGTTACCAAGTGCTTCTTTGATCCCTGCCAATGATCCCAGCATTTTGTGGACTGCTGCCGGTATGGTTCCCTTTAAACCGTATTTTACGGGAGCCGCTATTCCGGAATTTAAAAGAGTTACAACGTGCCAGAAATGCCTTCGTACACCCGATATAGAGTCCGTGGGACGTACAGCCCGTCACCATACTTTCTTTGAAATGTTGGGTAATTTCTCGTTTGGTGATTATTTTAAAGAAAGCGCTATCCCGTGGGCCTGGGAGTTTGTCACCAAGTATTTGAAGCTTGATCCCGCCAGGCTTTGGATTTCAATTTACTTAGATGATGATGAGGCTTTTGAATACTGGCGTTCACTTGGCATAAGTGCGGATCGCATTGTACGGCTGGGTAAGGACGATAACTTTTGGGAAATCGGTGTCGGGCCATGTGGACCATGTTCGGAAATTCACTATGATCTCGGTCCGGAGCGCGGGTGCGGCAAACCCGATTGTGCTCCCGGGTGTGATTGCGACCGCTACCTGGAAATTTGGAATTTGGTTTTTATTCAGTATTACCGTGACGAAGAAGGGAATTATTCCGAACTTACTAAGAAGGGCATCGATACCGGTATGGGATTGGAGCGCGTTGCCGCCGTTCTTCAAAATGTACCTACCAATTTCGATACCGATATTTTCCGTGACATCATAGATTATGCCGCTCAAATTCTTAAAGTTGAATATGGAAAAGACAAGGAAACGGATCTGGCCTTAAAGGTAATCGCCGACCACACAAGGGCCATTACTTTTGCTATTGGTGACGGGGTTCTTCCTTCCAACGAAGGCCGCGGGTATGTTATTCGCCGTTTATTGCGGCGGGCCGTGCGTTTTGGATTACTTTGCGGTCAGGAGGACGTTTTCTTACACAAGGTAGCGCATAAAGTTGTAGAGAAGATGGAGGATGCCTATCCTGAGTTGCGATCACAAGAGGGAAATATAAGTTCGGTAATTGCTCATGAAGAAGCGCGTTTTCGGGAAACCATCAAACAAGGTACCGCCATCCTGGATCGTTTGATGGAAGAAGCTATTGCTAGTGGAACCCGGGTCCTATCGGGCAATGACGCCTTTAGGCTTTATGATACTTATGGTTTTCCATTAGAATTGACCAAGGAAATATGTGCGGAAAACAATATAGCAGTGGATGAGGAAGAATTTGCGCGGTTTATGGAAAGACAGCGCAAAAGAGCCCGGCAAGCCCGGCAGGAAACCGAGTATTTATCTGAAAAAGATGCCTTGTTCCAACAGGTGAGGGAACAAGTAGGTGAAACGCTGTTTGTAGGATACGAGAGTATTACTGCCGAAGCAACTGTACAGGCTATCATCTCGGAAAGGGAACAAGTTTCCGGTGCCAATGCCGGAGACGAAGTAGATGTAATATTCGACCGTACTCCGTGTTACGCCGAATCCGGCGGACAGGTCAGCGATTCCGCCATAATAGAGGGGAAAGAGGTAACGGGCCGGGTAACGCATGTTTTTAAACCTGTAGAGAACTTATTCGCGCATCGAATTAAAATAGAGCAGGGCCGTTTACAAACAGGTATGCAGGTAAGCCTTTCAGTTGATGCTTTTAAGAGAAAGAATACCTGCCGCAACCATACCGCCACCCATATTATCCACAAAGTTTTGAGGGATGTTCTGGGAGAACACGTAAGGCAGGCAGGGTCTTTAGTGACTCCTGATCGGCTGCGCTTCGACTTTACCCATTTTAAGCCCGTTTCCAAGGCAGAACTGGCCCGCATTGAGGAACGGGCGAATGAAATAATCCTTTCCAACTATCCTGTAAGGGCTTTTATAACCTCGTATTCCGAAGCCAAGCAAATGGGTGCGATAGCCCTCTTTGGTGAAAAGTACGGCCATAAGGTTCGTGTTGTTGAGATCGACAACTGGAGCCGGGAACTTTGCGGGGGGACCCATGTCAGTTCTACTGCCGAAATAGCCCTTCTTAAAATTACTTCCGAAGGTAGTGTCGGCGCCGGTACGCGGCGCATCGAAGCCCTTACCGGTCCAGCCGCACTTGAGTATCTCTCGCAGCGCAGTGATCAGGTAACACAAGTCGCCAACCTTCTGAAAAGTACAGAAAATGAAATTGTTCCACGGCTTGAAAGCATGATAAACAACGTTAAGCATTTATCGTCTGAAGTAGAAAAACTCAAAGACCGCTTGCAGGCTTTTGAAGTTAAAGAGCTGATCAATAACGCCCGTACTTACGACGGAGTAAATATTTTGGTTGCCCCGGTAAAAGCCAGCGATATGTCCGAACTTAGGGGTTTGGTGGATCTCTTGCGAGATAAGCTCGGTTCTTCGGTAATTATTTTAGGATCCGCCAATGCCGACAAGGTAAGCTTGGTTGCCGCTGTTAGTAAAGATTTAACGTCAAAAGGACTGCATGCCGGCAAAATTATTAAAAATGTGGCTGCGGTTGTCGGGGGAGGCGGTGGAGGACGCCCTGAAATGGCGCAGGCAGGAGGAAAGGATCCCGCAAGGTTACACGAAGCCTTAGATAAAGGTTTTAAGACCATCACAGGCATTTTGGAAAACGGTACGGAATAAACCTTGCATCAAGGAGCAACCACTCCCCAAACAGCAAATGCGTATTTTAATAGAATGTAATAGAATGGCAGCGTGGCCATGGGAGGGGTCATTATGAGCCAAGATTTCTCAAATAATACTATGCGTTTTGAACGCTTACCGGAGGATGTCAATGAGACTCAAGAAGTACTTCTTGGCGTTTACCGGGCACTAAAGGATAAAGGCTACAACCCTATTAACCAAATAGTAGGGTACCTGTTGTCAGGGGATCCGGCTTACATAACAAGCCATATGAACGCACGCAACTTGATCCGCCGCGTTGAAAGGGATGAACTTCTCGAAGAACTACTTAGAACTTATTTGAAGCATAAGAGCCCTACAGAATAGTAGGGCTTATCTATATCATATTATTTATCTTTTACGGGACGGTATTAAACCTTGGAATATCGCATGTTAGGAAATACCGGCATTCCGGTTTCCCGCCTATGTTTTGGATCTCTGGCCATAAGCCCGCTTCAGGCCGATCTCCCTGTTCAAGAAGGCGCAGCCGTAATACGGTATGCGTTCGAGCGGGGAGTAAATTTCATTGATACGGCCGAACTCTACCAAAACTACTCCTACATAAGAGAGGCCCTTAAGGGATACCCGCAGGAGGTTGTAATCGCCACCAAATGCTATGCTTATCTGGCCTCCGATATGTATAACAGTCTTAAACGCGCCCTTAAGGAAATGAATCGTGAATATATCGATATCTTTATGCTTCACGAACAGGAGTCAGCGGACACCATCCGCGGTCACTGGGATGCGCTGGAGTACCTCTTGCGGGCCAAGGAAAAGGGGATCATACGGGCGGTAGGCCTATCCACACACCATATTGCCTGTGTCGAGGCGGCTGCGAAAATACCGGAGATAGACGTTATTCATCCCCTTTATAACTACAAAGGCATCGGCATTCGTGACGGAACCGCCGGTGAAATGCTTTCCGCTATTAAGGCAGCCAAAGAGGCCGGTAAAGGTTTATACGGCATGAAAGCCTTGGCTGGTGGCCATCTTTTGTCCGATGCGGAACGTGCTTTAAAGCATGTTTTGTCAATCAATGAATTTGATGCTATTGCCGTGGGCATGCAAAGCCCCCTCGAAGTCGAGTATAATACCAGGTTGTTTAACGGGCAGCCAATTTCTAAGGATCTTTATGAAACACTCCGCCGGAAACCACGCAAAATTATTATTGAAGACTGGTGTGTCAAATGTGGCAGGTGTGTTAAGGCCTGTAAATCCCGGGCCCTAAGTCTTACTACCGATAAGTTAAGGGTTTTTCCGGAAAAATGTTGTTTATGTGGTTACTGTGCCGCCGCTTGCCCGGAATTCTGCATAAAGGTGATTTAATATGCGCGTTATGGGATTAGACATCGGTGATAAACGTATTGGTATAGCCTTGAGTGATGAGCTTGGTATTGCAGCCTCCGGGTTGGAAATTTACCAGCGCACCAGTTTGAACCAAGATGTAAAGCATATTGCTGACCTTGCTTCACGGTATGATGTCGGTTCCATAGTCGCGGGCCTTCCTAAAACCTTAAATGGTGCTATCGGCCCGCAAGCTGAAAAAGTATTAAAATTTATTGAAAAATTAAAAAAATACATTGATGTTCCCGTAATAACCTGGGATGAACGATTAACGACCGTTGAGGTGGAAAAACTAATGATAGACGCAGGTGTGCGCCGTAGCCGCCGTAAAAAGGTTATAGATAAATTGGCCGCTACGGTAATTCTGAACAGCTATCTTAAATCGGTACAAGCCTGAACATACCTTTTATCTCCAAACTGTAACAATTATCTTACTTAAGGGAGCTGTAACAATGACGTTTGACGAGGAAGTATTAACCCTCATTGATGAACACGGCGAAGAGCACACTTTTAGTGTTCTGGATGTTCTAGAAATAGAGGGAGAAGAATACATAATTCTAATACCTGTCGCCAACGGCGAGCAATCAGATGAGGTAGTAATCCTTAAGCTGGCTGAGGACGACCAGGGTAATGAGGTTCTAATTCATATTGAAGACGAGGAATGGGAAAAAGTAACCGACGCCTGGCAAGATAAGGTGGGACACGAAAACTAGGGAGGAGTTTAATTTGGCCAGGCGCAAGTTCCTTTATATGGTTCTGATTATGCCAGCAGTTCTTTCCGTTCTATGTTTTGCCGGTTTTTGGGGTTTAGTGACAATCGAAGCCAAGGCTGGGACTGTATTCGAAGGTGTTTACGTTCAAGATGTCAATCTCGGCGGTCTTACATTACCGCAATGCCTCGAAAAACTGAAAACATTAGAGACAGAGCTACAAGAAACTCCCGTCATTTTGCGTTACCAAGATTACACATGGTCCCTCGATTTACGCAAGGTAGGTTTTGAGCTCAATATTTCAGCTATGGCTGACAAGGCTTTCTCAAAGGGGCGAGAGGGCTTTTTTATAGCGCAGTGGCTCAAAAGGCGGGAATTGCGGAAAAAAGGTTCTCGTATTCCGTTAATGGTATCTATTGACCGTACAAGTCTGGAAAAAGAAATCTTACGGCTGACCAAGGATATTACTCGTGAACCTAAAAACGCGGGCTTCACAATCAGTAACGATGACCGTGTGGTCATTATCCCCAGCGAAGACGGTTTCAAACCTGAGCTGCAGAATGCTTACAACCGTTTACTTGATGTAATACAACAAAAACCACCGTATACCATTAATTTGCATTTTAAACGCATTCCTCCGCGCCATAGCACGCAAGACGTTAAGAATATGGGTATTAATTGCCTGCTTGGCGAGTACGTTACCACCTTTGACCCAACTGAAGTTGACCGCTCATACAACATAAGTGTAGCAGCAAGCGCTCTGAATAACTTATTGATACTCCCTGGTGAGGTTGTATCTTTTAATGAAACTGTAGGCCCGCGCAGCCAGGATGCCGGTTACCGCAAGGCAAAAGTGATTATCCAGAACACCTTTCAAGAAGGCATAGGCGGGGGAGTCTGCCAAGTTTCCTCAACCCTTTACAACGCCCTACTTTTGTCCAATCTTGAAATAGTGGAAAGAAAAAATCATTCGCTGCCGGTTGGTTATGTACCTATCGGTCGCGATGCCACCGTAGTTTACAATTACGTAGATCTGAAGTTCCGTAATAACACATCAAGTTACCTTTATATCAAGGCGGCGGCCGAAGAATCACAGCTCGTTATTAAGATCTTTGGCAACTTAAAGTTTAAGAAACCGGTTGAAATCCACAGTTGGGTAACAGAGGTATTGGAACCGGAAATTATTTACGAAGAAGACCCTGATCTCGAGAAAGGCAAACAAGTTATCAAACAAAAAGGAGTGCGAGGTTACCGGGCGCAGGCTGAAAGGTGGGTATACACGAAAGACGGGCTTAAGAAAGAAAAACTTGACTCCAGTTACTACCATCCGGTGGATGAGATTATTGCGGTGGGTACCAAGGAAGTCCCGCCGGCCATCGTCCCTCCGGATAACGAGGATACCACTAAAGCAGTTACCGACAAGTTTCAGTTTGTATTCCCGGAAAACCCTTAGTTGTTTCCCCTGATTTTTTAATTAAATTTATTCCCTAAGCATATAGTTAATTAGTAATGCAAGAGGAGGGGTGACCTTGAAAAAAATTGTTGTTGCCGGACGCAATGACTCCGGAAAATCAACAATTCTCGGAGAGCTGTACCGCGGATTAAGGGCCAAGGGTTTTCAAGCCTTGGCAGTAGGTTCCGGAGTACAGGATGAAAAGCCCTATCTCGAAAAAAACATTGATGTTACCTACCTGACCATTGCCGTGCCTGAACCGGGCCAAGACGTGGCGGAGGACATTGACCGGGTTATACGCACCGCGGTAAGCCAAATCAAAGAAAAAAATCAGCTCATTATGCAAGCCAGAAAGGCCTTGGACGAACTAAATAAAGTAAGATCCGCACTTGAGTTAGGTTATCTTTCTCAAAAAGATATTCAGCCCGTAGCTACTTTACCGGACATAGTACTAATTGAGGCGGTAGGTATTAACGACGGGTATAAAGCGGTAGAAAGCCGCCAGGTGGCAGATATATTAGTTACGGTGGTCCCGGCGGGAATTAAAAGTGAAATTATTATGGAACAGGGCAACGTGTTGCTGGAAGAAGCGGATATTTTAGTGGTTACCAAGATTGACGAAACGCCCCGCAGTGTAACTTCAACCACCGTAAAACTTCTAAAAAGATTTTATCGTTATAAACCAATCATACCGGTAGTGGCCATACAAGGTGTACACGTTGACCTGGTGCTGGACGAAGTTGCCAAAAGACTGGCCGAACCGTTACTATTAATTGATACTCCCGAAAAGAAAGCAACAAAAGCCTAGCTTTTTTACAATCTTTTTGCAGGATTCATATCCTCAATGGTATAATTTTAACCGCACCACGACATGGAAGTAGGGGTTCACTTGGCCGGGTCTGTAGCAAGGAATTCCAATCATCTGGTTCGGTTAATTGTATGTGCGGGATTATTATCTTTTTTGACAGGCTGCATCGGGCTAATACTGAGTTATTTCCTCGCTCCTCCCACCATAGAAGAGGCTCCGGTTGTCATTAAGATACCAAGTAACGCTACTACCGGCGATATCGCGGCCATCTTACGGGAAAACGATCTTATCAGAAATGAAAAAGTCTTTATTCTATACACGAGGTTTTTAGGTATTGATCACGCATTGAAAGCAGGAACTTATGAGATATCCGGCAGCGTTTCCGTTCCCGAACTCGCCGAATTACTATTACGCGGCCAGCCTGAAGTTGTCTCCTTCACTGTTCCGGAGGGATACAATCTCCAACAAATTGCCGACCTTCTCGAAGAACAAGGGCTGGCAAGCAGAAAAGTATTCTTTGACGCTGTCACACAGGGAGAGTTTAACTACTCTTTCCTGCCTGACTTAAATATGGACAAACACCGGTTGGAAGGCTACCTTTTTCCCGATACATACCACATTGGCCCCCAAACAAGCGTTAACACCATCATCAAGCTAATGCTGGAAAGGTTTCAGAAATTTTTGAATCAACATCATTACCGGGACCTTGCAGAACAGGCCGGTCTGACAGTTCACGAAGCGGTAACCCTGGCATCGTTGATTGAACGAGAGGCACAAAAATCATACGAGCGTCCTTTAATTTCCAGCGTACTGCACAACCGGTTAAAAAAGGGCATGCCTCTTCAAGTTGATGCCACTGTAATCTATGCTCTTGGTAAAACTCATAAAGATCAGGTACTTTTGAAAGACCTCGAAGTAGATTCACCATATAATACATATAAGTATTACGGTTTACCTCCCGGCCCCATTGCTTGTCCGGGCGAAGAATCCCTGCTGGCCGCTGTCCAACCTGCCTCGACGGACTATCTTTACTATGTAGCCAAGCCCGACGGGTCCCATCATTTCTCGCATACCCTCGCAGAACATAATTTATACAAGTCCCGCCTTGCTAACTAAAGTATATTGCCACATTCTGGGGGTTAAACTCTTACCAGCAGGCAAAATACTAGGAGCAGACCCCCATGTGTGTACCATTTACTTTCAAAGCCAAGGTCTTATTTTGGTTTTTTGCGCTCTGTTTCGTTATTATCGCAGGGAGACTGGCCATTATTCAGTTCCAACATCACATCAAATACAGCGAGGCCTGTTCCCAGCAAAACAGCGTTAAAGTAGCACTATGTGACATTTCGCGCGGCCATATCTACGACCGCCATGGCAATTCTCTTACCGGAACCTTCTCCAGTGACAGAATTGTCGTTCTTGCCGTGGATGATAAAATCAAAGCTGAGGTTGCCCGTTCTTTAGCACGGATACTGGGTATTAGCGAAACAAAACTGAACCATCTCTTATCGCGCCCCGGCATACTACCGTTTCCACTAACCGCTCATCAAAAAGAGGCCATTATAACCAAGAAATGGCCCGGTATTACCATACAGCTTGTACAATTTCGCTACGGAATTGATTCTTTGGCTGCACATATTGTTGGGCATCTGGGTCAATTAACCTCGGCATATGAGCTGCACAAACTCCACAAGGTCAGCGGGAAAACATACCGATGGGATGATTTGGTAGGAAGAGCAGGCATTGAACTGTTCTACGAGCCTTTCTTACATTACTCAGAAGCACCGTTCGCCGTTTCTCAGTATATCGATGCCGAAGGGCGGCCTTTGGCCGGGCTGGATATTAACATTGTTCAGAGCAATCATGACGGGGGAGATGTATATCTTACCATCGATGCCAAGATACAGCGTTGTGTAGAAAAGGTTATGGATAATCACGTCCCCAAGGGTGCCGTTGTGGTCATGGATGTACATAACGGTGATATCCTGGCGTGTGCTTCACGGCCGACTTATAAACCTCAAGATATTGAAGAATATCTCAGAACAGGTGAAGGAGAGTGTTTTTTTAACCGCGCGCTAGGGCTTTATCAACCAGGTTCTATATTTAAGATCTTATTGGCTGCCGCAGCTCTTGAGGAAAAAATCGTTACGCCTCACAGCACTTTTCAGTGCCAAGGTAGGGACGATCCTCTTATCGGGTGTTGGCTGGATAAAGGTCACGGAGTCATTAGCTTTCAGCGTGCTTTCGCGGATTCCTGCAACCCTGCGTTTGCCCAACTGGGGCTTAAGTTGGGGGCGGCAAATATCATATCCTATGCGCGGAAAATGGGTCTGGATGATCAAAACATTACAGGCTTCCCTGCCCCGCCCGATCCCAGACAAGACTGGCGTTTGCTGGAACGCCCCTTCAACCTTGTTAACGCCAGTATAGGTCAGGGCCCCGTTCTGTTGTCGCCCGTTCAGATAACTACTTTAACCGCGGTAATTGCCAATGGTGGTTATAAAATCAAGCCGCGTCTGGTAAAGGAACTTCGCCGGGGCGATAAGGTGGTTAAGCGGCTATCACCCGAGCCGGGCAGAAGGATCTTGAGTACTCAGACGGTATCACTTATGCAGAAACTGATGACTGAAGTAACGACCACCGGCCAGGGAGTGGCGGCTTATCTGCCGTTCTGGGGAAGCGCCGGTAAAACAGGATCGGCGCAGGTTGGCAACATGGGCAGTATTAATGCGTGGTTTACAGGTTTTTTCCCTCTCGATAAACCTCAATACGCAGTTACTGTATTAGTGGAAAACGGCATTAGCGGCGCCAAAACAGCGGCTCCGATATTTAAAACCATTGCCCAAGAAGTTATGAAAGAAAGAATGCACCAGAGAAAGCAGTAACTCTCAAATCGCATCTTTACTTTAATAGTATCTGTATAATAAAATAATAGTAAACGTAAAACTGTACCCTGAATCAGGTGATATGCTTGATTGTAAAAGGTGAACAAATTCGCGCGTTACGCGAAGAAAGGGGATATACCCTTCAAGAGCTCGCTAAAAAAGCGAGCCTTTCGTTATCCTATCTCAGCGAAATTGAACGAGGGTCCAAACATCCCTCTCTTAAAACTATCGAAAAGCTGGCCAAAGCCCTGCACATACCCAAAAATCAGCTTTTAGACGCAGGTTCTAACGATAACAATCTTTCTATTGGCCACAAAATCCGCCTCATCCGAAATGAAAAAAACTTAAGCCTGCAAGAATTAGCCCAACGTGTAGGTATATCGCTTTCATACTTAAGTGAAATTGAGCGTGGATTGGTATCTCCATCCTTAACTACCCTTAAACGTCTGGCTAAAGAACTTGGTGTGCCACCGCTGGTTCTTATGGGCTACGAAGGTTCTCTCGGGCATAAACTTAGAGCGTTGCGAGAAGAATATGGCATGACCCAGGCGCAGCTGGCCAGCTTGGCAGGTGTTACAGCCGGTCTCATCGGCCAGATAGAGCAGGGAAAAGTTCAGCCGTCATTGAAGACTCTTGAAAAACTGGCACAAGTTTTAGGTGTATCGCCTTGTTATTTTATTACAGAACCCGGAGCAGAGGACCAAATTTTCGCTACTATGAATCCCGAAGTAAGAGAAATGTTAGTTCATCCCAACGTACAGGCAGTGTTAGGTTTAATTTGTAACTTGAGCCGCAAGGAATTACAATTTGTGCTTAATTTTATCCGGCTGTTTAAGAAATCCGGTCTAAGTTAGCGCAGCCCGGCTAAATCTAATGGCGAAAAGCTGTTGCCAGTAATCAGTTACTTATATTAAAATGATGAAATCAATGGCAAACTTAATAGTTAGTAAGGAGGTGTGCATCATGCCTCTTTATGAGTTTGATTGTCGCCAGTGCGGATATAATTTTACAGTGTTAATTCCGTTTACAAAAAAGAATGATGTTACCTGTCCCAAATGCCATTCGGACAATCTCAAACAGAAGTTTAGTCCCTTTAGCCATCATTCGTCACCTGCGGGCAGAACTTGTGTGCCCAGCGCTGGTTCCGGCGGAGGTTGAAAAATTTAACTCCGGAACCGGGAGTTCCATAAAAGATATCTTATGGAAAGGATGATACGTAGTGGTAAAAGAGTTGAACGAAAGTAATTTCGAACAAGAAGTTATTAAAAGTGACAAACCAGTACTTGTCGATTTTTGGGCTCCTTGGTGTGGACCTTGCCGGAGCTTGGCGCCTATCATTGAGGAGATCGCGGATGATTTTCAGGGACAAATCACCGTCGGGAAACTCAATGTTGATGACAACAAATCTTTAACTGCCCAGTATGGCATTAAAGGTATTCCTACACTTTTGTTTTTCAAAAACGGAGAGATTGTTAACAAAGAAGTAGGATTTGTTGCAAAAGAAGTGCTTGTCGAAAAAATTAACGATTTAATGAATGATTAAAGAACTATTTCAAGCAGTATAGGGGATAAATTAGGAAATAAAGGCTGCAGAAATATCAGACACATGCACGGATCCGCTATTAAGGTTAAAATTTTAAGTTGTGAGGAATTCTTTTTGGTAAGTTGTAAAATTAATTGCCGCAGCGCAGGAAAATAAAGACTCACGGCAA
>JACDOK010000044.1 GCA_017656185.1 Peptococcaceae bacterium | reverse complement strand
TGTTACCTTCTAGTGTCACAACTGAAAGATTAATAGGGATAGGATCCGGCTTTGCGGGACGGAAGGGTGTAGGGATTAGTGTGCAATGGATGCTGTCCTCCGCAAAAAGTAAACCTGGATAAGTACCTGGACGGGTATTACCTGTGCGGGATGAGCGCTGCTGAGATAGGCAGGAGACTAAATGTTTCAAATTTACCAATTCTGACGCGAAAGGTGCTAGCTTTTCGGAGGAGGAGAGGTGGTGAATATCTCCTTGGACTTTAGCGGTGTTCATAGAGGTTTTACCCCGCGATATCTGAGTTTTTATATAGCACGAGTTTCAGAGCACTCTTTGCCGTAGCTGTTCGTACTCATCAGGACTGATGCCAATATCACGTAGAATTTTGCGAATTAACCCACGCCCAAGGTCTTCTCCTTTGTGATAGGGGATGACGGTAGTTCTACCGTCAGGGTGCCTAAAATAGATGTGGCTACCGTGCTGACGCTGTTCACGAAACCCTAAATGTGTAAGGATACGGATCATGTCCGAGGGACTGATAATTGCAAGTTTGGTCATACCTGTACCTCGATTTGATGAACACCAATGAAAGTAGGTACCCGGATGTCTTTTTCAACCATAAGACACAGCTCTATGGCTTCGCGAATACGTTTTTCAAGTTCAGCCAGAGTCGGGGCCTGAGTATGACAACCTGGTAATGCGGGAACAGATGCAACATACATTCCGTCTTCGTCTTGCTCAATAACTACAACAAAACGCTGCTTTTTCATAACGTTTACCTCCTCTGTTACGAGGATTTATTTACATTATATCCTACAAAACAGTTAACGTTGCCGGCCCAGGCCATCCAAAATTGTCTGCAGGGCGTGCAGTTCTTCGGGGCTAAGCTCCTTTGCCTTCTCCAGCAGCCGATGCAGTTCCGGGGACAGAGGTTTGGCCCCCTCGCCAGCCGGGGCGAAGAAGTCGGCCAGGGTGATGCCCAGAGCCGTGCAAAGTTTTTGCAATACCTTAATACTTGGTTGACGTTTACCACACTCTATTTCACTAACTGTTGACTGAGCAACACCAGCAAGTTTAGCAAGACGATTGGCGCTTATATTTTGGCCTGAGCGGATTTCTAAAAGCCGCTTACCTAAATCCAAAAAGAATCACCCTATCTGTAAACAGATAACCTTTTTATAAGTATAGGTTTAAAAACGTACGAAATCAAGTGAATGAACTAGCAAAAGGTTAAATCTAGAAGCTAACGTATCTGCAAATAAAATAACTAGGGTTGAACGTTATAGTATTATCAGATAATCTTACTTTAATCAGGAGTGAAATTGTATGACATCTGAATTTTTACAGGTTGCTTCACAGATTAAGAATATCCGTCTACTTCGTAAGATTAGTCAAAATGAGCTTGCAAAAAGAGCAAAGGTATCTCAATCTTCTATAAGCGAAATTGAGGCCGGAAAGAGAATTCCTGCGATCCCTACTCTAACCAAGCTCGCCGCCGCGCTGGACGTGCCGGTGACGGCCCTGCTGGAGGGCGGACGCGGCGGCGGCGACAGCGATCAGGACACAAATATACACCATAGCAATTGTACCACAGCAACCAGCGTGTAACTTGTCGAAGTCACACGAGCGTATTCCTGTTAATCCCTTTTACAAATATCAAAATATCAAAGTCCAGGTCCGGTCTTGGTTCTAACAAGGCGGGACGGAAGGGTGTGGGGTGACGTGTGCAGAGGGGGTTGTCCTCCGCAGAAAGTAAACCTAGATAAGTACCTGGACGGGTATTTTTTATGCGGTATGACTGCGGCCGAAATAGGGAGGAAATTAAATGTATCTAAGGTTGCCGTAGCTAAGGGTTTGAAATGTTTTGATTCGGCTGCGTACCGTATGGAGCAGGAGCGTCGAAAGCGGGAGAATGTTGAACGGCGGCGGGAAGGGGATCGAAATCGCAAGCAGACGCCGAGGGTACGGGAAAAAGACCGTGAGAGGAAGCGACGGGACCGGTTTTTGAGGATGCCTTATGCCAGGGCGGTTGCGAAACTAGTTAGGGATGACGAGGTTCAGGCCGTCATAAGGCGGGCGATGCGGCATATGAGAGTCAGCTATCAGCGGCGTATGCTTGCAAATTTGTTGCCGGCTATGCCAGAGATACCTCACCCAGTACCGCACGAAGCCAAAGACCCCATCCATACTACCCCGTCAGAGGCGGCGGGACGGGCTACTTTTGAAATGAAGGTTTGTTCGCGTACTCTTGTCGGGGTACCTGGTCCGGCCATATTACGGATTAAAGACGCCCTTGAACAATATGATCTGGATAAAGCTTTACGGTTAGCTGAGGACGCTATCCGGAATGCTGGTTTGGTTAGTCCTGAGACTACTGTAGAACAGGTTCTATCCCAAACAACCACAACTATTGATCCCCATAATTTGCCGGATTATTGGAACCGGATAATTCAAGCTGCTAGAGAATGGGCGCCAGCGGCGGAACCGGTGACTCCGCCGGCTAGTGTTTTGGTTCGGCGCTGGTATGCCCAGGCCCGGGCTGCTGAACGGAGGTCGCAATGGATGTGGGGTAGTACAGGTACCGGTAAAAGGGGTAAAGGAGGAGGCATTCAGAATACTGCGATGCGGCAGAAGTGGGAAGCCGTAAGATAAGGAGGAGAGAAAGGATGAATAATCTACTATTGGGTACCAAAGTACAAATACGGGCACATCTTGTCCCCCGGAAAGTTATTAATTTGGAGAAGCGTCATACACGAAGGGAATGGCACCGGGTATTAACGTCCAAGGCCGGCATTGTGGTAGGGGTACGGTCGGTTAAGGAAGGACAGGCCCGCTGGGACGATAATGGCCGTTTTGAACCGGAGCGGCATATTAAAGTGTATCTTGTAGCGGTGAGTTTAAACCAGATTATTAAGGTTCTGCCGGAAGATCTGGTTGTTTGCGAAGAACCTTCGAATATTGAGGCGGACAAGCCGGTTTGTTATGACATTCCGGGGCAGCAGGAGTTGTTTGTGGGGGCGAATTAGGAATATTCCTTGGGCTTATGTATATACACTTCCGCGCTTATTCCGTGGTCTATTACAACGCTTTCTGGAGGAACATTTCGCAACCGCCAAGCCCACAGAATATCTGCTGCCATTCCACTTAAAGTAAGAATAGTTGTAATTGCAAGACCAGTTGTTATTGATACATGACTTTTCGTTAAATAACTCAAGGAACAACCAAATCCTAAGGCCGTCACTACAGCAAGCGGTGCCAAGGTGCCTATAATATAAGGGCGTACGGGGCAAGGGGTGAGCATCCGACAGAAAGGCTGACTAAGGCTGTTTAGTCTAATTTCCGTGGGATTTCCCGTAAGAATTTGAAAGGTCCAAGCGTGACACTTTTCGTGGAGGTAACGGTTTATAATCATGATAAGTATCATAACTAAAAGGGTAAACAACAACTCTTGTACTGATAAACCTTGTCTTAAAACGAAAACAGCGACAATTATGCCGGTGATGGTCGTAATGACTTTGATCCACCACGGTATTGAAAGGACAAGTATTCTTTTGTATTCCCGGGAAGGTAAGCAAGACATATGGGGAATGCTCCTTACGTTAATCATTCTTAGCGCATATATTGCTTTGCGCTTAATAGGACTTATTCCTGCAGATTAGTTTAGTCTGTTTTTGCAGGGATGGGTGCCCGTCTGCGGCGCACCTGGGTACTTGCAGACCGGCACCTTAATAGGGATATAAAGCGGTAAAAAGACGGACTGTTGGCGCTGATGTGCGGCACAGACCGTCTTTTTTATTTTTTACGGGCAACCTTCCCAAGAAGATTGTATAGGCGGCTTGCTTTACCGGCAAGGGTAAAGCCCTGCGGCATAAACGGCCTGCGCCCCGCTGCGCGGGTCCCCTCCAATTATTCCTCGGGCCGCCCAGCACTCAGGTAAGCATGAGATGCAAGCTCTGCTGAGTGCTGGGCGCCCTTGCCCTTCCGCGGGCCTCTGAATGTTGTAGCTAAGGAAGGTTGAAAATTAAAATGTGCCCGAGTGGGTAAGGTGCCTTATGATAAATACATCCTTACTGATACTGAGATACAATTCTTTCACGCTGGGGACAAAGTTGCAATGATATCCCGCCTGGGT
Source organism: Peptococcaceae bacterium (assembly GCA_017656185.1). GTDB lineage: Bacteria > Bacillota > Desulfotomaculia > Desulfotomaculales > JACDOK01 > JACDOK01. Next base: position 7,946 of record JACDOK010000044.1, on the reverse strand, counting down.
GATGCCGAGCTTTGCAAGAAAAGACGGCCGGCTAATTTGATTACGGAATGCCGGGCGTGTTATGGGCTAAGTGGTGGTTTAGAAATTTTTGGGCCTGATGGACAAGATTAAGTGACCGGTATGTGGTAAAATGTATTTATCCTGACTTGGAGGTTGTCAACCTTATGGACGAAAAAGTCTTAGAGCAGATTTTAGAGAAGCTTAAAAAGCTCGACCAGATTGATGAGCTGCGACAGGATGTTAAAAGACTATACGAGGGACAGAACTTACTACAACAGGAAGTAAAGCAATTACGCGAAGGACAGAACACTCTTGAAAAGGGACAGCATAAGCTCGAACAAGGACAGGACACGCTGCAGCAGGAGGTAAAACAATTACGAGAGGGCCAGGAAGAAATACTTACTAATATTAAATATCTTTGGGAAGATATTAAACGGATTGATGACCGGTTTAGTGGGCAGGAGAGGAAGATACGTGTTTTAAGTGGTGATGATTAACTGTTCGTAATGGTAAGCGTTTTAGTAAGAGGACACCGGGTGACTATCCGGTGTTTCTTTTTTTCGAGGCGATTATTAATGAGAGGGTGTGTTAGAGTGCGTAAATATGTACGTTTGTTGGTTTCTTTAGTGGTGGCAGGTGTAATAACTTTCTTTTTATTCACCACCGCGCAAGGGGCCGGTAATGATATTGAGTATCGGTCGGTGGCTGTTGTTAAGGCCCAAATTAAACAAAATGAACTGGTTACTAGTAAAAACATTGAGATTAAACAAGCCCCCCTGGGGATGGTACCGGAAAATACGCTGGATAGCATACCGCAAGGAAAAGTGGCCCTCGTTGACCTGTATCCCGGGCAGTATTTGTTGCCGCAAATGCTCAGTAACAAGAAAACGACGGATGTTGGGCCGCGTCACCGGATTTATCCCATACCCGTTGATGTGCGCTCAGTCGGGCAGATCAAAAAAGGTGACCTGGTCGACATTTTATGGTTCCCAAACCAAGAAACAGGTAACGGGCAGCCGGTGAATATTTCAAATTTGACAAGTAAAGTGGTACTGTCTGGGGTGGAAATTGACAACATTCTAACCGGCGACGGACATCCAATCGCGGAACGGGATGATGCCAAGGGCCTGAGCGGTAGCCGCAGTGAACCAGGTATATTAGAAGTTTTGGTAACAGTGGATGAAGCGCTTCTTTTAAATAAGTACGCCAATACCGGTCACTTGTCGACGGCACGGTATATGCCGCAAAGTGAGCCCGTCGCTGCACTATCGCGATAGGAGGATCTTTTTATGAAGTTACCTTTTTGGAAACAAAACAACAACAACACAGCTTGGGCGGACGCTATCAAAAACATACGGATCATTACGGTCTGGTCGCCTTTGAGTACCGGGAAAAGCTTTATAGCCAGGGCTCTAACGTGGTCTTTGTCCAAGGATGTCTCCAAGGTTTGCCTTGCGGATTTCGATATGTTGACACCGGGAATATCTCTTACTGATGGTGGAAGCTTGAATGATATTGCTGATATGGTTTTTCGTGGGGATTTTACCCCCGAAGTGGTGCAAAGTATCCCTAGCATTAAGGAGAATAAGAGAATCCACTTCCTCGGCGGCCTAACTGACCTATTGTTAATGGACTTGCTGACGCCCCAAGTGATGCGGGACTTGGTACAGGCTTTGGCCGACACCTATCTTACCGTGATTGATACCGGCAGGGAACTAAATCTTTCGGCAACGCTGGCAGCCTTGGACCATGCTGATTTGGTTGTGGTACCGGTAGTCAAACAGTGGCATTGCGTGCGGCATACCCGGCGCTATCTTACTTTCTTACAGAATGAAATGCGTATGGACATAAGCAGGATGCGCCTAATTGTGAACGAGGGGTACCCCGGTGATCTTTCTGTTGAGGAAATGGAAGAAATACTGCAGTTTCCTATTGAGGGTACCCTAAAACGGTTTCCGGACCTTAACGGTAATACTTTTCCTAAATCTGTAGTGGGCCTAGTCAAGACGGTACTAGGGAATTCCAAAAATAACCAGATGAAAGGAGGACGATTATTTGATGGGAACGGTAAGCTTGCGCCAGGAAATATACCGGCGGCAACAGCAAAATGATGCGGCGAAAAAGGTTAATGTGAATGACGCCGCCGAGATGGATAGTCTTATTTTGCAAATTACGCAGAAGGTAACCAGCACCTATGGTGACCTGGTCAGCGAGGTCAGCCGGGGCGTTAAACCGGTACAGGTGTTGGAAAATGTAGTAGAGACCGTAGTAATTAATGAGGGCATAACCCTCGAAGAGGGATGTACCACAGAAGATACCGTTAAGCAGGTGATGAACAGTATCCTCGGATATGGGGTGCTGCAGCCTCTGATTAACGACCCGGAAGTAACAGATATCTTTGTTAACGGGCCTAAGAAGGTATACAAGCGTGTCAACCAGGAAGATATTCCGGTGCCAGAGATCAGTTGGCGGGATGACGACCACCTGGAACAATACATAAGGTCTGTGATGATAAAATGCGGCCGTAAAATCCATAACGGCATACCTGTGGCCGATGGTAGGGATTTACGGCGGCGGTTGCGTATTAACGCCGGCATTTACCCCGTAGCCAAAACCCCTTACCTGGCGATACGAAAACACGCCGTACAAGCTTTTACTTTAGACCAACTGCTGCGCAGCGGCACCTTTACCAAAGAGGTGCTTAATTTTTTGCAGAAAGCGGTTGAGGCCAGGCTCAACATACTGCTGGCTGGACCTACCGGTTCGGGCAAGACAACTCTTTTGAACGTCCTGGCATCCAATTTCATTCCCAAGACGCAGCGTATCGTGGTGATCGAAGAGGAAGCGGAGTTGAATATTGATTCGGATAACATTGTATACCTGGAAGCGAAAAAGAAATCGGGTGAAGACGATACCACGCTGGAAATGGATGACCTGGTGAAAAATGCCTTGCGGATGGCTATGCGGCGGATTATCCTGGGAGAATTAAGGGGCAGGGAAGCTTTTACGCTCCTGCGGGCCTTTGGCACGGGTCACGATGGCGGTTTAACCACTATTCACTCCAATGATATTTGGAACACTCTCGAACAGCTGGCTGTTATGATGCTTTACGCCAACCAGCCCCTATCGTACCAACACCTTAAACGGATTATCAGCCAAAGCATTGACCTAATTGTTTACATTGAAAATTACCGGGTCGTTGAGATTGCCAGTGTGGACGGGTTTGATGAACAAGCTGGCGAAGTGATCTTAACCCCAGTATTTGCTACAGAACGTAACGAAGAGGGGAAATTGGAATGTCGTTTCCAGATTGTTAGTGAACCACTTAGAAAGCTGTTCTGGCAAAGAGGGGTGCGTTTGAATGCAGATGGTACTTTTGACAATTGATGCGGTAGCTCTTTTTTTTGTGTGCTATTACCTTTGGGATGTGGTTGCGCAAGGTGCCCGCAACCTTAAATTCAGCACCCTGGCCGACGTCATTGACGCGCGCGTTCTTGCGGTTATGGAGCAGTATCCGCGTACGCGGGGGTTAGCCGGGCGGCTAGAACAGATGTTGCGGGCTACTTCGGTTCGCCTGGGGGACAAGCCCCTAAAACTCAGGCATTTCGTTTACGTGACAATAGGTTTTTCCGGGGGCGTACTAACAGCTGCTATTGCTGTTCTGAATAATATTGTAGCCGGCCTTTTGCTGGCAGGGGTGGCAGGCATCATACCTTATGAACTACTGCAATTTGATTATATCCGTAACCGTAAACGCCTTAAAAAACAGACGCCGCACTTCCTATTAGCCGTAGGAAACATGTTCAATATTTATGGTGATCCAATAATGGCATTGGAGCGTTTAGTGCCTCAACTTAACCAACCTTTAAAACGTGAAATTGCTTGGTTGGTAGACAACCTTAAGTATGGTGTCCCTATCCGGGAATGTATCAAGACGGTAAAGCTCAGGCTTCCCGATCCCGTATTGCGGGATTTTATGGATGATCTTTTGTTTTATACTCAGCACGGTGGGGACTTCCAAGAAAACATAATCAACCTGGTTAAGCAGGCTTACCAACGGGATCTAGCCGTGGTGGAAAGAAAAACGGCTACCGGCTCAACTGTACTGGTGTTCCTGGTTTTGGTAGGAGTGTATTTTGTGATGCTTTTGGCTTTAATCCAGAAACAGCCTGAAGTAATGTCTTTTATGGTAAAAACCTTCCTTGGGAAGGTTTTGGTGGTTGCAATGATATGCATTTTCATCACTGCAGGTTATTTTACCAAAATGATGGTCAGTGTAAAGGAGGATTAGCAGGTGGACTTACCTGTCTATTTACCGGTTCTCTTGGTCTTGTCTTGGGCAGCGGTCGTATATGAAGGTTGGTCTTCGTGGGAGAAGCAACGCCGGCTGAAGTGTTTCGCCCGGGAATTTGCCACTACGGCGAAGGGAAGGGGTAAGGGTCTTTTTAAGGCTGCGGAAAAACTTCTCGGCTGGTATGGAAGCAAAAAGGAAATAGAATACCGGTTGGCCCGGGCTGGTAATCCCCGTTTCATTGGAGAGAGCGTGGGCCATTTTTATGCATCAAAACTCGTCCTGGCTTTAGTTGTAGGCTTGTTTGTAGGTAAAGAAGGACTCTTGTTTGTAGCATTTGCTTTGGCCGGTTTCTTTTTTCCGGATATCCTCATTTGGATTGGCGGTAAAAAACGACAAGAACAGGTCCTGGAGGAATTGCCAGTAATGTTGGACTTCCTTCGGAGGTCTCTCGCCGGCGGTACCGGTATGCCAGCGGCATTGGCCGCTTTGCCGGAGCGTTTGCAGGGACCGCTAAAAGAGGAAGCGGTTCGGTTGAGTGCCTATTACAACATTACCTATAATCTGGATGCCGCTTTGGACGATTTTGCCAAACGTGTTGGGTTAGATGAAGTCGATAATATGGTCCTGGCGCTAAAGCAGAGTGAACATACCGGGCGCGTGAAGAAACTGCTATATGACCAGTGTGAGATGTTGAAAACACGGATGGCTTTTGACCAAAAGAAGAGCACTCAAAACCGGGCTAATTTTTTACCGCTGGTAAGTGTTTTGATGGTCATAAACATTTTTATCTTGGTAGGCGCGCCCCTGGCGTTGCGCCTGATGGGTGATAATTTCTTTCACCATTAAGGTAAAGGAGGGTTGCGTAATGTCAGTTATAAAGAATGCTGTTCTATCTAAAGCTGTGGTAGCCCAGGTTGCTCTGGACGGCTTCCGGCAAAAGATTAAAGAGCCTATTTTGCGGGACCGAAAAGGAACACCGTCCATTGAAACGGTGGCTATCATTGCCTTCATCGCCCTGGTTATTATGGGAGCGATGGGCGGCCTTGGTGATGCGATACAGGGCGTCTTTACTAAGGTCACAGGCGATTTAAACGACAAGATCCAGTAGGTGCAACGCTAAAGGGTGCCGGGGCAAGAGCCGTAAAAGCGGTTCTTGCCCTTCTTTGTTTTAAGAGCACGATTATGGGGTGGCACAAATGTTAAATAAAATCCGGAACAAAACGGGATCGGGTGAAGCTATAGGGTTTTTGGCGGTTGTGTTATTGTTGATGTTTATTGTGTTTAATCTGACTCCGCCACTTTTGGAAGAACTTGATTACTACCGGTTAACGCAGATTAAAAGGGATGCCCTGCTACAGATGGAGTTACAGGGAGGATGGACGGATGCGATCCGTGACGAGGTAGAACAGCGCTTGGTTGAAGAAGGTTTTGATCTTAGCAGTATTACTATCAACGCGACGCAGGCCCCGGTACCTTACGGGCAGCCGGTGGAGATTGAAATTGTGTATGAGTACGAATACGAAGACTACGACCTCACAGGCTATGCCATTGATCTTACAACCTCTACCAAGGTTATGAGAACTAAAGGAAAGTCGGTGAGTTTCCATTATGAGAAATGAAGGTTCTTTCCTAAGGGATAGAAAGGGTACAGGCTCGGCGATTATTGGGCTGGCTGCTATTTTCATGGGCATTATGCTGTTTGCGCTAGTGTTTGACGTGGGGTATCTTTTCGTGAAACGGGAGGTTATTAAGCAGGCCTTGGATTTTTCTAATATGGCGGTCTATAGGGAAATTGATGAGGCGAAATTGGCTGACGGAGAGCTTTATATTAATGAGGCACCGGCCCAGGATACGTTTCTGGTGTTTTTGCAGGATAATCTTAAGCTGGACTCAAGTCTTAATCCTCTACCAGGTTCTGTTGTGACCGGCCAAGTGCAAGTTGTAGATTTCAGGATTTATAACCCGGGTGATCTTCCTACTGTCGATCCTTTAGGAACCCCTATTAACGAAGTAGCAGTACACTCCCATATCATAGCGCCTGTAAGACCGGTTTTTAGTGGCATGTTTACGACGGTCGATTTGCCGGTAGCGATTACGACAGATATTCCTAACGGTTGGCCTTGGTAAAAACATTCTTTTAACTGATGGTGACGGTGCCCGTCTGCAAGTACTCAGGTGCGTCGCAGACGGGCACCTTAATAGGGACATAAAAGGCGGTAAAAAGACGGACTGTTGGCGCTTGCGCGCGGCACAGACCGTCTTTTTATTATTCGGGGCTATATGTCCTAGATGGTGAAACCAAGTTATGGTTTTGAGGAGTGTTTCTAATGATAAGTCAAAACCAAGAGCACAAAACCTTTGGCTGCTTTATGATGGAGCAGATATTTTACGTAGTCATCGTTACGCTGCTTCTTTTCATTTTGATTTGCCCTTGGGTTTGCGAACACCCTCCTGCAAGTTTAAAGGAAATATCACAGGCGGGAGAGGTACCTTTGGTGAGTGCAACAGCCGAAGAGATGCGTACTTTTATTTGCTATGCGTTTTTAAGCATAATTAGTTCTTTATTTGTGAGTGCTATGCTTGCTTTTATTATTGTGGGAGCTATAAGTATATTAGTATGGCTGCGCCGGCGGGCCTTGAAGCTAAAGGATATCCCTGGCTGTTCCTTGAAGATGTCTTTGCCTACGTTAAAAGAGAAATGGGGCAAGTTTTATGACTTCAGGAGGTTTGATGAATGGCACAGGGGTTGACAATCTCGGTAGTCATCTTTATTTTGCTTGTTTTAATACCTGGGTATTTACGGGCTTGGGCATCGGGTCGTTTTGAAGAAGCAAGACAGTACTTAAAAACAGCCATCACCTGGGGAGTGCTTATTTTTACCCTTTGTTTTCTTTTATTTCTGGCACTATGGCCGGAAAGAGTCAATCAGTTATTTCAAGTCCTTGCGGGTGATTACAGTAATTTAGATCAGTATTTACTCCTTCATTGGATGGTAATTTTGTATCCCCTGGCAACAATTATAGGGGCGGTTCAGTTGGCGGTGGATGCTCGTTTCTGCTTAGGTGTCAAGGCAAATATGGCTTGGCGTCGTTTCGTCGTTGGAAATCAGGTTATTGAAACGTCTGCTCGGCACGATATTTTTTGGGATATTCTTCTTTGTTACCGTATTATCAGGAGACGCCCTTTTGTAACGGTGCATCTTGATGGTCAAAACAAACCTTTGAGAGGCGAAGTATTAAAAGCCAGTTGGGGCATTGATGGCGGATTGTTATTGGCCGATCTTGACAAACCCCGTAACACTACTTGGATACCATTGAATAAGATCGAGGCGGTGCGTTTTGAAAACCCAGGGCTTGTTGGGGAATGTGAAAGTGTTGATGGGGAGAATTATAAACTACTTAATCTGATTCATCCAGGGTATGGCGATATGGTGTTAAAGAAAACACAGAATTGCCGGGACTAGGCCAGGAGCATCTGCAAAAGCAGTGCCCGTCTGCGACGCACCTGAGTACTTGCAGACCGGCACCTTAATAGGGACATAAAAGGCGGTAAAAAGACGGACTGTTGGCGCTTGCGCGCGGCACAGACCGTCTTTTTTCTTTTGTGCGCCCGGCATGGGCGTTGTCTATAGGGTGAAAGTCCCGAGCGACGA
>JACDOK010000043.1 GCA_017656185.1 Peptococcaceae bacterium | reverse complement strand
CTTACCTGGGCCGGACTTTCACCGGCAGCCACGCACCAGCCTCGTGGCGCACCGAAGTTCAACGTTCAACGTCCGAAGTTCGAGGTTCGATGCTCGATAATAAGTTCAAAGTTCAACGTTGGATCCAGGAATGCTTACGGGTCATTAATTCAGACAGGATAACAGTGAATCTCCAACTGATTTCTACTAGATTTCTACCGGATACTCTATTGGATATTCCACTGGATACTCTATTGAACCCGGCGCTACGCTTGTGCTGTCCTGCCGGAAATGCTTTTAAAGAGCAATTCCGCTAAGAAATGGCCGGTATACGACGCCTCATGGCGCGCCACTTGTTCCGGCGTACCGGTCGCCACCACCCGGCCGCCGCGATCACCCCCTTCGGGCCCCAGGTCGACCAGGTAATCGGCCGTTTTGACCACGTCCAGGTTGTGCTCAATGACAACCACCGTGTTACCCCCGTCCACCAAGCGGTGCAATACCCGCAGCAGCTTGGCGATATCATCGAAATGCAGGCCGGTGGTGGGCTCGTCCAGGATGTACAGGGTACGTCCGGTAGACTTCCTGCCGAGTTCCGTCGCCAGCTTCACCCGCTGGGCCTCACCACCCGACAGGGTAGTGGCCGGTTGGCCCAGCTTTATATATCCCAGGCCGACATCCTGCAGCGTGCGCAGCCGCCGGTAAATTTTCGGTATGGCCGAGAAGAACTCGGCGGCCTCGTTTACCGTCATTGCCAGGACGTCGGCAATGGTCTTGCCCTTGTACTTGACTTCCAGGGTCTCGCGGTTGTACCGCGTCCCCCCGCACACTTCGCAGGGGATATAAACGTCCGGCAGGAAATGCATCTCGATTTTAATAATGCCGTCCCCCTGGCAGGCCTCGCACCGCCCGCCCTTTACGTTAAAGCTGAAACGACCGGGTTTATAGCCCCGCACCCTCGCTTCCGGGGTCATGGCGAAAAGGTTCCTGATATCGGTGAAAACCCCGGTATAAGTAGCCGGGTTGGAACGCGGCGTCCTGCCGATCGGGGACTGGTCAATGTTGATGACCTTATCCAGGTGTTCGATACCGCGGATCTCGTCGTGTTCGCCGGGTTTGGCCCGTGCCCCGTGCAGGGTCTGGGCCAGGCCTTTATAGAGGATTTCATTGACCAGAGTACTCTTGCCCGAACCCGACACCCCTGTAACACACACAAACACACCGCAGGGAAAAGCAACCGTAATGTCTTTCAGGTTGTGTTCGCGCGCCCCGGCCACTTCGACGAAGCGCCCGTCCGGCACCCGGCGCCGGTCCGGTACCGGTATCTGCTTGCGCCCGCTCAGGTACTGCCCGGTGATTGAATGGGGGTTTTTGACAATGTCCTGCACGGTACCGGCCGCCACCAGGCGTCCCCCTTCGCGCCCCGCTCCCGGACCGATATCGATTACATAATCGGCCGTCCTGATGGTCTCCTCGTCGTGTTCCACAACGATCAAGGTGTTACCCAGATCACGCAGGTCCTGCAGGGTTTCCAGGAGACGCGTGTTGTCCCTGGGGTGCAGGCCGATACTGGGCTCGTCCAAAACATAAAGCACCCCCATCAGGCCCGAACCGATCTGAGTCGCCAGGCGGATGCGCTGCGCTTCGCCGCCGGACAGCGTCCCGGCAGCACGGTCCAGGGTGAGGTAGTCCAGGCCGACGTTAACCAGAAAACCCAGCCGGGCGCGGATTTCCTTGAGCACCCGGTGCCCGATAAGGGCTTCGCGTTCGGTTAAGTCCAAACCCTCACAAAAACGCAAGGCCTCCCGAATGGTCATAGAAGATACTTCAGCAATGGAACGGCCGCCCACTTTGACGGCCAGGGCCTCCGGTTTCAGGCGGGTCCCCCGGCAGTCGGGGCAGGGTTTGGCCCGCATCATCTGGGCGATTTCGTTGCGCACGTACTCCGATGAACTTTCCCGGAACCGCCGCTTGAGATAGGGGATGACACCTTCGAAGGCCGCACGATAGGTGTGATGCCGCCCGTGACTGTCTAGGTACTTCAAGTTAATTCTCTCCCCGCCCGTCCCGTAGAGAATAATATCGAGCACCTCTGCGCTGAGATCCCGCACCGGCGCCTGCAGGTCAAAACCGTAATGCCGGGCCAGGCCCTCCAAAATATAAAACTGGCGGCTCCACCAGGACCAGCCCGCCACGGCACCTTCATAGAGCGACTTGGTACGGTCCGGGATGACGAGGTCGGGGTCAATCTCCATTTTGGTGCCCAGGCCGGTACAGGTGGGGCAGGCACCTATGGGACTGTTAAACGAAAAAAGGCGCGGCGAAATCTCGCTGAAACTGAAACCGCAGTCCACACAAGCGAAATTCTCACTAAAAATGAGTTCACGGTCCCCTACCAGATCGGCAATCACCAAACCGCCGGTCAGTTTCGCGGCGGTCTCTATAGAATCAGCCAGCCGGGACGTAATACCGGGTTTCACGACGATGCGGTCAACCACAACCTCAATATGGTGTTTCTTGTTTTTCTCAAGCTTGATTTCCTCCGCAAGCTCGCGGGCCTCCCCGTCCACCCGCACGCGCACGAACCCGCCGCGCCGGGCCTCCTCAAACACTTTCACGTGCTCGCCTTTTTTACCGCGCACAACCGGCGCCAGAATTTGCAGGCGGGTCCCCTCCGGCAGTGCCATAATCTGGTCCACCATCTGCTCTATCGTCTGGCCGGCAATGGGATGTTGGCAGCGCGGGCAGTGGGGCCGCCCGATACGGGCAAACAACAGCCGCAGGTAATCGTAAATTTCCGTAACCGTACCGACGGTGGACCGGGGGTTGTGAGAGCGGGCTTTCTGGTCGATGGAAATGGCCGGGGAAAGTCCCTCGATATAGTCGACGTCCGGTTTCGTCATCTGCCCCAGGAACTGCCGGGCATAAGCCGACAATGATTCAACATAACGGCGCTGCCCCTCGGCATAGATGGTGTCAAAAGCCAGCGATGACTTGCCCGACCCCGAAAGCCCCGTAATAACGACCAGTTTGTCACGGGGTATTTCTACGTCCAGGTTTTTGAGGTTGTGCACTCTGGCGCCTTTGACAACAATCTTATCTAGCATCGTTCGGCCTTCCTTATTAGCGTAAATTCCCTAAATCTAAATCTAACCCCTCACTCCTCACTGCTTCCTGCTTCCTGCTTCCTGCTTACTGTTTATTGCTACCACCGGCTTCCCCTTCAACTGCACCCTTAACTCGATGATGGCGTCACGCAGCTCGGCAGCGCGCTCGAAATCCAACCGGCGGGCCGCCTCCTGCATATCCTTTTCCAGCTTGGGAATCAGCTTCTTAATTTCGCTCTTGGTCAGCTTCTGGCCGCCGGTAATACCCGGGTAGGTTTCCGGTGTCTCAGCCACTTTGGTGGCTTCAATCACCTCGTGTACCGCCTTCTTGATGGTCTGGGGAGTGATGCCGTGCTGCTTATTAAAGGCAATCTGTTTCTCGCGCCGGCGCTCGGTTTCATCGAGAGCACGGCGCATCGACCCGGTAATGGTGTCGGCATACAGGATGACGGTACCGTTCACGTTGCGGGCCGCGCGGCCGGCCGTCTGAATTAAAGAGCGCTCCGAACGCAGGTAACCTTCCTTGTCGGCATCGAGGATCGCCACCAGACTCACCTCCGGGAGATCCAATCCCTCCCGCAGCAGATTGATGCCTACCAGCACATCAAAGGAACCCAGCCGCAGTTCACGTAAAATCTCCATGCGTTCCAAAGCATTGATCTCGGAATGCAGGTAACGCACTTTAATGCCCATTTCCCGGAAATAATCCGAAAGGTCCTCAGCCATACGCTTGGTAAGAGTGGTCACCAGAACACGTTCCTTGCGGGCCAAACGTTCCCTGATTTCCCCCAGTAAATCGTCGATCTGACCTTTGGTGGGCCGTACGATCATTTTTGGGTCCACCAATCCGGTAGGACGGACAATCTGCTCGACAACCCGGGAACTGTGTTCCAACTCATAGGGCCCGGGAGTGGCCGAAACATAAATCACCTGGTTGACGCGCTCGAAAAACTCATCAAAGGTCAGGGGGCGGTTATCGAAAGCCGAAGGCAGCCGGAAACCGTGTTCCACGAGGGATTCTTTACGAGACCGGTCCCCTTCGTACATCCCGCCGATCTGGGGTACGGTGATATGCGATTCATCGATGACAAACAGCATGTCATCCGGGAAATAGTCCAGCAAGGTATAGGGAGGTTCACCCGGGGCCCGGCCCGTTAAATGGCGCGAGTAGTTTTCAATGCCCTTGCAGTAACCCATTTCCCGCAGCATTTCCAGATCGTAGTTCGTACGCTGTTCCAGGCGCTGGGCTTCGAGCAGCTTACCGGCATCACGAAGTTCCTTCAGCCGCTCTTCAAGTTCACGTTCAATACTTGCTATCGCACGTTCGAGGCGCTCGCGGGAAGTGGCATAGTGACTGGCCGGTAAAATGGATACGTGCTGCCTTTCACCAAGAACCTCCCCGGTAAGAGCATCGAACTCCACAATACGATCTACCTCGTCACCGAAAAAATCCACCCTTATCGCGCGTTCGGCCGAGGCCGCCGGGAAAATCTCCAGCACGTCTCCCCGGACCCGGAAACGGCCCCGGGTAAAGTTGATATCATTACGCTCGTAATGAATGCTCACCAGTTTGCGCAAAACGGCGTTCCGTTCGTAGCTCATACCCTTGCGCAAAGAAAGAACCAGTGTTTGATATTCCTCGGGATCACCCAAACCGTAAATACACGACACGCTGGCCACAATGATCACGTCGCGGCGTTCAAACAAGGCCGATGTGGCTGAGTGCCGCAGCTTGTCAATTTCGTCGTTGATGGAGGCATCCTTTTCGATATAGGTATCGGAAGAGGGAATATAGGCTTCGGGTTGGTAGTAATCATAGTAACTGACGAAGTATTCTACCGCGTTCTCCGGAAAGAACTCCTTGAACTCACTGCAGAGCTGCGCCGCCAGGGTTTTGTTGGGCGCAATAACCAGCGTCGGGCGCTGTAGTTCCTGGATAACATTGGCTATGGTAAAGGTCTTGCCCGAACCTGTCACACCCAGCAGTGTTTGGTGGCGTAAACCCTGCTGAACCCCCTCAACCAGTTTACTGATAGCTTCGGGTTGATCCCCTTTCGGTTTTAATTCCGAAACAAGCCTGAAGGGAGGCATCTTCTTCACCCCATCAGGTTATTATAACATAACACCTCCTATTAATTAAAAACCCCCAACGGATGTATTTCTCCGCTGGGGGATGTGAAAAGGCAGGGAGGTTAACTACCCCCGCCGCCTTGTCCATCTCCACCACCTTGGCCGCCCGGGCCGGCACCGCCCCGGCCTTGACTTTCACTGGTGATACTCTTGATCTCACCCGGCACTTCAACTTCTATGGTCTTACCCTCCTGGGTCGTTATTTTAAGCTTGGTCATTTTCTGCTGCTGTTGACCTTGTTGTCCTTGTTGTCCCTGCTGGCTTTGACCGCTGCTCTGCTGTTGTTGCTGTTTTTGACCTCCCTGCTGTTTTTTGCCTGCCTGTTTCATTTGTTCCTGTAATAGAAAGGCGTTTTCAGCTGTTATCAACCGTACCGGGATTATCTTGGCAGGAACGTCATAATCACCGTTGGGAATTTGGGTATCATAATTCCAAGTTTCGTTGCGCGCCAGGCTTTTGGCCGCCTCGTATGCGGCACGCCCGAGCAGATCGGGTCTCACGTCCACTTCGGCGTCATGTTCCCCGGCCATCAACGCTTCCGCAGCCATCCGGTTGGCCCCCACGCCCGCCGTTACAACTTGCCCGGCGAGCCCTTGTTTCCGCAGCATTTCTACCGCCGCCACGGCCATGCGGCTGTCGCTGGCGATGACGGCTCCGGGAGTGCCGCTTTCCAATGCTTTTTGTACGGTAGCTGCCGCTTGTTGGGTATCGGCCCTGGAATGCATTACCGTTTCAACCGTAAAACCCGGCGTATCTTTTAGAACGGCTTCATTAGCTTTAGTGATCGCCTGGGCCATAGGGTCTACCGGGTCACCCCCCAGGATCAACACCTTTCCTCCCCGGGGCATATTTTTTTTCACAAAGCGGGCCTGCAGTTCCCCGGCACGCGCGTGATCAGAGGCAATATACCCGTCTACCGGAGCATTAACCGGTAAGGTTTCCAGGGTAACCACTTTTATTCGGTTCATTGCCAGGCGCCGGACCAACCCGGGTCCCATCTGGGGTTCTACAAATTGTAACACCACGACATCAACTTTTTGGTCAATAAGTTTTTGAATGTCCTGCTCCTGCCGGGCGGCATCGTTTTTAGCATCCTTCCACGTTATCCTGATACCGTCTTTCCGGGCCGCTTCAGTAACAATTTTCTTAATTGCCTGGTTGCCGTCACGCTGCATATCGGCAATACTAAACGCGATTTTGGGCTGCTTTTCAGCCGGTTTACGCGCCCCTTCCCGCTCTTGTCCAAGACAACCGCCCATCATAAAAGCAACCAGCAGTACTCCTAGAACATACCATAACCGTTTCCATTTGGGCATCCATGTCGCCCCCTTACATGTTCATTATTTAATTTTCCTCATCGTGCGAGATTAATTCTACCCGCATACGCAATGGCATAAATTAGCTCTGAGGGGGAGTGGACATGATTGCCAAAGTGCGACAGCTGTGGCAAAAGATTGTTTCCTGGTGCAGGTCAAAAATTAATGGTTTGCGAGCGTCCAATGGTTCCCGGCAATCTTCTATTCTTGCCGATGAAGTTACCCGGGCCTGCCGTGAATGGCAGGACGCGCAGCGCCTGCTGGATTTTGTGGATCCCGAACTGGCCGATTACGTGATTTACCGTATTAATGCCGCTCAATCGCGATACGAGGCCTTGATTATACAAGCCAAAAAACACAACGAAACAGCCTGGAAAGAACCTTTGAAACCGGCGGTAGGCCAGGACAATTTTTGATAAAAAAGCCCGCCGTACCCATGACCAAAGCGGGCTGTACACGATATTCATCATTATGCAAGCATAACTGATGCCCAATACACAACACAGGTTCCTTTAAAAGACAGCTGGAACAAGGATTATAAGATAAGTTCGGCAACTGGGGTAAAACTGAGTAGAAAATAGTAAAATGAAAACAGGGATGTTTGCAGGTGATGTTAGGTAGTAATACGGCAGGAAAAAACGGTGTGGTTAAAATCCGAAGAACTTCTTGATTTTGCCCCATAGACCTTCATCTTTAGTCTCAGCGGGTGCCTGCGCTGCAGGGGCCGTTCCGGTGTCCGAACTACTCGCAGGAGCATAACGCTCAATCATTTGTTTGATGTTCTCATCAATGGTTGCCTTAATTTTAAGTGTCATCCTACCCCACCTCCTTTTTCATAAATATGGTAGTACCAGTGCAATATGACATAAAAAGCCAGTCTTACTTGATACTTTGCCGGTTGTTCAAACCGGTACCGCCCGCCGGTACCAATGCCCGGTAGGCGTCACGGACCTGCTGGATATCCTGCCATACAGGGCGCTTTTTGCTCGGGTCGCGCAGCAATGCCGCGGGGTGAAAAGTCGGCATAATTCTGATACCGTTGCGCTCGATCCAACGCCCGCGCCAAGCAGTAATTCGTGCCTGGGGATCGATCAAGTATTTCAACGCCGTACTGCCCAACAGCACAATAATGCGGGGGGAAACAAGGGCAATTTGACGGTACAACCAGGGCAGGCATTGATCCGCTTCCTCCCGCGTGGGTACCCGGTTACCGGGCGGACGGCACTTAACGATGTTCCCGATGTACACCTCTTCCCGGGAAATACCGGCGGCCGCCAGGATTTTATCAAGCAGTTGGCCGGCGGCGCCGACAAAAGGACGCCCTTGACGGTCTTCATCCGCGCCGGGACCTTCGCCAATAAACATCAGCTTAGCGTGAGGGTTCCCCTCACCAAACACAAGGTTGGTTCTTCCCTGAGACAACCCGCACCGGCAGCAGCCGTCCATCTCCCGCCTTAGGTCATCCAACGTCAGCGGCTGTGAAAGATCGTCCAGCGTTAATTGTCCCATCTTAAGGTCAAACATGCTCTCACCTACTATTTTGCTTCGCGGCGCGGTCAAAATTTTCCTGCAAAGTTGATCTCCGTTCTAAACCGCGTTGTTTTCGCCCCTGTCATTCGCTCCCCAGCACTCAGTGTACTCACCAGTACATTCATACATATGTTCATTTGGTTAGCTCCCGCCCAAAAATAAAAAGCGCCTTCAAGGCGCTGCAAAATATTTACCCAGCTTACTGGCGTTCTAAAATAATTTTATGATCCACCAAAGCCAGTTCTTTAACAACAGCCCGGATGATTTTTCTCCTCCCGAAGATATCTTCCAATAGAAGCCCCTCCTCGGTAGGTACCACCCGGTCCACCGATTCCAGGATTAACTCCTCTTTATCGCCTTCCCGCAAATAGGCGTTGGCTTCACACACAAACAGCACCTCCGTTACAAAAAAGCCACTTTGGTCCCTGTGCGACCTCTGTGGCCTTATCTCCTGGGTCTGCCCCTTATAGCCCTTTCACCCATTATTATAAGCACCGCCCAGAACCGTTGTCAATGTCTTCTCTTGAGCCAGCGGCTGAGGAAACCGCGGGAAGTTAAGGTAAGGTACTGGGTTTCCGTTCCTTCCGGCACCGGTAGTATCCCGAGAACATCCCCCGGCGGGACCACGACGCTTTCGCGGGCGTAATGGCGGCCCTGGCGCAGAAACCCGATTTCTTTATGCCCCGGTTCAGCCAGCAGTGCGAAAAGATCACTACGGGAAAACAATTTCCGCCCGTTGATTTCACACAACACATCCCCGCTGCGCACCCCTGCGTTCCAGGCCGGCGAACCCTCTAGTACATCTAACACCTTCAAACCGGAAGGGTCCGGGACGTAAACCGGACGCCTGGCCAGTTCCGCACGCTTGCTGATCCTGATTAGAAATTCATGTCCCAAAGGCGAAAAGAGAGCCGCCAGCCAGGCAAATACGTTCTGGGTACCGGCCATTACGGCCAGCACAAATAAAACGATACTATAGCCGGCCAGGTGAAACGAGGAAACGCGTGTCTTAGCGGCCGGCGGCCTGGTAATTGACAGATCGGTATAACCTAATGCCGCTACTACCGGCATCAAGACATATACCAGGTCGCCAGGGTTTCCCGATACGGGAGGCGGTACTACCGGCCACCACTGCGGCATCTCCACCCCCTGTACTCCAGGGGGCAGGTTTCCCCACATAAGAAAGATAACCGTGGGAATAGGCCAAAACCTTTGCAGGCTGAAGCCGCCTACCACACGGCCGGAGGGTAATTTAACAAAGGCCGGGACGGCCCCGGTGTGGCCGCTGATAAATATCAACACACTCTCAATAAAATGCAGAATGGCCACCAGGGCCAGTATTTGCGGGATATTAATCTCGGGCCATCCCAAAATCAAATTGGACAGAGCCAGCAGCCCGCCGCCATAGGCAAAACACAGGAAACGGGGGCTGATGAGCATCAGCAGCACGGCCAGCAGCAGCAGGTACAAGACACTGGATTCGGTGATTGTCAGACCGGAAAGTACGATCAGGTACCCTCCGACCAACCCCCCGATAAGGCCGAAGCCAACGGAAACAGCAAGGTCACGAATAATCCCGCCGTACCCCTGCAGGCCGAAAAATTTCTGGCGCATCCCGGCCACGCGGCGGTACTGAAAAAATACCAGTAAAACCACCAACCAGAAGAGGGGGTTCAACAAAGTCAATAAAACTGTTTCCAAAACGCTTTTCAGGGCCCACCCGAAGGGAAACACTCAAAACACCTCAACCCAGCTTTTCCTGCAGTAATTCCACAGCCTTTTGCAGCTGGAGGTCCTGCCCGGCATCATCCGGCAGCGGTACAAGAATATCAGGTTCAATACCTTTCTTGTTCAGGTCATAACCCGAAGGCGTCAGGTACCGTGCCGTGGTAAGCTTCAAGCCTGCTCCGTTATCGAGCTCGAAAACCGTTTGTACGACCCCTTTGCCAAAAGTCTTCTCGCCCACCAGAGTACCGACCCTGCTGTCCTTAACGGCACCGGCAACAATTTCAGATGCGCTGGCACTGCCTTCATTTACCAGTACCACCAGGGGCATATCCAAAGCTTTTTTGTCGGCGGGGTATGTCTGATCCTCACCCTGCCGGTAATCAATTTTTACAATTGGTCCCTTGGCCAAAAACTGGTCCGCTATCCTCACAGCGGTACTGAGGTTGCCCCCCGGGTTATTGCGCAGGTCGAGAATTAATGCCTTCATACCCCGGTCTTTAAGTTCTTCCAATGCCTGCTCAAACTCAATCACCGTGTTCTCTGCAAACTGTGTCAGTAAGATGTATCCGATGCTGTCGTCCAACATCCTGCTTTCTACGGTGGGAATCTGTATCTCTTCGCGGGTAATACAAAAATCTAAAAGGTCTTCATTGTTCTCCCGCTTCACCTTTAATTTGACCTCAGTTCCCACCGGTCCCCGCATTAAGGCTACCGCCGTTTCCAGGTCAATATTCTTAGTCTCAATCCCGTCGATTTCAACAATTACATCCCCCTCCCGCAGGCCGGCCCGGTCGGCGGGAGTACCTTCAAACGGGCGAACCACGGTTAACTGGTTCTCACCGCGTATTCCTACCAGGATGCCCAGGCCGCCGAAAGAACCCCTCATCTGCTCCTTAAACCTTTTGAAAGTTTCCGGTTCCAAGTACACCGAGTACGGGTCATCCAGGGAGTTGACGATGCCATCCAGGGCCCCTTCTATTAATCTGGAAGTCGGTACTTCCTTGACATACTGGGTTTCAATCAAATGGATAACTTTTACAAGGTTACCCACCTGTTTATAATTGGTCACCACGGCCAGCCCAAAAATAATGGCCGCGCCTACCACAGCTGCGGCAACCCCTGTTAAGAGTATCGTGGCACGGGAACTCCGTCGCAAACAGAACACCACCAATCCCTTGGAATCACATGCAATATTATACTATATCACACCGTTATAAAGGACAAAACCCGCCAGCTTTTACGCAAGCGGGGGAAAACGATGCCAGTTAACCAGTTAGAGATAATTCCACGGGTTGACCGAGTTTCCGTCCTTCTTGATCGTAAAGTGCAGGTGCGGGCCTGTAGACCACCCCGTGCTACCGACCTCGCCGATCTGCTGCCCCTGCACGACAACCTGGCCTTCCTTTACCAGCTGTTTCTGCAAGTGGGCGTACAGGCTGGTTATATCGCCGCCGTGGTCCAGCATAATCACCTTACCATAGCCCCTGAGCCAGCCGACGTAAATCACCGTACCGGTATGGCTGGCGACCACTTTGGCACCGTAAGGGGCGGCAATATCGATACCGTCATGAAAACGCCTTGTTCCTAGTATGGGATGAATACGCCACCCAAAAGGTGAGCTAATGCGGGTGTGTCCGGGAACGGGCCAGGTAAACTTGCCGCTGACCTGCAGCTTGCCCTGCGAAGCCTTTTGGATGGCAATTTTGCGCAGGAGCTCCTGCTCTTCTTTTTCTAAACGGTCCAGTTCCCTTTCAAACCGCTCAAGATCGCGCGAAGCCTGTACCAGCAGCTCGCGTTTCTGTTTCCTCTGAACCGCCAACTGGTTGTATACCTGTTCCTGTTCCGCGTGCAGCGCCAGTAATTGCTCGCGCTGGCTTTCAATTTCGGCCTTCTGCTGGCTGATCTCTTCCCGCTGCTGCTCGATTTGATTAATGATAGAAGTGTCGTGAGCCACAATTTCCTTTAAAAATTCCACCCGTGTGATAAGATCGGAAAAACTGTTGGCCCCCAGCAGCACTTCCAGGTAACCGACTTTCCCGTTCTCGTATATGGTACGCAGGCGCTCCTTGAACAGCGCCGTATTTTCTTCCAACCGCTGCTCGGTTTCTTCCAGCAGGCGCTCGGTTTTCTGCAGTTTTCTTTCCGTAGCTCGCAGGCTTTCCTCCAGTTCTTCGATACGCCTCGTTTTCGCCACGATCTGCCGGTCAAGGTTCGCCATTTGCCGCGAGTAGTTGCTGACGGTAGTCTTTTGCGATTCAACCCGCTGTTTAGCCTCATTCAATTCCTGCTGTGTCTTGCGCAGCTCGTCTTCCAGGTCACCGTAGGCCGCACCTAACAACCCGCCGTATAACAGCGCCGTCAATACAATGACCAACAATCTCTTACCCCAACCGGCTAGCCGCAAGACGTTTACCTCCCCGACATAATAACGTTCAACGTTCAAGGTTCAACGTTCGACGTTCAAAGTTGTCGAGTAGACATATCGATTACTCTTTATGCCCCTCACAGAACCGGACGTGC
>JACDOK010000042.1 GCA_017656185.1 Peptococcaceae bacterium | reverse complement strand
CCTTTCCTTCTAATCAGGACATCTCTATTTTTACACCAGTTTACTGGACGTTACTATGTAAGAACTTGAAAAGTTATAATGTTTTGATCTTTATGACTGTAGTTTTTTTAGGATTATTAGTTGTTTCAGGCTGTGGAACGAAAGATAACGTAAAACCTATCGCAGAAAAAGTAGCTTCAATTTACCATGAGCCGAATCCTCAGATAGTAAGGATTGTAGAAACTAGGACAGAATGTGACGGAAAGCCTATGTACATTGTCTTCATCAAAGGTAACTTTCGTAAAGGAAACCTAAAAGCTTCATATATATCATTTTCCATGTTAGCAAACGGAGAGAAAGTATGGTGTCTGAAAGGCTTTAACAAGGATCAACCCAACAGAAACGTTATTGTTTGGGAAGATGATGATGTAGAAATTAAGTAATTCAAATATCGGAGTCAGCTAATCAACCCAAAATAGTGTCTAATGGTTTCGGCTCTTTCTTTAGTTAGGGCCTCTAAATAGTAACCTGGTTTTTGAGTAATGCTTGTCAGGTCCAGTCTATTGATGCCATATGTCTCCCTAAAAAATCATAAACCAAAAACGCCAAAAAGAACTTGCAGCCTGTGCTCCAAATTCATGACAATGAACTGCAGCATAATCACCCTCCACGGTTTCTTCAAGCGTGCTATGATAGTGGCCAGCTAAATCGGCGCTTACCCACGCGCCAAAGACTCCTTCTACGGCGCTGCTTTAAAAAGGATAATCGTTTCTGCGCAACCCAAGTTAAGCAGTTACCGGCAATGGGAATAAATACCAGACGAAGGTTAATAAAATATCTTGGCCTTAGTAAGCTATCGGGAAACCGAAATTTGCCGCCAGGCGCAGCAGTTCTTCCACCTTCATTCACCTCCGTTTCGTAGGGTAAAAATACCCAGCACTCAGTGCTGTATAATGATAGGTAGAAGCGCTGAAGTATCGCTGGGACAGCCGGAACAAACACCTGAATTCCTTGTTGTCCACTGAGTGCTGGGTTAACCTTAACCTTCGATGATGTCGGTCGTCACGCGCTCCACAATGCGGGCGCTGGCAATTGTTACCAAGTCGCCGCCGGAAGAGTTAAACACGTTCTTGCTGATGATGGTGTTCATCGCCGTTTCCACGTCGGCGACCGTCAGGTCATCCCGGGGATCGGGCACGCTGATGGTAACAGTGCGGCCCGCCGCGTTACGAAAGCGCATCTCCAGACGCTTAGTAACGGCCATAATCTCACCTCCTTCTAACCCTTATTTACAGTTCAGGCAGATGCAGATTGGATGGCACTGTTACACACCGGCGGACAGTTCTTCGCTGTCAACCCGCACTATATCAAGTAAGGTGTGCTGCTGCAGACCGGCCAGCGCCTGACCCACATCAAACACGTCCTGATCGGTGGCACTGGCCTTAATGTTGCGGTAACGCCTGGTAGCACGCTCCGGGTTGCCGGACTGGTCAATACCGGTCTGAACCTCCAATTCCAGGACCGTCCCCAAAGGATCCGATACCACGGCCATAAAAACACCCCCTTTCCTTTGTTCTGTCTCTACGACTCAAGACCGGCAGTATGCCGCAGAGACGAAAAAGACCGGCCAAGTTGCATTCACCACTCAACTCGTGAGCGTTAATTGCAACTGCCGGTCTTGGCTTAAGATTACCTGCTTTCCAAAGGCCAGGCAAAACGTTTCAGGGGCCTATCCGGCCCTTACGGCCTAATATGTGGTATTATCTCCCGCATGATCCCTGTTTTAAAGTAATACGCCCTAATCCTCGTGAAACCGGGGTTTGTGTTAAGTCGCCTGACTTGACGGGCCCACCACCCGGTCCAGATCCAAAAGCAGCCAGAGATCTTCTTTCCGCTTGACAACCCCTTTGATGAAAGGGTTGTCGCCGGCAACGGAAGGGGGTGAATCCAGCTCATCTTCTTCGTAAGTACTCACCTCGTCCACCCCATCCACAATCATGCCAATTCTTTCTTCCCCGTTTTCAATCACCACAATGCGGCTGTCGCGGCTTCTCTCTCCTTCCGGCAGGCCCATCTTGCGGTGCAGGTTCAGTACCGGTACAACCTTGCCGCGGAGGTTGATAATGCCTTCCACGTAAGCATCAGACCGGGGTACCGGGGTGATATCGACCATACGGATGATCTCGCTGGTGCGGTTTACGGGAACGGCGTATCTTTGATCGGAAAGTTTAAAAATAACCAATTGACTGCCACTACTCACGGGCATCGCCTTCTTTCTGACTGGGCCGACCATCGAGCTGTTCGCCGAACTGGCGTTTTTTCTCAGGTGCGGTGGTGAACTTTTCGGTGCCGTCTACTTTGAACTGCGCCGCCATCTTTTGAAGTTCGTCGGCCATTTGCGTCAGCGCCTCGGTTGAGGACGCAATTTCCTCCATTGCTGCCGTAGACTCCTCGGTAGTACTGGCAACATTCTGTATGGCCGAGGAAATCTGCTCGGTACCAGAAGCAATTTCGTCAACCTGTTCCGCCAAGCCCTTAACTTTGTTAATGATCTTAGCAAACACTTGACCCACTTCGTTGACGACGTTAACGCCTTCCTGGACCTCGTTTGCACCCTGATCCATCGCCTCGGAAGCCTGTTTGGACTCGGCCTGAACGCTGGCAATGAGCTGCTGTATCTCCTGGGCAGCATTTGCCGACTGCTCGGCCAACTTACGTACTTCTTCGGCAACCACGGCAAATCCGCGGCCCTGTTCACCGGCTCTAGCCGCCTCGATGGCGGCGTTCAAAGCCAATAGGTTTGTTTGGTCGGCAATATTGGTGATGGTCTCCACAATAACACCGATCTTTTCAGACATGTGCGTAAGATTGTTAATGGCTTGACCAACTTTATCAGTGGCGCTGCTGATGTTCCCCATCTGGTCGGTTACTTTTTCAATACCTTTACGTCCTTTTTCTGCCTCGTTTGCGGCTGCTTCCGCAGCTTCCCGTATCATTTGGGTGTTTTGCGCCGTCCGTTCCACGGTGGAAGCGACTTCGTTCATCGCAGACGAGGTTTCACTGGCGCCGGCCGAGGTTTCTTCCGCATTGGCCGATAGCTGCTGGGCCGAAGCCGCGAGAGAAGCGGACTTGTCCCGTAAAGCAGTGGTCATATCGCGCAGGTTCCTGATCATTTGATTGAAGGCCCGGCCCAGTACTCCCACCTCGTCGCTGCCCCTGACATCCAAATCAATCGTCAGGTCCCCGTCGGCGACACGCTCTACCCGGGATACCATCTCTTTGATGGGATTAATAATGCGCGAGGCGAGCAGAATGGCGGCAAGCACCCCGATTACCGCCGCTATCAATCCGGCTACCAGCGCCCCGTACTTGATGGGTGCCACCGCACGGGCGACGTTCGCGTCGGCAAAGGTGAGGCCGACGGACCAGCCCTGCCCTTCATAATCGCCGAAACCGTCCAAAGGGGCAAACGCCACTCTCTTGGACACGCCCTCGTAAGTGTAGTGGCCCTGCCCGCTTTCTCCATTGATCATGCGCTTGACAATCGCCTTCAAGTCCGCGTCCCCTGTTTCCAAAACATTCTCTTTCAAAACTTTACTCTTATCCGGGTGGGCGATGATGGTACCCTCCCGGTTAAGCAGGAAGGCATAAGCCCCGGTGCGCCCCCGTTGCTCCTGCAGCACCTGGCACTCATCCAGGATCTGCCATATGGTGTCTTCCATGCTCAGGCGCGCCGTGACCACGCCCAGCAGCTCGCCGGTGGCGGCGTCATAGACCGGCTCGGCCAAACTGATCACCGGTTTCTGTAAGTCCTGGGACATCCGCACATCGGACATATATGACTTTCCTTGGATCGCTACCTGGAACCACTCCTTGCTGTCCTTGGTCACCCCGGTATGCCCGTCGGAGTCGGCCGTCTGCACCCCGTCAGCGGTGACAAAGGAGATGCTGTCGTAACACCCCAGGTCTTGCTTGAACATCTTCAGCACAGCAGACTTTTCCTCACTGGAAGTTGCGGCACTGGCAATGACGGGATGCCGGCTGATGATCCGGCAGTCCCCCTGCCGCGACGCCAGGAAACGGTCCACACTGTCACCGTACAAGATCGCTTCCTGTTCCATGTTTTTGACGACGTCGTCAAGTAAAGCACGCGCCCCCTGCGTGTACGAAAAATAGCCCACGGCTGCTACAGCCAGGACCAACAACGCTACCGTCATTATGCTTAACTTTGCCTTTAACCCCAGGTTCACCGTACCACTCCTTTCGTCTATTCTTACCGGGCAGCCGCCACCAGAGATAATCTACAGATGCGCCTACCCCCTTGCGGTTAAATTAACCTCCGTATTCTCCAAATTGCTCCGGACACGGTCAACTTCCCTGATAATCAGGTCCAGCACTATTTTTTTATGCGGGTAAACTTCATTTTCCGACAGCAGCTGGGCAAAGCCCCGCACGACAGTTAAAGAATCGTACAAATTGCCAAGCGTTTCCCTATCGAAAATCCGAACCCTAGGCGTTGTAAAGGCAAGAGAACAGCCCCACTTTTCAGTCAATATCTTCCCCCCTTTCCACTGAGAATTGTTTGCTCCGGAATGGCCTGTAAAAGCAGACCCGGTTTTTGCCGCCCCGCTTGGCGCTGTAGAGCGCCTCGTCGGCGGCCTTTACCAGCTCGGCGACGGAGGTGCCGTCCTCCGGGCCGGCCGCGATGCCGATGGAAACCGTTAAGTGGCCGTTTGGGAAACAGTCGCTGCCGGGAAACTCCAGCGCCATCAGCTCCCGGCGCAGCCTGCTCGTAACCTCCCAGGCCTGCCGCAAATCGTCGATTTCGAGGATTACGACAAATTCGTCCCCGCCGTAACGGCCCACCACATCGTCACCGCGGACGCTGTTTTCCAAAACGCGGCTGAACAGGACCAGCAGCTTGTCCCCCGCCGGGTGACCGTGGGTGTCATTGTAGACCTTGAAGTCGTCGATATCGATCATAACCAACGCTATATGCTTTGCGTCTCCTATATCTTTGAGTTTTTTGTCCAGGGCGTCCATTATGTAAGAATAATTGTAGAGACCGGTCATCCCGTCTTTTTGGGCCATGTTTTGCAGCAAGACATTTTCCCGGCTGAGCCTTTCTTCCAGTTTCTTGCGCCCGGTGATGTCACGTGCGATTAGGATCGCGCCCGCCACACCCCGCCCTAAGACAAACGAGACGGCGCCCACCGACAAAACCCGGTAAACGCCGTCGTCCCGCAGTACAAACTCCACGTCGTGATAAACTCTGCCCGTATCCATAACCTCTTTCAGCACCTTGTCGAGACCGACCCCGTCCTCTCCCTGATAACGGGCCAGGACAGGCTGGTAGTGGGTATCGAGAACCCGGGCGCAGTTAAAGCCCATCACCCGTTCCACCGCTTCACTGCAGGCCACGATTTGCCCCCTGCGGTTAAACACGATTACCGCGTTGCGTGTACCTTTTAA
This sequence comes from Peptococcaceae bacterium, assembly GCA_017656185.1. Taxonomy (GTDB): domain Bacteria; phylum Bacillota; class Desulfotomaculia; order Desulfotomaculales; family JACDOK01; genus JACDOK01. Next base: position 6,972 of record JACDOK010000042.1, on the reverse strand, counting down.
AATAATATCCAGAGTCCCGAAAGTACGAGCGGCCCAGCGGAAACGCTTGTCCAACCAAGAAAAAACAACTAACCCGGTCAAGAAGACAATGCCGGGGATTAAACTGAAAATGGCACGCAAAAAACCATCACTGATAACGCTAACATAGAAAGATAAACCAATCATGATGGCGAAGTTAACGGCAACACTAACTTTAATCCAGTTATTATGGCGTAAGTAGTTATTTTCCAGCACCTGCTACACCATCTCTTAGCCGCTGCCAGCAGACCTCCGCCTGCCCGCAGGTGCGGCAGGCCATCGCTGCCGGACAGTGCTCGGCTTCACTACGCATCATAAAATGGACAAAAGCACACGCCGCCAGCGGGTCGAACTGGCCTCCGGCACCATCGGCAATTTCTCCGACGGCATCCTTCACGGGCCGTGCCACCCGGTAACTCCGGTGGGCGGTCATGGCCTCAAAAGCGTCCGCCACCGCGATGAGACGGCCGCTCCAGGCTATTTCCGTCCCCTTCAGGCCAAAAGGATATCCGCCACCATCCCATCGCTCGTGATGATGGCCAATCCCGGCCAGAATACGCTTAAACCCTTTAACGGGTGAAAATACCTGCATCCCGGCCACCGGGTGCCGCCGGACAATCGCCCATTCCGCCTCGTCCAGCGGGCCGGCCTTAACCAGTACCCGCCGCGGGATAATGATCTTGCCGGTATCATGGCACAGGCCCGCCACCATCAGTTCGTCCAAACCATCCTCCGGCACGCCCATCCAGTACCCCAACAGGCGGGCATAAAGCGCTACCAACACGGTATGTCTTCCGATGTACCGGTCGAACAACCCTATCGCTTTCTGAAAGGCGCGGATCATAGGCATATAGGACAGCCAACCTTTGTCGCCTGCGCCTTCAAAGATCGCCCAGATGCTGAGCATGTTTCCATCCGGATCTTCCAGTCGCTCGGTGGTAACGCGTCCAGGATAGCGGCACAGGCCATTTGCGCCGGCCACAATTTCATGACTGCACTCGCGCCCGCTGGGAAGCGCGTCCATTACGGGACAGGCGGGAATACCGCCACCGATAGGTTGCTCTTCTTGACAGCAAAGATCGGTCCAGCGCCGACCCCATATATGGCTGTGGCTGGTTCCTTTATAATCTGCAAACTGCGTATTGCAGGCCACAATTACCCCGCGGTGATCAATAACGACCGAAGGACGGGTTGTCGATAAAACCAGGTAACCGGCTAACTTTAAGAAAAAAACAATCCTCTCCTCTCAGGACAATTGATCATTGCCATTAGTTTCCTTAGCATGTCTTACAGTAACGGCTTGTGCTAATATTCACAACTCCGGATTTCGAATAAATATGTTATTTAGCGACCAAATGCGCGTACATGCTAAATATTTCGCACCGCATCTGTTTCTTTTTACATTTCACGATATCGTATACCATTGGCATTTTGTCTTGTGTGCCTATTTTTTATTATTCCTTGATTTTGCTAGCCTTTGTAATGACAACAGTCCAGCACGAAGCACGTGATAACTTTCACATTCACCGGCATCAGTCTCCCTAAAAAGAAAAAAACGGCGAAGGTGCACAACACACTGACCCGCAAGTGTGATGGCAACCAGCCGGTCTATACCTTAAATTTACTCTCACGCTTTACGCCTTACGCCTTACGCCCTGCTCCTCACTGCCGCGGCACGCGGCGGAACAGCGCCCTGACGGCAAAATAGAGCACGCCGCCGGCAATGGCCGCCAGCACGATCATCGCTGCCGCTCCTAAATCAAACGGTGCCATAATAAAACCCCCTGAGACCGTTATTCCTCTTTGTCTCCCATGCCGGGCAAGGCGAGACGCTTGATATAGAGATACGCAAAAACGGCTCCCACAACCAGGGCTGCGATACCAATTACAGCCGAGACACTCATCCTGGACCACCCTCCCTACCATAGACGGCTTTCATCATGATCAGTTTTTGTTGTCAGGCGTTTACTTATACCGGGACAACTTCCCGGCAGCAAAAACCGGGATATGTTGTCAACTGCTGTACAGGGTCGTAATTGTCCGGTATATATGGACAAACAGTTCTAATAGCCCACTATGCCGTTTCATCCTGTTTTACAAGCAAGTACGCTTTTGCCTGCCGTTTGAAAAGCGGCTAGAATACGAACAGTAAAAGTTCTTATACGGTATTACCCGGCATTAGGAGGATGTTGCAGTGCAGGAAATTAAAGACGCTTACTTAGAGCTGGCCCTGGCTATTGTAAAGCAGGCAGCGGAAGACATCAGGGCCGGTCCGTACGGGAAGAGGAAAGGATACTATAGAACGGCGATGGGGTTTACCCGGTCGTACCTCTTCCGTTTGATTTGCGACACCTGCGGCGTCCCGCCCGACCTGGCGCGAAAGCTGATGGTGGAAAGACGGGATTAACAGGATCAATCCTGTCCATTATTATATCCTGTTCATCCTGTCTGTTTTAACTTACAGAGGAGATTATTAAATGGCTGTTTCGTATAGCAGGATGGCCAAAAAGGCATATTAAGCTTAAACAATGTTTGGCCTGAAAGGGTGTAAGTATGGTTCAAATCGGGAACTACCACATCGGCAAAGCCGAAAACGCCGAAAAACCGGTTTTGGACAGCGGGGAAGCATTCTTGTTGTGGGACGAGCTGGTCTCCAGGTATGACATTATCGAGCTGACCCAGATATACCTGAATTTCGCGCACGACCCGGATTTCAAGCAGCTTTTACGCAGGGGATTATTTAATACATTGGAAAAACAAGTCAACATATTGGAAAAGGAAGCAAACAGGTATCAAATACTCCTGCCGAACAGACCGCCCAAAAGCGTGAATATTCCTGCCGATACGACACTGTTAGAGGACCGGTTTATGTTTAGACAAATTTTTTTAGGTATCCAATATATGATAGATACTCATATCCGCACCATTCGCTCGTTTACCACTAATGATCCCCTGCGCAAAATGTTCATCCAGTTCGCCAAAGATGAATTAGATATATTCAATAACTTATGTAAGTTCGGTAAATTAAAAGGGTGGCTCCAGGCTCCGCCGGTATACCAAACGCCGCAGTAAGGCAGCAATACATTTTAATACAAGAAGAGGGTTTGCAACCCTCCCCATTCATTTTCATCCTTCGTGGTGCCGATAAACCGCTATAAGAAATTGCTTACTGCTTACTGCTTACTGACCACGTTACCAGTGCACAAACCTTACCGGTATCGTTTGGCCGGGGCCTTGGGTCCAATCATCGGCATAGAAAGTAGTGATCTCGACCTTGCCCCACCAGACATCCGGCGTTTCATACGGCAGATCGATGCTGAACCGGCCGTTGGAATTCTTCCCGATCCAGGCATAACCAACAGCCAGCGCGCCCTGCTTAGTTTTCAGCTTGGCAACGACCAGGCCGTTGAAATCGCTGATCCTGCCGCTGACGTTCAGCGGGGACCAGACCCACTGGTTATCGTTCAGGTAAACCTTCAGTTCGGGCTGTGGTTCAGGCTGCGGCTTTTCTGAACCGTCCCGCACCATGGAAAGGTCGCGTTCACGGTACTTGTACAGGTCGCCATACTGCCTGCCGTTCACGGTAAACCGTACCTTTTCAATACCGTCCAGCTCGGTCAGGGTGTTGACAATGCTCTGCAAGCCCAGCTCCCTTACGTGTTTGCTGAGACCGGGTTTTAAAATACGGGCATCGAAGTCAACGGTGGTACGCCCCTGTACCGTGTAGATGCTCCTCACGTTGGTCCAAGGGTTCAAAACCTTGCGGGCACCCGGAGTGTAGGGTTCACCCTTGATCAGCTCGTAAACCGAGAACCAGCTGAGAATCTTGTGCGTTGTGGGGTGCTGCTCACGTACCAGGTAAGCATCATCACCCCAACCTTTGACGTAATACACGGTCAGTATACGTTCGGTATTTTCGCTGGTGTTCGACGCTACCTTAGTGTCACTGTTGTCGCGATGCCAAGCCGTATCATAAACATAGGTATTGTCAGCGCTTGCGGCTGGCGCGGCCACAAGGCCAAACATCAGAGCCGCTGTCAAAAAGATAACGACGGCAACGCGAAAACGGTAATATTTCTTAAACAACTTCATCCCCTCCCAACGCCATAGTAGCACAGAGGAGAGGACGATGTTAGCTGTAATGCTTGGCATTACAAGTATTTCGAGGCAGACAAGCCAACCGTATCCTGCAGCGGGTAATTGTGCTTCAACGGCGCTCCTGTTTTTGGAGTTCGATACAGTATTCGATAATCAGCCGGTAGACGGAATGCGCAAAGTCCCGTGCAAGCCCTTTCTCCTCGGCCAAGCACCCCAGGCGCCGTAAAACCTCTTCTTCACGCGCCGTGTCCCGGATGGAACCACCGTCTCCCTGCTTTAAACGGCCGGCACGCCGTGCCAACGCCGCACGCCGTGCCAGTAAAGAAATAATCTCCCCGTCCACCGCATCTATTTCCTTTCTAATTTCAGCCAGGCTTTCCGCGGCGGTTCCTTCCCCGGGTATGTCCCCATCGGCAGGATAGGAGCCTAAAATGCGATAACTTTTGCTGTGCATCCTCACTTCCTCCAGCAATTCTTGTATTTCCGGATCCCGGTAATGTCCCTCAAAGTCAATGAAGAACAGGTAGGCGCCCAGGTGGGTGCGGGCCGGACGGGACTCGATACGGGTCAGGTTTATGCCCCGCCGGGCAAAAACGCCCAACAAACGGTACAGCGCCCCGGGGCGGTCGCACAGCTCGACCACCATCATCGTTTTGCTGTTATGCCACCCGTCAGGTGTTTCATCCCGCCCCAGCACCAGGAACCGGGTAACGTTACCGGGTAAACCCGCGATGTCCTCTTCCAAAATATCCAGGCCGTACAGTTCCGCCGCACGGGCCGTACCAATGGCCGCCCAGGGTTCCGCCTCGGCAGCCACCCGGCGCGCCGCCTCCGCCGTACTGCTGGCTTCATAACGCGGCACCCCGCCAAACCGGCGATCAAGATAAGTGCGGCACTGGTTCAGAGCCTGGGGATGAGATACGATCCCCTTGATATCAGCCGGTGAAACGGCGGCACGCGTCAACAGATGGTGTTTAATGTTTAATACTACCTCGGCGCAAACACGCGTGTTTCTTACCTGGTGGGCCAAAATATCAAGAGTGTGATACACCGGACCTTCATAAGCATTTTCGGCGGGGAGAATCGCCTCGTCACAGGCACCCTCTTCTACCTGTTGTACCAAAGCCTGCAGTGAAGTGCAAGGTATATAAATCGCCCGGCGATCCTGCCCCCGCTTACGCGCCGCTTGTTCCGAAAAAGTACCCTCCGGCCCCAAATAACCAATCCGCAACCGCAACACCCCCCTTAGAATACCCGGCCCAAGGCCCGCGAAACCATTTCAATGTCACGGGACAATTGACCGAATTCGTCAGGGGAAAGCGACTGCTTGCCGTCACACAGAGCTTCATCCGGACGAGGGTGCATTTCAACAATGAGACCGTCGGCTCCTGCCGCTACGGCTGCACGGGCCATAGGAATGATCAGGTCGCGCCTGCCGGTGGCATGGCTCGGATCCACGATGACAGGCAGGTGGCTTAACTGCTTTACCAGCGGTACCACGCTCAGATCCAGGGTATTGCGCATATACTGCTGTTCAAAGGTACGGATACCACGTTCACACAGTACGATATCTTCGTTGCCCTCCGACATTATGTATTCGGCGGCCATTAACCACTCCTTGACGGTGGCCGACATACCCCGTTTTAAGAGCACCGGCTTTTCCACCCGCCCCACGGCGCGGAGGAGCTGGAAGTTTTGCATGTTCCGGGCTCCGACCTGTACCATGTCCACGTAGTCCAGCGCCATTTCCAGGCTGCGCTCGTCAACAACCTCGGTGACGGTAGCCAGGCCGGTTTCGGCTGCCGCCTCGGTTAACAATTTGAGCCCTTCGAGTTCCAGGCCCTGGAAACTATAGGGAGAAGTGCGGGGTTTGAAAGCTCCGCCGCGCAAAACCTTGGCCCCACCAATGGCTGCCAGCCGGGCAGCCTCGAGAAGCTGTTTTCTGCTTTCTACGGCACAAGGACCGGCAATCAATGTCACGCTGCCGTCACCAAAGGCCGCCCGCCCAACTCTGACCACGCTGTTTTCCCCCCGCACCTCGCGGCTGGCCAGCTTGAAGGGATTATTCAGAGGCACTACACGCTCGACCCACGGTAATGTCTGGAGATCCAAACCCTTGAGAACATCGGGTTCGATATCAATGTCGATCACTATATTATTACGCCGTTTTCCTAAAAGGCGGGGGCTAAAGCCGAAGCCCTCCAACCTCCGGTTTATCTCGGCTACTTCACTGGGTGAGACATTTTGCTTCAGGACTACGACCATAAGAACCCCTCCTTGAAAATAATTTTGATCCGGTAAACAGATAAATAGAAAAGCCCGGCTCCGCCACGCAACGGGACGAAAGCCGGGCTAGCTTCCGCGGTACCACCCGCATTGGTCCGTAGACCCCCTCAACAGGTACGGGATGAGTACCCGCTTTACGGCAGGTATAAAAATAAAGCTTTTCGCCTGAAGGGGCGAAAAGCTCTTTCCGCGGTACCACCCTTTTTGGTCATAAAAGACCCGCTCAGCCAGGTACGGGATCACTCATCCGATACCCTCTCCCTTTTAACGGCGGGAGCTCCGTCCAGGCCTACTATTGGTCAACTTTCCCAAATTCAGCCGGCGACTCTGGGGAGAACTTCAACCGGGCGGTCCTTGAAGGCGCTTTCAGTCGGTGGCGCCTTCTCCCTGTAAAGGCCGGGTCCGGCCTACTTTTCCCCTTCACGGTCTTTAGCTTTGGTCGTATTGTAATTTAGAAAAGATAATACCCAAAAGTACATGCAGTTGTCAAGAATATTTTTCGTTATTTTAACCGGACGTAGATTGCAAGTTTAATTGCCTTACATATTATGACAAACCCCTGTTTTATGC
>JACDOK010000041.1 GCA_017656185.1 Peptococcaceae bacterium | reverse complement strand
GGCTAAACCTAAAAAGCATTGCTTAAAAATCGGGGCGCTATTCAGCAAGCCCTAACTTAATTTCGCCCCGCTTCTGGCTTTCTCTTTGCAGATGAATAGCTACGCCATCACCCTCTAAAAATAGCCAGGAAACTGCTTTGCGATGTTTCTTTTCTGGTATGACTCCGTCGGTAAACAAGCTTTCCCGGTTGCGATCTTCGGTCACTTTAGCTTTAGCTCCCGCTTCTTGTTGGAAAGGGCGGTTAATATGCTATAACGAAACCGAAAGCAAATTATCCTTTTTATGATAAATAGGCTGCCTATTTGGCAGTCTTTGTTTTTAGAAGTTTAGGACAAGGTATAAGTATTTCAAGAAAAAATACTCCTAGGTCCTGATTAAAAGATTTTGTTGATATTTTCAAAAAATATTCCATATTTCCGGCTTTTTGGAGCTTGCGGCAATTAGTCAGCAGGATTATATTTTGTTTTAAATATGGTATACCATATACCAACAGGGGTGAGGGTTTGTGGTTGATAAAGAGGTTTATTTAGAACCTATTGAAGAAGAACCACAAGCTCAGGTACGAGACAAGGTTTATTTTAGGTTGCGCCAGGCCATCCTCAAGGGACACCTGAAACCTGGTGATCGGCTTATTGAGCGCAAGCTTGCAGAGCAATTGAGCGTTAGCAGGACACCTGTAAGGGAAGCAATTAGAATGTTGGAATTGGAAGGTTTGGTATCCCATCTTCCCCGGATTGGTGCTATGGTGGCCCAAGTAAACGATATGGATGTGCTTGAAGTATACCATATCCGTGCCGTGCTAGAAGGTCTAGCGGCTCGAATGGCAGCCGAAAAGATTGAACCACACCAGTTACAACACTTAACGAAACTATTGGAAACAATGGAACAGCTATCAGATACTGGGGATCTGGATAAGTTAGAAAAGGTACACCGGGAATTTAACGACGCCATTTATAGAGCTGCAGACAGCCCGCGTCTTTACGGTATGATTACTTTCCTTGTTGACTACATTAGCAGCTGTGCCAGAGTGGGATATTCTTATCCGGGACGGGTTAAGGAAGCTGCCAGGGAACACCGCCGGTTGGTAGAAGCCATAAAACTTCGTGACGGTGATCTGGCCGAACAAGTTGCCAGGGAGCATATAAACAATTCCAGGTATGCTTATTTCCGTGAAATGTCCAAGAACATAGATTAGATATTGTTACTCAGACTGTTAGTTTCGGGAAGGAGTTTGGGGATGACCGAGACACAGGCAATTTTGATTTTTATCGTGGGAATAGTTGCCGGGTTTGCGAATGTCGTGGGTGGAGGCGGTTCCTTAATATCAATGCCAGTATTGATTTTTGCAGGTCTTCCCTCAGCGGTAGCAAACGGTACCAACCGTGTGGCCCTTATGGTGCAGAATATTGTAGCCATTAGTTATTTCCGCCAAAAGGGTTTTTTCTATCCCAAACTTAGTATAATGCTCGGCGTACCGGCAGTTTTGGGTTCCATCGTAGGGGCGAAGTTTGCCATTTCTCTTTCAGACGAAATGTTCAACACCATATTGGCCGTTATTATGGTCATGGTGGCAGTTTTAATCGTTTGGCGACCGGAAAAGTATTTTATAAAATCCGATAATGAAGAAACAGAAAAATTCGGCCCCGCACGTTTAACGATGGCTTCCCTGGCATTCTTCGGCGTCGGTTTTTATGGCGGTTTCATCCAGGCTGGGGTGGGTTTTATCATTATTGCTGCCTTATCCCTAATTACCGGCATGTCGCTGGTTAAAATCAACAGCCTAAAAGTATTTGTTGTCGCCATATACATGTTGTCGTCCCTGCTGATCTTTGTCTTCAGCGGGAATGTCCACTGGATGCTGGGGCTTCTTCTGGCCGCCGGAAATGCCATCGGCGCCTACCTGGGAAGCGCCTTTGCAGTCGCCAAGGGCGATCGGTGGATTCGTGTTTTCCTGGTCGTATCTGTGGTCATAATGGCTGGTAAATTGCTCGGCTTGCATGAATTATTAGGGTTTTAGGTTTGGTTAGTGCTATTTAGATATCATCATCATCATATGGGTTTATGTTGTGTTCTTTAATTTTGTGTAAAATGTCTTTAACCGGGACATTACCGGTTGCGAAAAGTTTGCCGTTGATAAAGACAGCGGGCAGTTCAAGGTCGCTGTTGGGTTCCCGGTATTTATAGCGTACTTCCACCGGGGCTTTGGGCCCGAAGGTAAATTTAATCGCTCCCACCAGGAAGTTATAGATAAAGGTAATCTCCTGCTGTCCTCCAGCAGCGCACCCTCCCGGATTTCATCCCGGCCGCCCGGCATCATTAGGCGGAGTATCGCCAACTAGTTCAATAATTAAAGACATGTGAGATTACTCCTTTTCTTAAGCTCTGGACGGGTTTAACCAGTTTTTGTCCCTATGCCGTACCGCTAAATGGAGCATACCGCCGTGCAATGGCTTCCGCTACCCTGATGCCGTCGACGGCGGAAGACATAATACCCCCCGCATATCCGGCACCCTCGCCCGCGGGATACAGGCCCGGTATATTGGCTTCATAGTTTTCGTTTCTAATTATTCTGACCGGTGAAGAGCTCCTGGTTTCCACACCTGTAAGCACGGCATCCGGCAGCGCAAAGCCTTTCAGCTTTCTGTCCAGTGCGGGTATGGCTTCTCGCAGGGTATGAATCACGTAATGCGGTAGGCAGTGTTTTAGTTCTGCCAGGGTTACTCCTTTGCGGTATGTCGGGGTGACTGACCCCAGTTTTTTGGAAGGCCGGTCAGTGAGGAAATCACCTACCAATTGTGCCGGGGCGTTATAGTTAGCGCCCCCCAATTCAAAGGCTTTACGCTCCCAGGTTCTTTGGAATTCTACGCCCGCCAGGGGGTGGTCAGCACCATAATCTTTCGGCCCAACGCCAACGAGAAGGGCACTGTTCGCATTGCTGGCGTCACGGGCGTAACGGCTCATCCCGTTAGTCACAATCCCGCCGTGCTCGGAAGCGGCGGCAATAACGTATCCCCCCGGACACATACAGAAGGTGTATGCCGATCTTCCCGTCGAGGAGTGATACACCAGCCTGTAATCGGCGGGTCCCAGTTGGGGGTAACGGGCGAATTGTTTATACTGGGCCCGGTTTATCAAATCTTGCGGGTGTTCAATTCTAACCCCGATGGAAAAAGGTTTGGGGATCATTTTGACACCCTTCCGGAAGAGCATGGCGAAAGTGTCTCTGGCGCTGTGCCCGATGGCAAGCACTACCACTTGCGTGCTTACAACGATGTCATCGTTGATCTTAACACCGGCAATTTTCCCATTGGCAATAATAATGTCAGTAACCTTGCTGTTAAATCGGATTTCCCCCCCGAGTTTCGTAATGGTAAGCCGTAAAGTCTTAACAACTGTCCGCAGCTTATCGGTACCGATGTGCGGCTTGTAAGAGTAAAGGATTTCACGGGGTGCTCCCGCTGCAATCAATTCTTCTAAGACCTTGCGGCACCTGTTGTCCCTGATTTGGGTGGTCAGCTTGCCGTCGGAAAAAGTTCCCGCGCCGCCCTCGCCGAATTGGACGTTGCATTCCGGGTCTAGTTCCCCGGTTTGCCAAAAGCGGTCCACAATTTTGGTCCGGGTATCAACGTCCGCTCCTCGTTCCAGCAGAAGAGGCTGATAACCCATCCGGGCCAGGATGAGCCCGGCAAACAAGCCGGCGGGACCGGTGCCGACAATCACCGGGCGGTGGGCAAGGAGCTGGGTTCCGGTGGGCACGTATTCGTAAGTAAACTTGGGGGTTAATGAAATATCTTGGTCTTTCTTATGGGCAAACTTCCTCAGAACGCTCAGCTCGTTCTTAAGCTGGACGTCGACCGTATAAACGAAATAAATCATGTCTTTTCTACGGGCATCCACAGACTGTTTGAATATTTGGTAGTCAACAATATCCCGCGGGCTGACCCGGAGCTTTTTTGCCAGCAATTTGGGAAGTTGGGATATATCTTGATCGATGGGTATCTTAATGCCGCTTACTCGGATCATATACCGGTAGTCCCTTCTTTTCCGTGATAAAAAGGCGCTATTATAATTCTATTCTGTACCATTATAGCAACTAAAAAAATGGAAATGAGGACGTAAATAAAAAACGCCCTTGCGGGCGCTGCTACAATACCTGGCACTAACCGGTTTGATTTAATTGATCTCTCAATTCCATACTTTTCTTGATATCGAAACTCTCACTAAGCCATTTCAACCCGAATTTCAAGAGCGCGATGTCATCGGTTTTTAGGGGTTCCAGTTCTTCCTGCGGGATGTTAAACGCCTTGCTGAAACCGGTTTTAAAAACATATTTCCTAAATTTGTCAATGTTATAACAGGTCATATAAACCATTTCCGCAATATGGCGGTCAAGGGATTGGAAACCGGTAAACTTAATACGCGCGGGGATTTTCTTAAAATCGGCCTCAATATCTTCGTATTCGTCAAGTTTCTGGTCTGCCATCCATTGCTGTACGGTCCATTCCCGGCCTTCACCGATACCTAAACAGTTGGAAGGGTCAAAAGCAATTTCGTACTTATCCCGGCCCTTAATATCAAGAGGAGCCATACGACAAGACCATGGCCGCTCGTCGTAGATGAGACATCCTTTTTCTTCTGACACAAACGGGCACCTAAAATTATTCTTTGCATTCATTTTTAAGAGCACCACAGGAAAGCCCGTCTTGGAGCTTGTCCGTATGGTATGGTTATCCAAAAATTCTTGTGACGAGATTTTGAGCTTCCGGCGCATGCGCAGGACATCATATGGTGTCAAATAGATATTTATGTCCCTGCAGCACTGGTTGAAGCAGGCATAACCAGGATCACATTTAAATTTAAAGGTACTCTCAGGACCCATATAATCTGCCATATTTGTCGAACTCCTCTCCTTTTCGTTATTCCGACCGGCCAACTTACATTATAAGTGTTTTTTAACCACCGGGACAAGACGTGATATTTGGTATTTTTGATTAGTTTTAAAATAGATCATTATGGGGGTGATTTTATGCTGTCTCCCAGTCTCGAGGATTATCTGGAAGAAATTTACCGCTTATCCTTAAGTCATGAGGCTGTACGTGTGACCGATATTGCCGGAAAACTGCAGGTGAAATTACCATCTGTAACGAAGGCCCTGCGCCGTTTAAACGACGAAAACTACCTAACTTACCGGCGCTATAAAGAGATAATACTAACGGACAAAGGGCGCAGACTGGGCCGGTTTTTGTTAGAGAGAAACCGCATCATCCAAGAATTTATTGACCTGTTAGATGTAGCCTGTGACAAGGAACAGGAGGCCGAAGCAATGGAACATTACCTGTCGTTGCCGACCATCCGGGCGATAGATCATCTGGTAAGCTTTATGCGGGAACACCCGTCCTGGCTGGAAGCTTTTCAAGCTTACAGGCTTCAGAAAGAACGCGAGGACCTGGTATTGGAAGACGGTTATGGGGAAGAAGAGCCCGGCACTTAGTCAGAAAACTAAGTGCCGGCTTTCCCCTTATACTAGACCAAATACGCGTGCCCCTTGAGCTACCAGGAAGCAGACTGTGCACGCCATTCCAAATGGAATTACGGCTGCCAAGACGGTCCATTTCCAACTTTTCTGCTCTTTATGAATGGTATACAAAGTCGTGCCACAAGGAAAATGAAGCAGCGAAAAGAGCATTGTGCAAAGAGCGGTTAGCCAGGTCCAATCGTGTTCCACCACCAAAAGATGTTTAAGTGCCTCTAAGCCATTCAGCTCTACCATTGAGCCTGCTGAGACATAGCCCATGATTAAAATTGGCAGGACGATTTCATTGGCCGGCAAGCCCAGGATAAAAGCCAGTAGGATAAAACCGTCCAATCCCATCAACGCTGCAAAAGGGTCTAGCCATCCTACCAAAATGTTAATAATACTCTGACCAGCTATGGAGGTATTGGCTAAAATCCATACTCCTAATCCGGCAGGGGCGGCGATCGTAACGGCTCTAACGAGCACAAATACGGTACGGTCTAAAAATGACCGCACCAAAATCTGACCTATCAAGGGTTTGCGATACGGAGGCAGTTCAAGGGTAAACAATGAAGGGATGCCGCGTAAAAGTGTCTTTGACAGAAGCCAGGAAGTTAAAAGAGTGATGACAACGCCAGCTACAACGATACCCGCTACAACTGCAGAGGCGATTAGGGAACTGTACGAGGTGGTGGCAAGGCCTCCTAGAGCAACACCTGCCAGAACAATTAAGGTTGGGAAACGCCCGTTGCAGGGAACAAATACGTTTGTAAGGATGGCAATAAGCCGCTCACGCGGTGATTCTATGATGCGCGTGGCAATGATACCGGCGGCGTTGCAGCCGAATCCCATGGCCATGGTAAGTGCCTGTTTACCATGGGCTCCCGCCTTATGAAAAAGACGGTCAAGGTTAAAGGCGATACGGGGCAGGTAACCCAAATCTTCGAAAAAAGTGAAAATAGGAAAGAAGATGGCCATGGGCGGCAGCATTACGGAAACCACCCATGCCAGAGCCCGGTACATACCGTCGACGAAAAGTCCCTTAAGCCATAAGGGGACGCCGGCCGCTAAGAATAGCTCCGCAAGGCGTTCTTCAATCCAAAAGAGGCCGGCGGCCAATACCTGGGACGGATAGTTGGCACCTGTGATGGTCAACCACAAAACTGTCCCGAGAAATAGAAACATTATCGGAAAACCGAGCCAGCGTGAAGTGATAACGTCGTCAATTTTTTGATCCCAGTGAGTGCCAAGGCTTTGTCTTTTGACAACAGCTTTGGCAATGTTGGTTGCGTTGTTATATATGGCAGTAACAATACGGTCGTGGGTGTGGGTATCCTTAGTTTCCGCCGTACCGATTTGCCTGGTTATATCTTGTAGGATGTTATTTGGAATGATCCCGATGCGCACTGTTTTTCACTTCCCCGTTATTGGAATTGTTATTGCCTGCCAGGCAAAAGGCCAGTGTGTTATAAATAAACGGGTCGCCTTCAATCAGCCGTAAAGCCACCCAGCGTGGATTAAAATGAGATGGCAAAATATCCTTTAACTTAATTTCAAGAGTGCTAAGTGTTTCTTCGATGTCTTCGTCGTAACGCACCCTACGGGGGGAGGTACTGATCCTGGATGTCACCAGATCTTCCGTGGCTTTTTTTAGATTGTCTATTCCCCTTCCCTCCCGGGCCACGATGGGTACCACCGGAACACCCAATTCTTTACTGAGCTTACGGCAGTCAATACGAATGCGCTTTCTTTCCGCTTCGTCAATAAGGTTGACTGCCACCACTATCCTGGGGGTAATTTCTAACACCTGTAGTACCAGATTAAGGTTGCGTTCCAGGCAGGTGGCGTCGATAACGACTATGGTGGCGTCAGGCTGCCCCAAACACAGAAAATCGCGTGCTGTTTGCTCGTCAACGGAAGTAGCCATCAGGGAGTAGGTGCCGGGGAGATCGATCAGAATATATTTACGATGATGGAAATAATAAATTCCTTCGGCGCGGAGTACCGTTTTACCGGGCCAGTTACCCGTGTGCTGCCGTAGTCCGGTTAAGGCGTTAAAGACGGTGCTTTTACCCGTATTGGGATTACCCATTAGTGCGATAACATACTCTCCAGGACCGGCATTAACCCGAAAGTGCCGGCATCTATTGCAAGCCTTGCAAGCGCTGCTGATTTTTATCATACCTCTAGCCTCCAATGTTTAGCAAAAACTTTAACAATCAGGCTTGGAAATTATTACCTGACTTCCAATTTCGCGGCGCAGGGCAATGATTGTATCACGGATCTCATAAGCCGTAGGATCCCCGATGGGACTACGCCTCAGCGCCTTGATCAGCGAACCCGGCACTAAACCGAGATCTAAAAGGCGGCGTCTTATATTACCGGTACATTTTAGATCCTGTATGACTGCTGTTTGACCGATAGGAAGACGTGTAAGATCCATCAGGTTGTTTGTTTTTACCCCATTGTACCTGGGTGTACCCATATGTGGTCATCCCTCCTGCTATTCCGCCTCATAAGTTACCTTTGGTTAATAAAGTTAGCGGCGGCTAACTTTAGGCGAAGTGATTTTAACTATACTGCATCATACGGGGGGGACAGAGAAATGGTTACGGGCTGGAGAATAATGGGTGAAGGATATAAAAAGATTTGGACGGATAAAACAGGAGTTCATAGAAGAAGGACGAAAAAGTTTTATCCGGTGATGAAAGATGAATATTCAAGCTAAAATCGTTAGGGATAACGGTGTACTTAAACAAGATCTGGTTATCGTACGACCTGAGGCAACGTTGTGGGATTACGCTGACGCAGTATACCAGTTGAGCTGCCGGAAAGACTACGTTCGCCCCAGGACGGGATGTTACACGTGTTATGGTTGCAGCACTTGCTGTAATGACAACATTATACTTTCACCCGTTGACGTTAAAACTATAATACGAAGCCCTTACTTCCGGCTGCGTTTCGGTAAACAGGTTTCGTGGCGCGATTTTTGGCCTCATTTTACGTATATACGCTATCACCGCGATAAACCTCTGATTGAGTTAAGGAAAAAGGGTTTACGCTCCGACGAATACTGCATTTTTTTTGATGAAGAACGGGCGACTTGCCGGATACATGGCTATCATCCTCTCATATGCCGGATTTTTGTTTGTCTCCCTCCAACAGATTTTTTTAGAATGGTTAGACATGCGGTACTTAAGGCCTTTGTTGCTTCCACGAGGACCTATCTTTACCGTTCGTTTGCAGCGGGTATCTACAGCATAGGAGACTTTCTGGTCGTCGGCCGACCTGGGTTTCTGAGTAAACTTGAAGATTTCCAAACTGACTCATCGCGCATCGTGGATTTACTGCTTAAAGCGGCATCATACCGGGAGATAATGATGTCTGATGTTATTACCTTACCACCTACTATTATGCGTGTTTCGTAATGACGTCTTACTAATGAACTATAACCATGAAGTTCGGAGGAAAATCAATAATCTTCGCAAGTTCTTCCTTAGGAATAATTATACAGGCATACGTTTGCGGTAACCCTAGAGCACGGTGATCGTCGACAGCCCCTTGGGGAAGCGCATGAATTAATATATCGGCGTTTAGGCGGATCCAGGGCAGGCTTTCGGTATTCTTTTCGTTTTGAGTGCTGATTCTATTCATTTCATACATCGTAACTTTGGGAATGTGCGAGGGTTCCCTGGTTGACCACCCTTCAAATTCATGCATTTCTTCAGAACCACGCATCCACCATATACGGCAGGGCGTGCCGAGTTTAATTTCCAGCCAGTTTTGCTGGCCCAGGTTGGTGGTATGAAACGAAAAGGTTTTTTCCATTTGCTCGCCATGTACTGATGTCAGGCGGGCTTTTACTTTATAAGTTGTATTCGGTCGAAAAGTCCGTGCCGCCAGAAACTTGGCCGTAGTACCCTCTACACGTGTTATGCCGTCGACTCCGCTGACTTCGATCCGCGCATCTTGTAATTTCTGGTTGGTTGTGATTTTAATTTGGCGAGTTAACCATACGCTTGGGGCCCCGTTTTTGGGATATGTTTCAAGGCATAGAAAAGGCTGGGCGGTACGGAATTGAACTTTTACATCCTTTTTTAGGGCCAAACCCGCTTTTGATTTAAGACCCTTTTTAACTGTAATAACATAAACGTGGTCGGGCAGCATACGGTTACGGGGGATAAACTGCCATTGGCTTAAGTCTTCGTAAAAACGTCCGGATATACGGTAACGAAATGGTTTGAAACTGCCGGGATAATCACAATGTACGAAATCGTTAAAATTGTCCGGTGCTACGGTCGTGTTAAAGCGCAGTTTTACCGGCCCGGTAGTAGGAGCGTTTTCGGCGGGACATACATCCAAAACTGCCGGAGCCACTTTGGTTTGGAAGACGTGCCGGGCAGTGACGGTGAAGGGCCAAATCAGAGCAGGAGCTTTAGATAACCGTATCGTATATTTGAGTCCGCGGGGATAATCTTCTTCATTGATAATAACCCGCAGAGTAAAGTGGTTATCCCATTGAGTTTGATATCTTACCGGCTTTCCTTCAATTTCGGAAGTTATGTCTATCTTGTCTACTGCCTTGCGATTCATAGGTGTAAGAAAAGTAATTTTTGCTTCGACAGACTGATTATTTCGTTGTACATGAATGATAGTCACGTGTCCGACAACAAGCCATAGTGAGAACAGTGTCAGGAAGAAACATATAAAACGATAAAATGATGAGCGGCTGATATACAGGGCCATCTCTATTCCCCCTGAAAGTGCGACTATAAAAAAACATATTAGGATGGCAAGGTTGTTTATGCTTGGAGCAGCAAAAAATGGGAGGGTTAGAAGCTCATACGAGAGGTGGTAAAGTGGTGTAAAGGGTATACATAGCTGACAGCATTACCAGAGCCGGAACCAGACGGTGAAAAAGGCCGGAACTGGTATGCGGGTAAAGCAGAGACCCAAATACCTGCCCTAAGAATGCAATAGGAACAAGTGAGAGAGCTTTGACAATAACTGCGGTTTCAATGGCATTAAAAGCTGCCATAAGAGAAAAACTGATGGGATATATAAGGGTAAAATAGGCGGCTGTAGTGGCGCGAAAGTGGTCCTTATTCAAACCCTGGTGATTTAAAAAAAGAATGACCGGGGGCCCGGGTAAACTTATGCTGCTGGCAAGAAACCCCGATATGCTGCCGATAACCTTTTCGGCCCGGGAACCGCTAAGTTTGCGAACTGTTGCTCCGGTGACCAGAATAATACTGAAAATTATGGTCGTTATGCTGATAATCAGTTTTAAAAGATACCCTTCAAAATGAACAAAGGCATAAAGCCCAAAAGGCAAACCTATTAGGCTACCCATTAACAGGTTGCGGACCACAGGCTTTAAGATATGCCGCCGCACCCGGATGGTCAGGAGAAATAATGTTGAGAACGACACTATGATATTAACCGTAACCGCCGTACGGGCGTCAACGAAAAGGATAAAGATGGGCATGGCTATTAGAGCAAAGCCAAACCCTGTTATTGCTTGCAATGCGGCGGCAAAAAAGCTCACCAAGGCGATGTAAATAGCCGGGATATCAAGCATAGGAAGAACCTTTTTATTTTATGTCCATATTACCATATTTTACATGGAGGTGCTATCTTATTTTAAATTTCGCCGAAAGAATACTTTACTCCTTGGTAGGAAAAGGCGGAGAGCAACTAGAAGAATGACTAAACAGCTCGTTACTATAAGTCTGTAACGGAGGTAAATGCATGCAGATTTCTTACTTGTTGTTTGATTTGGACGAAACCTTACTTCCCATGAATTTGGATGAATTTTTGAGGGCGTATATGAAGGCCCTATCCATCCGGATGACTGACTATATGGCACCCCAAACTTTTATTAAGAACTTGCTGGCTTCAACTCAGGTAATGATTAATAATGATGGAAGTAGAACGAATGAAGAGGTGTTTATGCAAGATTTTTTTAACCGGACCCAGCTTCCCAAGGATGAGGTAATGCCCATTTTTGATGACTTCTACCGGAGAGACTTCCCTAAACTAAAAGACCTAACGACGCCCAACGCGCTGTCCAAGCATATTCTTGAAGAGGCCGGTGGACGTGGCTTTGAACTGGTTATTGCCACTAATGCGGTGTTCCCGGAAATCGCCATTAACGAAAGACTCCGCTGGGCCGGAATCGAAAATATTCCATACCGTCTGGTAACCTATTATGAACACATGCACTTTTGCAAACCCAATATTGGGTATTATCAAGAAATACTTGATAAGATCGGGGCACAGCCCGAGGAATGTCTTATGATAGGCAACGATCCTGATGAAGACCTGATTGCCGGTAAATTGGGTATCGAGACCTTTTGGGTCACAGATGATGTTGATAGTGTTACTCGCCATGTTGAAGCTGCGCATCAGGGTAATTTAGATCATCTGTATTCCTTTATAAAGCGTTTATAACTGTACAAGTCAGGAGGACATGTTTTGGCCGAGAAATCTCAAAGAATTCCGGATCAACTCCAGAATTTGCTGGTACAAGCAAGGGATAACGGGCGTGCCTCCGGCGATTTGGTATAACGGCTACTATTTGTTCTTATTGTGGAAGAATATTGAACTTGCTAACCTGCCGGTATCGTGGAAAAACATTGACTTTAGAAAAGTAATTGTGGCCGTATCGGAAAGGTTGGGATGGGATTCCTTCCCAAGTTCACTATTGGAAATTGCTGATGAAGTTAACGCTTCGGATATCAGGAATTCTGGAGATCTGTTTTTCCAAACGGTTACGCTGCAGCGGGAAGTCCTAGATCAAATCCTCATGAATGCTAACAAATGCAGCGCTTTTGGTTTCACGACTGCTCAGGTGATGTCGGAGCTTGCCGGTAACACAAAACGTAATTAGGGCTTGCTGAATAGCCCAAAAACCCAGAAAAAACAAGGTTTGAAGGCATTC
>JACDOK010000040.1 GCA_017656185.1 Peptococcaceae bacterium | reverse complement strand
GGGCCATAGCAACAGCCGTGGCCAAGTGCGTTTTGCCTGTGCCCGGGTTGCCGATGTCAACACCGGTTTCAAATTCCCCAATTTCTCCGGTGAGAAATTTCCACCTGAGACGTGGAAAATTACTTAGCTTCCATCACCTCCTTTCGAGGGTAGAGCCCCGTTTTCATCTTGTTCTTCATACTCCATGAAACTTTTATTGGAAGTCAGAATAATGCTGCTGTTGAGTTCATAACGGCGCGAGGTAACATTGAAAAGTAAAGATGCTGCTAGTCTGTCCAGCGGATGATAACCGATCTCATCTGTTTAATGTTTAACCATTCTCCACTCTCCTTACGTGAATTTTTAAACACCTCCGACTTGCTAGGTCTTCGGTGTTTAGTTCTAAGGGGTGGGGAATTTTTCCCCGGTGATTATGGGAATTTTATCACCGGTTTTAACAGTTTCGATAAAATTAGACAACATTAGACAAAAGGGGGGTGTAAAGTGTAAGCAGTATGAGTTTCATTAAATCCGCCGCCAATAACCTGGTTAGAACGCATGAGTAGTGGCGCTAGTAGAGTTAATAATGCTTTCTTATTTGGCTCCGGGAAAGAATCCTCAGTCTCTGGTTCTTCTTGAATTCACCACATCTAACGGGCAAGTTCTTGTTTCAATTCGCATTTTAGCGCTATCGTTTGTCGCCGTTGGATGTGGTGAGCCATGTTACACTGGAGTAAATGAAGAAAAGTTGAGGTGAGCACCAATGCCTAATCCAGATCCCTATACCTACTTCCAGATAGGCTCCCTATATAAACGCAAAGACATCCATGACCTCTTCGGCGGTCAGCGCCAGGGCGGTATTAGCACCCCTTCCCGCCACCCCGTTATTTTCCTTTTCTCCAGCAAGCGCGGTGAAGAGTTTGGCTACCAGGACGGTTGGAAAGATGACGGCTTATATTACTACACTGGTGAAGGACAAGTTGGAGACATGACCTTCACACGAGGTAACCTAGCCATAAAAAACCACTTAAAAGACGGTAAGGACCTCTTTCTTTTTGAAACTGAAGGAGACCTACGCCGTTTCATAGGTAGAATGAGCTTTGTCGGCTATGAGGAAGTTACCATACCCGATATAAAAGGTAACCTAAGGAAAGGGATACTTTTCAAGCTAATCCCCCAAGATGCCAGTATAGAAACCGAACCCCTGCACCCTGAAAAATACGAAGAACCTGAGAAAAGAAGCTTCCACGACCTGCGGCAAGCAGCATTTAACGCGATTAAAGAAGCCGATGGCAACGTTGCAGACAGCCGCGAAGCCAAGGCCAGATATTATTTCAGAAGTAATGTCATCGCCTCCTACGTTAGAAACAGGGCCTATGGCTTCTGTGAGGCATGTGGGAACTTTGCCCCTTTTAAAAAGGCAAACGGAGAACTCTACCTTGAACCTCATCACATAAGAAGGCGTTCAGACGGGGGACCTGATAAACCAGAATACATGATTGCCCTTTGCCCTAATTGCCACCGTAAGGCTCACCACGGAGCAGATAAAGAAGAGTTTAATAAAACTCTTCTACAGAAGGCCCATTGGATTGAAGAGTCTTTGTTTAAAGGTACTCTTAAGTATGTGACAGTGGCAGTAACCGTTGACGATGAGGGTCGGGTTCTCATCACCAAGAGACCCGCAAATAAAGTGTTGGGAGACCATTGGGAGTTTCCTGGAGGAAAACTTGAGAAAGGCGAAACCTTGGAGGAGTGCTTGAAGCGTGAGCTAGAAGAAGAATTAAATCTGTCTGTTAGTATTGAAAGGTCCTTTAAGCTAATAGATCATGATTATGGGGATTTTCAGATTAGGTTATTTTCATTCATTTGCAAGTTGCCCACTCATGAGATACAACTCAATGAACATTCCTCGTACGTCTGGGTCTTGCCAAAGGAATTGGATAAGTACCATCTTGCGGGGGCGGATAAAAAATTAGCGAAAGTCTTAAAGCAAAAGTTTTTCCTGGAAGCAGGAAATCCGACAAGATTTGAATAATATTGCTAAGAAATGAGACGTCATAGGAAACGGGCGGGTTGAAGATAAGAACTACTACCAGGATAAGGTAGTAGTTTTAATTTATAACGGGGATTCGACACATTACGACAAGTAAAAGCGAAACTCGTCTCCGGTTTTTAGCAATGAAAGTAGTAAACCTGGCCTCATTATCGCCTACATGCAGGCTAGGCTTGCGACAAAGCTGGCAAAGGCGGGACTGTAGCGCCAGAAGCAGAAGCTTTAAGAATTCCAAAGGGAGTACATGATCATCCCCATCAGCTGGTAATTGGAAAAGGCGGCGTTGAAGCCGCGAAGCAGTTAATACATCATAAAGAAAAGAGTTTCAAAAACTTTGGAAACTGAAACACTTAGATTTGTCCGCAGAAGCCTTGGTTTTGAAAAAGAAATGCAAAGAGCTATCTACTGATGCTGACAGGACGATTTGTGAAAAAAAGCTTGCCGAATATGGTTTTGATTTTACCCTAATTGACTAAAAAGCTATCATCAGGCTTTCCAAACGAGGTGATAGTATGGTGGAACACATTGAGCCGCTCTTGGCATTTCTAATATAAAGAGTTCGATAACTATCAAAAATGCTTAACTAGATTGGAGGAAACTATGGATTTAGGTACAGGATTAGCTATATTTGGTGCGGCGGAACTTGTAAACAAATTACTAGGACCTACTGCAGAGTACATCGGAGAGGGAATTAAAAATGTTGCGGAAAAGAGAATAAATAATATTAAAAATATTTTTTCTTATGCAATAAAAAAACTTGGTAATAAACTAGAAACTAACGGGGCTGTGCCACCAAAGGTATTAAGAGGCGTATTAAATGAAGGTTCTTTTTGCGATGACCAACTTTCCGCAGAGTATTTTGGTGGTGTTCTTGCTTCATCACGGAGTGAAATACCCAGAGATGATATAGGAGCCACATTTGTAGCTTTACTGGGTAGATTATCAACATACCAAATTCGTTCTCATTACATATTCTATACCATTATAAAACAGCTATTTGATGGATCTGAGTTAAATATTGGTATTGATAAAGATCTGGAAAAAATGCGTGTATATATTCCTATCAGCACATATATAGTAGCTATGGAGTTTGGAGAGAAGGAAAACGTTAATCTCATAACAGAACATGTTATCTATGGTTTAAGGAAAGAACAGCTTCTTGGACATATGTTTGCTATTGGTTCCAAGGAATCTTTACCGAAATATTTTGGTGAAACCATGGAACCAGGTCTTATTATTGAACCATCAGGTTTAGGAGTAGAGTTATATCTTTGGGCCCACGGCAATTCCGATTTACCAATGAAAAGTTTTTTAGATCCTAACAACCGATTTCAAATTGAGAACACAGTAACTATTAAACCGGGTTATAGGAAATTTAATTGATAGGCATTAAAATAGTCGAATATTATGTATTTAATACCTCACGTAATTCGCTTAATGCGGATTTCGGAGCAAAACGGACCATTTCGGAAAAATCCGGACACCTATTTCGGACGATACCGGACACCTGTTTCGGAATAATGCAGTACACTTTTTAGCTGAGACCGAAATGAGCGTCCGGAATAAAACGAAATACAAACCTCAAAATGGGTTGGCGAACAAGATAATGGTCGGCGGCACTGGATAATCCAACCAAAATGCCCTACCATTGATCCAAAAAGGATGTGAACGGTAGGGATGTCACGGAAGGGGTTATCAATGCGCAAAGTAAGAGAAGTACTACGGTTACGCTTTGGCGCCGGCCTGAGCGTGCGGCAAGTAGCCAAGAGCTGCAACATTGCCAAGAGCACTGTCAGCAAATATGAACAAAGGGCTAAGGCTGCCGGGATCGGCTGGCCGCTGGTCCCACCCCCAAAAGCCCGCTCGCCCATACCGGATATCGCCACTTAACCACCGAATTTACCGGAATGCGCAGGTAGGTCCTCAACTAATGTGAAGTTCATTAGTTGAGTTCTAGTTCAGTTCAAGCGATATTTGCTTATTCTTTCTCTTGGGAAGTGTTTCCGGTAACCAATGGCCGTTCTGTTTACGTATTTCAACCATTTCTTCGGTAAATAACTTGTTCTTATTCCTCTGTATTTCTGCAATAAGGCTTCGGTGAAAACCGATATCATTAAAGCGGTCTATAATTGTATCAGTTGGTCCTATTTCAATACCTATCCACCTG
Organism: Peptococcaceae bacterium; assembly: GCA_017656185.1. Classification (GTDB taxonomy): domain Bacteria; phylum Bacillota; class Desulfotomaculia; order Desulfotomaculales; family JACDOK01; genus JACDOK01. Next base: position 9,329 of record JACDOK010000040.1, on the reverse strand, counting down.
CGGTTTAGTATTTCTGCCACAATGTAAGTAGTACCACTTCCTCCGAATGGATCAAAAACAATATCCCCCTCATTTGAGGCTAAACTAATTACCCGTTCTAATAATTTAATAGATAATTCGTTACTGTCTCTTGTCTTATATTTGCTATGTCTTACTGGCGGTATGTCATACCATACATCAGTTAGATTGATACCGTTTGGATTTAGTTTATCTTTATACCCACCGTAATCGTGTATATCTCCGCCACAATGACGGCAAATCTCTAAAGGTAGTCTTTGTTCGTTAAATGTGTTAGGCCTATCCCCTTTTGTATAGTACAGTAGCGCATAATGTGATGGATATAAACGGTTTTTAATAGGTAGGCGATATTTGATATCTACTGCAATCCAATGTCTAAACGAAAGATATTGATTAAGGATATTTGCAATATACGTATTCCACTTAGGAAGATTCCAAATAAAGATAGAACCGCCTTCTTTCAATAAATCAATACATTTTAGAACCCATTTTTCTGTCCACTCAAGGTATTCTTGTTTCGTGAGCTTGTCATTCATTATAGATTCGTATACTTTATTGAGATTAAAAGGAGGATCAGCAAAGATTAAGTCAATAGATTCCTTTTCCATATCATCCATTAGTGAAAGACAATCCCCTTGATATAAGGTGCCTAAACTTGTTTCAAAGACACGCTTGTAAGCATAGTCTTCAGACTTAACATTGATATCCTCTTCTATTAACTTCACTATTTCTCCTGAATGTTCCCCGATAGCGTTAAGAATGAAATTATCAATAATCCCTAATTTAAGTTTTAGCTCTAATTCACTTAATCCAGAAACATTTAAGATTCTTGGTAAATCAGTTCTCGAAGGAAGAATCCCCTCCTCATTGTAGTACTCCAGCTTTTTTACACTTATTCCGGATTTTTGGGCAAATAGTCTAAGTTCTGACCTATTGGTAATTCCTAGAGCTTTAAAAAGACGGTTTCCAAAAGCCAAAATACACACCTCACTACCGACGACTATAGTCCACATTTATGATATCACGAATATGCAACAAATGTTAAGAGCAAAATATGAAGACTATAGTCCGTGGACAACCTGTCACGCCTCCTGAAAAATTTGGAATATGAGGGGAGGCATACTACCTCTTGAAGATTGAACAGGCTTTTGGAATTGCTTTAAGAAAGCACAGAAAAGCTCTATTACTCTCACAGGAAGAATTAGCACACCGCTGTGAGCTTGACAGGACATTTATAAGCCTCTTAGAACGCGGACAACGAAAACCCACGTTAAACACGATTTTTACAATATCTAAAAGCCTGAATATCAAAGCAAGCGAACTTATTCAAGAGGTAGAACTTCTTATCGATGAAAATAAAGAAAACAGTAACACTAATTAATGTTGGTAACTTCAATAAGACTCCTGCATTCAAAACGATAATGGACCATATTTCAGTGGCTATTTCATCAATTGAGAATCCGCCTGGTAGCGGGTCTTTTACTCTATACCCTGTAAAAAAGGCCAACGGCGTTAAACCGATCAAAGATGCCTTTAATCAAAAACTTGAACAGCTTGGCTGGGAACGAGAGGCGCGAGTCGACGTTGCCGTAACTACCAAGTGGCCTGGACCGATTGATGCTGCATATCCAGTAGGGAAAAAGTATTTTGCGGCTGAATGGGAAACAGGGAACATTAGCTCTTCACATCGTGCCATAAACAAAATAGTTGTTGGTATTTTACAGAATGTACTCATTGGTGGTGTAGTTGTTCTACCTTCGCGCAAAATGTACCAATACCTGACTGACCGTGTAGGTAATTTCCAAGAACTTGAGCCATATTTCCCTGTCTGGAAGTCGGCTAACTACGATATTGAAGAAGGTATTGTGCAAATAATCGAAATTGAACACGACAGTGAATCTATGGACGTTCCGGCAATACCGAAAGGAACAGATGGCCGTGCATTGCGATAATGGGTACTGTATCGTATTTGCCCAAGCAATATCCGTACCCTATAGCCCATACTGAAATACCTAGATTACCTATTAATAACTGCTACTTCAAATCAATAAGTTTTTAAAGATACAATAATTCAAGTAATTTTCGCTCCTTTTCCCGTCGTTGTCTTTCCTTAACGTCTCTGGGTCGATTTCTGTCCCTCCGGGTAACCTTATTACTGCTAGGATTTTTGGGAATATGCTGCCAATCATCCCGCACCGCCTGCCGTAACCAACCACCAACATTTTTCACATAACCGGCCTCACGCAGAAGTTCCACCTTTGGTAAGATTTGGTCGACATCAAACTCTTTTAAAAGAGTTTCCGCAATAGCAATACCATTCGCATCATCCAGAGCAGGCACCACCCTCATCAACGCCAAAGCCACCCGCCCCACGTTATCAAGACAAGGGATATCACCCTGTTGTTTACTATCACCCCGGACAGCCCTTAAGCATACTTCTTCCTTATCAGATCGATTAGCAATAGAACCCTCGATTTTTTTGGCTAAATTTTCCTGATCCTGCTTATTACAACAACAACATGATTCTTCTTCTTTATTTTCTTTGTGTGATCCTAGAGTCACATCACTACAGCCGCAAGGATTAGCGCCGTTTTTCTGATGTGATCCTGGAGTCACATCACTAGAGACACAAGGGTTTCCGGCCCCGGAAACACCGTCCTTAGTTTTTCTGGTCTTGGTCTCTTTGGTCCGGTGCTCTTCTGTTTGCTCCTGCGCGGCCAGGAAGTCGGCGTACTGTTCGGCCACATCCGACGGAATCCGTTTCAAAATATACACATTGGTCTTGGCCTGGCCACGTCTGAACCAGTCAATCAAACCGGCCTTCCGCAGGCGGGCTAAAGATCTGTTCACCGTTTCCCTCACGACACCCGCCATGGCCGCGATACGATCCTGTCCCGGCCAGACCACTGCCTGGCCCGGCCGCAGGTGACTGCGGATGATTCCATAGATCCGCACGTCCGTAGACGAAAAAGCCGGGTTGCATAACACCGCGTTGGGGATTCCGGTATACCCGTGCAGATCCGCCGGGTCCTCTACCAGTAGAGTCGAACCGTTTTCCAGTTGCTCGCGTAGAAAATCGTTGAGTGATTTTGCCATTATATACCACCTCCAAAATTAGTGAGCTGAAACAGGTTAAAAAAGAAAGCCCGGCGGCCGTAAGGCCCACCGGGCAGCTGGAGGTGGTAAAAGAAATAAACCCCGGATCTGCATCCGGGGTTTATCAGGCGGGGTGGCGATGATTAAGTGTTTTGCTGGTTTCGCCGTCAGCCGTCCGCCGGCGAAAAAGTCAAACTCCCGTTTTCTCCTGTTTTCTTTGTTTTTTGACCCGGTTTATTTTTCTGTTTTTGTGGTCACTAAGCGGTCGCGGGCGGTCACCGGCTTGCCCGGTGAGCCGGACGGGGCCGGACCCGGAGGGCGTTGGGATAACCTTTTATACCTGCACGTTTTAGACTTTGAAATTGATAACCTATAACCTGAATCCGTGACTTTAAAATAAACAAGCCCATTATTTAACAGTAACTGGTTATTATTAACCAGTAATTACCTTTGTAATGCCTTTGACGATTTAAATTTGATTGTTTTACCTGTAGTTTCTTTTCTGTTCACCCCAAATACCTCTTTTGAGGGAATAAGAAATAAACCTTTTTGGCAAAGGTGTCTATTTTTAACTTGTTGGCGTTTTGATCCCTTAGATTACCAGTTAGGTTAAGCCCCCATAAAATTCTTTAAATGTTAAGTACCAGGGGTTATGACAGCCAAAGCGTAGTTTAATTTGCCTAGCATGGCGCACTAACCGGGAAGCTAAGGTAATCAGATTTTGAATGACCGTGCGGATCCGCCGGCGTTGAGCTTTTTTCCGTAAGGGTACATTTAGCGCTGTCATGGTAAGTTGCCCAATGATACGTAGCATATTGTAAGCCAGTACGCCTAAGTGCAAGACCAGGTCATTGGCAGCAAATTTCCCGCTCAGCAGTCGTTCCAGGTCCAGATCAGTTTTAATTTCGCTGTGAAATTGTTCACTGGTGCCGTGGCCGTGATAGAGTTCAATGATTTTATCGACCGGGTCAGGTAAGGTGGTCCAGTAGGTTTCCACTTCGATTTGGGGTACGAGCAAGATCTGGCCATTGGCCAGAATCGTGCGCTGGTAACTTTATACACCAGTCGAACAGGTGTTTTGATACCCTCTACCTTGACCAGCTGGTCACCTTTGTTGACAACGGCGTTCCTTTTCTTGGCTGATTATTTTTCCAAGTTCCAGCAGTTTCTTCACGTCGAAAACCGCGGTTTTGGTAATGCAAAAATTCTGACAAGCGTTCTCCTGGGCCATCCACATGGGCATATAGCCGGATTTACCATCAGCGAGCTGGATGACATAATACTGGATGCACCTTCACGGTGAGTCGGTATCAGGTGGCCTCTTGCCCATACAAAGGATGTAACGGATAATGTATGACTAATTTTCTTTGGTAGTGAGTATTGTGTGACTTTATCACCCGCGTGGACAAAACGCATATCGCCATCGGCCTTAGCTTAGAGGCTATTCACCGGGTACAAAATGAGCTTTGTTTAAAAAATTGGCACGTATGAAGGATTATTGATTGTTTTATAGAAGTATCCATTTAAAGTAACATCTTCCATCCCAGAAACTTCAAAGGGAGCAGTTATTTTTTAAGAGGTATCCTGCACAACACTTCTAAGGGCTTTGATAATAGTTACCAGAACGTACCAGCCCACGCACCACCCAACGTATGAGTAAGAAAACTAGTACTACTAGAATCTTTCAAGAAATAAACCAGAAATAAACCAGCATCGCCAACCTTTGCCGGAAAATAGTATTAGCCCCAATCCACCTTCTCCGAATGGCAAAAATAACCCCCCTTAAATCCGAGAAAAGCCTACAGTTTGGTAGCAGAACCGCTAAGGAAAAAGAGTAAGAAAAAGATTGCCCGGTTCAAGCGCGAAGTTAGCGACTGGTATTAAACAACGAGGTACAAAAAACGGACGAACTCGTTAAGCAACGCCTGTAGTAGTTCGAGAAATAGTCTAACTAACGGGATGTTCTTTAAGGAATGCCTGCCGTACGCTTGGGGTCAGCCGCAGTCGTTTTTACTGCACCAGCCGTATATCAGGTAGAAAATTCGAGCTTGATATGACGCCTACCGCCGGATCAAAAAACTTTGGCGCCAGTACCCCACATACGGTTGCAACGGATCCGGGCATTGTTACGATTATTGCGATGGTGTGTCCGTCAAGAGGAGGTGAAACAAGCTGCTGCAAAAACCAGAAAATCACATAAGAAAGGGGGAGAAAATATCCCGGGCGCAATTTTTAAAGCGAATGATTGGTAGCGTTAAACCCGCGGATATTGTCAAAAAGTACGGTGGTTTGCTAGCACTTTTTGCCGAAGTTTCTGGAATGCTCGATCCTCTTCAGGGTGACTGGAAATGGGTGTGTTGGGCCGATGATGTTGCTTCTCGCCCACGGGTCTTTACTTTTGCAAGAGACGGGCCCATTTTCGTAATCCGTACAGGCGAAACCTATAGAGCATATCGGGCAGATTGTCCCGGGGACGGTACATTCGTAGAGTGGGACGATGATCGGCAAGGCTTTTACTGCCCATCCTGCGGTACGTTTTTTAACAAAGTCGACGGCACGGACGAAAACGGAACAAAAACGTTACAAACCTGGCCCTGCCGGGTGCAAGAAGGCGCGGTTTATCTGTTACGAAGCTAAAACTTTAGGAGGTATACGTATGGCTAGTTACTTAAAAACCAGCGTTATTTCGCGTCGTGACTTTATCAAGATGGTCGCGGCAGCGGCGGCGGCGCTTGGAATGGCCGAACTGATCCCACCGAAGATAGCCGCCGAAGCGGCGGGTAAGCCCGCCGTGGTTTGGCTCCACGGACAGGAGTGCACCGGATGTACCGAGTCCGTTCTTGCGATACTGCCGGGATCGGGGTCGGACCAGCCGGACATCCGGGACTTCCTCCTAGATACTATTTCGATGCGCTACCATGAGACGATCATGGCCTCTGCCGGTTACGTGGCCGAGGACTGGCTGGAGGAGAACATCCTGGAGGGCGGCTACTTGTTGGTCGTGGAGGGTTCCATTCCCACGGTTGATGACCGCTACCTGTACGTAGCGGGTAAACCCCTGCGTCTGACGCTACAAGACGCAGCGGCAAGCAGTGCGGCCATTATCGCCATCGGCGCGTGTGCCGCATACGGCGGCATCCCGGCGGCATCCCCCTCTCAGGGGAAGGGTATAGAGGATTTTATCAGCGGTAAGCCGCTTTGCAACTTACCCGGCTGCCCACTGCGGCCGGAGTGGTTCTTCGGTACCGTCAACTACTATTTGAAGCACGGGATTTTCCCGGCCCTGGATGTATATAAGAGGCCTAAATCTTATTTCGGGACCACGGTGCACGACCACTGTCCGCGCCGGAATAACTATGACAACGGCCTTTTCCTAACCGACTGGAACGACCCCAGCCAGGCCGGATACTGTCTGCTGTACAAGGGCTGTAAAGGTATGGAAACCTACAGCGACTGTCCAAGCAGGTTGTGGAACGACGGCATTAACTGGTGTATCGGCTCGAACGCGCCGTGCGCCGGTTGTACCGAGCCCAAGTTCTATGCCGGCTTTAGCCCGCTTTACAAGAACACCTCGTCCTAGATACCTTGAACGGTATCTACAAGGCAAAATACAGGAGGAGAGTTAGATGACACGAGTTATCGTAGACCCCGTAACACGAATAGAGGGTCATTTGAAAATTGAGGTGGAGGTTGATGCCAACGGTATAGTGACCGACGCCTGGGCCAACTCCACCATGGCCCGGGGACTGGAGAAGCTGCTAATCGGTCGCGACCCGCGTGATGCCGTCTACGTAACCGAGCGCGTCTGCGGTGTGTGCGCCGGTTCACATGGTTGGGCTTCTGCCATGGCGGTGGAACGGGCCCAGGGAACAACACAGTTGCCGGAACTGGCTCGCTTGCTAAGAAACCTGATCGTGAGCGCTATGTGGCTGCACGACAAGCCCCTGCATTTCTATCACCTGTCGGCGCTCGATTACCTGGACGTGGCAGTGCTGGCCAACTACAACGGTAGCGATCCGTACCTGTTAAAGATCAAGGATCTCATCCTTAACAACGATGCGGCCCCGCTCTTGCCGCGTTATGCCCCCGACGTGTATAGCATTAACGACCTTAACCTTGTCTCCAGATACGTATCCAACTACCTGACGGCCCTGCTCAAACAAGCCAAGGCCAAGAAGATGTCGGCGCTCTTTTCCGGCAAGCAACCGCATCAGTCAAGCATTGTTCCCGGCGGCGTCACGCAGCTGCCGACCAGCGCGCAGATTAGCGAATTCCGTATGTTGTTTCAGGAAATGGTCGACTTTATCGATAACGTTTACCTCCCGGACGTCCTAGATTTGGCGAACGCGCTGTGGGATCTGACCAGTTCAAACGTGGGCGTAGGTTACCAGAACTATCTCTCTTTCGGCGGATTCCCGGAGGACGCGGACGGCACCAGCTTTGCCCTCGTGCCGGGACTGATCATTGACGGCACCCTGGTCGAGACCGATCCGGCGATTATAGAGCAGAACATCAATGAGGACGTCAAGTACGGCTACTACCTGGACAGCGACGGCGGGCACCCATTCACCGGAGGCCAGAACTTTGACCTGGACAAGGCCGGTGCCTACACCTTCTCGAAGGCGCCGCGTTACAACGGGAACCCCGTGGAAGTCGGACCCCTGGCCCGCATGATGGTGGCCCGGGCCCGCGGCGTAAGCCACCCGGCGATACAGCAGTTTAACGACCTGCTTAATCAGGGTATGACAACCGGCGCCGTAGCAAGACACGCCGCACGCGCACTGGAGGCCAAGATGATCTGTGATGCCATGTCCCGCTGGCTCGACGAGTTGGAAACCCGCATCAGCCAGGGCGATACCGAGATCCACGACACCGCGCACTGGGATCCCCCGGCCAGCGGTCAAGGTTACGGCCTCATAGAAGCCCCGCGCGGCGCACTGGGCCACTGGTGTGTTATTTCGGACCAGTTCACCGCCAACTACGGCATGGTAGTACCGACAACCTGGAACGTATCGCCTCGCGATACCAATGGCGTTATCGGACCGATCGAGAAGGCGCTCATCGGCTGCCCGGTGCCAGACGTCAACAACCCCAACAACATTGTACGCATCGTGCGGTCGTTTGACCCGTGCATTGCCTGCGCGGTGCATATCATTCAACCGAAACAGAAAAAGATCATGCACCTGCAAATCCAGTAAGTTTCTTCGGTCGTTTACCAAGGCGCCTCTAAAAGCAGGGGCGCCTTTATCGTGGCAGCCGCCATAACATATTATTAGATTGAAGAGGGATGTCAGGATGAATAGAAACAAGCCAGCGTACCTCCTCGTCCTGGGCGTAGGTAATGTGCTTTTGCGGGACGAAGGGGTCGGCGTACACGTTATAAAGGAGCTGCAAAAGAGGAGTTTCCATCCCAAGGTAGAAATCATTGAAGCCGGAACAGCCGGGATGGAACTTTTGTACCTTATCAATGATGCCGCTTACCTCATAATCATCGACTGCATCGAGGCTGACGCCGAGCCCGGGACTGTCTTCGCATTTGCTCCAGAGGAGATCGACTCCTATATACCTCATCTAAGATCTTCGCTCCACGAACTCGGTATGCCGGAGGTACTGGAATCTGCCAGGCTGCTTGGTAAGCTGCCACCTACCAAGGTGTTCGCCGTCCAGCCATCGGTAATCGAGTGGGGATTGGAGCTTTCTCCCGTCATTCAGGCCAAGCTTCCCCGTCTCGTGGCATTGGTCAGGGAAGAAATTAGCCGCTGGTTGGAGGGGAATGTGTCTCTGCTTAAGGAACAGTAAAGTACGAAAAACAGACTCAGGCCTACGATTTCAAAGGTTGGATATAGAGAGACTTAAGGAAATTTTTCTAACAAAATTCCTACTTCTGTTCTCAGTTCGAACCTCCCACAATGGTGATAGGTAAGGTTCACCCTTTACCCGTTAGGGCAGTCGGAGTTCGGCCCTTCCTTCCAGCGGACGTCGCGCGGAAGCACTATGGCCTCTGCTGACTCCTGCCGGCTCAGCCGTACCTCACGGTACGGGTTACCAAATTACCTGGCGTGGCTGGCAGGCATCCCCGGGTAAGGACGTTGTTTTTCCTCCATCCACCCGCCCCATTTACTCTTGGCAGCCTTCGGTAGCAAGGACTTCGCTTCGTTTAGCAAGCTCATCCAACTGCCACTAGCCTCACCTGGGGTTCGTGGTCCTCGGGCCGG
>JACDOK010000039.1 GCA_017656185.1 Peptococcaceae bacterium | reverse complement strand
TGCCGTGAGTCTTTATTTTCCTGCGCTGCGGCAATTAATTTTACAACTTACCATCTGGACGAAGACAAAGAAAACTGGGAAACACTTAAAACCGAAGCCCCGCAGGGAATAGGCTACATTGTCCCGGCTCGGCTCAAGAGGCGGATTAACGAAGTAAAAGAAACCCTCAAACGGCTGCCCGCGGAGGAAAAGACTTACAACCCTTTAGATTTACACCAGGATTATAGGGGAGTGGCGTTATCTCACCTGATTCATTTACTTGAAACGCAGTATATCAAGACTATCTGGCAGCTGGTACGCGAACCATTCAAACAAATGTCCCCGGCGGCGCGCCGGTGCGCCGAGACATATTTGAATGAAGAAGTCCACGAGCCGTTCTTCGGATCGGAGTTGCCTGACATATATCTTACGCCGGATCTTTACCTTGACCCGCCGGCACGTAAGTAGAGATTCCCGCCTGACGAGGCTGGGCGGTTCCCAGCCGAAACCCCGCTTCCCTCCCGGCGGGGTCGCGGGAAACCCCGGGTACTCCCTGAAAAGTGCCCGGCCCACAGTGATCTTTGACAAAAGGTTTCCGTGCCTGTGCTGGTAAATTGGCAAGTTACCGGCAAACTGTCAGGGCAGTTCGGCAGAGCCGGCGGTCCTTGCCTCGCAACCGGCGTGAAACGAGATGACTTTTTGATTTCACTGGTGCGAGGTCATTCTCAGCCTGCGGCTTCACGGCAGCGGGCGCATCATCAGCGCCCGTACCCATACCGTGGATGCCACGGTTAGATGCCGTGACCCCGCAGTTGCTGGTGCGCAGGCGTATGGGCGGCCAAAACGTCCGGCGGGCACGGGAATTTGTGTGACACCGCAAGGCCTGAGGCGCAAAGCAACCCTTGCGGTGGTGAGCGGGCGGAGGCTTGCGCAGTGCCGTTTCTCGGGACGGCCGGGCGTACAGAGTGAGGCCGGCGCGGAAGGGCTAAAAAGGGCGTAGCCCAGCCTAGTGGAATCCGCGAAGTACGGCGCCTAACAGGGTGCCGTGCGGAAGCCGCCCGCTATATAAATCCCATTATTCCATGTGGAATAGGACTGCTATTTCCCTTTACCGGCACGGCCAAGTTTACAAGTTTGTTGCGGCAAGGCATCCATCACCACCTCCTCCGCTGCGGCCGCGGCACGCCGCGACGCCGATGCCGGCCGTGGCGGTAAGGGGAAGGAGATCCCTTTTAATAAGAGCCTTTAAGAAAGGGGGACCAGAATAGTATGGTTCGTGAGATAAAAGATTTTAAGAGGCAATTATTAATTAAAAACCCGCCTTGTTACTGTGGTAAAGGAATGAGTCTAATCTCTAAGAAAGCCATTGTTGAAAAACTCGTGGGTCTCCTTAATAGCAAATGGCAGGAGGGTCAGCTTACTACTAAGTAAATTTCGTGGCATTTTTTTCTGTTAAATTTGCAGAAGTTAAACATTTCTTGCAGCATCCACTGTTCTAAGCCATTAAACTGTACCCCTAATAGAGGAGCACTATTGGTTTTGCATTCGCAAGGATCACCGTATGAAAAATATGTTACACAATTCGTTGGACGGACTTCATATACAACACATTTATTATCTTGTAAAAACGGACACGATATGTTCGCGGAAAAATACTTTTGCCTATATCTTTGAACTTTTTCTTCGTCAATACCCTGGGGAATCTCAGGAAGGTTATTCTGAATATAAGTTGCTACGCTAATTGCTTGATTAATAAACTCTCTTAAACTATTTTCAACTAGGAATGTATAAAGTACTAAAGCTTCCGATTTAGTGATTATTATAGGGTGTTTACAACAATGAGAACAGCCTAAAGAACAACTATGGGAAAAGCCATATAAGTTTTCCCACTCTTGTAACTTTATCAAAGCCGTGCGTGTTAACTTTCGGTACCACGATGTAAACTCACCTGTAAAATCTTTTTTTACTTTAGGCAGATGTACATGGGTGTTTAATAACCTATGCCAATACTTTAAAGACTCTGGGTGACGTTGAAGGTAATAACTTAAAGTATCGTAATCCATATGCTCACTCCTTAATTATTTAAAATCAGACGATTGCTATACCCCATCCCAGGAAAATTAATCCAGTTAGCAAGAATTATAAGATATTGCCGTAATAAGTCAATATTTATCTGGAGTGATTTGCTAATATGTTTGTTCCTGTCGACTTAAAAAACAAGGCGAAAAGAAACCGGCATGAGGCAACACCAGTCGTGCGGAAGCCGCCCGCTATATAAATCCCTTATTTTATTCCGCGTGGAATACCTATGTTTCCCCTTGCCAGCACGGCCAGTGGCTAAGTTTGTTGCGCCTCTATCTTCACCTCCTCCGCCACGGCCCGGCATGTTGGCAAAAGGTGCCGCTGGCCGTGGCGGCAAGGGGAACAGAAACAACCACACCCAACAGTTGGCCCATTCGCATCCAGGAACAGGCTGGTAGCAACAGCCGTCAGGTGGTTAATAAATGAAGGGTGCGCGCATCGTATGCAAGCAACGCCGGGTTTTCATAGCCATACAAAAAAAAGAGACACCCAACCCCACACCTTTGTGATAACATAGACCGTAGACCACCCAAAAGGGGGCCATCTTATGGAAGAGCTTTTGCAACAGATTCTCAGCGAACTGAAGGAGCTGCGTAAAGGCCAGGAAGACTTACGCCGGGGCCAGGAAGCTCAAGGCCAGGAAATTAAAGCCCTGCGCCAAGGCCAGGAAGACCTGCGCCGGGGCCAGGAAGCTCAAGGCCTGGAAATTAAAGCCCTGCGCCAGGGCCAGGAAGACCTACGCCGGGGCCAGGAAGCTCAAGGCCAGGAAATTAAAGCCCTACGCCAGGGCCAGGAAACTCAAGTCCTGGAATTAAAGGAATTACGCCAGGGGCAGGATAAGATAGCCGCAGACTTGTCTAAACTGGCCATTCACGTTGAAGGCGAGATCACCCAGAAGATCCGTGGTTTGTACGATGACCGGGAAGTCGTAAAAGATAGATTAAAGCACATTGAAAGAAAACTTGATCGTCAGCAAGAACGGCTGGATCTTCACTGGCAAGAAATCCTAATCCGCGCGCAAAGATAAGGTGAGCGAGGTTATTTATAGGCATATCAAGCTGGTGGAGCACAGAACTCCGACAGCGATATAGGATCGCTGCTGGCGTAGTAGATCAAGACGTCAGCAGAATTTAGAATCAGGACCGGTGGCTTTGCTAACCGGCCTTTTTATTTTCAAAGGAGGTATTTGTTCGTGGAACGAATAATCTTAATTCAGACCAGGGACAGGAGGTCGTAAGCATGCGTAGAGGGTACAAGTTGTTGATAGCGGTGGTGTTGAGTTTGCTCGTGGCGGTGCCGGCGGCTTTCGCGGGAATCAGCTACAACGTAGAGGTCTACGTGAACGGTGAAAAAGTAGACTTCCCGGACGCGAAGCCTTTCATCGACACCGCTAAGGCCCGGACGTACGTCCCCCTGCGCTTCGTCAGCGAGGCACTGGGCGGCAAGGTCGCCTGGGACGCCCAGGCCAAAACGGCCGTCGTGGAGCGCAACAACGTGCAGGTAAGGATGCGGATCGGCAGCAGGGTGGCCCTGCGGGACGGGCAGGACGTGGCCCTGGACGCCCCGGCAATGATTAGCAAAGCACGGACGATGGTGCCGCTGCGGTTCGTAAGTGAGGCCCTGGGCGCGAAAGTCGTGTGGAACAACGGCAAGGTGCTCATCACCGACGAGGGCGCAGTGAATGGTAACCACGTGGACCCCGGCAATTATAATGATTGGAAAGGCGAGTTAGTGGTTCCGGAGGACGGCGGCGGTGGGAAAGATACCACGCCAGCAGATAACAGCATTGAAGATATACCCTGGGCAGAGTAGTCGATACATGTAACCGGGAATGTTGAACATATTAACGATCAAGTAAAGATTAAGAGTGAGTAAAAACCTCCGCATCGGAGGTTTTGTTTTTTGGGAGGGAAAACATTGCGTAAGATATTTCTTGTTTCAATGGTTCTGCTGCTAGTAATGGCTTTTATAGCCCCGGCGCTGGCCATGCCGGTGGACGAGGTCACGACCTACGGCTTCAGCCCGGAGAGAAACCGCGAGGCCAAAGTGGACGGGAACCTGTTCCACCTGGCCTGGTACCACGGCGGCAGCGCCGGCTACACTTCCTTTTCCGAACCGTTAATTCTGGACGGCGACCACTGGGGCGGCCGGCTGGCGGGGAAAACGGTGGTGCTGACCGTCGAGGGCAACCGCCTGTGCGGTTACGTCCTGGACGCCCCCACCCTGGACAGGGCCCCGACTTTTCATGAAGAAAAGCCAGCCTGGTCGATAAAGTTGGACGGCGTAAAAAAAAGCAAGAGCGACCCCACATTTGTGGACAAAGGCAGCAAAAAATACGTCTATGTGGGAACGTATAGTCCGGCTTTAGATTTCGTAGACATTTCGGATTTTGATAACCCGCGATTAAAATCTATTAACGTGCTACATACCACTGACATCACGTCATCCCCCTTAGTTTTGGACTGGCGCGGCCACGAAGTGGCGGTGGCTACAACTGGGAACACCGGTAAAATTCTTTTAATTATCGACCAAGGAAAGAAAGTCTTTTATATTGACGCCGGTGCGGGGCGCACGTCCTCGTCCCCGGCCCCGGTGGCCGGCGGGCGGGCCTTCGCGGTCGGCCTGGACCAGGGGCCGAGCCGCGGGGAACTGCGCATTTATTATCTGGACGACCTTTTGGATATTCGGGATGGTGAAGTGGTACAAGTCAGCCAAAAGGCGCGAGTAGCAGAACGGCTTTATTCCGGCCTGGCCGGCAGCTTCGCGGTGGACGGTGACGTTCTTTACTTCGGCGACCAGCAGAGCCACTTGTATGCCTACGATACGAAGCACAAGACGTTTCTCTGGAAAAACAGGACACACGCTCCTCACTTCGCGCACCGGTCACCGGCGCTGACTTCCGATACCGTGTACTGGTCCGCCGTCGAAAAACCCGGGCAGATTATAGCTCTGGACAAGGCGACCGGCAGGACGCGCTCAGTCAGCAAGCAGTTCAGCTCGCGGGCCCAGACCCCGCCCACGGTGGCAAGCACGCCGACAAGCAAGACAATCTGGGCCGGTACCGGGGGCGGCTGGATGGTGGGCCTGCACGCCGACGACCTGCAGAAGGAGCGATTCAAGTCCTTCCAGGTGGTCACCGGCGCCCTCAAGGACAAGTTCGGCTCCGGCGTCGCGGGTACGGTTTCTGCGGCCGGGAAATGGGCGGTGGCCTCCACCGAAGCCGGCATTATCGCCTGGCGCTTGGCTGACAGGTTCAACCTGCAGGCCGTAGACCTGCAGACAGGGATACCGGAAGGTGAGAAGGCCCAGCCCGGGCAAACCTACCAGGGCACGGCCACCTTCAAATACGAAAGCGGCGATTACGGCACTGTGCCCGAGGCCCCGGTAGGTGTGTTTGTAAACGGTGAATACGTGACCCTCACCGACGAAAACGGCAAGGAACTGCCCAAGAGAACGATCGACAAACAGACCTTCTACTACCTTGAAGACCTGAAACGCGGCGAGGAACGCACGGTGTACTTCACCTGGAAAGCCACCAGAGCCGGGAAAATCACGGCGGTCATTAACCTGGACAAGCCGCCGGTAATGTGGTTCTTCCAGGAGGATACTTTTGAAGACAACGAACTGACGGTACCCATCCCGATGGATGCGGTGAACCTTGTGGCCGTCAGCATTGACCCCGGTACCGACGAAGCCAAACCGGGGCAGCGCTACCGTGGTACCGTGACCTTCGCGAACGATTCCGACGTAGCGCTGACCCAGGTCGCTGTAGGCTTTTTCAACGGGAAATACCGCGGCTATTTAAAAGACAGCAGCGGCAATACAGTTACCCGCATTAACCTCGAAGCGCACGAGGAACAGAAATACAGTATCGAATGGCAGGCACCGCAGTCAGGCACGGTGACGTTGAAAGGGGTCATCGACACACCACCGCTGCCGGATGATTATCCGGAAACTGACGAAACAGACAACATCTGTGAAGCCGAAGCACCGGTGATCGGGGCACTGGTGAAAAGCAGCGGCACGCTAACTTTCCATGCCATCAACCAGGCCGGGCACAAAGGATTGGGACCGGTAAAACACCGTCCTGTCAATGAAGCAAAGTGGACAGACTGGGTGACGGCCATTTTAAAACCTAAGGCCCCCACACCGCCTAAGGGCACATTGGTGAGCTGGGAGATCACCTCGGCAAAGCTGACTTATCCCAAGAAACACCCCTGCTTCACCTTCGGTTCGCCCTGGCCGCCACAGGGAACGCGGACCATTAATATGACTCCGAAAGGCCACACTGCCGTAGCAGAGTTCGAAGAAGACTGGTCGCTGAACGGGGCACCTATTTACGCGCGCTGGATCGACTGCGACGGCAGCTTCATTGACGAAGGGCCCATTCCAGGACCGACACCCTATACGATCACCGCGCAGTACACGATCAAGTACACCTATCAGTATCAGGTCAAGCACCGCGACTGCGACACCGTATGTGACGCGGAAGGCAACTGCCACCGCGACTGCGATACGTGGTACGAAACGGTAACCAAGACTAGCACCACCAGCGGGACGGTCTCGCAAGACCTGCTGGTGACAGGGACAGGCGTAGGGAGTTACGCAAGCTAACTATTAACTTTCCCACCGGGAAGTCCCCGTCCGTGAGAGTGAGAGAGGGGATGAAAGGTGGCTAGGGCAGGGACTGCCCGAAGTTACGCCTGTGGAGAGATCCACTCAATAAATAGCGCACGGGTAAACCCGTGCGCTATTACCTTCTATATAGTCTTTAAGGGGCGGTTAATAATGCAAAAAGAAAAGGCTAAATATAAAGTTTTGCGTATTAAGATAAACCAGGAAAATGCTTCTATAAAAATTAGTAAACCAAAATACGCGTGCGTTGCAAGTTTTCTCGGAGGGGATATAGACAAGGTAATTAAGCAAATGATTAATCTTATTACGAAGTGCCAGCCTTAAGAAATAGGAGACAATAAATATAATGGACCCAAGAATTTAGACACGAAAACGGGGGTCCTAAGATACAAATGTCTGTTCGGAAACTTTTGCTATTTGAGTGTTGATCCAAGCTTTCATGATATCGCCATCCTTATTTTGAGGAGGTAAGGCCTTTGGATAAGAAAGGAGCTGCTACCGGAAAGAGATTCCTCAATGTGCTGGCTATTATATGCCTTTTAATAGGCCTCTTAGTGGCGCTATCAGTTATTTATGACTGCGTAACTGCTTATAAGGTCCTCATCAAAAGCCCAGACTTACAAACAACACACTTAGGCATGCAGTAATAACAACCTCGATCTAATTAGCAAAAAAGAAACCGGCATGAGGCAACACCAGTCGTGCGGAAGCTGCCCGCTATATAAATCCCATTATTCCATGTGGAATAGGTCCATGACTTCCCTTTACCGGCACGGCCAAGTTTACAAGTTTGTTGCGGCAAGGCATCCATCACCACCTCCTCCGCTGCGGCCGCGGCACGCTGCGACGCCGATGCCGGCCGTGGCGGTAAGGGGAAGGAACATGCTCTATAAGGAGTCTTTTTACTTAGGTACCACTGAATAACGCTTAGGCTGGCGCCCTTGTACCGGCGGATAGTTAGGTCCTTTTTATTAGAAAACAATTATTAGGTACTATAAACCCGAAAAATCTGTTTGTTCGACAAAAACAGACATAATTCCCAAAGGATATAGGATTAATGCCATGGTATCTTCTAGTTAGGCAAATCAGTATTACCAGTATACTAGGATAATCGTGTAAAAAAGTATAAGGTTTGTGGACTAGTCTTAAGTGGGGATTAAAATGAAGATCATACGTATTAATGATCAGTCAAAGTATCTATCTCAAGTAAAACAGTTATGGCGCAAAAACAGTGCGACTCTCGGTTATTTTCCCGATGGGGCATTTTTCCAATACGCTTCACAGCGTCATATTCTAGTATGCTTGGATTCGAAAAACAATGTAATAGGGTACCTAATGTATCGGCCTTTCCGTAGACAAGTTCGAATAGTACATTTATGCGTAGATGAGCGGTACCGTAGAAGGGGGATAGCCAGCTTACTAGTTGAACACCTACGTAAGATTACCCAGAACTTTGAGGGGTGCGGTCTTTGGTGCAGACTAGATTTTGAGGCTCGACACTTATGGCCGAAACTAGGGTTTGTCGCTTTAAGCGATAAACGCGGCAAGAGTCAGACTGGAAAGCCCCTTGCTTTTTGGTGGTTAAACTACGGGCACCCCAATCTATTTACGATTACCAAGCCAAAAGAAGAACCAAAAATTCAGGTGGTAATGGACGCTAATATTTTTTATGATTTACAAAGTGAGGAAACTAAAGAAAACTATGAGGCAAAGGCATTGCTTGCGGATTGGTTAGCAGAAGATATTGAATTATGTTTGGTGCAGGAGATCTATAATGAAATTATACGTAATAAGGATCCCGAGAGGCGTAAAAAACAACGGGAGTTCATAAACTATTTTACCGTTTTACAAACTACAATCGAAGAATTTAATCGGGTTAGCCAGATATTGCGCCCCCTTTTTCCAGAAAATATGACGCCAAGTGATGAATCGGACTTACGGCAAGTAGCGCATGCTATTGTCGCTGGCGTTACCTTTTTTGTTACGCAGGATGATGATCTAATAAATATTTCAGATAAAGTTTATAATGATTTTGGAATGCTTATACTTCGCCCTTGTGATCTAATTAGTCATTTGGATGAACTATCCAGGGAAGCTGAATATCAGCCCGCCCGACTGGCAGGCTCTTTAATTAAGGGTAGACTGGCAAGAAGTAAAGAATTGCCTAAATACGTTAATAGTTTTTTATGTTTTGTGCAGGGCGAAAGAAAAAAACACTTTTTGGATACCGTTAAAAGGTGTTTAGTTAATCCAGAATTTTGTGAGGTTAGAGTTATAGAGAAAAGTAAAGAAAACAACCCCATAGCATTAGTTGCTTATAATAAGCAATATAGTAACGTTTTGGAAATACCTTTATTCCGTATTAGAAAGCACTCTCTTTCATCGACAATTGCAAAACACGTAATTTTAAAAGCAATTCTAACTGCAGCACGCGAAAATAGGGAAATAATAAAGATCACCGACCCACATTTAGACGAAAATACTCGCAATGCTTTACAAAACACAAGCTTTGTAGAACTTACTAATGGCTGGATTAGAGCAAGTTTATCAGTTACAGATACAGCCAAAAATCTAAAGAGAAAGCTATTGAGGTTAGCAAATGAATATATTGAGGCCCGGGATTACTTTTTTCAATTAGCTTATGGACTAGAAAGGGCCTATAAGAAACAAGATGTTAAAACCTTAGCTTCAATTGAACAAATTCTCTGGCCTGCCAAAATTACTGATTCAGGTATTCCTTGTTTTATTGTACCTATAAAACCCCAATGGGCCATGGACTTGTTTGATGAAGATTTAGCAAAGCAGACGCTTTTTGGTGCGAAGCCAGAATTAGTTTTGAACCGAGAGAATGTTTATTATCGTTCCTGTCGTCCCGCCGTTATCAATTCTCCTTCTCGTGTTCTTTGGTATGTTAAAGCAGATACTCGTTATTCCGGAAGCAAGCAAGTACGTGCTTGTTCCTGTGTGGACGAAGTTGTCATAGACAAACCAAAAGACATTTTTAAACGCTTTAGACGACTTGGGGTATATAGGTGGAAAGACGTGTTTGAGATAGCGGGTAATAGTCTAAATGGTAGGGTCATGGCTATTTGCTTCAGTAATACAGAACTATTTAGGTCTCCAATTCCTTGGGACTACCTTCAAGAGATTTTGCTTGAGGAACAAGGTAAAAAGCTACCAATTCGGTCTCCAGTTAGAATTACTGACAAATGTTTTTTTCGATTGTATGATTACGGTATGCAATCTAAATAGTTGGGATTATGGGGGGAATTTTAATTGGCAGCAAAAGCCATTCTCTTATCAGTACGCCCTAAGTATGCTAAGAAGATTTTTGATGGTACTAAAACAGTTGAACTTCGTCGTATTTGTCCCCGTATTACCGCAGGAGATCTAGTATTCGTTTACGTATCATCTCCGATTAAAGCTCTAGTAGGTGCCTTTAAGGTAGATCGTATTGTATCAGCGCCCCCTGATGAACTCTGGGCAGATATTGGTTGCCAGTCAGGAATTACCTGGGAAGAATTCAATGAGTATTTTAGAGGAGTTACAGTGGGATTTGGAATCGTAATTAGAGATGTTTGGAAGCTTACGAAACCGGTCAACTTGTCCAACTTAAAGAGACAATGGCCTGGCTTCCAACCGCCACAAAATTACCATTATTTGACCCGAAGGCAAACAGGAGATTTGTTTTTTAGCCTTTCAACAGATGCTTAAACTCTTCCCTTCCCCAAAAGTCATGTGGTTCTAATTATTGCCGGCTCTTTAATAACGCTATTAGGGTTTGCTAGACAGAATACCAATCCTAACGGATCATGCTCGGTTAATCTAGGACACCCGGGTTGTTAAAGCGGAGCTTAGTCAATTGTCGCGGAGATTCTTATGTTTTAACTAGAATAGCTTGATCGTCAAAATGGAATATGGACAAGTATTTACGCGCTTGTCTTTTTTAAAACAATATGGCCTCTATTTGGTTTGAGTTGATAGTGCACAAACATAAAACAAGGTGATACAATGGATGTAATACTTCTAGCAAAGGATGGGCTAATGGTGCCGGCAGAAATTCCGGAAATGCTTCCCACAAATATAGTACAAACTCTAACTAATATTGGTTTGCCAGTGGATTATATTAGAGAAAAAGCCCGGGAAATGGGATTGCAGTTGATGGTACTCTTTGGTTCTTATGCCACAGGCGACTTTGACGACGACTCCGACCTGGATCTGGCGTTCGATCCCGGTCCGGATAACCCGGTGACAGAAGAACAGGTACGTAACGCCTTACAGGACCGCACTGGTGTCTACGTGCATCCGCTGCCTTTGCCGAATACGTCCCCGGCGGTCCGGGCCGAGGTCGCCCTTACCGGGATCTGCCTTTTTGAATCTAAGCCGGGTACCTGGGAGAAATACTGCATCAGAGCCTTATCGGAATGGGAAAAGCTGCGCCCGGCGTATGAACGGCAGATCAAGGATGAATGGGATAAAGACACCATTCCACACGATGAAATAGAAAAATACCTCAAAAGCTAATACTTCTTCTTTGATAACTGAGTTACTCTCTTATTTGACGAGTGACGGCTCGGTGATACGATCACCGGGCTTTTTGTTTTGGGGGTGAAAAGTTGTATGACTTGATCTGGTCCAGTAGGGCCGCGAATACGTTTAAAAAACTGCCCGGAGAAATAGCCGAGACAATAAAGGCTGTAGTTGATGGACTTCGAGAAAACCCGCGCCCGGCCGGTGCCGCTAAGCTTGCCATAAGCCCGGGCTACCGGCTCCGGTGCGGTTCATATCGAATACTGTACCTGGTAAATGACCAGAAAAAGCAGGTTAAGATTGATTTTATCGGCCACCGCCGCGAAGTGTATGACCGGTATTGAAGTGGGGTAATAGGGGAGGAGACAGGACAGATGAAATTACGCAAGAGAGCCCATTGTAACCAGCAACCCAGGCAATCTGATGGGAAGCCGGTATTGTTAAACAGGAAAAAACCGGAGAGAGTACGGTTGCGTTCCGAGCAAAAA
This sequence comes from Peptococcaceae bacterium, assembly GCA_017656185.1. Classification (GTDB taxonomy): domain Bacteria; phylum Bacillota; class Desulfotomaculia; order Desulfotomaculales; family JACDOK01; genus JACDOK01. The sequence goes on along the minus strand of JACDOK010000039.1, from coordinate 2,290 downwards.
CTGACATTGGAAGAGGCGTACCAGAAGTTCATACAAGCACACCGGGATAACAATTCTCGTGAATCTACCTTGGATTGGTTTAGGGTAACGCTTTCCCCATTGTTCCGGTGGCTGAAGCTGGAATACGGCGTTCAAACTATCACCGCTGTAACCGAGGATCAATTAAGGGCATATCTTCGTTATAGTAAAAACGAAAAGCAGAACAAGGCAAGCACAATAAACAATAAAATTCGCTGTTTCAAATTGTTTTTTAATTTTCTGGTTAATGAGGGCTACTTAAAAGGTTCGCCGGCGGCCCGCATCAAAGAGCAAAAGGTAACCATACCCTTGATTCCGACTTTCACTATGGACCAGTTACAGCGTTTGTTGGCCCAGCCCGATCGGACGACGTTCGCGGGCCTGCGCGACTATACGATGATACAGATACTAATGGATACCGGGATGCGTATCGGTGAATTACTGAACGTTACAGTTCACGACCTCGTTTACAGCGGAAACGACCCGGTGTCCATAATTGTCCGCCACCCGAAGACGCGTGAGGAACGCGAGGTTACGCTACCGGAACAGACGAGCAGGGTACTCCGCGAGTGGCTGGAAATTTGTGCTGAAAACAATATTAATCTTACTTGGTTGTGCCCGAACATCAGGAACGAAAAGCTTGACAAAAGTGCATTTTACGACCGATTAAAGAAATACGGTGAACGTGCGGAAATAAGAGGTGTGCGCGTGAGCGCACACACCTTCAGGCATACTTTTGCCAAGCACTTCTTGATGTCGGGAGGTGACCCTTTAACCCTAAAGGATATTTTGGGACACCGTACTTTAGATATGACATACCGTTATGCACGGCTGTTTAAGCCCGATCTGCGCAAAAAGCACAACATGTTTTGTCCCTCCGCTGCAATGGAGCGAGAACGCATGCGACGTCTCAAACGCTGGGAAAGTCAATATTCAAATGCAACCCTTTGGTAGGCGTAAACTTTGCGTGTTTTTCCTGTAACTCTGTACGGAACAACTTAGCGTAGCGCCGGACCATATCCGTAGTGGAGTGCCCGAGGATATCCTGCAATATCAAGCTATCACCGCCGTTTTTAAGGAACTCTTTGGCAAAGGTATGCCTTAGCGTATGGGGACTGCACCGTATTTCAGTTAGCCCTGCTTTTTCTCCATATTTGCGCATGCGCTCCCAAAAAGTATGACGGCTTAGGCGTGTATAATCTACCGTTGGGAAGAGATATGGTACTTGGCTGCCGAATATCTTTTTGCGGATTCTTAGGTAATAAGCCATGACAGCACGCGCTTCTCCGTTTATAAAGGCTATGCGGCCGCGCCGGTTCTTGGTGTTGAAGAGCCTGATGCCTACCGGGGTACCGTTTTCCAGAGTAAGGTCACCGATATCACGCTGTAAAAGCTCGCTTACCCTTGCTCCGGAATGTAACAGTAGATACATTATGGTAAAATCTCTTATCCCGGTATACGTGTTCAGGTTTGGCGCGGCAAAGAGTTTTCTTAACTGATCCCGAGTAAGGGGGGTAATTTGCGGCTCTGATGGTTTGATCCGCGGTAGACTCTCAGAGATGTTGCAAGAAATATATCCGTGTTCTGCCAAAAAACCAAAAAACCTCTTGATCTGTCCGATTTTATTGGCAACAGTTGTTTCGGCATTTTTAGACTTACAGTGAAGAATGTATTCTTCCAGATGCTCAGCTTGGATTAAAGCGGTGGTTATGGGATAACCTTGTTTAGAAAGATAACGCTTGAAATGCCCCAGTGTGTCGCGGGCCCATTTGATGGTGGTCGGTTTGTGATTAGCAATGTGCATGTGCCGGATATAGAGGTCAATAGCAAGATCTAGATCTTCAGCTCCAGATTTCAGCCGCGCCTTGCCGGGCCGGGAGCCGAAACGAGGTACCAGCTGATTGGATATTCGCTTTTTTCGCAATAAGAAAACCTCCCCCTAAAAATACTAGCTTAACTAAATAACCCCGGTTACCGACCGGGGTATCTAGTTGGTATCGGCTAGATCTATTTGTTGGGGAGGCATTTTCTCCAAGCCTTGATATCCTTGTATTTGGTGCGGCAGAGAGGATTTGAACCTCCACGGGGTTGCCCCCACTAGATCCTGAATCTAGCGCGTCTGCCGTTCCGCCACTGCCGCACATGCATTTCACCGCATCACTTACTTTATCATATCCCGGCCAGTTTGTCAATGTTCGTTTGGCTTACGGCCAAACAGCGTAGATTGCAAGTTTAATTGCCTTACATATTATGGCAAACCCCTGTTTTATGC
>JACDOK010000038.1 GCA_017656185.1 Peptococcaceae bacterium | reverse complement strand
GCATAAAACAGGGGTTTGTCATAATATGTAAGGCAATTAAACTTGCAATCTACGTTGTATCTCTGAATTACATCAGTTTATTGACGCGGGCTGTTTTTCATAGTATAATGATTGTTGCGGCTGCGGGGGAGTAGCTCAATTGGCAGAGCAGCGGTCTCCAAAACCGAAGGCTGTGGGTTCAACTCCTGCCTCCCCCGCCATAAATTTAGCTAAAAAAGCGTCTTGTGAGGCGCTTTTTTATATTGACAACAAATCGACCCACCTCAAAAATAACAGTTCCTCAAAACTAATAAATCGGGTTCTGCTTGCTCTCGGCGTTTTCGCGTTAGTCATGTTTTTCTCACGGGGGTTTCCTCCGGCTTCCATTCCGTAGCCGACCCAGCACTCGGGCCTGAATAAGTTGTGTGGAAGTATTGTAGTAATTACTGGTAAAATAAGCCGACACTTGAACCTTGTATTGTTGACTGAGTGCTGGGTCGGGCTCGGGTAGCGCGCAAACTCGCCCGCTAACGTGGGGCTCAAATCCAGCACTCAGAGCTGGTAATGTAGATTAGGAATGCTAAAGAACCGTTGAAGCAAAGAGCGGACTTGAAAACTCTGTATTGTTGGCTGAGTGCTGGACTGATCCTCGCCCTTTCGTCGTTCTTTTGATTCAGACTCCAAGGTCGCGCTTTGGAAATCCCCTTAATATCTATTTTTTATGGTGTTGATGAACCGGTATAAGAAACTAATTGAAAAGGCGGGAGCTAAACCCCCGCCTTTTTGTTCTTAACGAACAGTTATTTTTCAGCTTCGGCTTCCTCTTTGGCTTTGGCGATGATTTTGTCCGCCAGGTGTGCCGGTACTTCTTCATACGAACTAAACTTCATTGAGAACGAAGCGCGGCCCTGGGTCATTGATTTAAGATCGATCGAATACTTTGTAAGCTCGGCTAAGGGTACGTGAGCACGAATACGGGTAACTTTTCCTTCGGGCTCCATACCGAGTACCCGCCCGCGTTTGGCATTAAGGTCGCTAATAATATCTCCCATAAAAGCTTCAGGAACTACTACTTCAACTTCCATTATCGGTTCCAAGAGTACGGGATTAGCTTCCTGCATGCCTTTTTTAAAGGCGAGAGATGCAGCAATCTTAAAGGCCATTTCGGACGAGTCAACCGGGTGGAAGGAACCGTCATACAGTACGGCCTTTATGCCCGTAACAGGATAGCCGGCTAAAACTCCCGAGGCCATACTTTCCCGTAAACCTTTTTCAACTGCGGGGATATACTGACCCGGAACGGCTCCGCCGAAAATCTCTTCGTCGAATTCAAACTCGCCTTCTGCAAGCGGCTCGAAACGTATCCAAACGTGCCCATACTGCCCACGGCCACCGGACTGCTTTTTATGCTTACCTTCGACTTGCACCGTTTTCCGAATAGTTTCGCGGTAGGGAATCTTAGGTTCACTTAGTTCAACATCGAGATTATACTTGCGTTTAAACCTGTCGACAATGATATCTAACTGTGTCTCACCGATGCCGGTAAGCAAGGTCTGTTTAGTTTCAGTATTCTTTTCTACCCGTACCGTAGGTTCCTCCTCAACCAAGCGTGCCAATGCCTGTCCAAGTTTGTCTTCATCACCCTGCTTCTTAGGTGCTATGGCTAGTGATAACGTGGGTTCGGGGAAATCGATACCTTCTAGAATAACGGGGTTTTCTTTCGTGCATAAAGTATCTCCGGTGGTGGTTTCCTGTAATTTTACGAGCACGCAGATATCCCCCGAAGGAACTTTTTCAGCCGGTTCCTGGTTTTTGCCCCTGGTGTACAGTACTTGCCCGATTTTCTCCGGCTTTTCTTTGTTGGCGTTATATACGGTGCTGTCACTTTTAAGCTCACCCGCATAGACCCTGACAAAGTTTACACGGCCCACGAAGGGGTCGGCCATAGTTTTAAATACGAGCGCTGCCAATGGTTCGTCTTTTTTATCTTCCGGTGCGGGGAAATGATCTACAAGCATATCCATTAGTATGTTAATTCCTATGTTCTTAATGGCAGATCCACAAAGGACCGGCACAAAACTGCCTGAAGCAAAGGCTTCGGATAAACCTTTGGCTACTTCCTCGGGGGTTAGAGCCTCGCCTTCCAGATACTTTGTAAGATAGTCATCGTTGGCCTCAGCAGCGGCTTCCATAATCTTTTCCTGGTATTCCTCAACAACGGACTGCAGGTTATTGGGAACGGGAATTTCTTGAGCTTTGCCGTCGGCATACTGGTATGCTTTGCCGTTTACCACATCAACTACACCTTCAAGCGAATCGGCAATGCCAATAGGAATGGTGAAAGGTACGAAGTTGGCTTTAAATGCTTCGTTTAAATTACCCAATACTTTGTCAAAGTCTGCATTTTCACGATCACATTTATTAATAAAGACAACGCGTGGTAAACCGGCCTTTTCGCATTCCTCCCAAACAACTTCTGTCAGAACCTCCACACCGGCAACTGCCGAGACGACAATCAACGCTCCATCACTTACACGAAGCGCACCCTTAATATCCCCGATAAAGTCTGAGAAACCCGGTGTGTCTAAAAGGTTGAGTTTTGTTTTGCGGTACTCACACGGAACAATACTGGTATGGATCGTTATGCCCCGTTTGATTTCCTCAGGGTGATAGTCGGAAACGGTCGTGCCGTCTTCAACCCGACCTAACCGGGAAATAACTCCAGTGTTATATAACATAGCCTCTACCAGGGAGGTTTTCCCGGCTCCCCCATGGGCAACAACACCCACGTTTCGGATTTGACTGGCTTGATAGTTTTTCAAGACGCTGCCCCTCCTGTCAATATAGTGATTTCCTTACAAAATGACTTCTATACTTAGACGATGCAGACAAGTCAATGTCTTCTACAACAGATGTCAAAATCCTTGTACCAGGTGCAAGTTTTTCCGACCTTTAAACCTACATAGGCTTGCCATCTCACACATAAATATAATTGCAATTTTTTATACGAGGTCCAACAATGGTTAAGCAATCCTTGTTTGCCGGTACGGCGGTACTGGCCGGGGCCAGTTTCATTAACCGTATTTTAGGCTTTTTAAACCAGGTACTATTAATCAGATTGATCAGCGCCGAGGGTATTGGGCTTTTCAGTATGGTTTACCCCATATATGTACTGCTGCTGGTGATAGCCAGTATTGGAATACCCGTAGCTACGTCCAAATTGGTCGCAGAAGAAATGGCTAAGTCGAACATTAGAGGAGCATATCAAGTTTTTAAGGTTTCATTTTCCATAATTCTTGTGAACAGTAGTGTGCTTACGACCTTACTGGTTTTAGTGTTGCCCTGGTTGAGAACAAGTGTATTTCCAAATCCCAATGTTTACTACAGTTTTGTGGCCTTAATACCCGGTATTATTATTGTTTCCCTATGTTCATCTTTTAGAGGCTTCTTCCAGGGACTGCAGCATATGAGTCCGACGGCGATATCGCAGACTATTGAACAGGTGGCACGCGTGGTTGCCGGGCTTTCTTTAGCCTACTTGTTGTTACCACGGGGAATTGCTTTTGCTACAGCGGGGGCTTCCGCGGGGGTAGTCATCGGCGAATTTATCGGGTTTCTTACCATGGTAGGTATATTTATTAGGCAGAGGCCTGCGGTATCTAAAGGATCAAATTTCATACTTCCCGCGTCATCCATAGGGCTCTGTAAAAGGATTTTTAAATTGTCGTTACCCGTGACTTTGACCAGAGTTGTCTCTACCGCATTGTTGTCTGTGGATGCAGTGCTAATTCCCCAGCGGCTAGCTGTAGCAGGGCAGTCACTGCAGGAAGCAACGGTTACCTACGGCAAACTTACAGGAATGGCTCAAACGATGCTATTTACCCCAGGTATGATTACCATTGCTCTGGCAACGGCTTTAATACCTGCTATTTCAGATGCCCAGGCCCAATGCAACCCCCGTTTGCTGCTGGGGCGTGTAAGTACAGCTATAAGGGTCAGTGTATTCATAGGTCTCCCCAGCGCGGTTGTTTTTTTACTTCTTCCCTCGCAAATATGTGGGCTGCTCTTCGGTTATGAAGATGCGGGCTCCATTCTGGCTGTACTGGCCGTAGGTGGTCCCTTTTTATACCTATCCCAAACATTGACAGGTGTATTGCAGGGGTTAGGTCGTGTTATGGACCCGTTTAAAAACTTATTGATAGCTTCAGTCTTTAAAATAGCAGGTATTTATTATTTTACGGCTATACCTTCTATAGCCATTAAGGGTGCTGCCTTGGCTCTGGTAGTTCATATGGTTATCATGTCTTTATTGAATTTACGCGACGTTTTCCGCTACACCGGTTTTAAGTACGACATAAAGAACACGGTGGTAAAACCTTTGTTCAGCTCCCTCTTGATGGGTTTTGCTATCTGGGTAACGGCTCCGCCACAACCCTTGCCGGGAGCAACATTGTTTTCCCTGCTGGTAGGAAGTTTGGTATATGCGGTAACGCTGATCTTAAGTAAACCTTTTGACCAGCAGGAATGGAACCGGTTTAAATTACTTTTGAAACATGCTATTAATAAATTCACTTAAAAACTCTCATTCCAAATCAAGTTTCCATTTTTTGAGGGTTGGGATCAGTTTATAGTTAGTCATATCCAATTGAACGGGGGTGATAGAAATTAACCCGTTTTTGACGGTCCCAATATCGGTCAAGGGATCACCATAATCTTGGGAATAAGGCTTACCGGCCATCCAAAAATAGTCACGTCCCCGGGGATCGGTACGTTTGTCAATTGCGTTGCGGTAATATAAATTACCGAGCTTGGTTATCTGGTAGCCGGCTGGTTTGCCGGAAGGAATGTTTATATTTAGAAGAGTGCCGCAGGGTAGCCCGTGGTCCAAAATAACAGGAACCAATTTTTTTACGAAATTTGCCGCGTATCGGTAGTCTGGATTGCCATGAGTCGCTAGTGATATGGCCACGGAAGGGATGCCATTGATGACTCCCTCTGCGGCACTGGCTACTGTGCCCGAGTACAACACATCAGTACCCAAATTAGGTCCGTAATTGATACCGGCAATAACGATGTCCGGTGTGTCGGGAATGAGGGATTCTAGTCCTAGTTTTACGCAATCTGCCGGTGTCCCGTCAACAATCCACCCCTGCACTTTATTATCAGGAAAATCAGCTACCCGTACCCTTAAAGGGCGATGCATCGTGATAGAATGACCGGTAGCACTCCTTTCACGGTCCGGAGCTACAACGTAGATATGAGATGCAATACTTTTCAATTCCTTTAACAGAACTGTCAACCCATCGGCAAATATACCGTCGTCATTAGTTATAAATACGCGCATCGAAACCTCCGGCTTGCTCATGTTTTATAAATTGCCATTGTCATTATATTACTGTGCGGTCCTTTTGAAAGACCGAAAACAACGTTACGGTCTTTGAGGTTTTTATTAAGAAAATCTATTATCTTATATAATTCATTGTTAGAAGTTAATTGCAAGCTCGCGATCAACTGTAATTCATTTGGTTTTTTTTCGGTCATATGCAAATCCCCCTTACCACTAATATCCTTTGATTAACGATAATGCTTCCATACGTGTTTTAGCATTGGATTCAAAAACACCTCTCACGGCAGATGTAATGGTTTTGGCACCAGGTTTATTTACCCCTCTCATCGTCATACACATATGTTCGGCTTCCAAAACTACCAAGACACCGTGAGGACGCAGTTTTTTATTTATAGCGTCGGCAATCTGACTGGTCAATCTCTCTTGTAATTGCGGTCGACGCGCATAGCCCTCAACGACTCTTGCCAGTTTAGATAGTCCGGTGACAATGCCCCGCCGTGGGATATAGGCTACATGCGCCGTACCGAATACAGGGAGCAGGTGGTGTTCACACATCGAAAATAGTGGTATGTCCTTAACCAGGACTAATTCTTCGTGATCTTCCGTGAATAGTCTCTCCAATTGTTTTTCCGGTTCTGTGTTTAAGCCCGCAAAGACCTCGGCATACATATAAGCAACACGCCTCGGGGTATCTCGCAATCCTTCACGATGCGGATCTTCGCCGATGGCTTCTAGTATCATTGTTACCGCTTCTTCGATTTTTTTTAGATCCACGATGCTCCTCCTCTGAATCTTCAAAAACTCGTCTAAGAACTATGCCGGTGGTGGAACGTGTTTAGGTATACCAAGGACGTATCGATTTTTACTTATGATGGTAAACCCCTTAGGGGCTATTATAACTCAAACCCCACGGGCAAAAAAGAACTGCTTGCGCCTGCAAGCAGTTCTGGAAGAAAGCAAAGACGCGCCTGGTTTAACCTGTTAAGCCCAAAGAGCGGTTGTATGAATCTACGGCTTCTTTGGATTTACCCAACTTTACTTGGAGGTAAGCTTTCATTTCCCATGCAAGACGGTTGGCGGGATTAAGTTCCAGCAACTGATTACAAACCGCCATTGCCTCTTGGCATTTCCCCAACTCAGCCAGGGATGAAGCCCGGTTAAGTTGGTACACGACGTTGTCAGGATCTAATTCAATAGCGCGCTCATAGTGGATTAGAGCTTCCTTGTGTTTGGCCAGGGCATCGAGGCAAAGGGCGTAGTTATTGTATATGGTCGCGTCACGCGGGGCTTTTCGCAGGGCTTCTTCATAACAAGAGACTGCCTCGTTATACCTACCTACCTTACGGTAGCACGCGGCTAAATCGCTGAGTATAATGACCTCCAAGGGCTCTTTCTTACGAGCTTCTTCGTAACATACTATTGCTTTATCGTACTGTCCCAGGTGAAACAAAGTGAAACCCATATTGCAAAGTAGCTCCGTACTGGTAAAGCCGTCACGCTTGGCAGTTTCATAAGCTTTGAGCGCTTCTTCATAACTTCCCAACTTGCTGTAAGTCAAGCCTAAGTTGAACTTGATTTCCGGGCTTGAGCTCAGTCTGGCGGCCTGCTTAAAGCAGTTTAACGCTTCGGATACACGATTAAGTTGAAGAAGGCACAAACCCTGGTTATTAAGCACCTCGGCAGACATGCGGTATTTCGGGGGCATGCACTGGTAGAAGTGCAGCGCCTTAGCCGGATCGCCCTTTTCCAAATACCAGTTTCCAAGGGTTAGTAAAACAGTTGATTTGTGATTAAACATTGTGCCGGGATCCTTAGTCAGAGTTTCTTCCAACCACTTGATAAACTGGCCGGGCCGAAGAGTCGTATTTACCTTTCTGATATGCCATTCGGCCTCTTCAAGCTGGCCTTTGTGCAGATATAATTCCCCCGCTTCGATATGAAGTTCTTTACGCTCTGGCTGGCGCCGCAAGGCACGTTCTAAATATTTTAAAGCAGCCTCGCGAGCGTTAAAACGCAACATCATTTTACTTATAAAGTACCAAGGATTGAGATTACTAAACCATCTACGAATTTTAGCTAAAAAATCGCTAACAAGGATAACGTGCATCCTTATATCCCTCCCTAAAAAACTTGTTTTAGGGAAGGTTCGCCAACATGGCCGGCTAATCCTGCCAATATCAGTAAATAAATTCCAACAAATGGCGCACTTAAACACTAATATTCGACAGTCACATATCGATTGGGAGACGGGCTTAATCGGGCCATTGAGATAAAATTTGTAAAGCGGAGCTTGTTCCCAATCGCTGGGCGCCGGCGTCTATGAGACTCAGGGCCGTTGGCAAATCTTTTATACCCCCTGCTGCTTTGACTCCAAAGTTGTCTCCGACAGTACTGCGCAGGAAACGTACATCTTCGACGGTAACAGCCCTGGTAGCAAAACCGGTTGATGTCTTGACAAAGTCGGCTCCTGTACCGGTAGCCACCCAACATCCGAGTAGTATTTCGTGCTGATTTAGAAGGGGCATTTCCAAAATAAATTTGAAAAGAATGTCTTTGCGCTCGTCGCGGGCCCCCTCGATGACTCTGTCGCCTTCTGACATCAAGTAGGTAGAATCACCTTCTTTTAATGCTCCGATATTGAGCACCATATCGATTTCGTCGGCACCGTCGATAGCAGCCTGTTTGGCTTCCGCTACCTTAGCTTCAATAGAAGAAGCTCCTAATGGAAAACCTACTACGGTGCAAACTTTTACCGGAGACTTTTCAAGTTCCCGGGCCGCCAGCCTGACGAAAGAAGAGTTGACGCATACGGCAGTAAATCTATGTTTTGCGGCCTCACGACACAGTTTTATAATATCGTCACTGGTTGCCTCAGGCTTCAGCAGCGTATAATCAATCATACTGCAGAAATCTTCTTTGTTAATGTTATCCCCTCCAGTTTAGGCGTGATTTTCTAAAGCCAACTGTACCAGCTTATCTATTAGATCCGGAAATTCTATTCCGGCAGCCCGCGCGGCGTCCGGGAAAAGACTTGTTTCAGTCATACCGGGGATAGTGTTAACCTCTAAGATATAGGGCTCATTTTCGGAGACGATAAAATCAACACGGGCGAGGCCCCGGCAGCCGATGGCCCGGTATGTTGCTAATGCCAATTCATTAATACGCTGCTGAATTTCTTGCGGGATTCCAGGTGGAATAATGTGATCACTCATTCCCGGGGTGTACTTGGCCTCATAATCGTATACGCCTTTTGCGGCTACGATCTCGATGAGTGGTAAGACGACAGGATTATCATTTCCTAGAACGGCAGCGGTAACTTCTACCCCCGTCATAAATTGTTCTACAAGTATCTCGCGGTCGTAACGAAAAGCCTCTTGTATACCGGGAACGAGATCCTCTTTTTTGTGAACAAATGAGATACCAATAGTGGAACCCTGTGTGGATGCTTTTACCACTACAGGAAGTGACATCTTTGTAAGAACTTTTTGCGCCTCTACCTCTATGTCATTATAACGGGAAGATCGGGGACATAAGGTCATAAACCGTGGAGTAGGCAGTCCTTCATAAACCAGGATTTTCTTGGTAAATATTTTGTTCATTGCCAAGGCGCTTGCGAGGACCCCCGATCCGGTATAAGGAACATCCATGTTTTCTAATATGGCTTGAACAATACCGTCTTCACCATATTTTCCGTGGAGCGCAATAAAGCACATATCTACCCCTGCCTGCTTAATTTGTTGAGGAAGGTCAGTTGTGGGGTCAATTTTAACGGCATCATAGTTTTTGGCTACCAAAGCATCGTACACGGCGCTGCCGCTTTTTAGGGAAACTTCTCTTTCCGAAGAACGACCACCCATTAAAACACCTACACGCAAGGTCATAAAGATACCTCCTACTTCACTTAACAAGAGTTTATTCTGGTTTTCTTAATAAAAATCCTTTACAAATCTTTCTCCGTACAGCCCGGAGTTGCTATGATGGTTGTTTATTAATGATATGTATCTCCATTTCAAGTGGTTGGGAACGTATGCCGCTATGATCTTGTATTTCGATATAGATATGATGATAACCGGGACACAGAGGTTTCCTTATCCGGCAATTTATAATAAGCTCAGAATTGTCCCAATCAAGCTTCAGCTCGTACCGTTCAGGCAAGTCAGACACGTGATAACCGTTGATGCGAAATTTAAGGGTATCGGGATCAAGTTGTTTTGACAGCGGTGCTGTGGGGTTGGTACGGTACGTGGCAGGGGTAATTTTGACGGTTATTAACCCCCGTTCAATCATCCGCCGCATTAAAATAACATCATCAATGTCTGCGGGGCCCGGCAGTGTTATCAATGGTTTCAGGTATTTGCGGAACTCACGGCGGGGACCCTCAAAAGTATCGTGTTTACCTTTCAAAAGTTCGCCTAGAAATCCCAGTAAGGCTGCCATTGGCAGGTTTGAACTGGTCAATTGCGGCAGCTTATTGGCAATAAAATATCTTAACATGTGTTTTATGAAATTGAATCGCAGGTCAATGGCGCCCCACAATAATTTTATATTCAGGGAATCTTTGTCATTAATGAGCGGTAAAATTGCTTCATGGGACAATGTTTTGCCTAACTGGTAGGCTGCACCGAATAGAATGGTTCCGGCCCTCGTAATGTTCCGCGCCTTAATCCGTCTGTGATCTTCCGTAGGCAGCTCGCAGGTTAAGCTGCTTTGCGCCAGTTTTGCGATTTCATCATAGCTTTTTTGAAAAAGCCCCTCTACCACGCGGTTAATTGACAATACAATGTAATCCGGTTTTCCCGTATATCGCGGGTCCAAACTGCGGTATACCGTCTTGATCATCGATGGCTGGAGCATTTTTAACAATTCTATAAAAAGGTGTATACCATTGATAATAAAATTGAAGTTGTTCCTTAACTCCAAAATGTCTTCACAAGGGATACGGCTCACGATACCCCGGTATTGTTCCGAAGTTTGCGTTAGGAGATTATAGGATTTCCCGGATGGCGTATAGTATATATTAAATAGCTCAACTCTGTTGTTCTTTACAATAGAGTAATGTTCTTCCAAGATGAGCATGTCGTGAAATAGTTCAACAAGGGCATGATCTGCCAGCGTGCAACGCTCGAGAATTACGGGATGGTAATCAGGACCCAAAACCCGGTGAGAGTTAGCGTAACCGAAAAAACTCGTTACCCCGTCAGCATCAGATAAAGGGTCGGGTAGCAGTTCCCCTTCCGTATCAACGGCCGGATACTGGGTGTACCAGTCTGCCAACTGATGTGACAACCAGCCGCACGCCACGGCCAAATCCTTTTCGTCGTAGGTATATTCACTTTTCCCGTTTTCAGATTGCTTCAGATATTCATGAATGAGTTTATATCCAAACTCCGGTTTGCCGCATGGATTGTCGGGAATATGGTTATGGGCATAATCGTAAACGGCCAGGCCCCCGCTGAGAATATGATAAACTGAGATGGCATCAGCACTATTGGAGGCAAACAAAAAGACTTCTTCGTGTTTCTTAATCCTTTCTACCAGATCTCTGTTGATATTCTTATTTCCTTCAGCAAGTTCATTTTCTGCTTTTTCCAAGGCCTTTTTACTAATGACCGGATGGGTAAACGGCCCCCAAGCAAAGGCTGGGAAAATCGGTAATATTAAGATTCTTAATAGTAGAAACTTTAGCGAAACCATTGTCAATAGGTCCTCCTCATACCGTTTAGCAAAATATATGCGCCGAAAGCAGAAAAAAGGCAACCTTGGAGTGTTAAAACTTGGTAATGGGTGTAAAATAACGAAAGGACGAGATTTCCGGTTGATTGTTAAGAAATCTGATGATAACGTTTAATATTGGATAAATGTCAAAGGAGGACGGCGTTTTGGTTAACTTTCTTAACAATACCAAAACTGGTTGCCTGCAAAAACGCCGTATATTGCGTGCTGCGTCTGAAATCATTGTAATTGCCGCCGGGGTAATTCTGTTTGTCACTTTGTTCGGTGCCGCAAGCTATGATTTGCAAGGGGTTTCGGTTAAGGGTTATCTGACAGTGTCAACGAGTGGACGTACTGTTATTGAGCTTCCCCCGCTAGGTAGTTTAAGTGCGGACACTCATCGAGGACCGGTAGAATTCCACCTTGAAGTTACCGGCATACAACCTGACGTTATAAACGGAAGCCTTTCTGCGGTATCCAACCAGGATGAATGGGTTAACCGTCTGGAGTCTGAAGCACAAAGACCTCTATTGTTCTTTTCCTTGAGACAGCTGGTAATAGGTGGCATTGGCGGAGCATTTACCTTTATGATTGTTTTCCGACCGTCACTGCGTCGCATTCTGGGAGCAGGCGGGATCGGATTGCTTTTGATAAGTGTTGCTTTCGGTTATTCCTTATCTACCTTTAAAATTGAGGCCTTTAAACAACCGGAGTATCACGGGATAATTGCTGCTGCTCCGCGCGTACTCCACCTGGCCGATGAAATGTACAACAAGCTGCAGGATTTTAAAGACAAGACGGATGTTGTCGTTGATAATATAAATACCCTTATTGGTCAAGTGGAGCGACTAGATGTGTTATCGGAGCCAGAGGAAGAGAAGATAAAAATTCTAATAGTTTCAGACAGCCAAAATAATCCCATTAGCGTAGATTTTATCGAGTCATTGGTGCGTAATTTTGAGGTGGATATAGTTATTGATGCGGGCGATCTTACCGATTTCGGCTCACCCCTTGAAGCGCAAGCTTTCGGTAGAATCGGTGCTTTAGGTGTGCCTTACGTTTTTGCTCCTGGGAACCATGACTCGCCTGATGTTATTGCCTTTCTGCGTACTTTACCTAATGTAAAGGTATTAGACGGGTCTGTTGTGCGCGTTAAGGGTATATCCATACTGGGCTCACCTGATCCTTGGGCTTATGGTCAAACGGTGGAAGCCGATAATGAGGTTGAAGGCCGTAAAGCTTTGCAAAAACAAGCGGACGACCTGGCGTCCGTACTTGCAACGGCGGATGACGTAAATGTTGTCGTGGTACATAATCCGGTGGCGGGTCGAAAGTTAGCAGGACAGGTACCGGTTATTATTACCGGACACACCCACAGGATATCTATTACTGAGAAGGCAGATTCATTCTTGATTAATCCTGGTACTACCGGTGCAGCAGGTTTTCGAGGCCTGCAAGCCGACAATGGGGTACCCTACTCGGCAATGGTGCTGCATCTCAACAAGGCAACAAAGAAGCCCACAGTTCTTGATATTATCAGATACGACCCGCTCTCTGGCAGCTTTACGGCAGAGCGCCGCTTATTAGGAGACTCGTTAAGCCAAGACGACAAAGAACTGCTTTCTAGTAGCTTATTACCATAATCTGTATAAAGATTGGTTAATAGGACATAATACCATTACAGTTACCGTTAAAATAAAGGAGGAACTATAATGGTTAATATTACGGTATATTCTCACGCCAATCGAGGGTCAGCTTGAAGGAGCTTGTTGGCTTTGGCCGGGAAAGTCAAAGCAAAGTACGGTGACGGTGTGAATTTGGAGATAATTAACCCGGGCGAGCGAATGGAGGATGGTAATCCGGACAGTCCTCAGCCTCCGAATATTACAGTTGATGGTGAAGTACTAGGTAAGCGGGTAACATTGCAACAACTGGACAGGTTAGTGGCAGATCGCCTTAAACAGCAGTGAAAAGAAAAGGCCCCGGTCCCGGGGCCTTCGACTATGTATTTGTCCGTACATTTAAGGGGCCAGACCGAGCTTAGTATTGGAACCGTCATCTTCACCTTTGTGCCTTTTACTTGCTTTCTTTTCAAAGCCGATTACGTCTTTTATCTTTTGTACGCGTGTAGGCAGATCCCCGCTTACGATAGTATAAGGTACATTCATTAAATCCAGCAGAGCTTTAATTTTTTGATCGAGCTTTATGGCATTTTCCTCATCCTGGTATCTAATGCCGTCTTCGGTTAGATCGAATTCTCTCGGAATATAGAATATTTGGTAATCCATGAGGTCCTTCATTGCCCACTGGAAAAGAAGAGTTAAGGCATGAGTTTCCTTGGGATTGCAAAAATCACAGCATTGTAACCCGTACACATAATTTAAGATTGTGGCATTATCACAGAAAATTAGGTCACAATGTTTCAGGTCTTCTTCAATGCGCTTTTGACCTTCATATAGTAAAAACTGTTCAAAGATACTGGTGGGAACGCCGTAACGGACAATGTATGTGCGGGCGTATTCCAGCGCCAAACCGGTAACATATCCAGCCATGCTGTAATCGACGTCAAGTTGTTTGCATAAAGTGGTTTTGCCTGTACCGGGACCTCCTAAAATAGCAATCTTTTTCCCTTTGGTGTATTTTTGTGTCATTAAACTTCACTCCCTGTCACAATGTGTGTTAAGGTTATCGTTTATTCCACATGATTACTGCGAATACCTGCAATGGAATTAAATTATCCACGCATACTATGTAGGATAAAGGAGGTTAAGCATATGTCGGGAAGGAGTTCTTCTGAATGGAAAGGATGCCCTGAGGACAGGCATCCAAGAAGAGAAAAACGCAGTACTTCTTTACCGCGAGTTACCAATCAAAATCGTCTTCTCGAAATGTTCGTAACGCTAACCGATATTAATATAAAATGCTTTTTCCTGGTCATCATAGCGAGCCAAAAACTTACCCTGAACATCAATGCCGAAATGCTTAAAAAATCCTTTGCAATTGATTTTTCTATTCTCAACAGGAAAACCTTTGTTGGCCTTTCTTAAACGAATAGTTTGTGTCTGATCATCATAGGCCAGTTCCAAATATTGATATTCGTCGTTAATTTTGTCGAAGGCCGCCTTATTGAGCCTGATAGACGTTTTGGTAAGTGCCACTACAGGTTGTTTTCTGCGAAATAAATTCGGTTCTTGCTCGGGATGGTAAACTTGGAATACCATCCCCATCCCTCCCTTTTAAAATATATTTACATCTTATAGGTATTATTTGCCAATGTCAACCGTATAACCAATTAATAAATATAATTTGTTGCTAATATAAAACTTGGAAGTTTTTACCAATTTCATAACGCTTTTAAATAAGCCGTCATTCCTGAAAAAGAAAACTAACCCCCAACTTTTATTAAACAAACTTTATCAAGACCCTAAAAATAAAAAAGTCAGGATATCATTTTTACCTGACTATACAATGCATAGTATTGGTGTCGGAGGGGGGACTTGAACCCCCACGGGTTACCCCACACGCCCCTCAAACGTGCGCGTCTGCCTATTCCGCCACTCCGACAGGATGTTCAGTTGTTTTCATAGCGGCATTTAGCACCGCCGCACAATACATTCTACCATATTCGCCTCCGGGGGTCAAGGTGTTTGCTGAGTTGGTGTGTGTCAACTATTAGTAGGTAAAACTCCCCGTATATTTTTGTATGTTTTAAGCAGACAAAGGTTTAGTTTCAATAAGGGATCGTAAAGTTTTGACCCATTGGCGTCCTGCATGCGGACCTTCTAAGGCAGGCATATGTGCTTGTAACCAGGACCCCGCTTCAGATAGGGTATGCTGCATCTTGGTAACAGTTTTTTGTGCAACAGGATTAGCTACTGATACGGGGTTTGACGCCCAAATCTTCAGGGTCTTGTTTTCGCGCATTATGATCAGCTTACACAGGTGGTCAGCCCCCTTATAGGTCCAACTCATCCCGTGTTTCTTAAATCTCCGGGCTATTACTTTGTCCACTTGACTTTCTACCGTTCCTAATCCCCGCGCACCTTCCGGTACGTTTAAGTCACGATCGCGATAATCAGTAATACCATCCCAGTTAGCGACTAAGTAGTGGCGCAAAGCGTAAATTCTTTTCTTAGCTTTTTGCTGCTGGCGCTTTTTAATGGCTTTATCTAATGCCTTCTGTACCATCTCCCAGTCATTGCGCAAAATCCCGGCAATGACTACCTGCTGCGTTTTTTCGTCCCTGGGTAGGCTTTTCAAAAGAGCCCGGCGCAGGTGAAAACGATCCAGCTGATAGACGGCATCCTTGAAGTATTTGGTGGCTTCTTTTATCCAACTGGCCCCGTTCCCGTTAACTACCACTTTTACTTCCCCTAAAAGGTAAGAGCGTGCTAGTTCTGCCGTTAAGGTTTCCTAAATCTCTGCTCCCTTAAAGAACCCACCTACCAGGTATTTATTCTTGAGCCGAAAACGGTCTTTTGTTTCTTGTTCCCACCCCTCGTATGCTAGGGCTAACTTAGGGCTTGCTGAATAGCCCAAAAACCCAGAAAAAACAAGGTTTGAAGGCAT
>JACDOK010000037.1 GCA_017656185.1 Peptococcaceae bacterium | reverse complement strand
GCCATCTTTAACATCCCGCTTGTTTACAAAAGGTTGAAAATTAGAGCTATATTTCACACCGTAAGGCGGGTCAATATAAACCATCTGCACCTTCCCGGCCATTCCCTCTTTCTCTAAAAGGGAGTTCATCACTAAAAGGGAATCCCCGGCAATAAGGCGGTTGGTCCAGTTCTGGTCGTGCTTATAAAAGTCAACGGCATCCCGCAGCGGCAGGTAGTTTTCCGGTGTTTCAAAAAAGCGGAGTTGCGTGCCTTCCTTATTATTTTTTTTACGAACATGTTCAATAATGGTAAGGGGATCAATGCGCTCATGAACGTGAAGAGATACCGTATCTACCTCAAAACTGGTATGTTCCGTCTTACCCGCCCATTGCAGCTGCGGATCCAAATGCGGGTCGTACTGGTATTTCTTTTTAGGGGCATCCTTGTCTGTATCTGGAGTAACCAGTCCCACCGGTGGATTGTTGGTCCTTTTTTTGTCTGGGTGAGTATATTGTTCGATATCCTGCTGTTTTTGTTTTTTCCTGGGCAATGAAACCACCTCTTTAAACCATACTCTCTGTCACTGAAACGTTTAGCCTGTACCCCACCCTTTGTTTTTTTACATTCGGAAGTACCCTCAAGCTATTATGCGTAAATAACTTTAACGTGTGTGATAACTGCTAACTTATAAAATTCTTCTCTTATGTGGCGGAAAACCCTGCAGAAAAAGTAGAATTTTGGGAAAGATAGTTTACTATCTGCAGTCGGGTTAGCATTTTGGAGAAAGATAGCATGGCAAGATATGTTGCAGAAATTGAACTACCCTTTTGGTGGCCAGAAAACTCCTAAGATAAGGTAGGTTGGATAGAGGGAATGACAAGGCTTTTCGAGATTGTTGTCAACTCCAAGTTTAAGGTTCATTATCCCGGAAGCAAAAAGCCGGCCGAACGTTGAGCAGTCCAGCGCTTGCGTCTTGATTGGTTCTCGTCAGTCACTTGTCAAAGCCCCCCTTGGAAAGGTTATATCAGGTTATCTCCCCGGAAAACAACTGTCTCGTTCTGAATGGGGCAGTATAAAAGTTACCAGCACTATTACATCTCTACTTTCCTTGTTTTTGCTTCAACAACCGGTAATACTCATTTAGCAGCGCATCCAACATCTCACTGGTAGCTATAACTTCCGGATCTGCTATTGTTCCTTTGGCTTCGATTACTCTGTGCAGCCTTTCGCGTAATTCCTCGATTTTCGCTAGAATATCAGCAATATCGTCTTCCACTTATATGTTTACCCCTTTCGCGTTTTGTTAGTATTACCTTTCCCGCGAGAAGGGAAAACAATTTTATATGCTGTTAGGATATTTTGGCAAATGAAAAGCCGCCTGCAGGCGGCCTTAACAAGCTGAAAGGCTAATTTTTATTTAACTACCT
Source organism: Peptococcaceae bacterium (assembly GCA_017656185.1). Classification (GTDB taxonomy): domain Bacteria; phylum Bacillota; class Desulfotomaculia; order Desulfotomaculales; family JACDOK01; genus JACDOK01. The sequence continues at coordinate 16,482 of JACDOK010000037.1, read as the reverse complement.
GGTTTCCCCTGAAAAACCCCGCATTGATTTCTCGGACAAACTCCCAGCTAATCATCGTCACCGCTGTCGCTGCCATTGTCGCTTGTGTTATCGTCAAGGAAGTAGAATTATACAAAAAATGCTTAGCGCTGTATTTTCCCCTATATATAAAACAAAAAACTGCAAGCATAAACTTGCAGTTAGTTTCTGTTGGTTCATGGTGGAGGCGGGGGGATTCGAACCCACCGTCCGAAGGAATGACCACAAGAGGCTCTCCGAGCGCAGGTTGTGTATTCTTGGTTCGCGCCGCAGACGCCCACAACCTGGCTTCTGCGGGGCTATCTCGGGTTAGGGTCCCCGTCAGGCCTCCGAGAAGCGTCCTGACAGGCAAGCCCGCTAAGTCGACACCCTATCCCGCCATGCGGGCTCAGGCAGGTAGGATGCTGGCCGTCAATTAAGCAGCCAGAGCGTATTCAGGTTCGTTGGCAGTTATATGCCTTGCTACCGTTTTTACGGGCTGGTAGCACCCCGGCTCGCTCCTCTTGCCATCACTTCCCCCGTCGAAACCTGTCGCCCCCATATTTTTCACTAGGAAGTAACGGCCTTACACCTTGCCGCGCGCGTAACGCTCCATCTGGCGCTTGGCGTCGCGCTTGGCAATATCCTCGCGTTTGTCGTAGAGTTTTTTACCTTTGGCCAGGGCCAATTCCACCTTGGCCTTGCCGTCCTTGAAATACATCTTTAAAGGTACCAGGGCCAGACCCTTTTCACGGGTCTTACCCCATAAGTGCATAATCTCTTTCTTATGCATTAAAAGCTTCCTGGGGCGTTTTGGGTCATGGTTAAAGCGATTTCCCTGCTCGTAATGACTAATGTGCGAGTTGTGCAGCCACAACTCGCCGTTTTCGACCCGGGCAAAGCTGTCTTTCAAATTGGCTTTACCGCTACGAAGTGACTTTACCTCGGTGCCTTTAAGCTCAATGCCGGCCTCATAGGTCTCCAAAATATGATAGTCATGTCTCGCTTTGCGGTTAACCGTAATATCTTTCACCGGCATTACAGCGTCACCTCGCTAGTTATACGCCCCCTTAGACACCGGTTCACACTATTCATGATAAGATAACTAGGCTTTATTGTCAACGGCAATATTGCCAGATATTAGTATTCCACTTTTTCGAGGCACAACCCGTGCGCCGGTGCCGTAGGTCCGGCGGCACGCCGGTCCCGGGCCTTGATGATGGTTTCCATCTCTTCCGGCAGTAACTTTCCTCTCCCTATTTCCAACAGGGTGCCGGTCATAATACGGACCATCTGGTAGAGAAAACCATTGCCCTTGAAAACCAGCCTGACCAGAGGAGGATCTTCCTCAACATCGGCCCGGAACAGGGTGCGTGTTGCTGATGCCACGGGCCGGCCGGTATTTTGGAAGGAGCTGAAATCGTGCTCCCCCACAAGGCAGCGGGCCGCCCTGCGCATCGCGTCAATGCTGAGATGATGGGGTACGTATAGGCTGTAAAGGCGCCAAAAAGGTGAAGGTACCGGTGCGTGATAAATGGTATAGCTGTAGGTTTTGGCTACGGCGCTGTACCGGGCATGAAAACTTTGATCCACCTCTTCGGCGGCTACGGCTGCAATATCGCCGGGCAGCAGACCCTGCAGAGCCGGTACGATTTTGGCCGTGGGAATACCCCTTGCAGGTAAAAAGAAACTGACCACCTGGGCGCGGGCATGCACTCCAGCATCGGTGCGTCCCGCACCGATAACCTTTACCGCATCCTTGGCCAGAATGGTCAGGTATTGTTCCAGGGTTGCCTGGATGGTGGGTAACCCTGATCCGCTTTGTTTTTGGAACCCGTGATAGCGGGTCCCGTCATAGGCAATGGTAAGTTTTATGTTGCGCACCGTTATACTACGTTATACTAATTCTAAGATAACCATGGGAGCAGCATCACCACGCCGGGGCGCAGTCTTGACGATACGGGTATACCCACCGCTCCGCTCTTCATATTTCGGACCGATCGTGTTGAAAAGCTTGCGTACCGTATCTTCATCCCAAATATATTCCAGTGCCTGGCGCCGTGCGTGCAGATCATTACGCTTGGCCAGGGTGATCATCTTTTCGGCAATACTTTTAACTTCTTTCGCCCGGGGCTCGGTAGTGGTAATACGCTCGTGCTTAAACAAAGAAGTGACCAGGTTCCGCAGCATGGCCTTTCTATGGTCTGACGGGCGCCCAAGTTTACGGTAGCCCATTGATATGTACCCTCCTTTAACCGAGACTGTGTTAAGTGGGGCTTCTTAAGCTATTCTTCATCCTGACGCAGGGACAGACCGAGTTCTCCCAGTTTTCTGACGACTTCTTCCAGCGACTTCTTGCCCAGGTTACGTACCTTCATCATTTCTTCTTCGTTGCGCTGGATCAGTTCTTCAACCGTATTGATACCCGCCCGTTTCAGGCAGTTGTACGACCGTACAGATAGGTCCAGTTCCTCAATGGGCATTTCCAGAAGTTTATTTTTCTTCTCTTCTTCCTTCTCGACCATAATCTCAACATCGCCCATCGATTCGGTTAACCCGGTAAACAGGCGCAAATGTTCACACAGAATTTTGGCCGCCAGGCTTACTGCTTCATCCGGGCGGATACTGCGGTCAGTCCATACATCCATAATTAACTTGTCAAAGTTTGTGTCCTGCCCCACCCGCGTCCGTTCGACTTCATAATTAACCTTGGTAACGGGAGTGAAAATAGAGTCGACGGGAATAACCCCAATGACGTTGGTGCCTTTCTTATTCTTTTCCGCCGGTACATACCCGCGGCCTTTTTCCACCGTCAACTCCATATTTAACTTAGCGCCGGACGATAACGTCGCGATGTGCAGGTCGGGATTAAGAATTTCCACATCGGGATCGGTAACAATATCACCGGCTTTGATCTCGCCCTCGCCCTCGGCCTCGACACGAATCGTTTTTTCTTCGTCGGTGTGCAGCTTAAGCCGTAAGGATTTAAGGTTGAGGACAAGTTCGGTTACGTCCTCCAGCACACCCGGTATGGTAGAAAACTCGTGCAGTACACCGTCAATTTTAACGGACGTTACAGCGGCACCGGGCAGTGAGGCCAACAAAACACGACGGAGAGAATTACCCAACGTTATGCCGTATCCGCGTTCCAATGGCTCCACGACGAAGCGGCCGTAACCGCCCTCGGGATCCATTTCCACACACTCAACTTTCGGCTTTTCAATTTCTAGCATAGGGAACCCCCTAACCGGAAGGTAAATCCTACTTGGAGTAAAGCTCGACAATCAGCTGTTCCTTAACCGGCACGTCAATCTGGTCACGGGTAGGCAGGTCTACCACCCTGCCCTCGGCCCGATCCGGGTCATATTCCAACCAGGCCGGAGGTGTATTTTCAGCAGCACGTTCCATTAGTTCCTGTATACGCGGCATAGACTTGCTTCTCTCTTTCAGACCGATAACGTCACCAACACGGACCTGGAAGGACGGAATATTAACTTTACGCCCGTTGACGGTAAAATGACCGTGCCGCACGAGCTGCCTCGCCTCGCTGCGGGACGCGCCCAAGCCCAGCCGGTAAACTACATTATCCAGCCGTCTTTCCAAAAGCCGCAGCAGGTTTTCACCCGTGATACCGGGCTGGCGGGCCGCCTTATCATAGTAACGGCGGAACTGCCTTTCCAGAACGCCGTAGGTCCGGCGGGCCTTTTGTTTTTCCCGCAGTTGCAAACCGTACTCCGTTATCTTGCCGCGCCTCCGCGCACCATGTAGTCCTGGCGGGTTGGGACGGCGCTCGATGGTACACTTCGTATAGCAGCGATCACCCTTCAGGTACAACTTTGTCCCTTCACGGCGACATAACCGGCAGCGTGCCTCTGTATATCTTGCCATAATAACACCTCCTATACGCGCCGGCGCTTCGGCGGCCGGCATCCGTTATGTGGAATGGGCGTAACGTCTTTAATAACACTTACTTCTAATCCCGCCGCCTGCAGGGAGCGAATCGCCGCTTCTCTCCCGGCACCGGGGCCTTTTACGTTGACGGCTACCTGTTTCATACCGTGTTCCATAGCATCTTTGGCCGCCTTTTCAGCCGCCAGCTGGGCCGCAAAAGGCGTGCTCTTACGTGACCCTTTGAAGCCGACCATACCGGCACTGGCCCAGGCAATGGTATTTCCTTTTACGTCGGATATCGTAATAACGGTATTGTTAAAGGTAGATTTAATATGAGCCACGCCCTGTTCGACATTCTTTTTTTCTTTCTTCTTAGTCCTTACACGACGCGCCATCGACAAACCTCCTTACTTCTTTCTGCGGACGCCCACAGTTTTTCTGGGGCCTTTACGAGTTCTGGCATTAGTGTTGGTCCTCTGTCCCCTCACGGGCAACCCGCGCCGGTGGCGCAATCCACGGTATGAACCGATTTCAATCAGTCTTTTGATGTTCATGGATACCTCACGCCGGAGGTCGCCTTCCACTATATACTCTTTGTCAATTAATTCCCTCAGTCTGGTAACTTCATCTTCCGTGAGGTCACGCACCCGCGTATCCGGGTTAACATTCGTCCTCGCCAGGAGTTGTTGTGCGGTAGAACGTCCGATACCATAAATGTAAGTTAAGGCAACTTCCACCCGTTTATCACGGGGTAAGTCAACGCCCGCAATTCTCGCCAAAGCCCGTTCACCCCCTAACCTTGCCTCTGTTTGTGTTTGGGATTGCTGCAAATAACCATTACTTTGCCTTTACGGCGAATAATTTTGCACTTTTCGCATATCGCTTTAACGGAAGGTTTAACTTTCACCTGAAAAGCCCCCTTTGGGATCTCTATTTATAGCGATACACAATCCTGCCACGACTCAGGTCGTAGGGCGATAGTTCCACCGTGACCCTGTCCCCGGGCAGGATACGGATAAAGTTCATCCGGATCTTCCCCGATACATGCGCTAAAACCTTATGGCCGTTCGGCAACTCAACCCGAAACATAGCATTGGGTAAGGGTTCAATCACCTTGCCCTCTACCTCAATGACATCCTGTTTCACTCGCTTCCCCCCTCCTCAAACGACCGTAGCGCTCTCTGAATATCGGCATCGGACGGTTTACGGCCTTGCTCGATTTTGGACCGTATATTTTCCACCACTACAGGCAACACCTTAAGGTGCCTGGCGTTCTTCTTTTTGGGACGGTGCACTCTCCGGATCTTACCATCGGCCACTAAAACCCGGTCCTGCAGAAAACCTATTATTACGTACAAACGCCCGCTGTCCCGTCCTTTAGTCGACCACACCAACTGCCCTACGCGGAGCTTCCCAGTCTCCAACAACCTCGCCTCCCCTACAATCGTGTAAGGATTTCCGGTTCAGCATCAGTAATGGCAATGGTGTGCTCAAAATGGGCCGACAAACTTCCGTCCTTGGTTACTACCGTCCACCTGTCCGCCAGAGTCATAACCTCGTACGACCCGGCGTTAACCATCGGTTCTATTGCCAACGTTATACCCGGTTCCAATCTCGGTCCCCGTCCCGGAGGACCAAAATTAGGCACCTGCGGGTCTTCGTGCATTTTACTCCCGATACCGTGACCTACATAATCGCGCACTACGGAAAAACCATGACTTTCAACGTAACTCTGCACGGCGTGGGAGATATCGGTCAGCCGGTTACCGGCTACAGCCATGGCAATACCGGCCATAAGACTTTCTTCGGTAACTTTTAAAAGCCGCAGCGCCTCGTCAGATACCGTACCTACCGGAAAAGTCTTAGCGGCGTCTCCAAAGTATCCATTTATTTCCGTCCCAATGTCAATACTGATAATATTTCCGTTTTCCAGTGTTCTTAAACCGGGAATGCCGTGTACCACTTCGTTATTAATTGACGTGCAAATACTTGCCGGAAAACCATAAAGTCCTTTGAAGGCGGGAGTGGCTCCATGCCGTCGAATATAATCTTCCGCAATCTGGTCAAGTTCCCTGGTAGTGATACCCGGGCGAATGGCCTTTTCAACTTCCCGCAGAGCCCCGGCCACAATACGCCCGGCCTCCCGCATGTAGCTGAGTTCTCGTTGCGATTTTTTTGAAATCATATTCTCCCGTCCGGCTACTTAATAAATCCCTGGTAGCTGCGCATCAAGAGGTGCGACTCTACCTGCTTCATCGTTTCCAAGGCCACACCGACTACAATGAGAAGCGCCGTACCGCCAAAGTAGATGTTCGGAATTTTAGTAGCCAGCAAAACAAAGTTCGGCAGGATGGCGATAAACGCCAGGAAAATTGCACCGGCCAACGTAATCCGTGCCATTACCCTGCTGATGTAGTCCGCCGTGGGCCGTCCGGGCCGTAACCCGGGAATAAAGCCGCCGTACTTTTTGATGTTGTCTGCGACATCCACCGGGTTCATTATAACGGCCGTGTAAAAATAGGTAAAACCGATAATCAACAGGGCGTAAGTTGTCGTGTGTAAAAAGCTGCCCCAAGCAAAATATTTCATGAAGGCATCGGCCAGCCAGTTACCCGGGAAATAGCTTGCCACCTGCTGTGGGAAGATTAACAGTGAAGATGCAAAAATAACGGGAATAACACCGGCCTGGTTGACTTTAAGCGGCAGATGCGTGCTTTGGCCGCCGTAAACCCTTCTTCCCACTACGCGCCGGGCGTACTGGACCGGAATGCGTCTCTGCCCTTCGTGGATCAGTACTACCGCAGCTATCACAACGACGCCGATTACTAACAGGGAAATAATACTTAGAATATTGATGGTACCCGCTTGCAGGTACTCAACGACCCGGACAAAGCCTGCCGGCACCCGGGATACAATGCCTGCAAAAATTAAGAGCGAAATACCGTTACCGATACCTTTCTCCGTAATCTGCTCGCCCAACCACATGAGAAACACAGTACCTGCCGTTAACGTTACAGCAACAAATAGGGTACTCACAATACCGGGATTCTGCAAGGACCCCTTGATAGCTACCGTCATACCGATAGCCTGCAAAAAGGCCAGTACCGCCGTAAAGTAACGGGTGTACTGCAAAATCTTTTTGCGACCTTCTTCTCCTTCTTTGGCAAGCCGCTCCAGCTGGGGGATCACAACCGTGAGTAACTGCATGATAATGGAAGCGTTAATATACGGGATGATCCCCATCGCAAACACTGAGAAGTTCTTAAAAGCGCCACCCGAGATAACATCAAAGAAGCCAAACAAAACACCGCTTTGGATAAGCTCGGCTATCGCTTCGGGACGTACACCGGGAACAGGAATGTGCGCCCCGATGCGGAAAACCAGCAGCATCGCCAGGGTAAAGAGCAGCTTGTTCCTCAGTTCATCTACTCTAAGTGCCTGCCGTAAGGTGCTGAGAAACTGCACTTAGATCACCTCAGTTTTGCCGCCGGCAGCAGAAATCTTATCAATGGCGTTTTTGGAAAAGGCCTGCGCCTTAACGGTCAGTGATTTTTTCAGTTCACCGTTCCCGAGAATCTTAACACCGTCACCCATTTTCTTTACGATTTTTTCCTTAACTAGCAATTCCGGCGTTACCACGGTACCGTCTTCAAAGCGGTTTAAGACATCCAGATTCACAATCGCATAAACCTTTTTAAACATCTTGTTATTAAATCCACGCTTGGGCAGGCGGCGGGAAAGCGGCATCTGCCCGCCTTCAAAGCCCCGGCGTACGCCGCCACCGGCACGGGCCTTCTGCCCCTTGTGTCCCCGGCCTGCTGTTTTGCCCTGGCCGGCAGCAATACCCTGACCCTTGCGCTTTGCCTTATGCCGTGCACCTTCAGCCGGCTTTAATTCGTGAAGTCTCACACTCGCACCCCCTTAAACTTCTTCAACTTTTACCAGGTGGTTTACTCTGCGAATCATCCCTCTGATTTGGGGCGAGTCTTCCTTTAATACCGACTGGTTAATACGTTTCAGACCCAGGGCGTGAACAGTGCGGCGCTGTTTTTCGTTCCTGCCGATTAAGCTTCTGATCAACGTAATCTTAACCTTAGCCATAATTTATCCTCCCACCCCGAGATCTTCCACTGATTTGCCGCGTAACCGCGCTACTTCCTTTACAGTTTTTAACTTCGATAAACCATCCAGCGTTGCGCGTACCATGTTGTTGGCGTTATTTGAGCCGAGCGACTTGGTGAGGATATCGCGAATACCCGCCAGCTCCAAAACAGCGCGTACCGGTCCCCCGGCGATGACACCGGTACCGGGAGCCGCCGGACGTAAAAGCACCTTGCCAGCACCAAAACGGCCAACGATTTCGTGCGGAATGGTAGTTCCTACTATGGGTACCTTAATTAGGTTCTTCTTAGCATCCTCAATTCCTTTCCGGATCGCTTCCGGAACTTCCGCAGCTTTGCCCAAGCCGGCCCCCACACGACCGTTTTCGTCTCCGACCACGACCAGGGCGGAAAAGCTGAAACGCCGGCCACCTTTAACTACCTTAGCACAGCGGTTAATAAAAACCACTTTTTCGGAAAATTCCGCTTTGGCAGGATCGGTAGTACCGTTATGCACACATTTCCCCCCTTTTCCTAAAATTGCAGCCCTGCGGCCCGGGCACCTTCGGCCAGAGCTTTGACACGACCGTGATAAAGATACCCCGCACGGTCAAAAACAACCTTTTCAATACCTTTATCCTTAGCCTTCCGGGCGATAAGTTCTCCCACCGCCCGAGCGGCTTCGGTGTTACTTCCTGATGCCAGCTTATCTCTCAGTTCAGGAGAGAGCGTGGAAGCGGCACACAGGGTTATCCCCCGGTCGTCATCGACAAGCTGGGCATAAATGTGCCGAAGACTCCGGAAAACATTCAGCCGTGGGCGTTCCGCCGTGCCCCAAACCTTTTTACGTACTCTAAGCCGCCTTCTGTTGCGTGTTTCTTTTCGGCTAGGCTTCTTTAACACGACCTGCCCCCCTTTTACCTACTTCTTAGCTGCGGCCTTACCGGCCTTACGACGGATATATTCGCCTTGATACCTGATACCTTTGCCCTTATACGGTTCAGGCGGCCTAAATTGCCTAATTTCAGAGGCCACAGCACCAACCAACTCTTTGTCGGCGCCTTTGACAACGACCTGGGTGGCGGTAGGAACCTCTATCTGGATTCCTGCGGGTGGCTCATACTCGATAGGATGGGAGTAACCAAGACTTAGTACCAGTTTATTGCCCTGCATCGCAGCCCGGTAACCCACGCCTACCAGTTCCAGCACCTTTTGGTAGCCCTTACTCACGCCCTCCACCATATTAGCCACCAGCGAACGTGTCAATCCGTGGAGTGCCCGGTATTTAGCTTCGTCGTTAGGTCTTTCCAGGACCAGCCGGCCGTCTTCCAATATTAGTTTGATATCCCGGGGTAGTTCTTTACTGAGTTCGCCCTTAGGACCCTTTACTTTCACGGTATTGCCGTCAATTGCAACATCCACCCCTTGAGGGATGCTGATGGGGCTTCTTCCAATCCGCGACATCTGTTCACCTCCCGGTAACGCCTACCATATGTAGCAGAGTACTTCTCCGCCGACTCCGAGCTTACGTGCTTCCCGATCAGTTATTATACCGCGGGACGTTGACAGTATGGCAATACCCAGACCACCCAATACTCTGGGTACCTCATCTTTCTTGGCGTAAACCCTAAGACCCGGCTTGGATATCCGCTTGAGTCCGGTTATGACCCTCTCCTTGTTGTCGCCGTACTTGAGATAAATCCGCAAAATACCCTGTTTACCGTCATCCACCACTTCATAATCCTTGATATAACCTTCTTCCTTAAGCAACCGGGCAATGGCCTTTTTAGTATTGGAAGCCGGTATTTCAGTGGTTTCGTGATATACCATATTGGCATTGCGAATACGTGTTAGAAAATCCGCAATGGGATCTGTCAACATCTAGCAACTACCCCCTTTACCAGCTGGCCTTGCGGACACCGGGAATTTGACCCCGGTAACAGAGGTTCCTGAAACAAATACGGCAAACGCCGAATTTGCGCATATAAGCCCTCGGCCGGCCGCAGATTTTGCAGCGATTATACTCCCGGACTCTAAACTTCTGCGGCCTTTTGGCTTTAGCAATGAGCGATTTTTTTGCCACGTGCTACCCTCCTTTACTGGGCACGAAATGGCATCCCTAAAAGTCTTAGTAATTCACGGGCCTCTTCGTCAGTATTGGCCGTGGTGACTATCGTAACATCAAAGCCCCGTATTTTATCAATCTTATCATAGTTAATCTCCGGAAAGATTAGCTGTTCTTTGATTCCCAGAGTGTAGTTACCCCGGCCGTCAAACGAGTTCGGCGATACCCCGCGGAAGTCTCTTACCCGAGGAAGAGCAACGTTAATAAGACGGTCCATGAAACTCCACATCCGCTCGCCCCGTAAGGTCACCTTGGCGCCGATTTTCATACCTTCACGTACTTTAAAGGCGGCAACCGACTTTTTGGCCCTGGTGACCACAGGCTGTTGACCGGTTATCGCGCGCAAATCTTCTATCGCCGCATCAATAGCCTTGGGGTTCTGAATGGCCTCCCCCAAGCCACTGTTAATAACGACCTTTTCCAGTTTGGGAACCTGCATGGCATTTTTGTAGCCGAATTTCTCCTTCATCGCGGGTACGATTTCTTCCAGGTACTTCTGTTTTAAATTAGACAACTTCTAAGCCCCCTTTCTGTCGCCCGAATGCTGGCCCTGCGTGTTGCTTGTAACGGCTAACCGAGAACCTCACCGCATTTTTTGCATACACGCACCTTGCTGCCATCATCCAGCACCCGTCTCGCAATCCGGGTAACCTTATGGCATTTATTGCAAAGGAGCATAACATTGGATTTATGAATAGGCGCTTCTTTCTCAATAATCCCTCCCTGAGGGATATTCCTTGTGGGCCGGGTGTGGCGCTTTACGACATTCACGCCCTCCACAATAACTCTATTTTCCTTAGGCAGTACCTCGAGAACTTTGCCTTTCTTCCCGGCGTCTTTACCGGTGATAACGAGCACCTGGTCTCCTTTACGAATACCTAAACTCACGCCTTACCCTCCTTACCGCGGGCGAATACCTAACCGTGCTACAAAACTTCCGGCGCCAGAGATACGATCTTCATAAAATCTTTTTCGCGCAGTTCCCTGGCTACCGGCCCAAAGATACGGGTTCCACGCGGGCTTTTGTCATCGCGGATGATGACCCCAGCGTTTTCATCAAACTTAATGTAGGATCCGTCGGAACGCCTGACTTCCTTTTTGGTTCTTACCACAACGGCTTTTACGACGTCACCCTTTTTTACGACACCACCGGGCGCGGCCTCTTTAACGGAGCAAACAATAATGTCACCAATGGAGGCATAGCGCCGGAAAGAGCCGCCCAGGATCTGAATACACTGCATTTTTTTGGCTCCGGTATTATCGGCAACATTAAGTACAGTTTGTACTTGAATCAAGGCCTACACCTCCTTAAACCCGCGACCGTTCTATAATCTCAGTCACCCGCCACTTTTTTCTTTTGGATAACGGGCGCGTCTCCATGATTTTCACCTTATCGCCCGTACGACACTCATTATTAGCATCGTGGGCCATAAATTTCTTGGTACGGCGTACAATCCGCCCGTAAAGCGGGTGTCTAACCAGGGTCGACACAGCTACCACAACGGACTTATCCATTTTGTCGCTGACGACCACCCCGGTACGTACCTTACGTCTCCCACGTTCCACGGTTTTACCTCCTTACGCGTGGCGGATGCCCAGTTCCCTCTCGGTTAGCACCGTCTGGAGCCGGGCAATCCTGCGACGGACTTCTCTTATCTTCATCGGATTGTCAAGTTGACCCGTGGCAAGCTGGAAACGGAGTCTAAACAACTCTTCCTTGGATTCGGCCAGTTTTTTGTGCAGTTCGGCATCGCTCAATTCCCGCAACTCCTTAGCTTTCACCGGCCTCACCTACTTCCTCGCGTTGAATTATCTTGGTTTTGCAAGGCAGTTTGTGGGAAGCAAGCCTTAAAGCTTCGCGGGCAACATCCTCGGGCACACCGGCGATCTCAAACAGGATGCGCCCCGGCTTTACCACGGCAACCCAGTATTCTGGTGTGCCTTTACCTTTGCCCATACGTGTTTCCGCAGGTTTTTTGGTAATCGGCTTATCTGGGAATATTCTAATCCACACTTTTCCGCCGCGTTTAATGTGGCGGGTCATGGCAATACGTGCGGACTCGATCTGCCTGCTCGTAACCCAGGCGGCATCCAGGGCTTGCAAGGCAAACTCGCCGTTCTGAATCATGTTGCCGCCTTTGGACCTGCCCTTAAGGCTGGGTCGGTGTTGTCTTCTAAACTTAACCCTCTTGGGCATTAACATAGTTACTTGCCTCCTTCACGACGAGAAGCCTTATCCGGCAAAACCTCTCCCCTGTAGATCCATGCTTTGACACCAATCTTGCCATACTGCGTATTGGCTTCCGCAAAACCGTAATCAATATCAGCTCGCAGGGTATGAAGAGGCACCTTGCCCTCGCTGTACCATTCGGTACGGGCAATTTCAGCACCACCCAATCTGCCGGCAACCGATACCTTGATCCCCTTGGCTCCCATCTTCATAGCACGCCCTACGGTCGCTTTCATGGCCCGGCGGAAGGCAACACGCCGTTCCAACTGTGCTGCAATATTTTCAGCCACCAATTGAGCATCCAGTTCCGGTACCTTAATCTCAACGATATTAATATTGATCTGCCGGCCGGTCAACTGCTCCAATTCTTTACGGAGAGCTTCTACTTCCGAACCCCCGCGTCCGATAACAATACCCGGCTTTGCAGTATGGATCGTGATACGTATGCGGTTGGCCGTACGCTCAATCTGAATTCGGGATATTCCGGCTTTGTATAATTTCTCCTTGATATACTTTCTGATCTTAACGTCTTCTAAAAGGAGGTCGGAGAAGTTCTTCTTATCCGCATACCATTTGGCATCCCAGTCGCGAACAATGCCGAGTCTTAACCCTCTCGGGTCAACCTTTTGACCCACTTCCTATCCCTCCTTTCCGTCACTTACTATGACGGTTATATGACTGGTCCGGCGTCTACGAAGGTTGGCCCGGCCATAAGCGCGAGCACGCCAACGTTTAAGGGTCGGCCCCTCGTCCACAAAAATGCGCGCGATCCTCATTTCATCGCGGTCCATTTCATAGTTGTGTTCGCCGTTAGCTGCCGCTGATCTAATAACTTTCGCAATGGGTACCGCAGCTTTTTTGGGTGTAAACCTCAATATATCCAAAGCCTCATCAACCGATTTCCCGCGTACCAGGTCTGCTACCTGACGCACCTTACGGGGAGCAATACGGATGTATTTGGCAATTGCTCTGGCTTCCACGCGTATACCCCCTTATTTCAGCGCCGTGGATCTTTCGGTGTGATGCCCGTGACCGCGGAAAGTGCGGGTGGGGGCAAATTCACCGAGTTTATGTCCAACCATCTCTTCAGTAATATATATGGGTACGTGCTTCCGACCGTCATACACGGCAATGGTATGGCCGATCATTTGGGGGAAAATAGTCGAACGACGGGACCAAGTCTTTATGACCCTTTTTTCGCCCTTTTCGTTCATCTCCTCAATCCGCTTTAAAAGTTTCGGATCACAATACGGTCCTTTTTTAAGTGACCGGCCCACGTTATACCCCCTTTCCTACGACTTGCGCCTCTTGATAATTAATTTGTCGCTTGCTTTACCTTTTTTCCGCGTCTTAACACCCAATGCCGGTTTACCCCACGGTGTCACCGGGTTACGGCCAATGGGTGAACGTCCTTCACCACCACCATGCGGGTGGTCAACCGGGTTCATTACGACACCCCGGACAGTGGGCCTGATGCCCAGCCAACGTGCGCGCCCGGCTTTACCTATGGTAATATTTTCGTGTTCAATATTACCTACCTGGCCGATAGTAGCGCGGCAGTCCAACGGGAAAAGGCGCACTTCCCCGGACGGCAGGCGCACGTGGGCGTAATCGCCTTCCTTCGCCATAAGTTGAGCCGCTCCACCGGCCGCACGCACCACTTTGGCACCCTGTCCCGGGTAGAGTTCCAGATTATGAATGAGGGTTCCAGGTGGAATATTACGTAAAGGTAAAGTATTTCCCACCTTGATGTCCGCGTCGGGACCAGACATAACTTCCTGGCCTACCCGGAGCCCGGCCGGCGCGAGGATGTACCGTTTCTCACCGTCGGCATAGTGCAGCAGTGCAATATTGGCCGAGCGATTGGGATCATATTCGATCGTCGCCACTCTGGCGGGTATACCGTCTTTATCCCGCTTAAAATCAATAATGCGGTACATTCTTTTATGACCACCACCCCGGTGCCGCACCGTTATCCGGCCTTTGTTGTTACGCCCGCCGGACTTTTTAAGCGGCGCCAGCAGTGACCTCTCCGGTTCGGTAGTAGTGATTTCCTTAAAATCGGAAACCGTCACGAAACGGCGTCCCGCAGAGGTGGGTTTGTATTTCTTAATGGCCATCCAGTTATCCCTCCTTGCCTAAACGCCTTCAAAGATCTCGATCTTATTACCCGGTTGCAAGGTAACGATGGCCTTCTTGACCTCAGGAGAGTAACCGACAATTCTTCCGCGTCTTCTAAGCTTGCCAGGCCGGCGCATCGTTCTTACCTTAGCTACCTTTACCTTGAACAACTTCTCAACGGCCTCTTTGATCTCGGTCTTATTAGCCCTGGGATCAACCAAAAAAACATACTTGTTTTCTTCGGCCAGCGCCATTGACTTTTCAGTCACAACCGGCCTTTTAATGATGTCCTCTGCGAACTTCACTCGTAAGCACCTCCTCAACCTTGGCTACCGCATCCTTGGTCATCACCAGGTTTGGGTGGTATAGCACGTCGTAAACATTGAGCTGGTCGGCCGGTAGAGCCTTTACCTTCGGAATGTTGCGCGCCGATTTGATAACGTGCTCGTCCTTACCTTCCGTAACCACAAGCGCTCCTTTCCCGGCCTGCAGGTTTTGCAGTATTTGTACCATGTCCTTGGTTTTCGGTGCCTCTAGTTCCAGGGCTTCCAGTACAAATATCTTGCCTTCCCCTACCTTGGAGGAAAGGGCCGACTTTAGTGCCAGCCGCCGTACTTTCTTGGGCACTTTATAATGATAATCACGAGGGTGCGGCCCGAAGACAATACCGCCGCCGCGCCAAATCGGGGAGCGAATCGAACCGTGGCGTGCACGCCCGGTACCTTTTTGACGCCAGGGTTTACGACCGCCCCCGCGCACCTCGCCCCGCGTCTTGGTATCATGGGTGCCGCGCCGGCGGTTAGCCAACTGCATGGTTACAACCTCGTGCAGGACGGCCTCGTTTACAGGCTGGCCGAAGACTTCGTCGCTCAATTCCATTTCGCCAACCTGCTCCCCTTTGGTGTTGAATACTGCTACCTTGGGCACGACCGTTCCTCCTTTCTTACTGACCCTTTACGGCCTCTTTAACCAGTACCAGACTATTCTTAGGCCCAGGAATGGAACCCTTTACGGCCAGGAGATTGCGTTCGGGATCCACTTTGACAACTTCCAGGTTCTGTACGGTAACACGCTCTCCGCCGTAGCGGCCCGGGAGTTTGCGCCCCTTAAAAACCCGTGACGGCCCCAAGGCGGCAAGGGCACCAGGACGACGGTGATACTTGGAACCATGCGCCATTGGCCCACGGTGAAAACCATGACGCTTGATGCTGCCTGCAAATCCGCGGCCTTTGGTCGTCCCGACCACATCAACCTTCTGCCCCGGGGAAAAGATATCACACTTTATTTCCTGGCCTACCTCGTAGGCCCCGGCGTCGTCCACTCTAACCTCACGCAGGTACCGCGCTGGCTTAACCCCGGCTTTTTTATAGTGACCCCGCAGGGGTTTGTTCGTCTTTTTCTCAGGTTTTTCGCCAAAGCCCAGCTGTAAGGCTTGATAGCCGTCATTTTCTACCGTACGCTTCGCCACCACGGTACAAGGTCCGGCTTCAATGAGTGTTACCGGTATCACCAGTCCTTCATCCGTGAACACCTGTGTCATCCCCAGCTTACGCCCGAGGATTCCCATACCCATCTGTTACACCTCCTGCCACGCGCGCCTAGAGCTTGATTTCAATGTCCACTCCGGCCGGCAAGTCCAAGCGCATCAGCGCATCTACCGTTTTCGGCGTTGGTTCAAGAATGTCGATCAAGCGCTTGTGCGTTCTAATTTCAAACTGTTCACGCGAGTCTTTGTTGACATGCGGCGAACGTAATATCGTGTAAATATTTTTCCTGGTAGGAAGCGGCACGGGCCCCGCAACCTGAGCGCCGGTTCTTTTGGCCGTTTCGACGATTTTTTGCGCCGAGCGATCGAGCATGCTGTGATCAAACGCCTTTAGCCGGATGCGAATTTTTTGGCTTTCCACTTAATTCACTCCCAACCTACTCTGTAATACTGGTCACAACACCGGCGCCCACCGTACGACCGCCCTCGCGGATGGCGAACCGCAGTCCTTCTTCGATAGCGATGGGGGTGA
>JACDOK010000036.1 GCA_017656185.1 Peptococcaceae bacterium | reverse complement strand
TTGCCGTGAGTCTTTATTTTCCTGCGCTGCGGCAATTAATTTTACAACTTACCTTTATTGATATAGATTATCTTGAGTCTACTACATCCTTCGAGGAAAGAAGCAAAATTTCTTTACAGGAAAATGATGGATTACAATGAACTTATTACCATGCTCAATATATTTGGGGGGGAGTGAACGGATTGCATTCTTGGCAAAAACAACTGGCCGGTGGGCTCAAAAGAAAACGCCCGCTCCTTAATGTTCTGGACCGTGAATACCCGTATGCATATTTGAAAGGTCAAACCGGAAACAAGACATATGTCGCTGCCTATCCCTGTGTATGGTTGTTTTTGGATACCCGTCACTCAATTGCTGAAGATATTCTGCGTGATGTTTTTGACATTCTGTTAGATGTTCAAACGAGCGCCAACACGTACTTAACAAGTACTTTAACACGGGTCTACTTCAACAGCTGCAACGGTGCCCTGTGCCAGTACGAAACCATTGAGGTAGACCACCACTGGAACGTAGACCTGGCGCTGATGCATGTTATTGACAATCTAACGGCGTTCCAAAACGGAAAACGTATCCATATTACCCCGTGGTCTCGCCGTTTTCAAAAGCTCGAGGAAGTAACCCGGCGGGTAGAAGAAGAAGATCTGTGCATTACTTTAACAGCAGAAGAGTTAATACCTTTCATTTTAAATACGCTCCCCACACTCCCCTTTAAACTATCATACCGCCATTTTTGGGTAGTCTCGGCCAATCCCCACCACTCGGTCCAGGTCTGGCGCAACATCTTATGGCCTTTTTATGAAACCACTGGTTAGGGTACAATATCTTCGGGCCGGTAAAAAACTCCGGCATTCCACAATAACCACGTGCGTTTTCCTTGATCCTCCGTGGCCCTTATTTGTGCCTGTATTTCATTTCTACCGTAGGGCGGGGATCCTAACGTAAAAGCCTGCAACCAGGGCCTTAACCTGCATCCGCTATTTTCCAGCAGCCTCTCGAAATCCTTCAAAGATGACGCTACAACCTCATACGGGTGGGCGTTGGGATTGGCAAATCCGTAGTTGCCCCGGCTGTAATGCGAAGGGTAAACCATGGGAGACATATAATCACAGTAGGGGGCCATGCGTTCCGGCCGCTGGCCGATACGCATGTCGTCCTGCGCAAAACCTATGAAACCGAACACGGCTACCGAAAGAGGTTTTTCCCACCCTATCTGTTCCCGGGCGTACTTTAAAAACCCGGCAATGACGTCTACCCTTCCCCGGTCGTCTTTTCCGACATAGTTGGCCGTCCAAGCACTCCGGCCCTCAGGAAAGCGTATGTAATCGAACTGTACCTCGTCAAACCCCAGTTCATAAGCTTCTTTGGCTAGAGCTATGTTATAGTCCCACACATCCCGGGAATAGGGGTTCACCCATACACCCCCGTGAAGAGGCCTCCCGTCCGGCGTTTTTACCATATATTGCGGGCGCTGCTTGGCCAGCACAGGGTCCCGAAAAATAACAATCCGGGCTATGGAATAGATTCCACGGTCCCGGAGGCCGGCTAACGTTTCGCGGATCGGTATCATATCCTTTGCCGCTCCGATTTCCTGTGCCAATTGAACCTGGGAAAGATAACCGATGCGCCCCGACTCATCTTTGACGTCCAATTGTACCGCATTGAGTTGTGTTTTATCAATCAGCTGCAAAATTTTATTCCAGCGTTCCGCCGATGAGGCATAGGAAAAAGTAACGTGAACCCCTTTGGCATTTAAGGCCTGGTTTTCTTTGGCAGGGGTAGGTCCAGGGTCATCCCGTTCGTAAACAACAACGGTGTAACCGTACTCATCCGGCAGCGCCTCTTCCCAACCGTGCGGTATGGCAACGGTTTCGATATCGCCATCGCTTACATAACGTCTGGGTTCCAGGCGATCCAGCCACCTGCTGAGAGAACTTTCACCGTGATCCTGAAATACCTGAATACGTTGAACCCGATAGGGGTTAAAATCCCGGTGGAAAGGGGAATAAGCATCGCGCCAGGCCCACATCACAACCCCCTGGTGATGGTATTCAACATCTTTATAAGTTCCCTCAATAACACTCTCAAACGGCTCCGGTACACCATCCTGCACAATAGCAAAAGCTGTGGGGCGATATCCGGGTACCGCTTGCGCGATATGTTCTTGGAGGGTCGCTATTTCCATCTGTACCTCATCCGGTGTTAAAGTGCCGAGATTTTGATGGTGATAGGTATGGTTACCGATTTCAAATCCCCACTCCGCCAGCATTTTCAGTTTCTGCTGCCAGTACTTCGCTTGTCCTTCCTCACCTCCAAAGGGATAGGCATTAACAAAGAAAGTCGCCACGTGCCCGAAACCGGGGTGTTTTTGCCCGAAATTGCGCAAAATACCGACCGCGCAATCGGGATCAACCTCCAGTTTACCGTTATTATTCAGGAGCCTGAAATGACCGGGCGTACTATCATCAAAAGTTATGACAACCGGGGATTTTCCGGCTGGTATGTCAATGTTACCGGTTAAATAATCAGTTAAAGAAATGAGGACATAATCACGGGCATATAATTCCTCAAGGTCCTTGCGAAAATTATCCGGCGTTCTGGTCCAGCGTCCTTCTTTTGCACCAATTTGATGATAAACCAATATGGGTATATAGCCGAGTTCATTGGCCGAAACATCACGGGCCAGAGAACGCAGTTCTTCAACGGTTTTCTCACGCGCTTCGACGGTACTATCGGCACCGGAAGCGTCGTCATTATCTCCGGCCTTGCCGCCGGAAACCGGCCCTCCCTCACCAAAGAACAATATGACGGCAGAGACTAAAATTAAGATAAAGAGTACAGCACCAAATCCTAGAGCACGCCTTGACATAATTTTTCTCCTCTCTTGATACTGTGATTGGGTACATCTCAGTACTGAATTAGCAGGGATAACAAATTCCTTTTCTTTTGATTTCACAATTTCAGCAAATATTCGATACCGTTAAAGATCTTTCCTAGCACAACAATAAAAGTTATTATCAGGCAAAAAATTACATTTGTATTTCTTAACAGGTAATACACAGGATAGAAACCGTCTTTTTTAAACAGGAGTTTGAAGATCACACAGCGAAGATGATGTGCGCAGAGGTTGGGATGGCATATTGACACAGCACAAAACTCTTGGAGCGTACATTCTAATAGGCTTAGGGGCATGTTTATGGGGTACTTTGGGACCTCTTGCCAAGGATCTTTTTGCGATGGGCTTATCACCGATTACCATCGTTTTCTGGCGCCTGTTCATAGCTATGCTGGTAATCGGTACCGGCCTCGCACTTTACAACGCTCGACTACTGGTTATCAGCCGTCACAGTATCCTTTATTTTGTGCTTTTTGGGCTTATCAGTCAGGGTATATATAACATGCTTTATTTTACCGCTATAGATTTAACGAATGTTTCCACCGCAGTCACCCTTTTATACACTGCTCCGGCCTTTGTTACCGTACTGGCCAGGTTTATTTTTCGTGAACCTCTTACAACTTTAAAAATCCTGGGAGTAATTGTGAGCTTAACCGGGTGTGTATTGGTGGTAGGTGGTCTTGAAGGTAAAATGACTTTTACCGTCGCAGGAGTAACCGCCGGTTTGGGCGCCGGTTTGACCTATGCGCTCTACACACTGTTTAGCAAAGGTGCCGTCTCAGAATACAATTCCTGGACCGTGGTGTTCTACTCACTTGCTTTCGGAGCCCTATTTATCTTGCCTTTTGCCGACCCTGGAGAAGTTTTTACGTACGGCACCGCCCCCGGCCTGTGGTTTCGCCTGGCCGGAGTGGCTTTGGTAGGTACCGTAGGCGCGTGCGGCCTTTACATTATGGGACTCTCAAAAGGGGCTGAATCTTCACGGGCCAGCATTGTTGCCACCCTTGAACTGGTGGTTGCCGTATTACTGGGCTGTCTCGTTAGTGGTGAAACCCTAACCGGCACCAGGTGGCTCGGAACGGCCCTTGTCTGCATCTCCATCTTCCTGGTATACATTCGGAAAGGCTCTCCGGAAAACAAGCAGGACAATACAGCACGAGAACCGTCTGCCGGTAAATACCTCACCAATAAAAAAGCTGCGGACGCTTAAGCACGCCGCAGCTTTTTACCATTCACGTTGATAGATGAATCTCACTTAGTCCTCGCAGCCGGGCTTAAACAAGTTCAATTGGGTATCCGGTTCCCAGGCTTCATTATAGATCTCCGTATAACCGCATTTGCGGCATAAATACGTTCTTACAGGATAGGACATCGAAGGATCTACGATTGTGTTCCCGTCTTTGAAGGTAAGCCCTACCAGCGCCATTGCCATTTCATTACGCCTAATTTCATTTGCCCCACACTTTGGACACTTGCCTGATAATTTCATTTACTGCCCCTCCGTAATTGTAGTTTCTTCTCACCGGGTTTCGACAGCCATATTCCATATCCTGCCCGGGAGATAAACCTTTTACCAACGATGAACATCCAACAGGGTCTTGGCAATTCACATAACCAAAGTCCCAATACCAATAACATTCCCTGACTTCATAACCGGAATACTTGATCCCTCACAACCTTCTACTCTACTCCCAAGAGCGAGTAGAATATATCGTTTTAAAATATCGCTATCGGAATAAACTAGGCGTGGAGGTGCTTTAAATGCGTCTAATCGCCATTATGCCGGAACAGGAACAAGCAGGTTTCCTGATTGATAGTCTGCGCAACGCCGGCTTTGACCGTAAGGATATGATTGTCTCCGACCTAGCGGAAGTCGAAACACAGCAAAAGCGGGACCCGGCTGAAAAAGCAGACGACATCGCCTACTTAAAAACCGAGCGAGAAGGGTTGTGGGAGGCGGGTGCCTTCGCCAACTTTATTAACGAGGATGACTACGATCTAGGGGGCATTATGGTAGCCGTGGAAGTACCACGGCACGAAGCCGCCCGTGTACGCGAAATAATGGAACAGTCCGGGGCAAGTAAGATTATGCAAGACTAACTTCTAAAACTAAAAGCCCCCGCCCTAGGGAGGGGGCTTCGCCGGAGCTTAACTAGCTGTTACCACCTTATCCCTTTATTCAGTTTTTTCATTTGCGAACGGGTTAAGCGGTCCGCCCAAAAGCCAAGGGATGGTATAAGGTAGGTAACGCCGGCGTTTTTGAAAAGGCGGAGGTGTCCTTTTCAATTTTACTTTATAGTATGGTAATGCTTACTAATATATGCCTTGCTCTGGTAAAAATAGAAAGCCCTACCCCCTAAACAATGGAGACAAGGTACCAATAAACAAATTCCCCGCAACGCTTGCGGAGTTTAGCTTTCCTTATGGCGTTCCGAGAGGTATTTCGCCCCGACTAAGGAACACACAAAACATCAAACGGGAAAATGAACTTTGGATTGGGAATGTGAGGATTGGCAGCAATAAGTTCCTCTACACTCACATTAAGCCTCTGCGCTATAGCAAACATCGTGTCCCCTTCTTGTACCTCGTAACGACCCTGAAAATTCGGCGGGCAAGTTACAGGCGTGCGAAATCCCGGTACACACAATACATCCCCCGGAAAGAGGATGTTGGGATCGGTAATATGTGGGTTTACCGCGATAAGTTGTTTTTCGCTGATACCAAACCGCTGCGCAATAATGGCCATTGTATCCCCGGGGATAACAAAGTAGCGACTTAAAAACCCTGCAGGACAGCCGGGCGGGTATCTAGCCGGCATATATAACACCTTCTTCCATTGTTCCGTACATTATATGCCCGCGTGTAAGAAGGGGTTAAAAAGCCGACCTAAAACTATCTTTGTTTCGCATTTCAAAAAAAAGCGTAACACCGCCCAAAAAACTTTAAAGGTGTTACGCACTGTATGTTCTTCAAGAGCTATAATCCAATTTCCGTACCTAATTTACAAGAAACCTTAACCTAAAACTTTAATTCTTAACCTTAAGCCGGTACTCCTTCAGACTATGAATTGGTTTTTTGGAACAGTTCCCAAAACGAATTATGCTTTTTATGAAGTATCCAGACGACCAACCAGCCAAACAGGAAGTTAGAGGTGGTAACCTCAACTAAATGGGACATGCGGATTCTATCAGGCATAATTTCCGTCGGTATTAACAGTAGTGCACCCATTAGTATGGAGTAAAGCAGAGCAACAGCTAGTCCTGCTTCCCACCATTCGCCTTTCATCATCCTGATAATGGGCATAGCTAGGGCAGCCCAAACGAGTGCTCTAGCCATTTGAAACAGTGGCATCCATGCCGGCATCTGCAGGTCGGTGTAGTACTCCTGGAACGCCTCCCCGGCAAGGGGAATAAAGACAAACATACCAAATGCGGTATAAATAATGAAGTAAATGACTCCAACAAGCAGCAGCTTCCAAATCCACTGTTTAATTGGCATTACCAGCCTCACATTAGGTTCGTCCTGTTCAGGTTCCGAACTCTTTCTGATTTTACCATGCACCAGCACTACCAGTGGGGCAAACAGTACTGCTATAATAGCACCCTGCACAAAGAGTTTGGAAACTGTTGCCGGTTCTATGATATCAACTAAATGTTCCAAAAACACTATGGTTTCAATCTGTGTTAAGAAAGTTTGGATCCCAAAAATGACTGCACAAATGGTAACAACAAGCTTCCAGCCTGACCATCGAGAGCGAATAACAGGGTAGCTAATTACAGTACTAACAAGGAAGCAAACAAACAGCAAACCTAACGCCGCACCCGTGGGGTCGGCGCTTTGAGCGGAGTCATCAAGACCAGCTATCTGCGAAGCTGCAGCGAAAATGCAAAATAAAAGAACAGTTAAGGTAGCAATCTTAAGGATAAGTTTTGCTTGCAATTCCACCTGCCCCCTTGTTTTGAAACATCCATTAAATTAATATGTGAGTTTACTCGTCAACACTGAATTAAGAATTCTCCGAAGAAAGTATAGAATATCCTCGACACTGAAGTCTAGTTACAAAATACAGGAAGCAAAGGTAGCCCAAAAAGAAACATTGCTCTATGGCTGGTTATGCTGGGCAAAAACAAAAACCCCGCAAATGCTTGCGGGGCTTAACTTTCCTTATGGCGTCCCGAGAGGGATTCGAACCCCCGACCTACGGATTAGAAGTCCGTTGCTCTATCCAGCTGAGCTATCGGGACAAGACATAATTGGAGCGGGTGAAGGGAATCGAACCCTCGTACCCGGCTTGGAAGGCCGGTGCTCTACCATTGAGCTACACCCGCAACAAGAAACGCATACAAGAGACATATTTAATTATACCTTAAAGTAGTGTTTTCGTCAAAGTCTTTTGGTTACCATTTAGCTAACGCCAAAAGCCCGCAGGATCTTGGGACGCATCTTTTCTAAGGCCCGTCCCCGGTGACTGATGCTGTTTTTGGTCTCCAAGTCAAGTTGGGCCATCGTCCTGCCGAATTCGGGTACGAAAAACAGGGGATCGTACCCAAACCCGTTGTCGCCCCGCGGCTCAAAGCTAATAACACCCTCACACGTACCTTCGGTGGTCTGAACCCTCCCGCTTGGCTCCGCCAGGGCCATTACACACCGGAAGCGTGCTGTTCGCTTTTCTTCCGGTACACCGTTTAGTAACTGCAACAGCTTGCGGTTATTGGCCACATCATCCTTCGGTTCCCCGGCGAACCGGGCCGAGTACACGCCCGGGGCACCGTTCAGGTAATCCACTTCCAGACCGGAATCATCGGCCAATGCCATCTCTCCGGTAAGGGTCGCAATTGTACGCGCCTTTTTAACAGCATTCTCTTCAAAAGTCTTACCGTCCTCGACAACCTCCGGTAAATCCGGATAGGTATCCAGGGAAACAACTTCAATATGGTAAGGCTCTAAAATGGCGGCGATTTCCCGCACTTTGTTTTGATTGCGGGTCGCCAGTATCAGGTGCAAAACTACTCCTCCTCCTTGCCTATCTTCCCGGCCAGCTCGCCCAGGCATTCTCTTTGTATGGCAATTAAACGCTTAATACCTTCAGCCGCCAGGTCAAGCAACCGGTTCATCTGGTCACGGTCAAAGGTTGCCTCTTCACCCGTACCCTGAACCTCCACAAAACGCCCGTTCCCGGTCATAACAATGTTCATATCGACATCAGCCGTAGAATCCTCGGCAAAACAAAGGTCGAGGATTTCTTCGCCTTCGAAAACGCCTACACTGGTAGCGGCAACAAAATCCTTGATGGGTATCGCAGGTAAGGCACCCTCGATCACCTTTTTGTTTAATGCATCCACCAGCGCTACAAAAGCACCTGTGATCGATGCCGTGCGCGTGCCCCCGTCGGCCTGAATAACATCACAATCCACAATAATTGTCTGCTCACCCAGGGCTTCAAGATCTGTAACGGCTCTTAGAGACCGCCCGATGAGCCTTTGAATTTCCAAAGTGCGCCCCCCCATTTTACCTTTCGCCGCTTCTCGTACGGTTCGCTCTGCAGTGGCACGCGGCAGCATCCCGTACTCTGCCGTCACCCAACCCTTGCCTGCTCCTTTGAGCCAGGGCGGAACTTTATCGTCGATTGTCGCCGTGCAGATAACCTTGGTATCCCCAACTTCGATTAATACCGATCCTTCGGCGTATTTATTAAAATGCCTGGTAATCCGCGTAGGGCGCAACTCGCCCGGTGATCTTCCATCAACTCTTATCAAGTTTTAAACCCCCACAAATTATATTTGCCAGATGTCAGCTTATAAATCAATCACCCTTTTCCCGGCTGCGGCGCTGACATTATCGTAAACCTCCGCTGCCTCGGCCACCAACCGGTTAACGTCAAATTCCGGCCAAAAATGGGTTAACACCAGTCCTTTTACATTAGCGGCCTTCGCAAGGTTAGCCGCTTGGCGGGCCGAAAGATGAACCCCCGCCAGTTTGTCACGGTCCTTATCAAACCCGCTACACTCCGCGATCAGCAAATCGGCATCCTGTGCAAACGGCACCAGCTCATCAAACCAAGAAGTATCTGCCGTATAGACCACCGTTTTTCCGGTAGCCGTTATCCGGCAGGCATAGCACGGTAACGGGTGCACGGTCGGTAAAAAAGTAATCGCAAAGTCCTTAACCTGCAGTTTGTGATAACCGGTTCCTGACTGTACCGGCAGCTGTTCCACCCCTGTGATGACAAAGGCGTCTTCCTGGGCCCGCAGCCGGGCATAGTCCTCTTCCGGTTTCTCCGGCGCATATAGCGGTAATCGGCCCGATCGTGTTCCATCCGCGTTAGCCCCTTTAATGGCATGACGCAGACAGGGAATATCGGCGCTGTGATCGGGATGAAAATGGCTGATGATTACTGCCGTCAGCTTGCGAAAATCCATTAACTCTGACAAACAGCTGAAAGTTCCGTGCCCCGCATCCAGCATTATACTGGTATCCCCTTCCTGCAGGAGATATCCCGAACAGTTTTCTCCCGCACGCGGGTAAGGACCCCAGCAGCCCAATATCGTTACACGCATCGCCGTATCCTCTCTTCCTCCTGTTTAAAGCATTTCCAAAAAAGCTTCGATGCGTACCTTGGTACGCCCGTCAAGCTTTCCCGGGCGGTCCCCTTCCACCGTCAATACCGGTACCTTGAGACGGTCCCTGATAATCATATCTTCGATCTGCCGGAAACAAAAATTCTGGGCGTAATGAATAATCCCGTCGATAGACCGGCGTTTAATTTCCCGCTCGATGTCTTCCAGGCGATAAAAGATACCGTACGGGTAACTGTATAACCGGTACTGTTCAACAAGGTCACCGGTATCAAAGGGCATCGTAAACTGGCGCTGGGTTTCGTTATAGACCACCCGTGCCCCGTGCTCCTCCACAAAATCGTAAAGATCGTCCATTATAGGCGGTACACCGATATATCCGAGACGTACTCTTCCTTTTAAAGGTGGTTTTTGACGGGTTTCCGCCAGCAGCTTGTCAATATCTCGGGCAAACCCCTCCGGGTCACCATTGAAATCGCTGCACGAAACCTGCCATAAGTGGTTATTCCAGCCCGTAACACGATTTTCCTCCCATGTCAGGCGATCCAGCTCCCAAACCCGGTTCCGTACCTTATCTAGTTCAACTTTAACATCATTTACTTTAGCCCATCCCACACCGAAATAATCCATTAGTTTTTCTATTTGCAGTTTCAAAAGGTCATAATCACGATCGAAGGGAAAGGCAAAAGGAATGATCTCAACACCGGCCACCTGTAGGGTTTCCATCAGAGCATGGGTATTACTGCAATCTCCCTGAGTTACGGCAATAACGGTTCGGATGTCAGGGTTCGCCAGCACCGTGCTGTAGATACCCTTTATCCAAGCACAGACATTGCGCGGGTATCCCGCCTGTTCCGCCTT
This sequence comes from Peptococcaceae bacterium, assembly GCA_017656185.1. Classification (GTDB taxonomy): domain Bacteria; phylum Bacillota; class Desulfotomaculia; order Desulfotomaculales; family JACDOK01; genus JACDOK01. Next base: position 7,748 of record JACDOK010000036.1, on the reverse strand, counting down.
TTCTACCAAGACGTTACGATTTTTACTGGTAATAAAAATATTGTTCAGGTCGACCGGGATGCATCCTGCCGCGTAAATGATCTCTACAGGAACAGTTGTCGTAATACCTATCTTTTTTTTACCCATGAAACCTTCTCCGTTTGGAGTTTTCTTTTAGTTATCAATCTTGTCCGGAATTATCGGGAAGATCAAGACTTCTTTTAGAATATTATTCTTACCTAAGGTACGCAACAAAAAGGGGCCCTCTTTCCCGAAAAAAACAGCCCAGTACAGGGCTGATAGATTTTTCGAGGATTACCGATACGACAGAGGGCAGGTAATATCCTTTGTCTAGTTTTTATTCACTCAGATAGGCAATAATTCCTTCCGCAATTGCTTTAGCGGCACGGTCCCGGAAGGATTCCTGTTTCAACAAAGACTCCTCATACCAGTTGGACAGGAAAGCTACTTCGACCAAAGCGGAAGGCATATGCGTCGTCCGCAGCACGGCAAATTTGGCTTCAAATAATCCCAGATCGTTCAGACCTAAATCTCTCACCATCTCTTTTTGGATGTGCTGTGCCAGCCTGATACGGTCATTAACCCTAGGACTGATTAAAGGGTCGTCTACGGTAGCGCAGTAATAGGTACTGGTACCTTGCTTGTAACGATTGAAATTGGAATTGGAATGAATACTCACGAAAATGTCGGCGCCCAGCCGGTTAGCCATAGCCGCACGATCATATAAATCCACAAACTCATCACCAGTACGTGTAAGAACAACATTGATGCCCTTGGCTTCAAGTAGCTGGGCGCATTCTTTAGCGATTACCCAATTAACATGCTTTTCTTTAAGTCCGGTGACGCCAATGGCTCCCGGATCACTGCCACCGTGTCCCGGGTCAAGTACTACCAGGCGGTCTTTCAGCGGATCATCGACCAAAGAAATTTCCATAACCAGCGACCGCCCATCGGAGGCTGCATCAATTTTGCACCTGGTATAAGCCAGCGATTTTTTCAAGTCACAAACGATGCGGGCCACCCTAGGCTCCTCTTGAAACCAAGCTGTTCTTATGGTTTTAACCACCGGCGAATTCACGTCCTCAGCCACGGGCACCTCGCCCGCCGGCAAATTACGCAAGTCAAGGACGATACGGTCAGGATCCCGTAATGTCATTATGCTGTACTCGAATTCCACCGGCGACTTGACAATAACCCTCAGTTTTTTATTTAATTCCTCGGTTTTCAAGCTGAAAGGCATGGAAACATCCGCATCACGGTCGGTACTGGGTAATGCTTCTAGCTTTACCTCGTCTTCGCGTACCCAACCGAGGGTACCGCTGGGGAGCCTGACTTTGATCCAGGAAGACTGGCGACCCAATACGGGAAACTTATACCCCTGTGTAGCCTGGGCAATACCGCGAGCGCTGGCTCTGGGGTGAGAACGAACATCTACAGCTTTGACGTTTACTGTAGCTACCCAGCCGCTCATTGGTTCGAAGCCGGAAGGTTCCTGCTGTGAAGGCGGTTGATTACCGCCTGTACCGCTATCACCTGTCGGTTCACTCGAATCAGGTTGATCGTTACTGCCCGGTTCCGGCAGCATGTCATTGTTATTACCCGGGGAGCTTGAATCCCCCCCAGGATCAGGCGGGGAGCTCTGTGAAGGGGGATTTGACGGTCCGGAAACCGGTTTTTCTTCGACACGCAGCAGTTCCCGATATATCCAAGCTTCTTGTCCATTGGACAGGCGCACCTTCACCCACTCAGCATTACCACCCAGTACAGGCAGCCGGGCTCCCTTGCTGACCTGTCCTATCTTGGTATAACTGGTTCCAGGACCACTGCGCAGGTTTACATAACTCCCGGTAATCACCGCTTCCTTAACAACCTTTCCAGAAGAAGGTTGTGAAGGTGTTGAAGGAGTGCTATCCCCCTGCTTCTGCTCCACACGCACTAACCATCCGGCGATCCAAGCCGCTTGCCCATTAGAACGCTGAACCTTAACCCAGTCGCCCGAACTTCCCAGTACCGGCAAACGATCGCCGTATTTAACCTCATCTACCACGGCATAGCTTGTCCCCGGACCACCCCTTAAGTTTACAACACTGCCTGTAACTACAGCTTCTTTTGATGTCCCTCCAGTTGACGGTTGCACCGGGGCTGATGATCCAACCTGCTTTTGCTCTATGCGCAGTAGCTCTTTATATATCCAGGCTTCTTGCCCACTCGATAAGCGCACCTTCACCCACTCGGCGTTACCACCCAGTACAGGCAACCGGGCTCCCTTGCTGACCTGTCCTATCTTGGTATAACTGGTTCCAGGACCACTGCGCAGGTTTACATAACTCCCGGTAATCACCGCTTCCTTGATGAACGTCCCGGTAGAAGGCTGTGAAGGAGCTGAAGAGGAGCTGTCCCCCTGCTTCTGTTCCACCTGTACCAGCCAGCCGGCAATCCAGGCCGCCTGTCCATCACCGCGCCGGATCTTGACCCAGTCACCCGAGCTTCCTAGTACAGGTAAACGGTCCCCGTACTTGACTTCCCCTACTACGGCATAACTCGTTCCCGGCCCGCTCCTTAAATTGACGACACTGCCCGTAACCACCGCTTCTTTCGATGCCGGGGCATTTTCCACTTTAACTAACCAGCCAGCAATCCAACCTACCTGTCCGGCGGCAGTTTGCACTTTGTACCAGTTGTTAGCCTGTCCCAGGACACTCAGGCGGTCACCCTGGCGTACTTCACCAATGGGGGGAGCGTAATTCGTCCCCGGTCCATTTCGTAAATTAACCACACTACCCTTTACCACCGCTACCTGGGAACAATAGCCTGTACTAGAAGAGAAGGCCCATATTGCGATTATTGCTATAACACTCAGCATTATCCCTAAAAACTTCCTAGGCACTTCATCCCCTCTTTTCCATCATCGATTCGTAATTACAATTTTCTTCATTTTACGATATTTTCGGCCTATATTGGAAGCTAATAGATAAAAAAATACCACCGTTTTACGGTGGTATTTTTTTACTACCAGGGCTATGTTTTAGTCCTCACTCACGAACAATGCTTTCGTTAGGCGCAACCGGACGTGTCAAATCCAGGTGACCGACCAGGGATTCTATTTTTTTCCCGTTGATCAATATTTCAACGGCATTTATCTCATCGAACTGAGTTAACGTATTGACAATGGAATATACCGTTAACGATTCACCCAAGGACCCCCCCCAGTGATTAACTTGCAACTCCTCACTGAAATTGGCCCGGGCGATACCATCTTTTATATTTAAATCTAAAAGTTCGGTGCCCGTAGGAAGAGTTCGGCTAAGCTCGGAGCCTTTAGGGCCGTTAATTAAAGCCTTTATTGTCGCTTCTGGAATACCGGACTTGGTTTCAGCCTCAACGGTCCGTTTCTCAACTTCCAGGTAACCGTCCTGGTCCGAGAAATACAGTTTTACTTCTTTATGCACCAACCGGCTTTTATCGTCACCGGGTTGATTACGCCCCGCTAGACCGCAAGATGACAATAATAAGACCATGACAAGTACCATTGCGGCGAGAACAGTAAATCTAATTCGTCGCAACTGAAACACCCCCTTCATAATTAATTTATACCAATATTAAAGGGGCACATTTTTAATATCATTATATTTTCGCGGTATAAAACCCTGCTACTTATATCAATAAATATTAAGGAAAATATAAGGAAAAGGAGCTGGTATGTTGCGCCTTTTCATTCTATTACTATGTGCCATATTTGGATTGAGCTTACCAGCCGCGACTAAACCAGCTTGGGCCGGACAAAAAGAATACATCGTATGTCCCCTTAACTGTGAAGACATTGTTGTAATTTCTCCTGAGCAAAAGCTTGTGGATAACGAAGATGTTCGTCAACTTCAAGAACTTCTCACCACAGCCGGTTACTATACCGGGCCCATTAACGGCACCTATGACAAACTAACCACTGACGCGGTGCGTTATTTTCAAAAGGCTCATAATCTTAAACCGGATGCTGTAGTGGGTCCTAAAACTTGGTATACCCTTGCTACGGCTGCCGAGCCCGTGAAAGCGAACAATGATCCGTTACCTCCACCCCAGGGTCCGGTAGAAATAGTAATTGACGTGCGCAACCGTACGCTGACAATAATGAACAACGGGTATCCCTATAAACAATATCCCTGTGCGGTAGGAAAAAAAGATACCCCTTCTCCGGTAGGTAACTGGAAAATCATTAGAAAGGCAGCCCACTGGGGAACCGGGTTCGGCACCCGGTGGTTGGGACTGTCGGTAACGTGGGGATTATATGGTATCCATGGTACCAACAAACCAGGGTCGATTGGCAGCTACGCCAGTCACGGTTGTATCCGGATGTTCAACAAGCACGTCGAAGAAGTTTATCCCCTGGTTAAAGTTGGTACACCGGTATATATTATCGGCAATCCTTTAGGACCCTATCCCCGACCGGTACTCTGCCGGGGAGATAGAAAATCAGCCGTTCTGGAAATCCAGCGGCTGATGATCAAGCACGGTTACTACGATGGTCCTATTGACGGTATTTTCGGCGGGGGAATGCGCCAGGCTGTTATCGAATTCCGCAAGGCTCACGGTCTACCCCATGACGACCGTTTTGATGCCAAATGTTACGAGCTGCTGGGCCTTTAACCGCTAATTCAACTTAAGGATCCGCGGCTTGAAATCCAGTTGTTTTAAAAGATCCAGGTACTCTGACGGTTTAATTTCCTTCCAAGGTTTCCCAATCAAAGTAACAAATACCGCTTCCAGGACGTTTGTACCGAAAGATCGTCCCTCAAACTCAGGCGTAGTGGTCACAAGGTACCTGGCACCTCGCTCCTTAAGCAGTTCTACGTCGGCCTTGGTGGTGGTATTAGTGATAATGGTTTTCCCGTGCAATTCAGGAGGAAGATAGCGTCGTACCAGGTGATAATCACCGGCAATAACATCCGACTCGGCATAGAACGCCGCAAACTTGCGCGCTTTCTTCTCGTCAGGGGCGTCCTGCTTTTTGCCGGTCGGGTAAAGCATCTCGAAAGGAAGCTTGGTAACCAGGGGTGCCACGAACCGTGCCAGCAGATCTAATTGTCGTACCGATTTAATAGCCCATGGAATACCCAATGCAAAAATTAAATCGCCAAATACGGTCTGACAACCAACATCGACAAAGGCCTGGGCCATCCCGAAACGGTCAGCGGCACTGACCATTGTCACCTTGGTACCCGGAGGTAATAAATCGGTCTCACGGGCCAGGTAATGGATAACCTCTCGCTCCAGCGTCCATTTAAGACCGCTGCCGTCTACTACAGGTGTTTTCTTGACAACATTCATCAATCTAAGGCCGTCCCTGATGGGATAAGCCCTTTTGCCCACATACAGGTAAATGTCAATGCCCCCTAATCCGATGGCATCAACCCTGCCGTCCAACTCTTTCAATGTAGCAATAGCCTTATTAAAGTCACCATCGGTCCCACGACGGCTAATTTCGAACTTCTGACCCAACAGCTCCACTTCCACACGGTGATCGCGCTTCGACGAACCTAAACTGACGCTAATGACTTTTCTCGGGCTCATGCTATTCCCCCTTACTACCCGTCCATTTTATTCCTAAATTTTCAGAAATTCAAGTAAAATTATGGATTATAGACAGTCATCAAGGCGAAATTTATTTTACACCGGCAGATAAATCCGGAATGTGGTACCTTTCCCTTCCTTACTGGATACTTCGATACATCCCTTATGGCTTGGAAAGGTTTCTACTGCATATCGTCGACATCCAAGGGTTTTTACGCTACCGGGGGTCGACGACAATACTGCCGTTTTCATATAACATTCCCAATTGTAATTGTTTCAGGGCCATTGTTCCGAAACGAAAAAGCCGGGCGGTACAAAATTAGCGCCTTACCTCCGGTAGCCGCCCTCAAAACAGTCGCGGAACTGAAACCGGCCAAAACAGCCTGCCGGAGCAAATTCCCCCGGCCCGGAGCGTTCCTCTTCTCTTTACTGCGGCGGCTGCCTTTTTGACTGCCGTAAACATTCTACTATGGTTCGATTTAAACCCGGCGAGTTCAGGCGCTACTGCGATATGGAAGGACAAACTGGGTCCGAAAAGCAAGTGTTATTGCTCACGACATTCCGGAAAAATGCCTTCAAAGTTTTACGTGTGTAGACCGCTGCGTTTTTGGTGCACGTAAGATTGTTGACAACCAATTAGCTTATGAGCCGCAACTTTGTTACGAGTGTGGTCTTTGTGTAACGAGTTGTCCGGCAGAGGCTATTATCCTTAAAGAAAGGTCTTAGCCAACCAATTAGTGGCCCATATTTTTAGTTTATTGACAATGGCTCGGAAACTGGTATATTTTATTAAATAACTTATCCTCAGGGCGGGGTGGAAGTCCCCACCGGCGGTATCCCAGGTTGCGCTGGGGAGCCCGCGAGCGCTCCTTCCGTTCCAGAGGGAGGTCAGCAGATCTGGTGAGAGGCCAGAGCCGACGGTAAAAGTCCGGATGGAAGAGGATAAGGCAGTCAGCAACCCACCACAGAACCCACCACAGGCATCCTGCCTGGACGAGGCTGCCCGTGTGTGCATAGGTAGCTGTCTGTCCCTCCGCCCTGATTCTGGTAAGTCCATAATAACTAAAAGGAGGATTACCATGAATCAGACTCTGTTAAGTCGATTTGGTAACTCGTTTGAACGGATGGAGAAGGCGCTTGACGCGCTACGCAACGGCCAGGGCGTACTGGTTATGGATGATGAGCAACGAGAAAACGAAGGTGACCTGATTTTTGCCGCCGAATCCCTTACCGAGGACCAGATGGTCATGTTGATCCGTGAATGCAGCGGCATTGTCTGCCTGTGTCTGACTGATGAAAAGGTGCGTGCGCTAGCCTTGCCGATGATGGTGGAGAATAACTCCAGCTGTTTTAAAACCGCCTTTACCGTATCCATCGATGCTGCAAATGGAGTTACCACCGGTGTATCGGCCGCCGACCGAGTTACGACTGTGAAAGCAGCTATTGCGGATAATGCCAAACCCGAGGATCTCCATCGCCCCGGTCACGTGTTTCCCTTAAGAGCCCATCCCGGCGGTGTGCTGGAACGTCCGGGGCATACTGAAGCGACCGTTGATTTGATGCGCCTGGCAGGGCTGAAACCCTATGGTGTGCTGTGTGAACTTACCAATCCAGATGGGACAATGGCACGCCTGCCGGAAATAGTGGCCTTTGCCGAAAAGCATAACATGCCGGTGCTTATGATCGAAGATTTAGTGAAGTACCGTAAAGCACTGGAACAGGAAGCAAGCTGAAAACAGGTCCCGGTTAAAACCCCGTCAATCTTGGTTAAATACAGATAAAGTTAAAGTCAGATAAACCCCCCGTTAATGTTCGAAAAATATGTACCTTCGTACGTGTGTAATAAAAGAAAGGGCCTAATGTGTTTATGTAGGCTCTTCTTTTATACAGAATATCTTTATTAATCTGCTTCCTTAAGTAACCAATTAGCCAACCGTTGAAGCTATGCGCTGTCGGGAACCTCTTTGGTTTTGGCAATGTAAGCTTCGCAAAGGTCTTCAACCGCTTTTTTACATCTTCAATCGATGGTTGGGTCTTCAGTAAATCGGAAACATAATTTTCAAATGTCTTCTTATAATTCCCAACGGCAAAATTTCTTGCTTATTAACTGAAGCACAAGTAAACTAAATAGGGCTTGCTGAATAGCGCCCCGATTTTTAAGCAATGCTTTTTAGGTTTAGCCT
>JACDOK010000035.1 GCA_017656185.1 Peptococcaceae bacterium | reverse complement strand
CGGTACGTACGGTGGTGTGAGAGGACGGGGGCTAGTCACCCCCTCCTACTCGATTGTAGGGATGTGATAAATTGCATTATTAAAAAGGAAATATTTAAAAAACAGAGAAGATAAATGTAAATATTGGGAAGGGTAACTAACAATGGATAAGATGCCGTTTCTCGCCGTCTTACTAAACTCATTCCCCGAAAGTGTTCTATTAATTTACCTTGGATTAGCCTTTGCCGGGGGTAAGGTACATAGAGGAAAGATACTAAGTGCGGGTGCTATAAGTGCTTTAATATCCTGGGGAGTTAGGGCATTGCCTGTACCATTCGGAGTTCATACGGTTATCGGAGTATTTGTATTAGCTTTGGTTTTTGTTTTATTTTTTAGGTTTAAAACAGTCCAAGCCCTATTTACCTCCGTATTCGTATTGACAACACTAATTGTCATAGAGAATTTATTAGCACCAATGCTTATGGGCATTGCAGGAGTTAATAGCCTGAGCGCTGTTCTCGATGACTTAGTGCTTCGCATACTAATACCGATTCCCGAATTTATAATATTGAGCGTCATTGCTGCACTTTTGTTCAGGCACCCGATATTTAATGAAAAACAAACTATAAAGGATGGCCATAATGAGACCCAATATTAATAATGGTATTGCTTTAACCGTTCTTCTCCAATGTTTTATCATTGTTGTATTTGTTCAACATTATCAATTTCAGTTATGCGCTGATGGAGGGAGTATCGTCCACTTTTTGGGCCTTTTAGCAGTTATTAATTATGTGCTGGCTTTGTATGTGATTCATGCTTTTACCCAATATAAAAGCCAGTACCAAATAATTAATAACCAGCAGCAGTTTTTGGATGATTTATCAAGCTTACTACATACTGTACGGGCACAGCGGCACGATTTCATTAATCATCTGCAGGCTATCTACGGATTGTTGCAACTGGGTAAAGCAGAAGACGCTCAACAATATCTAAAAGATGTTGTTCGCCCGGTTAGTATAACCAGCAAATTGCTACAGCTAAATAATGAGGTACTGGCGGTATTCCTCCAATCCAAGTATGAAGAAATTGCAGGAAAAGGGATTAACGTTATTTACGATTTTAACCAAGTTGATCATATCTCACAAATTCCTACGGACTCTATGGTTGTAGTTTTGGGCAATTTGCTTAACAATGCTGCCGAGGCGGTAATGGATTTGCCGGATAATGAAAAATGGGTAAGGTTGAAGATGTTTTGTAAAGATACATTACGGATTGAAGTATCAAACGGGGGGCATCCCATTGACGACAGCATTAGGGAAAAAATCTTTGAGTCCGGCTTTTCGACGCGGGGGGATAACAGGGGAATAGGATTAGCTTCGGTTAAGCGAATTGTTGCTCATATGAACGGTTCAGTAACTTTTACGAATTTCCCAACCACCTTTATTGTTAATTTACCTTACCGGTGTAAAGGAGATTCACAAAAGTGATACATAATATGGCCGAGAAATTGGCTTTATTAATTGCAAACGACTTGAATTTTAATAAACTCCAAAGGGCTAAGGTTTCCTACGGATTGGAAATTATTCTGGGGGGCCTTGTAAAAGTTTTGGTTTTTATTACTGTTCCGATGATCCTGGGCATATTTAACACCACTATTGCGGCCCTGTTAGCATCCGGGTTGTTTAGACTCCCGGCCGGAGGAGCCCACTGCACTTCTTATGGCCGTTGTCTTCTTGGAAGCTTAGTTACATTCTGTATATTAGGAGCATTAGCCCTATATTTGGCGGATTTCGTTAACTATATTAGCGCCTTGTACCTGTGTTGGGGTGTTATTCTCCTGTCTGCCGTAGTTACTTTGCATTATGTTCCTGTTGACTGCAAAGCTAAACCTGTAAAGCCAGCTCAACGCTTGCGACAGCGGGTGTGGGCTTTGGGGACTTTACTGGTTTACATTTTAATTACTCTAATAATCCAGTTGCCTCCAGAATTGCTCTTAGCTGCGGGTATGGGCCTTACGGTGCAGGTACTAACCTTACTGCCACAAGGGCACACGCTAATGGAAAGAATGGATAACCTTCTGGGTCTCATCCCGGGATTAAAAAAATAAGTGAAGGAGGTGTCAGTATTGAAGAGGCTGTTATTTGGTTTAGCTGCTAACCTTGCCATGTTTGTAGCGTTACTTGGTATCCAACCAACCAGCTGGGGAGCTTGGTACCAGCCTGAAGTACCTCATGAACTTCTAGAGTAGCTCACTAAGAGAGTATTGCAAATAACCTGGCTCGTAGTATAGCAGGGGAAACTAATTGCCCCTGCTTTTTTCTGTACAAGGGATCCTGTAATACGCATTAATGAGAAGGTCTAATTGCTTACTAACGTGCAATACTTCGGGATGCGTAAAGTTATACCCGCGTTTTGTAACCAGCTGGTTGAGCATCGTTCGTAAATATTCAATTCGCTGTAACAACTCTTTATCTTTAACCATCGTCAATTTCGCTACAAATTATTCCATTAGTTTACCTTATTTGGAGATAAATATAAACCCATGTTGAAAATTAAACATGTTTCTCAGGCCGTGACCACAAAGGCTGCGGCTTTCTTATTTAATCTAGTAGGAGGTTGATACTTTGTTCTCATTCGTAGGTGGTACCAACAGTAACAACTTTGTGGCCGTAGACATTGGGTACGGAATGACAAAACCTATGTCAGCGGCGGGAAAAAAGAAAAGTATCTATTCCTGTGTTGCCGATGCACCGGTCGACGACCTTTTGGGTGGGTTTTTTAGACCCAGTCCCAACGACAACTCTGACGATAAAAATGACGACCCCGCATATGATCCCGGGTATCTTGTACGTATCATCGCAGAAAATGAAAATGATACGGCAATCAGTGGGGAATACCTTGTCGGCAAAGCGGCCTCAAAATCCCCTTACGCTACTCCGGTGAACTTATCGCCCGAAAAACAACCTGAAATACACGATATACTTCTTCTGTCCGCAGCCTACCTGGTAGGTGCCGGCGCACCTGCAAAAGGATCTACGGCCGGTGTCAGTAATACCCGGTTGGCAGTGGGTTTGCCCCTGGCTTTCTATAAACACCAACGTCACGCATTGAAATCACGATTGGAAGCCTTGGCAGCCCGGGTTCAGATCAACGGGGGCGAGGAACGCCGCATCGATTTTTCCCGCGTTATGGTCCTGCCTCAAGGTGCGGGTATAGTCCTTGTGCAAAATTCCTTACCTGAGGACGGTAGCATTGTACTTGTGGTGCAGGCCGGCACTTACACCACGGAATACATCCTACTGGAAGTCAAGGACGGACAGCCGGTACCCATTGAAGGGTACCACAATTCTCTGACTACGGGTTTGCACCTGGTGCACCGTGCTGTAGCCGCGGAATATCAGAGACTTACCGGTGAGCCGTTGGATCAGGCACGTCACGCAATAATCACAGACCAAGCACTCAAAGGAAAACCAATAATGCATAATGGAAAACCCCTTGACCTTACGCCTACCGCACGCCGTGCGGCCATTCAAACTGGAAAACAGGTAGCCAACCTTATTAACTCACGACTGAGCCATATGAGGTCCTCTATTACCACAACTTATGTGGCCGGCGGCGCAGGTATGGTCTTCAAGGACCAACTCCTTAAAATGCTGCCGGCTGCCGAACTTACAGAAGATCCTCTTTTCGACGACTGTAAAGGTTATCTGTACGCTCTTCAAGAAGCAGAAATGGAAGCCGCTAGTGCGGCTGAAGCCACACTCAAGGAAGAGTAAAGCCTTGGGGGACAGGTGATATTATCGACCATCACCTGTCCCCAATTAGTTTTGCCAGAATTTCGTGTAAGGTGATGGTCGTCTCTAGCCTTTGAGGCGCAAGGCTTCCAAGGGTATTTTAAGGCTATTGGTGATGCACGGACCCATTTTCTAGTGCTGCTCACCGCAAACCCTTACGTTTCAATAACTTGAGGACAATTTTAAGTACTCTCGTGATGCACGGGATTGGTAAAGGTTTTCAAGCCTCTTTACAAGCAAGCTGCACGTGCTATCCAAAAATCGCCTTCAACTCCTTGTGCCCCAAGGGTTTGCCGGGTGATGCACAGCACATTGAATGAACTGCTGCTCGCCTGTATCCCTTGTGCCCCAAGGGATAGAAGGTGATTTTCAGAGTATCGGTGCTGCTTTGATTAATAACATGGTGCTGCTCGGCGCAATCCCGCATCGCCCAAGGCTTTGGAGCCGATTTTTGAACCCATCGTGCTGCACACCACGCAAACAAGGTGCTGCTCCCCGTAATCGCTTATGTACCAAGAATTTCAGTAGGATATCCACAAGGTCGGTGATGCACGGCTGTTTTAACAGTTTTGCCTATATTCTAAACGGTGATGCTCAACCCTTTCCAAAATTGCACTCAAATCCTTGGGCCGCAAGGGTTTGCGCAGTGATGCACACTCATAAAGCGTGGTGATGCTCAAAGGTTGTGGATATCTATTTGTAAGCCAATCACCACGCGGCGTCCGGAGGTGATGCACGCTGAATGATGCAGGTATTTCAAACGATTCCAAGAACGCCAAGGACCGGCGGTTGAGCGTAAGCTTTCCGCCCGACCATCCCATCTGGCAGTATCCCAAAGGGTCCCGGGCGCCCCAGGTACAAAACTGGGTCGAACTCGGAAGAAGAATTGAAACAATCTTACAGTCTCTGGAAAAGCGGGTATTAAATCTGGAACAACTGCTTTCTGATAAGCAGCAGCAACTTGACCGTATCGAAGCTTTATTGAACTCCATAAACGGACACTTAACCCGAAAGGATGTCGACACAAACGGTGATGACCGTCAGCAATCACCGAAACCCAGGAACCGGCCGCGAGCCGCGCAATTCCTTAAGGCTTTTGATGACTAAGGCCAGCACTATTGCTGGTTTTTCTATTTTAGGACCTAAGAAAGGAGATGAACCAGTGAAAAAAGGCCCGTCAAAGAAACTAGGTGAAAGCAACACCAAGAATAAGGACTTTAAAAGCGAAGGTGAAAACAAGAAGTTGTTTCGGGCAATCCTAGAACGAAGAGAAAAGTTGCTAATACAGTTCCAACCCATCCTTGACATTACCGATAATCGGATAGTTGGGTTTGAAGCTATTTCATATGGCCCTAAGGGCACCAAGCGTTCTAAGAAACCTGCTCTACATTTTCCAAACGCACTTTTTTCTTACGCCGAGCGGCAGGGTAAGTTAATAGAACTGGAGACTATCTGTTGTCGCTCTATTCTTCGGGACTTCTCCCCATTCCCGGGATACTTAAAGCTGTTTCTAAATGTCTCGCCGCGGTCGCTACCGAAGCCTGAGATTATGTCCATTCTACTGGAAGGCGCTAAACAATACAGGAACAGGCTTGTCGTAGAGATTACCGAACGAGATAAAATTAAAGATTTTGATTTATTGAAGCAGGCCGTACTTTCGCTTCGGGATAAGGGCATTGAAATCGCCGTGGACGACGTCAGCGATGGTTACTCGCGCCTCTCCGTAATCGCTGAGCTGGATCCAGACTACATAAAGATCGATCACGAGTACATCCACCGCCTAGTCGCCAAGGTTAATTCAGGTGAGCCCAACAGGTACCGCGAGGTGTCGGGCAGCATAGTGCACTTGTCTAAGGGCGTCAAGGCCAAGGTTGTCGCCGAAGGTATTGAGCATCCTTCGCAATTACGGGTTCTTAAATCACTCGGTATCGACATCGATCTCGCCCAGGGTCATCTTTGGGGACGTCCAGCTCCGGCTCATCATTGGATCGGGGAATACCTGGACGAGCATAGGCAGCGAAGCACTGCGGGAGGTGGCCTGCTGTAATGGAAGTTAGAACCCTGTTTCAGCACAGGATAATTGATCCAACTAATGTGCCGGAAGGGTGTGATCCAATATGCCGCAAAAATTGAAGCGGGTGGTAATTAAAGAAGAATTTATCGCTCTTACCGGCGACTTTGTCAAAGCAGTTCTTTTGAACCAATTTATCTACTGGAGTGAGAGAGTACAGGATTTTGACAAGTTTATTTCTGAGGAGAAGGCCAGGGCCGAGAAAGGCGGGATATCGCTTGATTTTGAACCTACCAATGGGTGGTTCTATAAATCAGCCGAAGAACTTTCCCAAGAAACCATGATTGGCCTGTCGCCTGCCACTGTTCGCCGGCGTGTATCTGAGCTAGTAGAAAATGGGTGGTTGCACGAACGGTTCAACCCCGAAAGAAAATGGGACCGGACCAAACAATATAGGGTTGACCTGAACAAGATACACACGGACCTCCTAAAGCTAGGTTATGTCCTGCAAGGCTACAAAGTAGATGTTGCCTCATTTTTCAAAATAGAAAATACATTTTCCAAAATGGAAGATGGAAACTCCGAAATGAAAAATGCATTTTTCAAAATGAAAAATGCATGCGATGCCCGTGATTCTTCATTTTTCAAAATGAAAAATGCAAACTCCAAAATGGAAAATGCATTTTCGAAAATGAAAAAGCAATACCAGAGATTACATGAATCATGTTGTTGTTGTGGTGGTAATACGCACGCGCGCGAAGAAGAAGAAGAAGAAGAAAAAAATGAAACTCCCGAGGCAACATCTCCAGAAACAACTCCGGGAATAGAAAACCAGCAGCCGCAAGATGAACACGACAAGCCTGTTCCCAAGGAGTCTCGCCTTCGGCCAGTGATACGGCAGGCCGTAACAACCATCGAGGAACTATGTGGCACAGCCCCCGACAGCAGCTTTATTGCCAAGTTGGAGCTCTATGAGGATGATGCGATTATAAACGCAGTGAACGTTCTCACTCATTATGCGGAAAGGAAGACAGTAGAAAACGTTACCGGGTTTTTACTGGACGCGCTGGAAAACGGGTGGTCCCTCGATACCATCTTAAAATGTCCACCACGAAGACAAAAACCTCGTCCGCCCGGGAAAACATCCGCCAAGCAATACAGGAACCGCGAACTGTTAAACTCCCTTTATCTCTGAGGTAGAAAGGAGATACCTGACAATGATATATTCCACCCACCTGGCAGCCGGCGTACTCGCCGGTTTTTGTGTTTTAGGCTTTGGTTCTCCCGAACCGGACACCTGGCCCATGCTCGTCGGGATAGCTGCAGCCGGTAGTTTAATCCCCGATCTTGACCACGGCAGGTCGATTTTACAAAGCATATTTGAACGTGGGGTAGGTACAACCAGTGGTAAGATACCTGTTGCGGGTAGGGTAGTTGGGTATGCGGGCCGTACCGCTGTGCGAGGTATTAACCGTATGTTTAGTAGGATTGTGCGGCATCGCGGTATAATGCACAGCATCATGGCTGTCGTAGTTTTTACAGTTCTCCTCAAAATATTATGGCCAGGGATCTCCCCCGCAGGTGTACAATGTTTTGCCGCTGGGTATCTAAGTCATATTTTGATCGACACCTTAAATCCACAAGGTGTCCCGCTGTTATGGCCGTACCGCAAAAAGTTTTCCTTACCGGTGTTCAACATAACCACCGGCTCTTTTTTTGAGCGCCGTGTACTGTTCCCCATACTCTCCGCCCTGGCCGGATATGTCGCCTTTACCGGCCCGGTGGGCACACTGCTGAGTTAAAGAGAAAGGGGGATGCAGTTGGAACCTAAAAGAGCTTACCAGTCATATTTTCCCGAGGATATCCGCGAGGACGTCCTGTATTTTGGCTGCCTTACCGTAAGAAGCCTGATTGTGGTGGCTCTTGCCGTTGCATCTGGTGGCTTACTTTTCGCATTTATGCCGGGCCCAATAGGTTTCCGCCTGGCGCTTTTTGTGTTTATCCCCGGAGTCGCCTTTGTTCTCGCGGTGGCCGATCTGCCGCGGTGGGTCCGGCGCATACAAAATTACCTGCGCGAACCCGCCGTTCGCACCGTAGCCGGGGAACACAGCCTCAAGGAACTATTTCCTGTACAAACTGGCGCCGATGACGAGCCCTTTTTCAGGTTTGCTGATAAGTCGGTGGGCGTGGTGATGCGCGTGGAACCACCCCCCTGGGAAACAACCACCGGCGCGGAACGACTGGCGCGCAGAGAGGCCTTTGCGGCAGCCTTGCGAACGGCCGTGGCTGAGGACGTGGAATGCGTTGTGTACTGCGATACCGGCCCTGACTTACAGCAAAGTGAGTGGGACCGTAGGGCTGCTAAGGTGGAAGAACTGCCTTCGGATGGGTTACGCGCTATCGCTCGCAGCCGGCTGGAACTGCACAGGCGGATGGCGGGGGAATACCGGGCCTTACGCACTAGTTATCACATCAGATTGCGGACACGTAAGTTTACATTAAAATTACCCGGGCTCCACTCTAAAAAGCAACGTAAAACAGACCAAGATTTTCACGATCCCTCACAAGAAAAACTTTATGAAGTAGCTACTACTATAGCGGCGGAACTGCAGTCCGTTGGCTGCAATGTTTATTTTCTTTCCCACGATGCCTTAGCTGATTTGCTGGAACGCCAGCTTAATCCTCCCCGCTGGTGCCTGAAAAAGCTACCGCAGCATCGTAACCAAGCACAAAACGTGGCCGAAGATACCTGTGATACCGGTCATGGCCGGAATCCAGCAAAGAAAAAGGATGTGCGCCGGGTTTGGTACCTGGGAGTCAATATTTTAGTCGTTACTGCAGGAGATCTCGAGTGTTTACGAGCATCCGGAGCGGTAGCTGCCAAAACAGTATGTCTTTTAAGTGCCATGAAAATTCCCACTGTACTGGTAGATTGTTGTGGCACCGCTACAGCTAAAATGCCCGGTTTGCGGCGGCACTTGCTGAGGCTGAGAAAAACCAGCAAAACAGTAAGGCTCCGCAAGGATCTGTACGTGATGAAAACAACCAGCCATGACATTGAGAGTGCCTTGAAAAACGCCGGGCGTATCGTTGGCCGTAAGGCCTGGTTGGTAGTACACACTGACACTGGCGTCGATCCGGCCATTCTGACAGCGGCCCGTGAGGTTTGGGTCGTCGGGACTGGTGATACGGTACCCTCATTGGATGACTCATTCGTCCACTTACAGGAGAGAACACGTCCCGTGGTATATACGGGCCGTGCAGCTGTCGAAGTTGACAATGAGAATGTACTGACGATTTCCGAAAAGGGAGACCAGAAACTGGTTAAAGAAGTCCTTAAGGATCTAATTGCTGAGTTTGATTATCAGGAGGATGTGCGCGATGGCTTTTGGGGCTCGGTTGCGGAAAAATTTACCCAGGTTCTTCCGTATCGCTAAAAATACGGCGGAACCAAAACAAAAGGATTTGCGGATATTTCGCTTGGAAGATCAACAGAGCCTTGCTGGCCGGGGAGCTTTAGCCCTGGGGACCTTGCGTAAACACCCGCGCCACGTTAGGATCGACCGGGACCTGTATACCAAGACTTTTCTGGTTCAGGAGTGGCCCCTTGTGATGGATCCGGAGACACTGCGCCGGGTCGTCGGCTCGGTAATCCCGCGTGGCCGGGAGGTGGCAGTACGGGTTACCGTTCGCTACGCTCCGCCCAATCCGCCCTTGCGGTGGAACTGGCAGATGTCCGCCAAACTGCGCCGGCTCGAAGGCAGCATCCAGGAGGCGGAAACCCAGCGCGGAGCCATGCCCCGCCCCGAGGAAGTAAAAGCTCTGCGGTCTCTCCAATACCTGCGGGACAGCACAGCGTTTGAAGATGCCGACGTAATGGACGTTTGGTGCTTTATTACGATTTACGCCAAATCGGAATATCTGCTCGAAAAAACAGCGGCAAGATTGCAGAGGGAGCTGAAAAACAAGCAATTCCACGTCCATAAACTTACGTATGAGCAAACCTGCGCTTTCATGCAAACCCATATCGGTTCGCTGCCCGACACCCGGTTTTACCGCGATTATCACGGACGGATAGTTGACCAAAAAGCAGCTGCTTCCGTAGACTGCCTGGTGGACGGGTCCCTTTCCGACGGTACCGGCATTTACATCGGCCACCGCCTTCAGGGCAGCGATAACTCTGCCGTCTATCTCGACATGGAACGGGACAGCGAGCAGGGAAAGAACTTCCTCATACTTGGTTCTACTGGAAAGGGAAAATCCACTTTTATCAAGGCTCTGGTCACTTCGCTCCTTGAAGAGGGGTACCGGATCTATGTTTTCGACGTAGACGGGGAGTACAGGTATATGTGCCAGAAATACGGAGGGCTGTGGATCGACCATACCCTGGCGAGTGGCCGCTACATGGACCCGCTGCGTCTCCAGGAACCCATCGGAAAACCCGAATTCGACAACGCCCGGTGGGAAATGGCCAACGCCACCCTCCGCCGCACCGTGTCGCTGCTCTGCAAC
The DNA here is from genome assembly GCA_017656185.1 of Peptococcaceae bacterium. Classification (GTDB taxonomy): domain Bacteria; phylum Bacillota; class Desulfotomaculia; order Desulfotomaculales; family JACDOK01; genus JACDOK01. The sequence continues at coordinate 8,745 of JACDOK010000035.1, read as the reverse complement.
GGGCTGAGCCCCGCAGAGTCTAATGCCGTGGACCGGGCCCTTATGGCTACCTGGGCGGAGGTGGGTGTGGATCCGGATCGGCCGGAAACCTGGGATAAGAACAAAGGGGCTACTATCCATCTCTGGTACCAGAAGCTCGCGGATGAAAGCAGCGAAGCGGCTCAGTCGGTACGGGAGAAGCTGTGGCAGTATTTTGAGGGTTCAATGAGAAACCTCTTTTCCCAGCAAGACGAGCTAAAAGAACCCGACGTACCCCTCGTGGTATTCCATGTAGGGCAGAGTATCAACAATGAGACCGAGGCCCTGGTCGGCGCCGTAAAGATGTCCCTTGCCATGGACTATGTCTGGCGCCATATCCAACGCGACCGGGCTATTGGGACGTATTGGAGCGCGGTAGTCTTCGACGAGGGCCAGCGTGCGCTTACTGACCCGGAGTTCAGTGCTTACATCAATACTGTGTGTACCACGATCCGCAAATTCAACGGCTTGGCGGTGTTAGCAACGAATAAACCCGCTGTCCTCTGGGCCCACAGTAAGGAAGGTACAAGAGGCGGTACCGGCTTTTGGAGCAACAGCGCGTTTAAGGTCCTGTTCAATCTGGAGCAGTCCGATGCCGCCAGCGTACGCGAAAACGGCGCCGTGCCGGACGTCGTGATCAGCCAAATTACAGCCCTGCATGCCAGACAATTCCTTTTGCAGTACGGGCAATACGGGTACGATAAGCTGCAACTCCATTTGCCCGACGAAGAACTCGCGCTGTACCGAACCCGCGGCTTGAGGGGGACTCTCCATGAAACATAAAAAGGCACGGAAGTTCCTCTTGGGTTTGGGCCTTGCCCTGTTACTATTAACGGTTTTCGCATGCGGCATCTGTACACATCCTGTTTTTGCCGCGGACGGGGATGTAAGAAGCCATTACGGCAGCAGCGATGACGATAACGATGGCTTGGTTGCCTTTATTCGTAACCTGGGAGAAAAAGTCGAGACGCTTATCAACACGCTGCAGAAAGCCTTTACCGGCGAGTTGCTGTATGAGATGTTCTTTACTTCTGTACAGCGCAGTCTTGACGGCTGGCTGCGGCCGGTGGAAGGCGTGTTTGACAAACTGTTCCTCCACACACCGTCATTAACGGTATTTCCCTGGATTCACACTGCCTGGAGCCAGTGCGTTTGGTTCGGCCTAGGCCTACTGGCTATCGCCGTTTGCGCCCTGGGTGTCCGGGCCGTCGTTACAGCCGATTACGGGCGGGTCAGGGAAAACATTAAAGTGGTAGTTTTGGCCCTCGGTGGATCGCTGGCATCTTTATGGTTCTGTGAGATGCTTATCAGGATCCAAAACCGCGTCTGGGAAGATATCATCGGCTCTTATATGGTAGAGGCTGGTACCTCTGGTGGTGTTTCTATGGCGCCACTCCGAATGGCCTTTGCAGGTGTTTCAGAGCAAGCCGCTGAGGAAGGTTTTTCAGCCGCAAAAATGTTCGCCATGATTGGCCACCCTGACACTGCCGCGGTAGCTGGTTCACTTTTCTTCATGATCATCGGCGTGTTTCTCGCTGCCATTCTCGCCTTCTTTATTTTGGCTCATTACTTTGTGTTGATGGGATTGGTCGTCATCGCGCCGCTTTACCTCAACGGGGCGGCAGTAACAGGGCGGAGCGAAGCCGTGGTAGGGTGGGCGAACCTCTTCGTCCGTACATTGCTGGTGCAGAGTATGTGCTGCGGTGCATGGGTAGCCATGATGGCATTACAGTTAGCGTGCGGGCCAGGATCGGCAGACCCATTGCACAAGTACCTGGGCGTGGGTGTCTTGTTGCTCAACCTGATCATTATGACGCTTTTGATTGTGCTGATTTTTAAGTACTGGTTTCTCCATGCCATTAAGGCTATCAGGCAGCCCCTGACACTGGGGGGCGCTCAGGTTCAAGTGGGTTGGAGCGAAGCCCGGGATAAGGCAGTTAGCTTCCTAAGAACCCGTTACGGTACGATGCAGCGCATACAGCGCCGGCACCAGGCCCAACGTGCATATGAAGATAACATCACGATAGACGACAGTCACCTAGCGCCCTTGCGACCCGCTGTGCCGGCCCGGGCTCCCGTCACTAACCCGAAGATAATAAACCTGGCAAAAGTGAAGGGAAACCGGGGCGTCCCATACTGGCAAAAAGGGGCGGAAATAGTGATGGCGAAAAAGGGTTTGCCGGTGATAGGAAGCCGGGCACCCAAAAACGGGATCTCAATGGGGAGGTGGAAGCCAGTGAAATAACACCTATATTATTTGAAAAAACCTACAGCTTAAAAATACTTTTCGAAAGGGGGAAGTGGCGCCGGTCGGCGCCGCGTGTGTTTTATGAAGCTACTTAAAATGTTTTTGTGCTGCTTTGGCCGCTTGAAAGCGGCTTTTTTGATACCGCTACTCTTTCTGTCGGCAGTGCCGGCCTGGGGGGCGCCCGAGGGCCTTCCACCAGCGGAATGGTTTGTTCCTGAAGTATCGTCCAACGCGCCGGTGCAGCCATTCTTAATGGCACTGAATTGGGCCATTGTCGTTATTGCCTGTGTTTTTTTGGGTTACGCAATGTTACGTATCATTTTTGTGGTAAAGGATCTGCTGACCGGGAAAGAAACACTGCAGAGCAAAATGAATTACTTTATCGGGGTGGGCGTAGGTGTGTTTTGCCTTATGCTGGGTATTACCGGCCAGTGGTACAATATACTCTTGTTTGGCTGGGAAAAGATTGTGATGCCGATAATGTCTTACTTCAAATAGAATGAGGTGCGGATATGGCCACCGCCGATAAGGAACTGGCCAAGGCTTATGCCAAATCGCTTGCTAAGTCATATGCCAAAAAGAAAGCGATGCACTGGGCCATCACCACTGTGGGATGGCCCAGCATCCTTTTGGCGCTTGGCATTGGTTTGATAATTCTGCTGATAGGGACGATGCTGGTATTTGCGGCAATGCTGCCTTTTGCCATGTTGGTGCCGGAATCCGCTGTTGATATAGCGGACGGCACAGGTATGGCAGGTCTGAATATAGACCTGACTAAACAGTATTATGACGGGCCCCGGGGGCGGTTCTATACTCCTGTTTCCGGAACAATAACAGACGCCTATGGCTGGCGCATTCATCCGGTTTGGGGAACCCGGCGCTTTCACACCGGTATTGATATCGCAGCTGGTGCGGGAACACCGGTACGTTCAGCACTCAACGGGGTGGTGATTTTTACCGGAAATGTTAAGGCTTACGGAAAGACGGTAGTGATTGACCACGGGGGAATACAGACCAGGTACGCCCACCTGTCCAGGATCCTGGTGGATATCGGTGACGAAGTGTCCGGAGGTCATACAATTGGTGAAGTAGGGAACACCGGCATAAGTACCGGCCCCCACCTGCACTTTGAAATTTGGAAGGCACACGGAGGGATACTGCGTCACGTTAATCCCCTGGAATATATGGGGCGGTAGAGGAGGTATGAGAGTTTGAGCTGGAGCATGGTATTTACCGTCATAGGCGCGGTTTTGCTCATCAGTGTGGTGCTCAAGACCGCCGGCAAATTCACCAGAAAGGCCTTGGGATGGCTGATCAGCATAACGATTGTCGCTATGCTGCTCAGGCATTACCAGGAAGTCTGGGGTCTCATTTGCCATGCGGGTGATTCCTTGTGGCCGGTTATTCTGCGCGGTGCCCAGTCCGCGATCAATAACTGTGCCGAACTTATGAATTCATTATTCAGCGCTTTATAAGAACAGGGGGAATACGACGATGGTTCTTGCTAACACAGACAAAAACGGCGCCTTTGACGGTGCCTTTGCGTTTCTGCAGGGCTTTCTTGATGACCTGTACCGGCAGCCGGTTGTGCATGAACCGGGCGGAGAAGGATGGCGCTGCCTGCGGCTGATTGCCGAGGCCTTGGCGGCACAGCAGTGTTCTCTTGGTACCGCAGCTGCCGTTTTGCGGCGTTATGGAAGTACACTGCCTCCGGAAAAACTTTTACGACGTGCTTGCCAGGACCTAAATATGTCCGTTCCGGAAAGGTAGAAAAAGATGTTTGCGACCGGCTTGATTAGCGGCATATTGATAGGCGGCCTTGCCATGTTATTTTTGATGCCCGCGATCCTAAAAATATTCCACGGGAAATAATTTGAGTCTTGAGTCTTGGGTGGTGATTTCTTGGCCAAAAAACACGGGGTTACAGATACACTTTATAATATTCTGGCGTTATCAGCCGGTGCCGGTGCTCTAAGCACCGGCTTTCTACTTTCCCCTTTGACAAAGGATGTCCCGGACCTGGTACCGCTGGCAACCAAGGTGGCGTATGTCGGCTGGGGCATCCCGGGCGCGTTTTTCGGCAGTACTTTGTTTTGGCGCTTCCGCAGGCAGATATGGAGCTTTATAGCAAAGTCTTTACAAGGTCGGAACGTTAAGTTTCCAAGCTTAAAACAATTTGCATTCTGGCAGAGAATTCAGGGCGGCAAGGGTCAGAGTGAACAAGAAAAGATTCTGTTGCCGGGTACGCCGCCCCTGCCGCCTCTGGACGTGCTGCCTCTCCCGCCGGCATCGGAAACCCAGCATCGTACCGGTTTTGGGTACGCACGGCGCGTAGACGCCGCCTTCCGGCGCTGCGGCCTTACCGGGAAAGGAAAAATCGAAGTGGTATCATACCGCGCCGGCCCCGTTGCCACGCGCGTCACAGTCACGCTGCCAGAGGGCCTGCGCCTCAGCCAGCTGGAGAACGCTGCTCGCGACCTGCAGGCGGCCTTTGGAGCGCCAGCCCTGCAGGTTACTAACGGGCGCCGCGCCGGCACCGCGAACCTTATTTTGTATCACCACAAGTGTGATCCGGTATTCCTGCGGCCGGTGCTTGAAAGAACAGATGAAATCGCGGAAGGTTTGCGGCGTCCTTTGCCGTTTATCTTAGGAGTGAATGATATTGGTGATCCCATTATGAGCGACCTGGTACGGGTGCGCCATTTGCTTGTTGCCGGCGCTACCGGTGCCGGTAAGACCTGGTGGCTGCACCAGCTGCTCATTACGTTGCTCCTGCTTCGTTCGCCCGCCGAGTTACGCCTGGTACTGATTGATCCCAAAAGAGTTGAACTGGATGCGTACCATCATATACCTCATACCCTAACCGTGGCCACCGAAGTGAAAGAGGCCGTCAGCTTATTCGGCACACTCGTAGAAGAGATGGAACGGCGCTATGAAGTTATGAGAGAAGCAAAGGTCAAGAACATCCAGCAGTATCATAGACGCCATGGTACAAGCGATATGCCGTACGTCGTTGTTGTTATAGACGAGTTGGCCGATCTCATGGTCCAGGCCAAAAAAGACGTGGAACCGCTTATTCAGCGCCTCACCCAGCTGGCCCGGGCGGCCGGCATCCATCTCATCGTAGCCACGCAGCGGCCGTCAGTGGACGTTATCACCGGGGTAATTAAGGCTAACCTCCCGTCCCGCGTCGCTTTCAGATTGGTTTCCGACCCGGATTATAGCACTATACTGGATCACAAACCGCAAACTCCTCTGAGGGGGAAGGGTGACGGGATTGGTGTAATCGAAGGACATAATGGTGCGATAAGGTTCCAGTCACTGGCTGTCGGAAAAGATGAGGACAGCATTGACCGGGCCGTTGCTAAGATTACTGATCACTGGGTCGGCTCAGGCATTAAAGCTTCACCGGTACCCGGCTTTAAGAATGAAGCTATACAGCACGATAGTAAGCCCGCTGGTTCCCAAGAGCATTCGCCCGGGGTTACAGAGGCTCAACCACGACGTCCGGAAGAGGCATCGTTGCAAGGTCCGGGGCAATGGACTTCAGAAGAAGATGAAGGCGTCATTCCCGGCCGCACGGACCTGGTCGACCTGCCGCCGCTGCCGGAGCCGGATGATGGGAACAACTATACTGCTGGCAGTCTGCAACCCGGTAATGACTTGCCGAGCGAAGCGGAAGATCTGTACAGATTAAAATTGCTGATCGCCCAAACAGGCGAGACACGAGTGCAACCCTTGCGTAAAACGCTGGGCATCCGTACGATGCGTATGCAGGAACTTATGCAGCAGCTTGTTTCCGAGGGTTGGTTGGAAAGTCCGCCGCCCAATAACCGGAGATTGGGATATCGACTCTTACTCAGCGAGGACGACAGGCGCCAGTTTTTGACCCAAGCTTGTGCAACATCCGAGGATGGATAATTACCATGTATTAACACGCATGGTAATTGGATTTGGCCAAAAATCTTTTCCTTGATCTTTTCCCGTTTCATTTCCGTGATCATTTCCCGATCATTTCCCAAATCATTTCCGGTCCAAAAGCCCTTATAAGGGGGAGGGCCCCAGGAAAACTTTCCGGGAAATGATCACCGGGAAAAGAACTGTATGCAGATCAAAATTTCCATGCAGTTAAAGGGAAACTTATCGGGACGGGTGTTAATTTTGATAGGGAGGGAAGATCTTGGGCAAAACATTGATTCTAGCTGAAAAGCCCGCTGTGGCCCGGGACATCGCCAAAGTCCTGGGCCATTTTAATTATAAGGACGGCTACATGGAAAACAGCCAATACATTATAACCTGGGCGATAGGCCATCTGGTACAGCTTGCCGAACCCGAAGACTACGACATTAGTTTAAAAAAGTGGTCTCTGGATCGCTTGCCCTTCATCCCCACCACTTTTAAATTAAGGCCTGCCAACCATGCTAGGGAGCAGCTTAAAATTATACAAAAGCTGCTCCGGCGCCGGGACGTGGTTGAAGTTATCAACGCGTGCGACGCCGGCCGGGAGGGGGAACTGATATTCCGCTATATTTATACTTACTGCAGGTGCCGGAAACCGATCAAACGCCTGTGGCTTTCCGAAACAACCGCGGCGGCTGTAAAAAAGGCGTTTAAAAACCTGCGCTCTTCTCAGGAATACGACTTTCTGGCGGCTGCCGCGCAGCTGCGCGCGCAAGCCGACTGGATCATAGGTATGAATGGAACCCGTGCCTTCAGCGCGAAGCACGGGCCCACTCTTTCCGTGGGGCGCGTGCAGACTCCCACCCTGGCCCTGGTGGTGGCCAGGGAGGATGAGATCCGCAATTTTGTTCCCCAGCACTACTGGGAGCTGTGGGCCGACTTTCTGACCCCGGAGGGAGATCTGTATCGCGGCAAGTGGTTTGGGGGGGATCGTGACAGGTTTGATACGCAGGACGAAGCGGAGCGTGTCAAGGCCAAAGTCCTGGGTAAGCCCGGGCAGGTAACGTCCGTTGACAAGGAGAAGGTGTCTGAACCCCCGCCGCTGCTGTACAATCTGACGGACCTGCAGAGGGACGCTAACCGTATACTCGGACTGACGGCTGAACGGACCCTTGACATCGCCCAGGACCTTTATGAACGACACAAACTGTTGACTTACCCGCGCACGGAAAGCCGCCACCTGACCGCGGACCTGGCTGCAACACTAAATGAGCGCCTGGCTGCCCTGGGTACAGCCCCGGAATATGCGAAGCTGGCAGACAGCATTGATGCTTCTTCTTTATCTGAATCTAAGCGGTACGTTAATGACGCCAAAGTTACGGACCATCACGCCGTTATTCCTACCCCTGTGGCGCCCGACCTTGTTTCTCTTGATGAAAATGAAAGAGCCGTCTACGACCTGGTGGCCCGCCGGTTCCTTGCCGCGTTCTATCCGGCGGCCGAATACCAGAAAACTTCGGTAGTGACTACCGTGGAAAGCGAAACCTTTGTGTCCTCGGGCCGCGTTGAAATCACCGCCGGGTGGAAAAAAGTCTACCGTGACACCGGGGATCAGGCCACTGATAAGCTGCTGCCACCCTTGATTGAAGGGCAGAAGGTGATAGTGCGGGACCCGGCCGTCATTCACAAGAAAACGCAACCACCTCCGAGGTATACCGAAGATACGCTTTTAGCAGCGATGGAACACGCCGGTCGCTACGTGGATGATGCCCAGGCGAAAGACCTTCTCAAGAAAGCAGGCGGGCTGGGTACCCCGGCCACTCGCGCGGCCATCATCGAGCGCTTGTGCCAGGTACAGTATCTTACTCGTAAGGGCAAAACCTTAGTACCTACCCCCAAAGGCGAGCTTCTCTTGTCCCTCATGCCGGATGAAATAAAAAGTCCGGAACTGACAGCGCGCTGGGAGGAAAAACTGGGCCGCATCGAACGCGGGAAGGGAAGCCCCCGTGAATTTCTAAACGGCATTATTGCAATGACGGAAAACCTGATGGCGCATGTCCGCAGCCAAGAGCCATCACCCGACCTGGCCCGGTTCAAGAAAAAGTTTCCAAAGACAAACACAAACCGGACCAAGCATGGGGGATCCGGAAAAAAGGAAAACCCGCGTGTTGCCCCGGGCCTAAACATTCGCACGGCCAGGAGTTAGGAGTTGCTAACCTAGTCCCAGGGTTAAAAAGTCTGGAATTCCTACAGAAAAGTTCCCCCACCTGCCATTGAGGGTGGGGGAATTTTCAAATGCAGCTTTTCTATTACCTTTAGTCGAATTCTGTCGGAATATTTGTTAAATGAAAATACATCCTTTTGCCGAAATGTCCATCCACGGCCATAGGGAACTGTTATAATATATTTTGGCAAACGTTGTATCTTTTACACCACTCAACTTGAGTAGAAAGTTCTATAGGAGACGTATCCGGACAGATAGACTTATACGACACTGGAGGTAATGGAATGGCTGCAGAAAAAAATTTAGATCTAACTACTTTAGAAAACTGGCTTTGGGAAGCGGCCTGCTCTATACG
>JACDOK010000034.1 GCA_017656185.1 Peptococcaceae bacterium | reverse complement strand
TTACCTGGGCCGGACTTTCACCGGCAGCCACGCACCAGCCTCGTGGCGCACCAAAATTCAACGTTCAAGGTTCAACGTTCAACGTCCGACATTTGAAAAAAGTGCGACGTTCGACGTTCAATGTTAAACGTCCGAAGTCCGAGGTCCGAAGTCCGAAGTCACTACCGTATCTCCACTGTATACTCAACCGTATACTCCACCGTATATTCAACTGTATATTCTACCGTATCTCCACTGTATCTCCACCGTATCTCTACCGTATCTCTACTGCATACTCAACCGTATACTCAACCGTATATTCAACTGTATATTCCACTGTATCTCCACTGTATCTCCACCGTGCCTCCACCGTATCTCACTTACTGCTTCCGTTTACCGCTTATTAACCATCGCCCGGACTTTCAACGGCAGGCCAAACAGGTTGATAAACCCGGCAGCATCCTTCTGGTCATAAATTTCGTCTTCCTCAAAAGTGGCAAGGTCCTCTAAATAAAGAGAATACGGCGACCATGCTCCTGCCGGCGTACAGCTGCCCTTATAGAGCTTCATACGCACCTTGCCGGTTACGGTGCGCTGGGTAGCGTCAAAGAAAGCATCGAGGGCTTCTTTGAGGGGGGCAAACCACAGACCGTCATATACCAGTTCGGCATAGCGTACCGCCGCCATATCTTTGTAGTGCAGGGTAGCCCGGTCCAGGGTCAGCAGTTCCAACTCGCGGTGCGCCGCCACCAGAATGGTCCCGCCCGGAGTTTCGTAAACACCCCGCGATTTCATCCCCACCAGGCGGTTTTCCACCATGTCCACGATCCCGATACCGTTTTGCCCGCCGAGCTCATTAAGCTTTTCCAGCATAGCTACCGGGTCCAGGGCTTCCCCGTTCAATTTCACCGGAATGCCCTGCTCAAACTCTAACTCGATGAAGGTAGGCTCGTCCGGAGCCTGTTCGGGCGGTACCGTCAAAAGGTACAGGTCATCAGGGGGAGCGTTCCCCGGGTCCTCCAGGACCCCTCCCTCGTGGCTCAAATGCCAAAGGTTGCGGTCCCTGCTGTAAGGCTGCTCTTTGGTCACGGGCACCGGAATACCCCTGGCCCGGGCGTACTCGATAGCGTCACTGCGGGAACGAATATGCCATTCCCGCCAGGGAGCAATAATCTTGAGGTCCGGGTTCAGAGCCTTGACACCCAACTCAAACCGCACCTGGTCGTTGCCCTTGCCGGTGGCGCCGTGGGCCACGGCTTCGGCACCTTCCGCCTCGGCCACAGCGACCAGGCGCTTGGCAATCAGGGGACGTGCCACCGACGTTCCCAAAAGATACTTGCCCTCGTAGACGGCTCCCGATTTTAGAAGGGGGTAAATATAGTCGGTAACAAACTCCCGTTTGACGTCCTCAACGTAGACTTTGGCGGCGCCGCTCTGAAGTGCCTTTTCCCGTACAGGTTCCAGCTCTTCGCCCTGGCCCAGGTCGGCCACCATGGCAATGACTTCATAGCCGTAGTTTTCCTTCAGCCAGGGAATGATGATGGAGGTATCCAGGCCGCCGGAATAAGCGAGAACAACCTTTTTGGACACAATCGCTTCTCCTTTCCTATTGCATTTTAGACAGGGATAACAGGATATCCATATTTTTAAAATAGACGGGATTGACAGGATTAACCGGATTATAAAAAATTATATCCTGTAAATCCTGTTCATCCTGTCTAAATAATTAACTATTTTGTTTTCTATCCTGTCAATCCGTCCAATTTATAGGATCATCGACAGAATCGCTTTTTGAACGTGGAGGCGGTTTTCGGCCTCGTCCCATACCACGCTGTGCGGCCCGTCCATAATTTCGTCGGTCACTTCTTCCCCGCGGTGGGCCGGCAGGCAATGCATGAAAATATAATCATCCCGCGCGTGAGCTACCAAGTCGGCATTAACCTGGTACGGGCCGAAAACTTGGGCCCGCACATCATGTTCGTCTTCCTGCCCCATCGAAGCCCAGGTGTCGGTGACCACCACATCGGCATCTTTGACGGCTGCCACCGGGTCGGTAGTAAGCTCCACGCGCGCACCGGTCTTACGGGCCTGCTGCAGGGCATCGTCGACAATGCCCTTATCGGGTTCGTAACCCGGGGGCGTGGCCACCGCTATGTGCATTCCAACCCTGGTGCAGCCAAGCATCAAGGAATGGGCCACGTTGTTGCCGTCACCGACCCAGGCCAGTTTCAACCCGGACAGACGCCCTTTACTCTCCCGGATGGTCAGAAAATCGGCCAGAACCTGACAGGGATGTTCCAGGTCCGTCAACCCGTTGATGACCGGGACCGAAGCGTAGCGGGCCAACGTCTCGACAGCTTCCTGGGCAAACGTGCGAATCATGATACCGTCCACGTAACGCGATAAAACCCGCGCGGTATCGGGTACCGTTTCCCCCCGCCCCAGCTGCATGTCGCCGGTGTTCAGATAGATGGCGTGCCCGCCAAGCTGGCGGATGGCCAGCTCAAAAGAAATGCGCGTCCGCGTAGAAGGTTTTTGAAAAATCATCGCCAGGGTCTTGTTGCGGCAGGTATCATCCTCATAGCGCCCTTTACTTTTCAGCTCGGCAGCAAGATCAAGCACGGCCAGGATTTCTTCCCCGGTCAGGTCTCGCATGGACAAAAGGTCGCGTCCTTTCAAATCCATAGTCTATTTCCCCTCACTTTCTTCGCTCAGTACCGCTTCCAGGATTTCCAGCGCCCTGTCGACCTCCGCCTCCGTAATGACCAGCGGCGGGACAAAACGCAGGACATTCCCGCCAACACAGTTGATTAATAATCCCCGCTCCCGGCAGCGGCGCTCAATGCTGGCACCCGGAATGCGCAGCTGCATCCCCAGCATAAGTCCTTTGCCCCGGACTTCTTGGGCGAATTCATACCTGGGAAGCAACGCTTCCAGCCTTTCTTTGAAATACCGTCCCACACGGACCGCATTGTCCGGCAGCCCGTCCTGCAGCAAGGTCTCGACAACGGCCAAGCCGGCGGCGCAGGCCAAGGGATTGCCGCCGAACGTCGTGGCGTGATCTCCGGGACTGAAAGCCGCGGCTACCCGCTCCTTAGCCAGCATGGCCCCTATGGGGAAACCGCCCCCCAGGGCCTTGGCCAGGGTTATGATATCGGGTTCGATGCCGTAATGCTCGTAGGCAAAAAGCTTCCCGGTGCGCCCCAGCCCGCACTGAACCTCGTCCAGGATGAGCAGCAGGTTGTGCCGGTCGCATAATGCGCGTACTCCCTGCAGGTAGGCCTCGCTCGCCACATTGACCCCGCCTTCACCTTGCAGGGGCTCCAGCATGACGGCGCAGGTACGGTCGTCAACGGCTTCTTCCAACGCTTTCAGGTCGTTGAAGGGCACGTATTTAAACCCTGCCAGCAGGGGTTCAAAGCCCTTTTGGTATTTGGGCTGCCCGGTGGCGGTAATGGCAGCCAGGGTCCGGCCGTGAAAGGAGTTAAGAGCCGTGATAATCTCGTATTTGCAGTCGTCACCAAGCTGCGCCTTCGCATATTTACGGGCCAGTTTGATGGCCGCTTCATTGGCTTCGGCCCCGCTGTTGCAGAAGAAAACCCGGTCGCAGGCCGAGTTTTCCACCAGCAGCCGTGCCAGCCGGGCCTGGGGTTCAATATAATAAAGGTTACTGCAGTGCATTAAAATACCGGCCTGTTTTTGTACCGCCGCTACTACTTTGGGATGACAGTGTCCCAGGGAATTGACGGCGATACCGGCTACAAAATCGAGGTATTTATTACCGTCGGCATCCCACACGTACGTCCCCTCGCCCCGTACCAGGGCCAGAGGCAGGCGGCCGTAGGTACGCATCACATAGCGTTCCGAAAGTTCCATTATTTCCTTTTGATACGACACCTGTTTCCTCTCCCTTGCCCGTCTAAGGCACCACCATGGTGCCTACACCCTGATCGGTAAAGATCTCCAATAATACCGAGTGCGGTACGCGCCCGTCGAGAATATGGGCCTGGTTGACCCCGCCGCGCAGGGCATCAACGCAACAGTCAACCTTGGGGATCATCCCCCCGGAAATGATACCCTTCGCTTTTAACGCGGGTACATCGGAGGACGGCAGGACGGAAATCAGCGAATTCTTATCGGCAGGATCCTGCATAATGCCTTCAACGTCGGTCAAAATGACCAGTTTATGGGCCTTTAAGGCCGAGGCGAGCTTACCGGCCACAAGGTCAGCATTGATATTGTAGCTCTCACCGTCGGAACCCGCCGCAATGGGCGCGACAACAGGAATGTACCCTTTTTCAAAGACAGTGGAAACAATATCGGGGTTAACTTTGGTTACCTCGCCCACAAACCCGATATCCACCTGTTCTTCCCCGCCGTCCGGCTGCGGGACCTGCCCCAGCTTCTTGACCGCTTCGAAGAGATTGGCATCCTTGCCGCTGAGACCGATGGCCTTGCCCCCAAGGCTGTTGATCATACTCACAATTTCCTTATTGATTTTCCCGACCAGGACCATTTCGACGATCTCCATCGTTTCCCTGTCAGTGACGCGGAGACCGTTGACAAAACGCGACTCCTTGCCGAGCTTCTTGAGCATCTTGCTGATTTCCGGTCCGCCCCCGTGGACGATTACCGGGTGCATCCCGACAAACTTCATCAAGACCACGTCGGTCATGACGGCTTTTTTCAATTCGCAGTTGACCATAGCATGGCCGCCGTATTTAATGACGACTGTTTTGCCGTAAAATTCTTTAATATACGGCAGGGCTTCTACCAAAATACCCGCTTTCTCTAAGGCAGTAAGAACCATTGTGCAACCTCCGTAAGGTACGATAGAAATCCGATAGAAATCCAGTAGAGATCCGCTAGAAATCCGATTGTCATTCGCCCCGCACTCAGTTGAGCGTATATCCCGGGCTTACCTGAGTGCGGGGCTGTCATTCGCGCCTATCGACGCTGTCATTCGGGCCTCCGGCCCTGTCATTCGCTCGCTACGCTCGCTGGCTACGCTCGCTGCATTTTTGGGGCTATTTCTTAGGGTTGACGGTGGGGGCAGAAACCCGCCCCACATACCCTGTGAACAGTAAACAGTGAGCAGAAATTTTTGAGTTACGGTCAAGCCCACGGGGGATTTCCAGAGTGCGAACTTGGAGCCTGTTCAAAAGAACGACGAAGGGCGAAGATCAGCATCGACGCTCTGTTTGAGCCCAGCACTCATATAGACTTGCATTTTGCTTACCTGAGTGCTAGGGAGTTAGCGCGATGCCTGAGCCCGCCCAGCACTCAGTCAACAACGTAAGGTTCAAATGTCCGGCCTGTTACCGGCGATTACTACAGGTACTCCTAAGCAACTTGTGCAGCACTGAGTGCTGGGTAGCCGCGGAACGTGAGCGCGAAGGAAACCCCCGTGGGAGCCAATCATCGATACTATGTCCGGTAGCTGGCGTTGATTTTGACATAATCGTACGAAAAGTCGCAGCCCCACGCCGTGGCCGCACACGGCCCGCTTTTCAAGTCCACGGTAATGACCACCGTATCCCGGGACAGGATGGCACTGGCCTTTTCCTCGTCAAAGTCCAACCCCTGACCGCCACGCGCCACGGCCATATCGCCCAGATAGACATCGAAATTATGAGGGCCAAACCGGGCCCCGGAGTACCCGGCCGCGCAAATTATCCGGCCCCAGTTGGCATCGCGCCCGAAAACGGCCGTCTTGACCAGGTTGGAACGGGCAATGGACCTGGCCACGAGCCGCGCTTCCTCTTCTGTGGCCAACCCCTTCGCCCGCACCTCCACAAGACAGGTGGCTCCTTCGCCGTCACGCGCGATGGCCTTGGCCAGGGAAACACACACCTCAAGCAACTTCTCCCGGAAAGCTTCAAAGGCCGGCGTATCCGGTTGAACGGGATCACTTTGGGCCCGGCCGTTGGCCATCACAAGAACCATATCGTTGGTGCTGGTATCACCGTCCACGGTGATCATGTTGAAAGACCGGTCGGCAGCATAGCGCAGGGCCTGCTGTAAGGCCTCCGCCGGTATACTGGCATCGGTAGTGATAAAACCGAGCATGGTAGCCATATTCGGATGGATCATCCCTGACCCTTTGGCCATCCCCCCGATGGTAACGGTGCCGGATCCGGTATCAAAAGACGCCTGCGCTTCTTTAATAAACGTATCGGTTGTAAGAATGGCTTCCGCAGCATCCGTATGACCGTCTTTACTTAATCGCCGCACCGCTTCGGGCAGCCCGGCGGCAATTTTGTCGACCGGCAGCCGCTGCCCGATAACCCCGGTGGAACTGACCAAAACACTGTCTTCGTCAATAGCCAAAGCTTCCGCCGTTGATCTTGCCATCTCCCGGGCATCAGCCAGACCCTGTTCCCCGGTACAGGCGTTGGCATTACCGCTGTTCACAACGACGGCCTGGGCCCGGCCTGCGGCAACCCGGGGCATGGTAACCAGCAGGGGTGCCGCCTTAACCTGATTGGTGGTAAAGACACCCGCGACGGCAGCTGGCACCTCGGAATATATTAATGCCAGGTCCTTTTTTACTTTTTTAAGCCCTACATGCAGGCCGCTGGCCCGAAAGCCAGCGGGAGCAGTTACGCCCTTACCACTTGCTTCAGACATGCTCAACCTCCGTCTCCTAGGGATACACCGGCGGGTGTTCCAACCCTTCGGTCTCCTTAATGCCGAAGATAATATTCATATTTTGGATCGCCTGGCCGGAAGCACCCTTCACCAGATTGTCGATGGCGGCCAGCACTACGGCGCGCCCGGTGCGCGGGTCCGCAACCACACCCAGGTCGCAATAATTGGACCCGGCCACAGCCTTGGTCTGCGGGAGCATTCCGGCCGGTAAAACACGTATAAAAGATTCTCCCTGGTAGTAGTCCTCAAAAATGGCTTGCAGTTCATCGCCGTCCTTAAACTTTTTCAGCTTAACGTAAACGGTCGCCAGAATACCTCTGGTCATGGGAACCAAATGCGGGGTGAATGAAACACGCATGTCACGGCCGGCTATGCGCCCAAGCTCCTGCTCAATTTCAGGCGTATGGCGGTGTATACCGACGTTATAGGCGCGGAAATTCTCGTTGGTCTCGGCATAATGCGTGGTCAGAGACGTTTTGCGCCCGGCCCCGGAAACGCCTGACTTGGCATCGATAATAACGCTGTCCGGCTCCACCAGGTCCCGGGCTAAAAGCGGTGCCAGGGCCAGTTGGGCGGCGGTAGGATAACAACCGGGGTTGGCAATGAGCCAGGCGTTTTTGATTTCATTACGGTTAAGTTCCGGTAACCCGTACACGGCCTGCCCAAGCAGGTCCGGAGCGGTATGTTCAACCCGGTACCACTCTTCGTACACCCGGGCATCCCGCAGGCGGAAGTCGGCCCCCAGGTCAATCAAAACCTTGCCGCGCCGCGATACCTCAACGGCGACTTCCATGGCGTGACCGTGCGGCAGGGCGGTAAAAATCACATCCACCCTGTCAATCAGGCCGGCTAAGTGCAGTTCCTCACACTCCAGAGAGGTATACCGCCGGAGATGGGGATAAACCTTCCAGAAAGGTTCGCCCTTGTAGGTGCGGGAGGTAAGTCCCACCATTTGGGCTTCCTTATGGCCGGAAAGCAGGCGCACCAGTTCGGCACCGGTATAACCGGTAGCACCGATAATACCAACTTTGATCATACAGCAGACCACCCTGGTTCGTTAGTTAATGCTAATAATTATACATATGTATGTATAAAAATACAATAGGTATGTGCAGTAAAATTTAAAAGCACCAAGTGGTGCCTAGCAAAGTATCAGTTTCTTTATTACCAATTACCCAAGCTAATTTCTCTCAGTAAGACAAAGATACCGGCCATAATAAATCAAGCTAGAAAACAAACAGGTCGCTTAATTACCAACCCGCATTAACCCTTGCCTTTCCTACGATGTTCAACTGGAAACCGCAGAAGCGGCAGCGGTTGTTATCGTCAATAAAAACCTCTTGTATAAGATATATATTACGTTTAATGACCCTTTTCCCGCACTGGGGGCAGTAAGTATGCGCGCCTTTTTCGTCCCGGATGTTACCCAGGTAGACATAGGTCAGTTTTTCCCGTGCGATATCATAAGCCCGTTGCATTGTCTTCACCGGCGTGGGCCCCGGTTCCTGCATCCGGTAGTTAGGGAAATAGCGGGAGAAATGGAGAGGAATATCTTTGTCTACCGACGCCAGCCAGTCCACCAGCTGCGCGATTTCGGAAGGGTCGTCGTTGCGCCCGGTAACCAGGAGCGTAGTCACCTCCAGGTGACAGCGCCCGGCAGCCAGGCCGACCGTACGCAGCACGGGGTCCAGCCGTCCCGTACAAAGTTTGCGGTAAAAGTCATCGGTAAAAGCTTTGACATCAATATTCATGGCATCAATATAGGGCAGCAGTTTTTTAAGGGGTTCTTCTTCAATGAAGCCGTTGGTTACCAGTACGTTTTTCAACCCGGCCTCGCGGGCCGACACCGCCGTATCATAGACAAACTCGTACCAAACCCAGGGTTCTGAATAGGTGTAGGCCAATCCTATCGAGTGCTGCTCAGCGGCTTCCCGCGCCAGGCTGACCAAATGGCCGGGCGTCACCTTGACGGTCGAGGCATCACCGTGAGCGATTTCCCAGTTCTGGCAGAAACGGCAGTGCAGGTTACACCCGAAGGTACCGATCGAAAAGATGTTGTGCCCGGGATAAAAATGGTAGAGCGGTTTTTTCTCGATAGGGTCCAGCGCGTAGGAGGTAATCTCCCCGTAATTAAGGGTAAATAACTCCCCGCCGATGTTCTGCCGTACACGGCATACCCCGCGCTTTTGGTCTTCAATGATACATTTTTGGGGGCACAACAGGCAGGAGACCTTGCCGCCTTCTTTTTGGGCGAAAAACGCCGCCTTATGCATTGTTTCTTCACCTCAAATAAAAAAAGACAGGATTAACAGAATTATTACAAATGTTTTAGACAGGATATACAGGATCAACAGGACGAACAGTATGGATAGATCTATTATGTCACTACTGTATCTCTATTGTATCTCTACCGTGTCTCTACTGTATCTCCATCGTATCTCCACTGTGTCACCACTGTATCTCCATTGGATTTCCACTGGATTTCCACTGGATTTCTACCGGATTTCCATTGTAATTACCTATACCTCGTCACCGTAAACCGCAGGATTTCACACGGTTCTTCCGGGGGAATGCCGGCCTTTTGCTTGGCTATCGCCAGCTGTTCCGCTACCGTATCAATACCTTCCAGGTCCGGCAGCAGCACCCCGGAACGGTGTCCCCGCTGCACGATCACACCGTACTTTTTAGGGTCCAGGTCATCTACGCTGCGGATAGGCTCCGGCTCGGAAAGAACGTCCACCGAATACTCGAGTTCATCCAGTTCCCCGGGCTGAACGGGGTCGAACCTGGGATCCCTTGTGCCCGCCGCAATGGCGTTTGCCAACACTTCTTCGACAGTATTTTCCCGGGTAGGAGCAATGGTACCAATGCATCCCCGCAGGCGCCCGTGCTTTTTGATCGATACAAAGACGCCGTGCGGTTTTTGAAATTCCGGTGGGACCTCTCCAAGATCGGGTTCTTCTTTCCGCCCCAGTACATAGTTTTCCAGCTGCTGCCGCGCAATACGCACCAGGTAGCTTTCATTAGCCCGGCGCCGCTCCGTCTCCGCCCGGCGCTGCTGCCGTAGTTTTTCCAGTAAACGGCGGCTATCGTCAGGCGCACCGGGTTTGACGGCGGCCACCATATAGCCTACCCCAAAAGGTCCCTCGTAAGACAACACCTCGGGTTCAAACTGGTACCCGTCGAGAACGCCGAACATCATGAGCACCGGGCGGTAGCCGCATTCACCGGCCTTTTCAAGGAAGTTCGCTTCCATTTGCATCAAACCCAAAACGTCGCCTTCTCCAATAAGCCTCACGACTTCCCGGTCAAAGACCTCCCCGGCAGGGTCGTAACCGGCGGGCGCGTCCTCGGTGAGGCGGTGCGAAAGATCCCCGCTGGCCACTACAGCCACCTTCTTGCCGATCTGTTCTACGGCTTCCCTTACGGCGATGCCGAAAGAATAAAGTTGATCATTGGCCAAAAAAGCCATGCTCACCGCCACCATGGCTCCTTCCCAGCCTGCCTTCCGCAGCCAGTAAAGCGGCGCCATTATGCCGTGGTCCAGGCGGGCCGAAACCCGGCCGGGATAGGATTCTTCCAATTGCCGGTCGATGCTGCCGACCCTGATACCCCGCGCCTCGGCCTGCCGGCGGATGGCCTTGACCAGTGCCCGGTCGCAGGGTAGTTTGATCCGTACCTCCGGGGCATTAAACCGGCCCAGGTCACCCTCCAAAACATCCATGGTATTAATCCCGACGGCGTCCCCGAAAACGGCACCGTGGGGCGTAATGATAACCATGGTTTCAGCACCGCTGTCCTTGATGCGCCGTCCCAGCTCCAGCAGGGCATCCTGCGTTTTCTTAACTTTTTTGGCTTCTCCCCGCCCGACTTCGGGGACCATAATCGGGGGGTGAGGCACAATTCCGCAATAAACAACCGTCATCGATAACGCCTCCCGTCACACGGCGGTTTAAACTATTGTACCCTTTTACGCAAAAATTTACCATTTAACCATCCCATAAAACAACAGGGCCGGCCCCTATTCTTCAATAACCCTGCCCATTTATCTGTTATGACCCTGTTTTTAGGGTTTCATTAGTTCTTTTGCCGGGCAGTTTCAGTATCGTGCTCATTAAATATTTGGTATACGGATGCTCAGGCGGGTTATCTCATCTGAAGTGACCGGCGGCAGGCCATTGTACGCCGGGTCCAGGCAACTGCCGGGACGGAAACCCTGTAAGCGGTAGTTTATTTTATTAAGGCCAGGAAAGGCTCCCAGCATTTCAGCCAGCAGTTCCTCCGTGTGCAGACCGGGTACAACCGTAGTGCGCACGCAGCCGCACCCGCGGTGCAGCACGGCAGCAATGGTTTTTGCAACCTGACCGGGCTTACTGTAACCTACCGTATCACCGTACATCCGCAGGGGCACCTTGTAGTCTACTGCCACAGTGTCTACCAATCTCTGGTTTAAAAGTCTTCCTACTACCTCCGGCCGGGAGCCGTTGGTGTCAAGTTTGACGGGTATACCGGTCTCTTTCACTTGAGACAGGAATGCGGTTAAGCCGGGGGAAAGGGTGGGTTCTCCCCCGGTGACGACCAACCCGTCCAGCATCTCGCGGCGTTTTTTAAGGTAGCGCATTATATCGTCTACAGGAATGACCGGGCCGAACCGTGAGGGTTCCACCAGGTTAGGATTTTGGCACCAGGGACAGCGGAAGTTGCACCCCCGGAGAAAGACCACGGCTGATACCTTACCGGGCCAATCCACCAGCGACAGTTTATTGAAACCGCTGCATTCAATCATGTCATTAACTCCTTGAGTAATTAGTAAGCAGCAAGCAGTGAGCACAGCAGAAAGGGGTAATTAAGAAACTTGTCGCGTTTTTTTAGATTGCTATGTTTAGATTGATAATAGCTCACCTCTATGATGTGCGCTTAGCTTGGATAATTGGTAATTAAGATATGGCCTACCGATCACGATTGTGTCACTACTGTGTCACCAACTGTGTCGCCACGTATTATAACTGAAACACTTTCCGCTGCCTGAATTCCGCCTGTTTTCCTTCATTCCACTGGCTGACCGGGCGGTAATAACCCACAATACGGGAATAAATCTCGGTAGTATCCCCGCACTTGGGGCACTGCCGGTGTTCCCCGCTGATATACCCATGGCTGCCGCACACCGAGTAAGTCGGCGTAACCGAAATATAGGGCAGGCGGTAGCTATTGGTTACCTTTTTAACGAGCGCGGCACAGCTTTCAGGATCGGGCAGGGCTTCACCCAGAAAGATGTGAGCGACTGTTCCGCCTGTGTACAATGTCTGCAGCGGTTCCTGGTGTTCGAGCATGCCGAAAATATCGTCGGTTTCATAAACCGGTAACTGGGTGGAGTTAGTGTAGTAGGGTGCCGCGCCTTTCTTCCATTCCTCTTCATTCGCTACAATAATGCCCGGAAATTCCTTCTTGTCGATACGGGCCAGGCGGTGGGAACAACCCTCAGCAGGTGTTGCTTCCAGGTTATAAAGATTGCCCGTGCGTTCCTGGACACCCACCAGAAATTCCCGCAGGAAAATAAGGATACGCCTCGCGAAATCTCTGCCTTCCGGCTCATAAATACTTCTGCCCAGCAGGTTTTGCGCTGCTTCTGCGGCTCCTACCAAACCAATGGTGGCAAAGTGGTTGGTCCAGTAGCTTCCCGTCCTTTCTTTTACGCCACGCAGGTAGTGACGTGAATAGGGATAGAGCCCGTTATTGGTCAATCTTTCCAAAACACGGCGCTTGATCTCCAGGGATGTAACGGCGATAGAAGCCAGGTGTGCCAAACGGGTGAAAAAATCCTGTTCGCCCTGTGCCAGGTAAGCTAAGCGCGGAAGGTTCAGTGTCACCACCCCGATAGAACCGGTTAGGGGACTGGCACCGAACAGGCCACCGCCCCGCTTGAGAAGTTCTTTGTTGTTAATACGCAGGCGGCAGCACATAGACCGTACATCTTCCGGTTTGAGATCGGAGTTGATAAAATTGGCAAAATAGGGCGTCCCGTATTTGGCCGTAACGGCAAAGAGCTTGCGTGCCACAGGACCTTCCCAGGTGAATTCCGGTGAAACGTTATAAGTCGGAATGGGAAAGGCAAACCCCCGCCCGCAGGCGTCGCCTTCCATCAGCACGTCGGCAAACGCCTCGTTAATCATATTTACTTCTTCCTGGTAGTCACCGTAACACGTGTCTAACTCCTGGCCGCCCACCACGACGGGTTCGTGTTTCATAAAATCGGGGATGTCCAGGTCCATGGTAATATTGCTGAACGGTGTCTGGTAACCCGTCCGGGTAGGCACGTTCAAATTGAAAACAAACTCCTGGACAGCCTGCTTTACTTCCTTGTAGCTCAGGTTATCGGCGCGGACAAAGGGGGCGAGAAGCGTATCAACATTGGAGAAAGCCTGGGCGCCCGCTGCCTCGCCCTGCAGGGTGTAAAGGAAATTGACCATTTGGCCCAGGGCCGAGCGGAAATGTTTGGGCGGCCGGGACGACACCTGGTTGGGTACTCCCCCGAAACCTTCTTCCAGGAGCTGCTTAAGGTCCCACCCCACGCAGTTGTGATTCCACATTCCGTTAACCACGAGTGTCGTACTTTCAGTTGTGATGTCGTAGATTTCTGTATCGGGGATGTCGGTTTCTTCGTTATTCAAGATTGCGTGCCACGCGTCGCGATCTTCATCGTGCCAGGCTTTTGAAGACAGAGCTGCTTCGCCATATTTTGTGGACGGGAGTGAAACGTTAGTTTTCCGGAAGGAAAGACCATACAGGGGGTAGTTCTGCACGATTTCCCGACCTTGATAAGTCCGCCTGGTACCGGTGCCCTCGAGGTTCCTGTCGCGCGGAGTCAGCCCGAGCAGCGCCATGACGCAGGCCGCCTGTTCGAGCATGGTCCGGGAGGCAATCCTAATGGAGATAGTTGTCGGCTGCGTGTTCAGGGAGCCGTCACCATCGATCAGACCGGCCAAAACACCCTTTACAAAATTCTTATTGTAGTGAAGAAGCCGCACCGGTAAAGTTTTGTGTCGGGCTCCAGGGTGAATATGAAATACCTTCTCGAAGAGGAAACGCAGGAAAACATTTTTTATCTCAAGATTATACATGCCATTGTTGTTCCGTCTTGTGATGCACCCGGGAATACCCAACTCAATCAGAGCCTTGTTTGCCTCTAATAACGGTTCGCGATCCTTCTGGTTGATGGAGATAGTTCGCGATGCTTTCAGGTCATAAGTAAGGTATCCCTCGGCCAAAACAAACCCGGTAAAGTATCCGAAGGCAGCGGTTAAGGGTATCTTGCGCCGGATGGTCTGGGTTGCCGTATGCAGATAACCATCGCCGGCCTTGTCCGGTTCGATTTCATCGATCGGGACCCCGTTGAAATAGACGCAATCCTTCTCGTTCAAGCCGCCGTACCTTTTAATTTCTGCAAGCAAATCTATTTCCGTTTCGCCAAAGAGTTTTTCATGGGCAAGCAGGCGGTTCAGATCAACTGTGAAGGTGGTGTCCACCTGCGGCCGAACTTCTACCGCCTGTTTTTCGCCTTTACCGGTAATCATCGGGTGGTTATCAGTAACAATAATGCTCCGCCCGCCACGGTTCTTGATGAACCTCATAGGCCGGTCCTTCTTCTTTCTTACTAACCGGATCACCTTTGTCCAACCATCCTTGTCAAGAACGAACAGATTCCGGGGGTACTTGGCAAAAGCATCGTCGGCCTTATTGAGACACTTTTCAGCGGCCCTGCAGCTGGCATAAAGATCTTCAAATGAAATCAGCCGGATGCCGCTCTCATCTTTAGCGATAACTACCTCTTTTCCGAAATAGGTATAAACGCTGAGGTACCCGAGGTCATGGATATGAAAGTCGCCTTCAAGGTGCGCCCGGCGCACTTCAGGAGGATAAATGCGCTCCAGCCAGAAGTGGGCCGCCGCGGTGTTGGAAATGTAGCTGTTCAATCCCTGCAGGGAAAAGGAAGAATTGGCGTTTTCGGCCACGCGCCAGTCGGCCTGGTTGAGATAGGACTCGACCAGGTCGCAGCTTACCAGGGACTTCATTTCGCGCATCTGGCGGTGCTGTTCGCGGTACAGGATATAGGCTTTGGCCGTTTCGTGATAACCAAGTTCCATAAGACTTTTCTCTACCAAGTCCTGAACTTCTTCCACAGTAGGAGTGGTAATGCCCCGGTTTTCCAGAGCTTCGATGACGCGCTGCGTCACCGCCGGGGCGGCGTCATCGTCGGCCCACTTGGCTTCTCCCGTGGCTTTAAAAGCCCGGGCAATAGCATTGGTAATGCGCATACTTTCGAAAGGCACTTTGCGCCCGTCACGTTTTATAATGGAAGTAATCATAGCAGCCTCCTTGTTCAATAAGTGAAACCCCGGCCTGGTGCATAGGCCGGGGTCATTAAATACCGGTTCTGTCCGGCGTACCAAACAGCAGCGCCGGATAAAGAACAAATATCCTTACTCCCCGCCTTTCGACCGAAGGGTTCGGAGCCGTTCCTCAAGCAGGCAGGTCTCCTGGCTTCCGGTCATCGCTGCCTCACGCCTTCCCACCCAGCACTCAAATCAACAGCTGTTGATTTGAGTGCTGGGCAGTGGCATTCTGTGAGACAACTCCCCGGTTACAGTAGCGGGACTGCTCAGGATTTGCACCTGATTCCCTATTAACCCTAAAAAGGGACCTGCTTGAAGTTGTTAACTTTTCTTACATGCATGCTTTTTCGATTTAAAAAACCAAACTCCTCCAAAAAATTTAAAAGCGTATGGATAGGGGAACTTCCTCCTGAATCCATTTCTCTATCTGCTGCGGTTTGGGCACCTTGCCGGCAGACTTAATTTTCCCGTTTATGATCAGACCCGGCGTCATCAGGATATTATGACCGGCGATCTCGTTAACGTCAGTAATTTTCTTAACATCAGCCGGTATCTTGAGCCGTTCCAGGGCCTTGTACACTTCTTTGGCCAGGGTTTCACACTTGCGGCACCCCGGTCCCAATACTTTGATCTCCAGCCCCGTTCTTTCCTGCTCCACCGGAGGCTCCTCACCGGTCACCCAGTGCCGGTACCATCTCACCAGAGCCTGCCGGTACTCTTCTTCGGCAGCAGCCGGCACGTAATTCTTTTTACACACCCGCTCCAATAACGCCCGTCCCACGTCATCACCGGAGGAAAGACCAAGTTTTTGTACTTCTTCCGCAATACCCTCCAGCCCGGCAATACCGACCCGTACCCCACCGACCACCAGCTGGGTAACCTTATCCGCATCCTTTTCCAGTCCCAATTAAACCTACCCCCTATTCCGCCGTCTTTTCATTGAGGACACCGAGAGTACTGTGTATTTCGGCACGCAGCATTTCGCGTGCCAGGTCCAGAATTGCAAACACCTGCGGGTACTTAACCCGGTACATCACACGCAGGCCCTCTTTACGCCAATCCAGTATCCCCTGTTTCTTCATCAAAGACAGGTGCTGCGAAACGTTGGACTGCTCGAGTTCTAAGTTCTCGTAAATCTCACAGACACACCGCTCACCCCGGCGCAGGAGTTCAACAATACGGATCCTCGTCGGGTGGGCCAAAGCCTTTATTAAATCTGCCTGTCGTGTATATAAATCGCTTGTCTTCATCGCTATCCCTTCTCTTATTACATTATTATATACTAATATATTGTAACACAACCGTCTCTTTCTAACCAGCTGCAGATTGCTCGATACCTGTCGCAATTTGTCGTACGATTTTTGTCTTTTTTGGAAGGACTTTGCAGTATCTTCATCGTAAATGTGGGGACGGGAGGTAAATAATGTTTCGTCCTGCCAGGTATATCTCAGATTATTTGGCCCGCCAACTGGCTCTTGACAGCGATACCAGAGAGGTCCTGAGATACGGCTCTGAAATCATCCTTCTCAGCATCTGCGGAGCCGTCCTGCTGGTCCTGGGGGGTTGGCTGTTAGGGTGTCTGGTGCCCACCCTGGCGGCAGCCTTCACCCTTTTCCTGATCCGCACTTTTGCGGGAGGTGCACACTGCACAAGCGCCTTACGGTGCAACCTGGCCGGCGTCATAATATTTCCGGCCCTGGGTAAAACGG
This sequence comes from Peptococcaceae bacterium, assembly GCA_017656185.1. Classification (GTDB taxonomy): domain Bacteria; phylum Bacillota; class Desulfotomaculia; order Desulfotomaculales; family JACDOK01; genus JACDOK01. The sequence goes on along the minus strand of JACDOK010000034.1, from coordinate 3,630 downwards.
CACAAGTGCTGCACCCTTTACTTAATTCTTTAACACTGGAATTTGTATTGGCAACAGGCATCCCGGCCCTAATCATCGTTTACCGCCTTTCACCCGTGGACAGCCCCGCCAAGCCTATAAATACCAAAGCGCACCGCCGCAGGCTGAAACTAATGGCCACGTTTCTTGCCGGTGCCGTACTGCTGTTCCAGCTTATCAGTCTTGTCTGCCATCTTCTCGATCACACCACCATTATTGCCACCGGCGTGGGGTTAATGTCAAGCGCCCTGGTATTAACTTCCCCCGGACATAAGGCCCTGGGCCTCGTAGACAGGGCCTTACGACGGGTACACCTGTAGGGTAGGAGATTACATTTAGGGAGGTGAGAACGATGAAGCGCTGGAAGATACTATTGTTCACCGGTCTGGCGGCAGTACTTGCTCTAGTGGCGCAGGTCAGCGCCGCTTCAGCATGTTTTTTGCACTTTTATCAACCCGACTGTCCCAAGTCACTCAACAAGTACTAGGAATATACCGGTGGTATGCCGTCTGGCATACCACCGGCCTGTAAGCTAATCTTTGGGAGGCAACCGAATGAACAACTTTCCTGCTTTATGTTTTTTATTTGGCATATTTGAAATTTCAGTAATTTTAGTTTGTACCTATGCTTTTATGGGTAAAAGGCTGACATATACGCATATTTTATGGTTAACACCCTTTTTTTCCCTTGTGATATTTTATCTCAGGAGTTTACCGTTACCTCCATTTGTACACAGCCTGGTTTTAGTGCTTCTTTTATCATTTGCAATAAATTTATTGGAAAAAGCGTCACTTTTCAAGGTCATTGGGGCTGTCATTACTGTTTTTGGATTACTTTTTGCTTTAGAGACTGTTTCAATACAGCTTTTATGCATAGTCCTGAACAGTTCAGTCAAACAACTGACGTCTAATCCGGTAACGTGGGCACTGTCTGGCATACCGCATATTGTTATCTTAGGGCTTCTAGGCCAGATCACTTACTATTACAGGATGAGAAACAGTGGACAAAAAACAAGTCACGTTTAAAAATACTGAAGACAATCTGTATGAACACCTCAGCCATACCTATTACTCCGTACTGGTAGTAACGATTCTGGTTTTCGGAATTGTCATTTTAGGTTCATTCAGTAACGAAACCAAACCTATCGGTTTAAAGTTTACTTTTACGTACGGCAAATTGCTCACCACCTCGTTTCTAACGGTACTACTGGCCGGGCTGATTTGGGTGTTGAGCAAAAAGTTCCTGAGCATCCGCCTGTTTCCTGCCAGTATTCCGTCGCTTACGGATACGACTTTCATTGCCGCGATTATGCTTATTACACTGGCTGTAGTGGTTACCCACCAGAACCAGTATCATCACTTCTCAAGCCTGATCATTATTCCGGTGTTAATCTGCACCTTCCTGTGCGGCAAAAATACAGGAGTGATTGCAGCAATGGCCAGCCTCATCGCCCTACCGGGCCTAAATATCTATTTTAATGGAGTCCTAGATCCTAACAACGCTCTGCAGGACATCGTTACCGGGCTGGTGGCCTTAACGACCGCCTGGTTCACGGGACAGGTTCTGGAGATAACGCAGCAGTTACACCAGTCTACCAATCAGCACCGCTGGTTTCTGCAGCTGCTCCTGGATAAAGTCCCTTTGGGTTTGGCCAGTTTGGACGAACGGGGAAAAACTAATTTTAAGAACCGCCGGTTTATCGAAAATCAAGAATGTTTAGCGCCACTAGTATCGGGCGATAAATCGTTTTGTTTCGAACACGAAGGGAAACCTATCAAAGCCGCTTCTTTTTCTTTCACCGAAGACAACGTTAAACATACCCTGGTAGTTCAGGAGGACCTGTCCCAGCAGGCAAAGCTGGTGGAGGTACAGGCCCAGCTGGCCGCGCTTTTGGACACTCTTGACACCGGGCTCATTTATGCCAACACCAAAGGGTACGTCGACATGGCAAGCAGGACGGCCCGTAACCTGCTGGGTGACGGGATTATCGGCTCCACCGCCCAGGAAATAAATCACCTGTTTGGGATACCGGAAAACGAGCAAGAGGTATATAAAAACCACGAAGTCCTTATAAATAACCGTTATCTGCTGATAAACCGGACTTCCGTCCGGGACAAGGCACCGGGAGAAATGGGTGTTTCCTGGATTGTTGAAGATATTACGGCACAAAAGGAGATGCAGGCTGAGATGGCCCGGATGGATCGCCTGCAGATGGTAGGCGAAATGGCGGCCGGGATGGGTCACGAAATACGCAACCCATTGACCTCGATTAAAGGGTTCTTACAACTGCTGAAAGACAAAAAGGGAAATATAGAAGATTTCCATTCTTTTTTTGACCTGATGATCGGGGAAGTGGATCGTGCCAACAACATCATAACGGAATACCTGCTCCTGGCCAGCAAAAGACCTACTCCCAAGACCGAGCTTAACCTTAACGACATTATCAGGGAACTTTTACCGCTTCTACAGGCCGAAGCCACCATTAAGAACATCGAGATCAGAACCGAACTGAATACGGTCCCCAATCTCCTGCTAAATAAAGGGGAAATTCGCCAGTTGTTAATTAATCTGGTTCGCAACGGGCTCGATGCTTCGGAAGAGGGTAAGGCTTTGACGATACGTACCGGTAAAGGAAATAACGACAACGAAGTAATACTGGCTGTTATTGATCAAGGGGAAGGTATTGATCCCAAAAACGCCCCTAAAGTAGGTACGCCCTTTTTTACCACCAAAGCCACCGGTACCGGATTGGGCCTCGCCGTTTGCCACGGCATTGCCCAGAACCACAAGGCCCGTATAGATTTTGAAAGTAAACCAGGTGAAGGGACGATATTTACAGTTACCTTTAAAGTTGCAAATAACCATGAGACAGACTAGCTATCGTTCCCGGATGACCAGGGAGGAAAGCGAAAATGGTGGGCGATTTTACTGGGCCAGCTCAGCAAACGGTCATTTTCAGCAGCCCGCGGGCCGGCATTATGGATCAAAAGGGGTACCCCATCAGGCCGGCGCTTGTCGGAGATTATGCCGATGTGTTCCAGCGGCGGCCCAAAGACCACAATGTCGCCGGGCTGCCACTGTGTGAGGTTTTCGACATCCCCAGGACGTACTTCAGTAGTTAACGAGGTACCGTATTTCTTAAAGAAAACCACCTGGTTCGGTACACGGCGGAAGTCAATATTGGGATCGGGTCGCCCGTTAACCCGGGGATAGTCTCCGGTATGCCGCGCTATATCAGCGTCTACCGCCGCCTTTAAGTCGTAACCGATACCCTGCAAAGCCACCCATATGATATCAGTACAGGCTCCCCGGCCCTCCGGCGGGTAACCACCCTCATAATAACCCCCGTCATAAACAGTTCCCTTGTGTACCTCTTCCCGCGCGGCTGCTACCATGTCCAGCGAATCGGGGTTCCCGTTATGGTTGCGGTCACCGGGCGAAACCAGTGTAGGAACCTCGCACCTGTTCTGCGGCAGAGGTACGATATCCAGAGGAATACGGTCATACAAATAATACACTCCTCCCCAAAGGAATACCAAGGCAAGTAATACCGCTATCCAGAGTATCCGCCGCATATCATCCCCCCTCTACCGCGTAATGGGTAATGGGTAA
>JACDOK010000033.1 GCA_017656185.1 Peptococcaceae bacterium | reverse complement strand
ATCTCTCCTCACACCGGCCGTTAGCTACAGGGCGGCTTGGCCCTTACCCTGACCCGGCACTCAGAGCTGATAGCGATTGGTAGGAGTGTTAAAGCAGCCGCCGGTAAACAAAACGGACTTATAACCCCTTTATTGTTCACTGAGTGCTGGGCTGGTACACTTCAGCTTAGCTGGACACGCGCAGACCTGACCCCGCCAGATAAGGAAAAAGCCCGGCGCGCAATGGCCCGGGCTTAGTGCCAGTTTTCAATTATTTTCTATTACGGCATTATTACGATATTGGTAGCCACCGGGCGTTGTTTACCATCAGAGGGCCGGTTTAGAACTTCACCGTTAAAAACAAAGGTGCTCGAACCGCCGCCGTCAAGGTTATAGCCCTCTTTGACCCCGAGTTCAATCAGTTTGATCTGCAGCCTTTCCAATGTTACCCCGCTGCTCCAATCGGACTGGCGCCCATCCACGACAATCATAATGAGGTCGCCGTTGGCATATTCCCCGATAATGGTGCGGGGCTGCTTGGTGTGCTGCCATTTTTCCGGCAGGGGCACGGGTTTGCCGTCTTTTATCAGGATGGGCACAAAGCTGACGCCCTGCCAGGGCTTAAGCTTCATTAGATCCTCCTCTTTGAAGAATTTGCCTCCAATAAGGTTGCCGTTTTTCTGGATACCGGCGAAGAAAAGGTCCTTATGGGAGGGATGAAAACCATCAACCAGTTTGCCATTGATAACGGTGTTACCCATGGGGAGTGTAAACGGGCGCCCGTCTCGTGATACGGTAAAGAACCCACCGCCGTTAATCCCGAAAATAGCGCCGGTACGCGCCACCGCCTCGCCGGTGGTTTCTTTTTCGCCCAGCTTGTCCTTGGCCAATACCACTTTAACCACCGAAGGGTCGAATAACTTTGCTTTGGCAATATAGCCCCGGTAGCCCAGTTCATCAAGCTTAAATACTTTAATCTCGACCCGGTCGGAACGGTGAATTCTTACCGGGGGTCCGAGCATGGCCAGGATGCGCTCTTCGTAAATCTGGTCGGACATCTGTTTATGCTTTTGGCTTTTGGCGGCCAGTTCACGGAGGATTCTTTGCTGTTCTTTGTACTCTCGTTCCTGTTCGGCGATGGATTGGCGTATAAAGGCTACGTTCTGCTGCAGGTCTGACACACGGTTTTCAACAGTATGCACCGCCTCATCTAACTCCGCTACCGGAAGCCCCAAAGCCTCTGAACGTTCCGCAAAATCGGTAAGGCTGATACCCAGCCCTATAAAAGGTGCTATAAGAAAAATAAAAAAGAGGTTAACGAGCCGCATCAAGGGGCCTCCTTTAAAATATTGAGGCTTTTTTCCAGTTCCTGCAGTTGCCTGTCCAGCTCGGCAATTTTCTTGTTTAGTTCTTTCTGGGTTGAGCCGGAACTGGCCAGGGTCTGGTCGGCTTGCTGCAGTACATCTTCAATTTCTTGTATCTTTGCCGCCAAAGTATCCAGGCGGTCTTTAATGGCCCGCACGTTCATAGCGTTGGTCTGCTGTACGTCTTGAATGGTACGGTCAATGTACTGTTTGGCGTAATAGCAGCCACCGTATACCAGCCCGCCCCAAAGAACAAGTACCAGTAAAAAGGAAAGCGGTTTTGTCCACGGGGACGGCCTGGTTCTTTTGCGCCTTGGCCTTGTGGGGACAGTAGGTTCTGTTGTGATGGGATCCCGGGGGTAATCCATTTTGTCACACCTTTCTAATTGTGCAATATTTGGCATTCTTATAAAAGAATACGTTATAGGAAAAAAGTTTTCCAGTAGTTAGACGGCAAAAAAGGATTTTAGGTTCGCAATGGACGAAAAAAGAATCATTCTTTGCGAAATGCGTAAAAGAATTATGCTAAAATAGACGTGGTTCAAGATGTTAATCTGGGGGTGTCGAAGGTTTTTACGCGAAGGAAAAATATATTCTTTGAAACTTTCGTACTAATTGCCGAGAATTTAGCGGAAGCTGCGCGGTATTTTAAGAATAACGTGTGCGCCACCAACGATTTGGCGGAATTTGCCGGGAAGATGAAGGATTTTGAAGGAAAAGGGGATGAATATACCCATACCATCTTTAAGGCTGTTAACAAGACGTTTGTTACTCCCTTGGAAAGGGAAGACATTTTAAGCCTCACCGTAAAACTGGATGATATTTTGGATGGCTTGGAAGAATGCGCTGCTTTAATCGAGATTTACGGTCTGAGAGAATGCTTTTTTATCACGGCTTTGACTCAGATGATAGACCAGGCCACCTTGGAGATTAAGCAGGCTATAGAATTACTGGTAAACAAGAAATTCGGTTCCGTACCAAAGCACACGCACGCCGTTAACAAGTTTGAGAACGAAGCCGATTACTTTCTGCGCAACGGCCTCAAACACCTTTTCCAAAACTCGAAGGACCCCATAGAGATTATTAAAAAGAAGGAAATTTACGAGAAACTAGAAGATATTACCGATGTATGTGAGGATGTAGCCAACATTTTAGAAAGTATTATTGTAAGGAATTCGTAAAGTGAGGTTGGAAAAGTGCCTATTGATTCCAGTTTAGCTATAATCGTAATCGTGGTGGTACTGGCACTGTTCTTTGATTTCAGCAACGGTTTCCAGGATACCGCCAATGCCATCGCTACTTCGATATCAACACGGGCCCTTACTCCCAAGCTGGCCATCATACTGGCGGCAGTTATGAACTTTTTAGGAGCGCTGGCTTTTACCGGAGTCGCCAAAACCATCGGCGGCAAGATTGCGGATCCTTTTGCACTCGAACACGGGATGTTTATAGTTATGGCGGCTCTGGTTGCCGCCACGGCATGGAACGTGATCACCACCTATTTCGGCATGCCCAGCAGCTGTTCTCACGCTTTGATCGGTGCCCTGGCAGGTGCCGTCGTTGCTTCGGTAGGTGTACAGGGCATTAACATTTACGGGTTCGGGAAAATAATGCTGGCGTTGTTGATATCGCCGTTGGCGGCGGTGACGGCGGGCTTTGCTTTTATGTGGACGATCAGAAAAGTGTTTGCCGATGCCAACCCGTTTAAGATAAACCGCCGCTTTCGCCTGATCCAGGTTTTGACTGCTTCTTTTCAAGCTTTCAGCCACGGAACCAACGATGCCCAAAAGACGATGGGCATTATTACCTTTGCTTTAATCGCAGGCGGGTTCCAGTCGGATTTGGAAATACACCTCTGGGTGAAGGTTGCGGCTGCTACGGCAATGGCACTGGGCACCTCGGTTGGCGGGTGGCGCATTATTAAGACTCTTGGAACGCAAATCATACGCTTGCGGCCGGCCAGCGGCGTGTCAGCCGATCTGGGGTCGACAACCGTTATTCTTAGCGCTACGATGTTGGGAGCCCCGGTAAGTACGACTCACGTCATTTCTTCTTCTATTTTCGGAACCGGGATAGCGCGCCAAAGAGCAGCCGTTAAATGGTTAACGGGACGAAATATGCTGGTGGCTTGGATCTTGACGCTGCCGGTAAGTGCCCTCCTTGCCGGGCTGTGCTACCGGGTCCTTGACGCTATTGTCATCAGTTAACCGGTACATAAATTGGTTAATAGGTTGTAATACTTGACAGCAGGATAATAAGGAGTTGGGGCGAATATATTTTAAGTCAGGGTCTTGTGTATATTTTTCGATTTGAGGAGGCGGTGGGCGTGTTCCCCAGCATTGGAATGGGCGAGATGATTTTGATCCTGGTTATCGCTCTGATCATCTTTGGGCCCGGCAAACTCCCCGATGCCGGAAAGGCCTTGGGCAAGACGATCCGGGAATTTCGCCGGGCGTCGGAGGACGTAATGGATGATATCACTCCCAAGAAAGAGCTTCCTCCCAATCCTTTGAGAACACAAACGGAAACCGCGGATACCGGAGCTGAACAAAGCGTAAAGCAATAGATAAGCGGACCCCCGGCTCATAAGCCGGGGTGTTTATTTGCACTTTATAAGGAATTACATAAAGGAAAGTTGTGCTTTACCTAGAAAAACACATATCTATGGCTGCAAAACCGCGCAATATGCGTGCCAGGAAGCGTGCTTAGATTTTCATAACGGAGGTAGATAAAATGGCCAGGAGAGTTCTTATCATCGGAGGAGTGGCAGCCGGGCCCAAAGTTGCGGCACGCCTGCGCCGCCTGGACCCGGAAGCCGAAATAACCATGGTAGAGCGCGGCAAGTACATTTCGTACGCGGGATGCGGCATGCCCTTTTATCTTGACGGTCAGGTGCGGGAGTTTGAAGAGCTGTTTAGAACGGCATACCGGGTGCCGCGTGACGAGCGCTATTTTGCCGGAGAACGCAATATCAGGGTTCTCACCCGTACCGAGGCTATAGCCATCGACCGGGGGAAAAAGCGGGTTTTGGTACGCAATCTACAGACAGGTGTCGAAGAACATCTGCCCTATGATCAACTGGTCCTGTGCACCGGTGCCGAGGCCGTGGTCCCGCCTTTTGAAGGCCTGGATTTAAAAGGAGTCTATCGTCTTAAAGACCCCGGAGATGCCCAAAAGATTATGGCCGGCATTGACGATATAAACGAGGCCGTAGTAGTCGGTGCCGGGTTTATCGGTATAGAGGTGGCCGGTGCCTTTGCCAACCGCAAGATACTTGTTTCGGTAGTGGAATTATACGACCAGGTTATGCCTAATGTTTTCGATGCCGATATGGCCCGCCTGTTCCAACGGCGGCTGGAAGGCCAGGGTATTGAATTTTACCTGCAGGAAAAGGTACTGCGTTTTGAGGGTGATGAAAACGGGCGCGTGACGCGCGTCATTACCGATAAACGTGAAATTGATGCTGATGCCGTGGTGGTTGCCGTTGGAGTACGGCCTAACGTTAAGCTGGCCCGCGACGCGGGGTTGGCTATCGGGGAGACCGGTGCTATTGCCGTCAACGAGTACATGCAGACCAGCGACCCCAACATCTATGCCGCCGGTGACTGTGTCGAGACGGTACATAGATTAACGGGCCAAAAGACGTATGTGCCCCTGGCTTCTACCGCCAACCGCCAGGCCCGCGTTGTCGCCGACAATATCGCGGGGCGGGAAGCCCGGTTTAAGGGCATCCTCGGTACCTCCGTATTGCAGGCTACAATATGGAACGCCGGGCGCACCGGGCTTACCGAGAAGCAGGCACGGGAACTGGGATTTGAAGTGGTTACTGTCATTAATCCGGGACATGACCGCAGCCACTATCACCCGGATGATCGTACCATTATCATTAAGTTAGTTGTAGACCAGGTGACTGGTGTGCTGCTTGGTGTCCAGGCATTGGGTGCCGGGGAAGTGGCGAAGCGGATTGACGTTGCGGCCACGGCGTTAAACTTGCGCGCCACTGTTGACGACCTGGTAGAAACCGATCTGGGCTATTGCCCGCCTTTTAATTCCACCATTGATCCCTTGCAGCACGCTGCTAACGTCTTGCGCAACAAACTTGACGGTTTGGTGCGGATGATGAGCGTGGACGAATTAAAGGAGAAGCTGGATACGGATGACGACTTTATTATCCTGGACGTGCGTGATGAGCTGGAATTCAGGGACCAGAGAATCGAGGACCCGCGTGTCTGGCACATTCCGATTACCGAGCTGCGCAGCCGTTTGCCGGAAATTCCACGTGATAAACAGATTTTAGCCATCTGTGATTTCGGTACCAGGAGTTACGAAGCGGCGCGTATGCTGGAGGCGGCAGGCTGCAAGGATGTAAGGTCGGTGGAGGGCGGTATGCGTGTATGGCCCTTCGGGCCGGTGGGGATGTTGTAGTTTCCGTGTATTCTACTATGTCTCTACCGGATTCTCACCGGATCTCCACCGAATTTTCACTGCAATCAATGCAACCCTGACTCAGTCATTTCCCTTTCTTTTTGGTCCGGCGTGCTTTCAATTTCTTCAACGGAGAATGTTAACCGGTATTGGGTTTTCTCACCCAGCAGGTTCGCCAGTGCCGTCAGTGTTGCACCAAGGTTTTCACCATGGAAAGTCCCTTCCAGCTGCATCGCCATTACCGGACGCGGTGTAGTTGTATCTGTCTGCCGCCGGGCAGCATTTTCACTTTTGAGGTAGGGTGCTCCGTTGCGTTTGCGCAGCACGCCGGCTTTCTTACGCTCGTTACGTACCCTTGACAAGGGTATTTGCCAGTAGGAGGCCAGCTCGTTGTCGTTTGGAAAGCGGCGGCATAGTTCCATCATTACCCGCTGTTTCTGAGCATCGGACAGCTGGTTATAGTCCTCAAATCTTTCCATAACCCAAGCTAACTCCTTTCATGTCCGGTTTAGATGAAATCTTTTGGTATGTACTTATTATTATTGCCTTAATCTGGCATTAAGTATAACTTTTACCTAACATTGTGGTTTCAAAGGAATTAGACTTGAGATTTCCGTTCACAGCGAGAGTGGGATGTGTGGTCCAGCCCTCCAATGTGACAGTAATTTTCCGGTCTTCTCCGTTGATATTTTTAATGCGCCGCAGCGTTTGCTCGTAAAGGGGGCGGTATTCCAGCAGGGTTTTTTCAAGGGTTGTGCGCAGATAGGGGAAAAGGGGATATTTCCTGGTAATGTAATCAGCAGGAAAATCGTCGGTATCCAGCAGTTCCCTGACACGGTTAAAAACGGCGGTCATTACCAGTTGCTCCAGTCCCGATGCCCTCCTTAACCGGTTAATATTGACCAGTTGGGCGCGGTATTCGTTCCACTGGGCCGTATTTGCCAAGACGGGCATAACGTCCCGCTTGAAAGAAGAACACATAAAGTGGTTGCAGATGTCCGGCCTCAATTCGGGTGCCAGGATACACCCGGTAGGAGTCCAAAGGGGACAGGGACGGTCATAATGGCGGCGGAGAATTCTCATTTTGATAAGCTCCAGGCAGAAGGCGGCGTCCATTTGTAACAAGGTGTTAAAAATTTGTGGCTGATACAACACCATAGGTGCCAGCTGCCAAACGGAAAATTCCGGCGTCAGGTTGATACAGCATTTCGTATTGGATAACGGGCAGCGAGTTAGGCAGTAGTTACTGATAATTCCCGTGACTGTTCCTAAGCGAAGTTTAATGGCGATGTTTTCCTGATTTCCAAGATTATCAGCATAATCCTTCCCGATCACCTTTAGTGTCCCGCCTTTCTGTGACAGCTGAACATATGTACATTACTATTCTATGTCATAAATCCTAATTCCTTCTATTTCCTGGTTAATTTCGAAAACCGGAGCCTGAGGGCTGCTCATGGTTTTCTGTCTGTTTTGACCGTGGTGACACATAGTTATATGAAAACCGTTTTTCATGACAATTAGGGTTGAAATATAGTACAATTTGTGGGTGGGTATGTATTTGGACAAGGCATTTATTGCCGGTGTGGTTATTTGGGAAGGAGTAAGGTTGTGGCCAAAAAAATCTTAATGGGGAATGAGGCCATTGCTTACGGTGCCGTCGAAGGTGGAGTGCAGGTCGTGACGGGTTATCCCGGCACTCCCTCTTCTGAAATCCTCGGTACGTTGGCTAAATTAGCCCCGCAAAAAGGGTTTTACGTAGAATGGTCAATTAATGAAAAAGTGGCCTTGGAGGTAGGTGTCGGGGCCGCCTTAGCAGGAGCCCGTACGATGGTGACTATGAAACAGGTCGGCCTGAATGTCGCCGCCGATCCGCTGATGTCTTTGGCCTATGTCGGGGTCAAGGGCGGTCTGGTGCTGGCTGTGGCGGACGACCCGGGGCCGCACAGTTCACAGAACGAACAGGACACCCGGTTATTTGGGCGGTTGGCCAAGGTGCCTGTGCTTGATCCCGCTACACCGGCCGAGGCCCGGGAAATGGCGCGGGAGGCCTTTGAGATTTCGGAACGATTGCAACTTCCGGTCATTTTGCGGCCTACGACACGCACCTGCCACGCCTGCCAGGATATGGAAATCGAGGCAATAACCTATACCTCACGTAAGCCGGAAGGGTTTGTCAAAGGCCCGCAGTGGGTTATCCTGCCGAGTCTGGCAGCAAAAAAGCATCCCTGGTTGAACCAACAGCAGGAAAAAGCCCGCCGTATATTTGAGGAATCGGCTTTTAACCGGGTGGACCCGGTTTCGGACGGTACCACGGGCCGCCGGGCCATTATCGCCGGGGGCGTAAGTTATAACTATGTACGGGAGGCTTTAGACTTACTGGGCATCGATTTGCCGGTGCTTAAAATAGGAACTCCCTACCCCCTCCCTAAGCGCCTCATAAAGGACTTTCTGGCAGGTGTAGAGGAAGTGCTGGTGGTAGAAGAACAGGAACCGGTCATTGAAGATCAGATTATTGTTATGCTCCACCGCTACAGCGCACCGGTAACGGTGCGGGGTAAGGGCGACGGGCTGGTACCGCGCGAAGGGGAGTTTAATGTCAATAAGGTCGCCGATAGCATAGCCCGTTTCTTGGATGTACCGCCACCGGCAGCCAATACTGTGTCTCTGCCGGATCTGCCCCGCCGGGGACCGGTACTCTGTGCCGGGTGCCCGCACCGGGCCTCTTTTTACGTTTTTAAGGAAGCTGTTCAGGGTATGGATGCCGTGTTCACCGGTGACATAGGGTGCTATACCCTGGGGATTGCGGCCCCGCTGGAAGCGGTGGATACCGCCCTGTGCATGGGGGCCAGTATCGGGATGGCTGCCGGTTTGCACCAAGTTGAACCGGGGCGGAAACACGTGGCTTTTCTCGGTGATTCCACCTTCTTCCACATGGGGGTCCCGGGCCTTATCAACGCCGTTTACAACGGGGCCGATATCACAGTGGTTGTGCTGGATAATCACACCACGGCCATGACCGGTCACCAACCTCATCCCGGTACGGGACGCCGGGCAACGGGGGATGTGGCCGAAGTGGTAAATATTGCCGAATTGGCGCGTGCTTGCGGCGTCAAACTGGTGCGGGAAGTGGACCCGCTGGTGCCTACGGCGGCCATACGGGCTGCCCGCGAAGCTCTGGAATACCCGGGTCCGGCGGTGGTGGTTATGAGGCGGGCCTGTGTTGCCTTGCGGAAGAATAAGTTCCGCTATCGGGTCAAGGCAGCGGAATGTTCGGAGTGCAATGCGTGTCTGCTTACTCTGGGATGTCCGGCCATTGAAGAAAGGGACGGTAAACCATATATTTCTGACAAGTGTACCGGGTGTGGTTTCTGTTCCCGCATCTGTCCTTCCAAAGCTATAGAAAGGGTGCCGTCATGAACAAGGTAGATATCGTTATTGCCGGCGTAGGGGGCCAAGGTAACCTGTTAGCCTCCCGCGTCTTGGCGTGGGCGGCTGCCAATGCCGGGTGGGAAATTCGTACTTCGGAAGCGATCGGCATGGCCCAGCGCGAGGGAATGGTAAGCAGTCACGTGCGTATGGGCAAAAATCTGCGGGGGGCCATTATTCCGGATCATGAAGCCGATATTGTAATCGGTTTGGAATTGGCCGAGACCGTTCGTGCTATGCCTAAACTCCGTCCGGGCGGCCTTGTACTTTGTAGTACCACCAGTATTGTGCCGGTGGCTGTGACTCTTGGCGAAACAACCTATGACACGGCGTGCCTGAAATCCTACCTGGAACAATGTGGCGAGCGGGTAGTGTTTGTTGACGCTACCGCGCTGGCACGGCAGGCCGGCAATGAACGCGCAGCCAATACGGTGATGTTGGGGGCGTTGTCCCGTTTTGAGGACTTGCTCCCATTTTCGGGGTCTGAGCTGCGGGATGCTCTCATGACAATCATACGCCCGCAGTTTAAGGATGTTAACAGCCGGGCCTTTGAGTTGGGGCAGCAGGCTGTTGAGAACTAAGAACAGAAGAGGAGGCTGAGATGAGTGGCTGTTAATCAATCATCCCCGGAACTGTTTGCCGGGGAAGCTGTAAGAGAGCATCAGGAGAGACTGTTGTGTGAGTTGGTACCGCGTTTGTACGAGCGGTCGCCTTTTTACCGGAGGAAACTGCGGGAAGCGGGCATAGACCCCCGCGAGATACGTACGCTGGATGACCTGGCCTACGTGCCTTTTACCACCAAGGATGAACTGCGCGAGGGATACCCCCTGGGATTGATGGCCGTACCGGAAGAAGAGGTAGTGCGTATCCATTCCTCTTCAGGGACCACCGGCAAGCCGGTCATTGTGCCCTATACTGCCCGTGATGTGGAAATTTGGAGCATCTTATTTGCGCGCTGTTACGCCATGGCCGGGGTCACGGCGTGGGACCGGGTGCAGATAACGCCTGGTTACGGCTTGTGGACGGCCGGTATTGGCTTTCAGGCTGGTGCCGAACGCTTAGGGGCAATGGTCGTCCCGATGGGGCCGGGCAATACCGAAAAGCAGTTACAGATGATGGTGGATATGCGTTCCACCGTGTTAACGGCGACGTCATCCTATGCCCTGTTACTGGCGGAGGAGATTACCCGGCGGGGGTTGCGGGAGCACATTCATCTGCGGTGCGGCATTTTTGGTTCCGAACGCTGGGGATCCCGCATGCGCGCCCGTATTGAAGAAATGCTCGGCATTGAGAGCTTCGACATCTACGGCTTGACCGAGGTTTATGGACCCGGTATCGCCATCGACTGTCCGGCCCACGTGGGGTTGCACTACTGGTCGGACCACCTGTTGTTTGAGATTATCGACCCTGCAACCGGGAAACGGTTGCCCCCCGGTGCTGAGGGCGAACTAGTCATTACAACACTTACCAAAGAGGGGATGCCCCTCCTGCGTTACCGCACGCGCGATATCACCTGCCTGATTCCGGACCCGTGCCCCTGCGGAAACCCGTATCCTCTCATGAGCCGTGTGTTGGGGCGTTCCGATGACATGATCAAGTTTAAAGGAGTCAACATTTTCCCGGGCCAGATTGACCACGTTCTCAAGAAGACTCCGGGCGTCAGCAGTGAATACCGGATTATTCTGACCCGTGAACAAGGCCGCGACAGCATGCTGATACGCGTAGAAGGGGAACCGGGGGCGACACCTGCTGATGTGGCGGTCCTCTTCCGCAAGAACGTAAAGGTATATATCGGAGTTACGGTAGATGTGGAAATAGTGCCGTACGGGTCGCTTCCCCGGAGCGAGAAGAAAACAAAGCGCATCATTGACCGGAGGGACGATCTGGAGTAAATAAAGCCGCGGGGGCGCCCGCGGTTAACGGTTAGAGCGTCCCGTCTTTCGTACGCCTGTACAACGCCAAAAAGATGGCTCTCGCGACCAGGCGCGCGCCCTGCCAGACGGTGTTCAAGCTGGCTGTTTGGAGCAGAAGATAATTCGCCAGGCCGCCAAGGCTTACATTCATTGTGACCGCCAGGTTTCCCACCGGCGGAAGTTGTTTATCAACGGCACTCCCCGGCTTTAACGGTCCTTCCCGAAGGCAAATGTATCCCAGCCTGTTGGCAGGACCCAGGGAGGCGTCAATCGCGACAATAAACGGGGATTCTCCAATCTGATTTAAGGCCTCTGTAAGGTTACCGGCGTGAACAGGAGATTGCAGGTTGCCCCAAACGTTAGGGATACGGTATTGAGTGAGAAAAGTTCCGGTTAGGGGGCCAAATGCGTCTCCTGTGGAACGGTCAATGCCGATACATAAGAAAACGATATCTCTGTTGTGGGGTAGGATCGTTTCGAATGCCCGGGTCAAACTGCTGAAAGCAGTAGGGTCTGTGTAATAGCAGGCTATTATGCATTCCTGAACCCGGTGCGAGGATAAAAGTTTCATCATGTGACCTCCTGGTAATATATGCCATGATTATAAGGCCTTACGGGAGAAAATCGTGATGTGATGTGACGAATACCGGTAGTTATATTCCGACAGTAAAGCCGGAAAACCGGCAGTGAATGACGCAGCAGCGGCTGCAGAGGGATCAATGCAATAAGTAAATCCTTCCTATCCTGTTAATCCTGCCTATCCTGTAAAATAATTTCGGAGCTGCCGGGACAGATTAATGGTATACGTTAGCAAAAAATTATGTAGGATTTCCCTCATGTTCGGAGAAGTTACTTCAGCAGGGGGTGAGACGGTGTCCGAAAAGGACGAAGTATTTGCCAAGGCCGTTGAACTGGGCAAAGTTATTAGTAAAACAGAACTGCACCAGAAAATTAAGGAAGCCGAAAAAGCGATCCGTGAAGACGAGGAAGCTTTGAAAATCGTCAAAGATTTTCAAGCTTTGCAGAATGCTTATCGCAGGGCCGAGATGCTCGGCAACAAGCCTACGGAGAAGCAGATCAAGAAACTGGAAGAAGCCGAACAAGAAGCGATAAGGAATCCCAAAGTTAAAGCCTATTACGACGCCCATGTAAAATTTCATGAGTTTGTACAGGAAGTTAACGCCAAGATCCAGGAGGGGATCAAAGAGGGAGATTAATTCCGGTGAAGGCAGTTATAATGAAGACCACAAAAAAACAGGCGTTCCGGGACGCCTGTTTTTAGTCTGCCGTATCCAGGTAGGTGCGCAGCCAGTCAACGGCGGTTTCCAGGCCGTCGGCAAATCCTGTTTTATACTCGTCACCTTTGTAACTGCGCATCAGTTCAGCTAAATCAAGATTCTCTTTCTCCCACCGGGCAACAGCTTGGGTGGTATCCAACATTATCACCCCCTATTTTACAGGTACTGCTGCTGGGGCTTGACAAAGGGAAAGCGGGGTTTGAGTTCATAATGCCCCAATTCACGGCCTTCGGCAACGGTGAGAATCCACTCGTTAATTTCCAGCGTGTCGATCAGCAGGTAATCGTCTCTGAGGCGGTCCATCACCTGGTGAACGAGTGGATCGTTTGCGGGTTTATCGGGATGCTTCAGCGGTACAAAAAGGATAAGGTAGCATAGCGCTGTAACCCCGGCCCGCTTGTGGGGCAGTAGCGTAACGGTGAGGTGCCCGATGCGCCCGGCGCGATCGGCCAGTGAATGGTGCAGTTTACGGGGAATTTTACTTACTTCACGGGTCATGATGTTGAAGATTTCGGTAGGAGCACCGGGGTGGGCAGCGGCAAAGCAGGCTTCGTTGATTTTACGCCCGTAAATTTCCCAGGGCATCCGGCTCAGAAAGATGTTTTCCACGGCAGCCAAACTAACACCGTCCTTTACTTTAATGGTTATTATTAACTATGATTGCCTATTTAAGCCAGGAGCATACTTTTGCTAAAATGGATGCTGAATGATCCTATGATACACAATATCGGCATGGAGGTGCTTAATAATGGATGCTGTTACAGCCCTTAAAGAGCGGCGCAGTGTTCGTAAATTTGCCGGTAAACCGGTTTCCAAAGAAATGATTGAGCAGGTGGTTGACTGCGGGCGGCTGGCGGCAACGGCCCGGAATGTCCAGCCCTGGGAGTTCGTAGTAGTGACTGACCAGGGTACTAGAGATGAAATTGCGCGGCTGGCTGATTACGGGAAGTTTATCAGCAGCGCTCCGGTTTGTATTGCTGTCTTCTGCCAAAGGGATGCCAAGTATTATTTGGAGGACGGGTCTGCTGCCACGCAGAACATCCTGGTAGCAGCTACCGCCCTTGGCCTGGCGTCCTGCTGGGTGGCCGGAGACAAAAAGGAGTATGCCGAAAAGGTTCGGGAACTGCTCGGGGTTCCTGATAGGTATACGCTGGTCTCAATGGTGGCTGTGGGGTACCCTGACGGGCCTGCCCCGTCGCCGAAAAAGAGAGGTTTGGATGAGGTCCTGCACTGGGAGAAGTTCTGATCCAGTAGAGATCCAATAGAGATGCGATAAAAATACAGTTGAAAACAAACAATTTTATATTGTATTGATTATTCTACTCAATATTCTTCATTAGTAAAGGCATTTGCGGATGGCAGATGCCTTTTTTACGTACAATGCTAATTATGGACCCTTTATAAGTTTTGTTACGAGTAGTGGCTTTAATGAAAAGAATGTTAGTCATCTGCGGGCTAAAATGATTAATTTTGCCATGAACGGGCAATAATTTAGGTAACTGACTGGTAAAGCTCGAGGTGAGCTTAGGTGGAAAACAGCTTGGACTTACAGCAGTATATTAGGATGTTAAGGCTATGCCGCAAGGACCCCGTGCTTGGCAAGCGGCACGTGGCGGTACTGGCGCTGGTACTTTTTTGTGGTTTAACTGCGGGCGAGATTTGCCGCCTGCGTGTAACGGACATACATTTAGAAAATCCCTGCGGCATCATCGTCGCAGACCGGAAAAGCCCCTGGGTAAAAATACCCCGGGTGGCCAAACCGTATATCGTTTCCTATTTAAAATGGCGCGGCGCGCAAATGGTGGGTAAACCCGGCCATGACTGTTTCCTTATTTCTGCAAACGGCAGCCCGGTTACCACCACCCATACTTTGAGGTACCACTATCGCAAACACGCGATTTCTGTGGATATGGAAAAATATTCATTCAAACACCTGCGGTTGGCTTTTATTGTCTGCTTGATTAACTGGGGTCTGACGATGAACGGTTTGGCTGCCTTACTGGATAACAAAAAGGTGGCAGGAGTCATAAGACCGCATTGCAAGACCGGTCTGGCCTGAAAATTGCAACTGTGGATCTGAAGTACCTTTTGCCACTTATTGATAATCTGATATAAAAATGTGAAGGTAAATAGAAGAATGTAAGAATAAGCCAGGTGCATAAGTTTTTAAAATAGATTATTCTAGTAATTGATCCGTTATGAAAATGAGGTGTTGCGTTTGCCGGACCGGTTTCCCATTGGTTTTTTCGATTCCGGCGTAGGCGGTCTATCGGTGATGCGGGAAGTGCGCCGGCTTCTTCCTAAAGAAAATTTGCTGTACGTTGCCGATTCGGCCTATTGTCCTTATGGTTTCCGGCCAGCCAGGGAAATCCGTAACCGTGCTTACGCTTTAACCGAGTTTTTACTCTCCCGGCAGGCCAAGATCATCGTGGTGGCCTGTAATACAGCTTCGGCGGCTGGCTTGGATGCCCTGCGTCAAAAGTATGACGTGCCTTTTGTAGGGATGGAGCCTGCCGTTAAGGTGGCGGCGGCGTGCAGCCGGTCCGGTAAGGTGGGGGTATTGGCCACCAGTGTGACCATTAGCGGGCGGCGGTTTTCTTCTCTTATTGAACGTTTTGCTAACGGTGTTGAAGTGCTTACCCAGCCCTGTCCTGGCCTGGTAGAGCTTGTAGAAGCGGGGCGGTATAAAAGTGATGAGGCGCGGGAACTCCTGCGCCAGTACCTTGACCCCATCCTGCTGCATGGGGCCGATGTTGTTATCCTGGGCTGTACACACTACCCGTTTCTCCGGCCAACCATAGAGGCTATCGTCGGGCCCGGTGTGCAGGTTATCGACACCGGTGAGGCGGTAGCCCGGCAGGTGGTACGTGTTTTACAGCATCACAAGCTGCAAAATTTAAGCGGGCATCCGGGACGGGCTTCCTTTTTCACCAGTGGGGACCCTGTGAAAGTGGGCGAGGTTGTGTCATGCCTGTGGGGGGAAACGGTGAGAGTAGAGAAGGTAGATGTGTAACAGTAGAATAATAGATGGAAACAAAATTATGGCCTGCGCGTGTTGCGCAGGCCTTCCTTATGCCAGCCGCATATTCTATCGTGTATTCTACCGTATATTCTATCGTGCTTATCGCTTCAACCCCGCCCAGGCCATCTTGCGGCGGACGAAGGCCAGCTGCTGCTGCAGGGGCAGTTCCATCGGACAGTTGTCTTCACAGGCCATCAGGCCGTAACAGCCGAAAGTACCCTCGTCGGAACCTATCACTTCAAAATAGTCCTTTGCGCTGCGCTTGTCCCGGGGGTCAACCATGAAGCGGGCCACGCGGTTCAACCCGGCGGCCCCCAAGAACTCGGGACGGAGATTGGCCGTGAGACACCCGGCGATGCAGCAGCCGCACTCAATACAGCGTTCGGCCTCGTAAATATCGTAGGCCGTTTTGTTATCCATCCGCTCTTCCTGGGCCCGGGGGTCAAATTCTTTGTCCGTGTGGATCCAGGCTTCAGTTTTGAGCGATATGTGGCGGAACCAGGTACCGGTGTCCACGGAAAGGTCTCCGATCAGTTTGAATACCGGCAGCGGGAGCAGGGTAATCTCCGGCGGCAGGTCCTTGGTAAGGGTACGGCAGGCCAGGCGCGGTTTACCGTTGATTAGCATGCCGCAGGAACCGCAAATGGCGGCCCGGCATACAAAATCGAACATCAGGGAGGGGTCCTGCTCTTCGCGGATCATATTGAGAGCCACGAAAATGGTCATCCCTTCTGTTTCCTGCAGCTGATAGGTCTGCATATGGGGTTTGTCTTTCGGGTTGGTCGGGTTGTAGCGGAAAATGTTAAAAGTTAACTGACGATTAGCCATTGTTACCTCCTCCTGCCGGTTGGTCCTGGGTGCTGGATGCGGAAGACTCTCCGTAACCGCGATCCCCGGGGGGCAGTTCGGTTATTTTCACCGGTTCGTAGTCCAGTTTAGGTAATTCGGCCCCCTCCGGCCAGTAAGCCAGGGTCCGTTTGAGCCAGTTGACGTCGTCCCGCTTGGGATAATCTTCGCGCGCGTGGCTGCCGCGGCTTTCTTTTCGCTGCAGCGCGCCGTAAGCGATGCAGAGGGCCAGGCGGATCATACCGGGAACCCTTAAGGCCTGGCTGAGTTCGGGACTGGGACCCCGGCCGTCGGTCTGCAGACCGATTTTTTGGGCCCGGGCGTGTAGTTCCTGAAGCTTGGCGACCGCCGTTTTAAGGCCCTGCTCGTTGCGGAAGATGCCCACGTAATCCATAAGCACCTGTCCCATCTCGTTGCGGAGTTTATAAGGATTTTCCTTACCGTTTTTGCCGCGAATTAGGTTATTGATTCGTTCTTCCTGTTGAGCCAGGTTATCCTGAATTAACTTGCCGGAGTACTCCAGGGTAACCCCCTGGGTATGCTCGGCTACTTTTCTGCCGACGATCATACCGGACACGATGGTTTCGGCAAGAGAGTTGCCGCCGAGGCGGTTGAAACCGTGCAAGTCCCAGCATGCCGCTTCGCCCAGGGCAAAGAGATTTTTGAGGCCGTAAACCTTACCGTCGATATTGGTGCGCACTCCGCCCATGCTGTAGTGCTGGGTGGGACGCACGGGAATTAGTTCCTTTACCGGGTCGATACCCCGGAAGTTCCGGCAGATATTAGCGATTTCGCGCAGGTTCGTATTGATATGTTTTGCGCCCAGGTGGCGGATGTCCAGCCACAGGTGGGGACCGTAGGGACTGTCCACCCCGTATCCCTTACGGATATGCTGGATCATCCGGCGGGAGACGACATCCCGGGAAGCCAGCTCTTTCTTTTTGGGCTCGTAATCGGGCATAAAGCGGTGTAAGTTCTTGTCAAGCAGGTATCCGCCATCCCCGCGGGCGCCTTCGGTAATCAAAATCCAGACGGGTACCAGGCCCGTCGGGTGAAATTGGACGGCTTCCATGTTGCCGAGCGGCACCAGGCCGGTGTCCAGGGCTATGGACATCCCGGTTCCTTCATTAATCACCGCGTTGGTGGATGCGGTGTAAAGGCGCCCGTAACCACCGGTGGCGATTACCGTCGATTTGGCAACATATGCTACCAGGTTACCGGTACGCAGGCACCTGGCTACGGCACCGAGGCACTTTTCACCATCGTGAATTAAGGAGATGGCCTCCATCCGGTCGTGTACCGTGATGCCGAGCTTAATAACCACGCTGTCCATGGTATACTGCAGGGTATGGCCGGTTCCGTCGGCGGTATAGCAGGTACGCCACTTGGCCGTGCCGCCGAAATCGCGTGCCGTGATCAATCCTTCGTTTTCCGCGGGTTCTTCGATTACTTTGCCGCTGGGTAACTTGCGCTTACCGGCAACGACCCGGCTCCAGGGTACGCCCCAGTGGGCCATCTGCCGCACGGCAATGGGGGCCGTTTCGCAGAAAAGCCTGGCCACGTCCTGGTCGCAGCCCCAGTCGGACCCTTTTACGGTGTCTTCAAAATGGATATCAGGGTTGTCACCTTGTCCCATGGCGCAGTTGCCCAGGGAGGCCTGCATCCCACCCTGTGCCGCGGTGCTGTGGGACCGCCGCGGGGGTACCAGGCTGAGGACGGTGACATCCAGCCCGGCAAGAGATGCTTCAATGGCGGCCCGTTCGCCGGCCAACCCGGCGCCGATCACCAATACGTCCGTGACATGTACGTGATGGTTCATCATACCGCACCTCCTAACTGCAGGAAGGCCCATAAGGCCGCCAGGCCAAGGCCGACGATGATGATGGTTATCGTTTTGGTGACCCAGCCGATAGTCTTGCGTTTAATCCAACCCCATTTAACGAAGATGCGGTACAGGCCGAAACCGGCATGGTATTCGCCGAGGAGCAGCAGGGCGATGTAGAACCACCAGAAGCTGGTCATGCGCTCCGTACTTTTAACGGCTTCGATGGGCCATCCGGTCAGTACGGACCAGACGTGGATCATTACAAGAATAACGATGCCAAGTGCGGTCACTAACTGAAAAAGCCAAGTCCAGGTATCGGTATGGCGTACCAGCTTGGCGTGTTCCCAAAGCTCCTGGTAGCGGCTGGGGATGCGGCGGCAGACGGTAATCACGTGTACCAGGGCTACCAGTCCGATGAAAGGAATACCGATATATGAGAGGTAGTAGTCGTCAAGGAATCGAGCGAAGCTGTCATAGGTGGCTGGCCCCAGTAAGATCACGGCCACGAAGAGCATGTGCGTCCACAGAAAGCCTACCAGCAAAATGCCGCTGATCATCTGGGCTAAATCCAGGTACAGGTCACAACGAGGATTTTTCCCCAAAGTCCTTACTAAAGACATTTTGTTCTCCTTCCCTACGCTGTACTTATACCCGTAACGGGATGCAGAAGTGCACGATTGTTAGGATATAGCAACTGCAGGCGACTGGAAGTCGGCTGCGGCTATCAGGTTAACTGGCTGACAAACATCAGTGAGTGCTGCGACTGGCTCCTTCATCCCTCCCTTTGCAGGCTTTGTCGGACAATTAGTATACGTATAAATATAATACAACCCTTGTATAACGGTCAATGAAATCGCCATTTACTTGTCAGATAATTGTAACAGCAAAATATGGTAACTATGCTTTGGGTTCCAAAGCTTTGATTACGGCCATAAGGTCTTGTCCCCCCAAACCCTGCGCCCGGGCGAGGCTGAAGGTTTCAAAAGACGAGGCTGCTGCCGGCATCGGTGCCATCAGGGTGTGTGCCTCTTCCAGGGCCAGGCCCAGGTCTTTGTGCATATGGTCAAGGCTGAAAGCGGTGGGATAGTTCCTTTCTTTTAATAACGGAATTTTGTAGTTGATATAGGGGGATGAACCTACCGCGCTGCTGGCAAGGGCGTCTAGAAAAGTATCAATATCAAGCCCGGCGCGTCGGGCGAAGTTTACCGACTCGGCTAAAGCTTGGGTGGTGAGGCCGAGCAGCACGTTAATCGCCAGTTTGGCGACCAGCCCCTGCCCGTGGTCTCCCATGTGCACGACTTTTTTGCCCATTACCTGTAGTACGGGTAGGCAGCGGTCAAATATATCGCGCGGTCCCCCGACGAGAATGACCAGTGTGCCTTCCTGGGCCGGCTTGACGCTGCCGGCGACGGGAGCGTCGAGGGTATGCACGCCTTTTGAGGCGGCCTCCCGTGCGATGTGCCGTGCTACTTTGGGGGCGATGGTGCTCATGTCAATGATGACTTTGCTCCCGGCGGCGCCTTCCAGCACCCCGCCGGGACCCAGAATAACTTTTTCCACGGCGGCCGAGTCCGACAGCATGGTGATGACAATATCAGTACGAGAGGCGACCTCGGCAGGGCTGCCGGCCCAGGTGGCGCCAAGCTCGTCCAGGGGAGTGGTTTTCGGCGTGCGGTTGTAAACGGTCAGCGCGTAACCCGCCTTGGCCAGGTTCGTCGCCATGGGCACTCCCATGCGCCCCAACCCGATAAATCCTATACGTTCGGTCATATTAGTTCCCCCTTAAATGATTAGTTTGTCTTTTGTGGCTTTATGGATTTTAATATTACCTATTTCCTTTCCCTGGTATCCGAATCCTTTCATCCCATCAATGATAGCAGTTGCAATTATATCTTTATCGGCGGGATCATATGAAAAACAAATAAAGGGCGCTCAGGCCTCCTGCTGGGTTGACTAAACGAGGGTGTTACATTTAACTTACTCGACTATGGAATAAGTAGAACAAAATAGAGAGCAACGAGGTAACGCCGGAAGCTGCAACCCTCCGGCAGCCGGGGGCAGGTACTCAGATAGACTATCCGGATGTTTGCCTGCCTAATCCGGTACTCATAATATGGCTTTATAAACCGTCATCCCCTGATTACTGAAGTCCAATTCCCAGGATATAATGGCGCAACTTTGTGCACTCCTTCTTCTGATATGCTTGAAAGGTAAGAGTGGTTATTGGCACGCCGATAGTTCCGAAACCCGGCAAAACATACCTGTCCATATTGCAAATGAGGTGTTTTGCTGCCTAATGAAGTATTTTTAATGCTGTAACAACCGGCAAATAACCGGTTGCTGGCTGCCATCCTTAACAATAAGTTAGCAAGTTAGGTGACTGGCACCAATTTACCCGTTATAACGTATTGGCTGTACCCGCAGTCGCGAAGCGATTGGGCGAAACGAAGTGAAGCTGGGTACAGCATTGTTATCTGACGTTGCTTTAAACAAAAGTTGCATGCCTAAGAGAATATTCATATTTGGCTAGATTGGGGAAATCAGAATTCTTAGCCAACCTAATGGTTTCATCCAAAGGATAGTAGACACGCCTAATCATAAATTGAGGCTTACCCATTGTAAAATCTAATATTCCATATGATGCTCGACTATCTCCATCAAGTGGTCTTCCCACGCTACCAACATTAAATATTCGTTTTCCTATTGCTTCACCGATGAAAGGTATATGAGAGTGTCCACACAGAATGACAGTTTCTTTAACCTCACTAACCATCAGGTTGAGACTATCTTTAGGGTCAAGTCCAAACTTGTGTGTAAAATCCCTCTGGTAGGGTAGTTGTTTTCAGG
>JACDOK010000032.1 GCA_017656185.1 Peptococcaceae bacterium | reverse complement strand
TCCTCCCCAGGAATTTTTCCCGCGCTGCCTGCCGCGAGTTTTAATATAGCATAGTGCATTTGACCTGTCAACAGGGTTTTCTAGCCTTTTGTTCTTTTTTCTAACCTAAACTCTTTCCCCATCAAATACTTCTTATTCACTTGCTTTATACATCCATATTTTATCTTAAGATATTCTCTTCTGTTATGTTAAATAGACCACCCCGGCCCAGTAATCCACCGTCTAAAGTCACAACAGTTTCAGGAACTTCGCCTACAATGATGTTTTCAACCAGCGGTACGCGGGTGACAACATCCACTTCGGTATCCTGCCAGGGAATGACGATGCGCACGGAGGCATCCAGGTCAAGATATATACGATGTCGTGTCTGGTTAATACCAGCTGCTTCAAACTGATCGGTCATATTCACCCGTACTGCTCCTACAGGAATGATTCTCACCGGAATACGAGGACCATAAGTAGCTAACAGCTGGCTTCCAATAACCTGACCGAGTGGAATGGTAAACTGATCCTGCTCTAGGTTTTTCAGATGATTTTCCGCCGTTACAGCAAAGGACGCGGCCAATTGTGCCAGTCTCATTGTATCAGCCTGCATCATAGCAATACGACCGTTATCATTCTTGTGGATATGAATTAGTTCCTGGTACCTGACTTTTTCTGCCGCCAAGCACGCTTGTACAGATTTATTAACCGTGTTCACAGATACTTGAACTGCTTTAGCTTTAGCAATAGATACAATAGTTGGGTATAATTGGTATTCAATAACCCAGAATCCTAATGCCAGGATAAACCCTAAAAACACGATGATGTAGACGGGTCTAAACCGTCTCCGTTTTTTAAACATTTGTCCGGCACCTCTAATAACAATCCGTTACTACAAGTTACCTGACAAAGAGGTAACTATTATCATTGTATGTAACAAGTCCTCGAAAGTACTAAAAAAGCTCCCGGTTAACACCAGGAGCTACTGCCTCGAGAATGCCAGTTTATGGCAACTTTCTAGTCAAAAGATACACTCTTCAGGCGTCCACGGGGGTTCCCTCGCGCTCACGTTCCGCGGCTACCCAGCACTCAGGGCTGATAATGATACATAGGGGCACAAATAGTTACGAGGAAAGTAAAAAGAATATTTAAGCTCTCTATTGTTCACTGAGTGCTGGGTGTACGTGTACATTTATTTTCATCCTTCGTGGTACCGATAAATCGTATAAGAAACTACCTCGAAAATGCCAGTTCTAGCGACAATACTCAGGATAAAAACGGTCCGCTATATCCTGTTTGTCCTGTTGATCCTGTCAAAAATCAAAACCCCAGAGGAATACCGCCCAACCTACATTATAAAATCTATTTGTAATCTGTTCATCCGGTCGCTGAGTGTGACTAGACCAAAGCCGTCACGTTTTTATCCTTCGTGGTTCCGATGAAATCGGTATGAAGAGCTGATAAAAAACTAGTAGCTTATACCAACCGCATAAACTTACGCTTGCCAACTTTAATAATCATACCTGGCGAAACAGGGACTTCCGCATCGGGATCTATGATACGCTCGTTATCTATCCTGACTGCACCCTGTTTGATAAGGCGGCGCGCCTCACTGGTGCTGGAAGTCATTCCGGACACCGCAAGCAATCGTGGCAACCATACTGTTTCCTTTGCAGCCAGCTCGGGCGGGATCTTAAACTGCGGGATATCACTTGGCAGGTCACGTTCTTGAAATACTTTTTTAAATTCAGCCTCTGCTGAAGCTGCTTCCCTTTCCCCATGGTAAATAGTAACAATATGTCGGGCAAGACGCATTTTAAGATCACGCGGGTGTATCCGCCCTTTTTTATAATCATTTTCGATAGATTTGAGCTCGTCCAGCGGAATGGAAGTAACCAATTCAAAATAACGCATCATTAAATTATCCGGTAAAGACATTAATTTCCCGTACATCTCGGCAGGGGGTTCAGTAATACCGACATAGTTGTTGAGGCTTTTGCTCATTTTCTGGACGCCATCCAGCCCTTCAAGCAGAGGAAGCGTTATAGCCACCTGCGGTTCCTGACCGTATTCTTTTTGCAACGTTCGGCCCATTAAGAGGTTGAATTTTTGATCGGTACCTCCTATTTCGACGTCACTTTCCAAAGCCACTGAGTCATATCCTTGCATCAAAGGATAAAAGAACTCGTGGATGCTGATAGGTAAACCGTTTTTGAAACGCTTTTCAAAATCATCCCTTTCAAGCATGCGTGCCACAGTATATTTGCTTGCTAAATCAATAACACTGGCAAAATCAAGAGACCCGAGCCACGAACTATTAAAAACGATATGCGTACGTTCCGGATCAAGGACCTTAAAGATCTGCTCTTTGTAGGTCCTGGCATTAGCCGCAACTTCTTCTTCGGAGAGCTGTTTGCGTGTTTCCGATTTGCCGGTAGGATCTCCAATGCGGGCTGTAAAATCACCAATTACCAAATCCACTAAGTGTCCTAGTTCTTGAAACTGTCTTAGTTTTTGTAACACTACGGTATGACCCAGATGAATATCAGGCGCGGTAGGATCCAGTCCCAGTTTAATTCTAAGAGGCTTACCAGTTCTAATAAACTCTTTTAATTTTTTTACTAAATCATCTTCAGGAATAATTTCCACAGTGCCCCTTTTAATGACTTCCAACTGGCGGTCAAGTTCGTGCAAGGTCAAAATCCCCCAACACAGAAATTTCCTATTTATTATAGCAAGCACCTGTAGCCTTTGCAATGTAGCGAATTTACCGGGTAATTTTATATCCTGATATGTTATAATGCAATTAGCTTCGACCTGTTTCGAGGAGGCAGTTATGTCCAACAGAGCGAAAAACACAAAAAGCACTAAGAATAAAAATAAGAAAAAGAAAAAATACAGGCTGAGCTTTTTGCGCTTGTTCATCGTTGTGATAGCCTTTGTTTTACTTGCCGGGGGTGCCGGTGCCTTCGGACTTGTGGTGGTAAGTCTTAAAGACTTACCGGCCTTTGATATTGAAAAACTTTACCCCCCAAACGCAACCCGTATTTACGATAAAAACGGTGAATTAATTACCCGCATCGGGCAGGAAAACAGAGTTCCCGTTGATATCAAACAAGTTCCGCCTATCGTTAAAAAGGCTGTCCTGGCTGCAGAGGATAGCCGCTTTTACCAGCATCACGGCATTGATTTTCGCCGCATAGCCGCAGCAGCTTGGCACGACATTACTTCCGGTAACCTTACCGCCCAAGGTGCCAGTACTATTACCCAACAGTTGGTTAAAAATAGTTTCTTATCTCCTGACAAGAGTTTTAAACGCAAGATTCAAGAAGTTTTTCTTGCCATTCAAGTTGAACGCCATTATACCAAAGACGAGATTCTTGAAATGTACCTTAACCGCATGTATTTCGGGGAGGGTGCATACGGTATCCAAACGGCATCCCAGACTTATTTCGGTAAGGACGTCCAGGACATTGAAGCACCGGAAGAAGCGGCACTTCTGGCAGGCTTATTACAGGCTCCCAGCTACTATTCTCCCTTTCAAAACCCGGAAGCGGCACTTCAACGGCGCAACATAGTGCTGAACGAGATGCTTGAAAACGGGTTTATCACCCCTGAGCAGGCAGCCGAAGCCAAGAACAAACCCCTCAAATTAGGTGATAAAACACCGCTGGCCCAACAATACCCTTATCCTTACTTCATTGATTACGTCACCGAACAGCTCGTTGCTGAATTTGGTGAAGCAAAGGTATTCCGGGAAGGGCTTAAAGTATATACCACGCTCGATCCCGAAATCCAACAAGCTGCCGAAGCCGCTCTGGCGGATAAGGACAATTTCCCAACATCCCAGCGTGACGATAAGGGAACCCTGCAACCTCAAGCCGCCATTGTCACCCTTGACCCTCACACCGGCCATATTAAAGCTATCGTAGGCGGTAGGGAACATACGCAGCGCCGCCAGTGGAACCGCGCCACGCGAACCCAGCGGCAGCCCGGATCGGCCTTCAAACCGATCATTTCTTATGGCCCCGGTATCGAATATCTTGGTATGGGTCCGGCTACGGTTATTGATGATATTCCATTAGAATTTCCTAATTGGGATCCCAAGAACTATGATGGTAAATATCGTGGCCTGATAACTATGCGCACTGCTCTGACCTGGTCCATTAATATGCCCGCCATTCAGGTTTTAGAGCGAGTCGGATTACAGCGGGCTACCAAGTTTGCTGAAAAACTCGGGATTACCTCTTTGGTACCGGAGGAAGAAGGTTTAGCCCTGGCCCTCGGGGGGTTAAACAAGGGCATAACACCCTTACAAATGGCAGCAGCGTACGGCGCGTTCGCCAACTTGGGAGTCTACGTAAAACCCACTGCTATTACCCGTGTAGAAAATAATGAGGGCAATCTTATCAAAGACTATGAGCCTATTCGCAAGCGTGCCATGAAACCTACCACGGCCTATCTTATTACCGACCAACTTAGGTCGGTAGTAAACAGAGGTACCGGGAAAAACGCCCGTATGGGAGACCGCCCCGTAGCGGGTAAAACGGGTACCACCGACAAACGTGAAAACATTTGGTTTGTTGGTTACACACCCGAGCTGGTCACTGCCGTCTGGATGGGGTATGACGATGCCACCAAATCCCTGTCGAAGGGTTCATACGGCGGAACGTATTGCGCCCGAATTTGGCGCCAGGTAATGACTGCCGCCCTAAAAAATACACCTATACGTAATTTTCCGCGCCCACCAGGTATTGTTACGGCTACGGTGGACAGTAAATCCGGCCTGCTGCCAGGTCCCCTTACACCACCTGAGCACCAGGTTACCGACCTGTTTGCCCGGAACACCGTGCCAACTGAAATGGATAACACTCACGTACTGGTGGAGATTTGCCCGGAAACCGGTAAGCTGGCCACGCCATACTGTCCCGTGCGTATAACCAAAGTACTGGTTGATGTCGGGTATGAGGTTCCGGAATATGTACTTGATTACGAGGAAAGGGTACCCACAGAATACTGCGACATCCATAAAGAAGGACTGTTCCCCGGTCTGCCGCCCGGTGAAGAGGATACCCTTGCACCTTCACCCCTCAACCCGAATAATGGTGGAGTGATTAATCCGCCGAGTGGAGATGGCAACAGCCAAGAAAACAAGAATGAACAAGATAGCAGTAATAGTAATAATAACAGTAACAGTAATGGTAATAAACAAGACAAGATACAAGACCAGTAAAAACAAAATGATTCCCAAACGCCTCAACCTTAGTAGACCCAGACCTTAAGAGCCGGAGAGCGCACCACTTCCCGAGTGGTACGCTCTCTTTGTCTTACCGGATGCCTGAGCAGTAGTCTACATAAAACTTTCCTGGCTGGCTTCAATGGCTTTGTCAATTTCCTGCTGTAACTCTTGCGGCAAACCTTCAATTCTTACATTTAAGAAACCACGCACAATGGTTGAGGTAGCAGTTTCTTCATCAAGACCACGTGCCATTAAATATTCAATTTCCTCCGGGGCAATTTTCCCCACCGCCGCTTCGTGGGACATCTCGGCCCCCGCTACGTGCGCTTCTAGTTCCGGTACGGCGTGAATTAACCCCCGGGGTGAAAGAAGAAGACCGTGGCATTCAAGATGAGCCTTTACTTGTGCTTCCGTACCGATAAGGTGGCCCCGGCTGATAACTTCTCCCCCGGTTGTAACGGCACGTGAAATAATCTCAGCTTTAGCCTGGGGTGCGCGTAAAAATACCCGGGTTCCCGTATCCATATGAGTGTTGGGAGGAGCCACCAAAACGCTGTGCGACCTGGCTACGGCACCGTTTCCATTAAGAGTAATAACGGGAAACATTTGAAGCATATCCACTTGGTGCATGCAGACAAAATTACTTAAGAAAACGCCCCCTTCTTCAACCACGGTGGCACTGCGTGGACGTACCTGCATCTCTTCCGCCCAGTTGTGGATCATGGTAAAGGTCAGTTTAGCGTTTTTCTTGACATAAAACTCAGAAATACCCAGGTGCATTCCGGTATGAACCTTATGCGAAGTGGCACAACCGTTAATAATATTGAGTTCCGCGCCTTCCTCCACAATTACAATGTTATGTATGCACTGAGCCAAACCGTCCTTATCCAGGTATAAACAGGCCTGCAATGGGTAGGTGGCCTTTACACCGGGCATAACACGAATGAAATAGCCCTGCTGCACATGCGCTGCCACGTACTTTGTATATTCGTCCAAATCACGAGGCACGGCCCGCCACAAGTAATTTTGCAACCAATCATATTTTTCAAGGGCTTTAGCCGTACCCATAACCTCGAGTCCCTTTTGCTGGGACCCGGAATGAACTACAGAATGGTCAATTTGCAGAAAGGTACCGATACGGTCCTGGGTGTTTATATCCACACCTATTTGCAGCAGCCTTTTACGGTCCAAATCATCTAACGACCCCAAATCCTTTAAATACGCGTGTTTAGGGGCTTCTGTTGTGAAATCCTGCGGCTTAAAATTCCTTTTCGTCATTTATCCTCCCACCCTCTATCTTAAATGGCACAACGAACGCATTCACCGTAGCCCATCCTCTGGATGCAGTCAAACAATTCCCTCGGATTACCGTGGCAGGACATGCGGCCCTCAAAGATCACATGACCAAAGTCGGCATGTACATAGTTCAAAATGTGACCGGTATGGGTAATAATGAGACCTGCTTTCTTACGCTCCCTGCGCTGGCGGTACATCGGTTTGACATCTTCCGGACTGACATTTCTTTCTAGCAGCATGTTAATACTGTCGCCAATTAGGGCAATATTTTCAATATCTACCCCAGATTCCGGTTCATCCAAGAGAATTAAATCGGGATCCTGAGCCAGTAACTGAAGAATCTCCGACCTTTTCATTTCGCCCCCGGAAAATCCATAGTTTACATCCCGGTCCATAAACTTATCAAATTTAAGTTTCTTCGTCAGATCCTCTGAGACTTTCCTACCCCGGGCACAAATTTTTATCATATGGTGCATAGGAAGCCCCTTGATCGTAGGTGGGCGCTGGAACATTAACCCTATGCCCCTCTGCGCTCGCTCGTGAACCGGCAAATGTGTAATTTCTTCACCTTGGAAATATATGTGCCCGTCCACTATTTCAAAACGTTCAAAACCCATTAAGGTACCAAGCAGGGTCGATTTACCGGACCCGTTGGGGCCAAAAAGAATATGCGTTTCCCCGGCATTGATCTCGAAATTAATGTCACGAAGTATAATTTTGCCTCCGACCGCTACAGTAAGGCCATCGACCTTTAACATCAATTTACCTCCCGTCATTTAAAAGTAGCAACAAAGCTGTCTCTGGGAACCCCAACCGAACGTGCGACGGGATCACACTTGGCCATCATAATATAAAAAACTCTGTCATCGTCATATTCTGACAATGTTTCGTAGTTACCCATACCTTTGGCAATGACCAAGTCAGCCCGGTCGTACAATCTTTTAAATTGTTCCGGCACCAAATCCAGATCCAAGCCCGGAGTATCGGTTCCGGTCGTAATAATATTCTCTATCCTGCCGGCAAACCCTGCCCAGGCAATATCGTCCAGAGTCAAATCGTTTTGAACCGGCGCCTGCTTGACCGCATACCATGTTTCGACTTTTCGCTGCAGTGCTCCTAAAAGCGGCAGATCAAAATACAACTCGGCAGCGTTGTCGGCCAAAAAAAGAACTAACCGTGACTTCGCTAACTTATCCATAAAAAGTTCCGTTTGATTTATGGTAAACTCTACGGGATACACCATTTGATGCCGCACCTGGTCCAGTTCTTTAAAAAAGTCCACCGCGTTTCCCAACGCTGCAAGCTTTATAAGTGAGGGTATATCAGAGCCGTATCGGGTTCTAACTTCCCTAATTATATCGGCAGCGGCACTCATCTCCCGGCGTTTTACCTTTAAAAAAGGATCTCTACTGTTCAAGCGTTGCCGAACAATGCGCTGAGCCTCACCGGCAATCTGGGTGGGAATCATTTTTTTGCCAAAATCACGATCAAGTATCGCCAGGCCCTCTTTTAATGCCTGTTCCTTAACATGTTCATCATACGCACCTAAAGACACTGTTTTCGTTATCAAGCCTTTCAGGCAATGATAGCATTCATCAACTACACGTATCAACTTCACCCCCTTATCACTTCAATTCGGCCACCGTAACCCCCATTCCTCCCTCTTCCTGCTTTCCCAGGCGAAAAGACTTGACGCGGCTGTCACCTTTCAGATACCGGCAAACAGCTTCTCGCAGAGCCCCCGTACCTTTTCCGTGAACCAGGTATACTGGGGAAATATTGGAGAGCAGCGCGTCATCAAGATACTTATCAAGTTCTACGAGAGCATCCTCAACGCGCATACCCCGTAAATCCAACCTGTTTTTAAACTCCCGGGCCTTTTGCATCACCATGCCCGCCGGGTGTTTAATGTTTTCCACATGATCCTCGACCGACTTCTCGACCTCATCTACCGGTATATTTACTTTTAGAACGCCGACCTGAACCTGTACCTGACCATCCTTGGGAGAAGCAACAACGGTACCGTGCTGAGCAAAACGAGGAATAAAGACATTGTCGCCTTCTTTTAATGACTGAGGAGGCACTGTGCGCACCCGGTTTTTCTTAACGACAGGCCTCAAAGACTTCAAACGTTCCCGGACTTCCTGGATGACCTGCTCACGATCCCGGTTGGACATATTTTTCATATCTTGCCGGAGCGTTTTGATAATGTCTTCACTTTCCCGCTTTACCCGGCGTAAAAGTTCATTAGCCTCTTCATTGGCCCTCTCAATAATTTTTTGTTTTCTTGCCAGAAGATTAGATAATTCTTTTTGATAATAATCCCTGGTTTGAACTGCTTCCTGTCTGATTCGTTCGGCTTCCTCCCGCGCTCTTTGCGCTTCCTGTTGCTCTTGTTCCAACTTGCGCAGTAACTCATCCGCCTTCTGCTGTTCTTCTGTTAGAAACTTTTTACTCAATGCGATAATGTCTTGCCCTAAACCCAAGCGGTAGGCAATATCGAAAGCATAACTACGCCCTGGCCGCCCGATGACCAACTGAAAGGTAGGCTCCAAGGTAAACCTATCAAACTCCACACTGGCATTTTCCACACGATCGCGGGTGGTAGCAAAATGTTTTAGTTCGCTAAAATGCGTAGTAGCTACCACCTTCGCTCCCTGCCGGTATAATTTCTCGAGAATGGCCTGGGCCAAGGCCGCGCCCTCTACAGGATCTGTTCCGGTGCCAAGCTCATCTATCAGGACAAGGCTCCTTTTCCCGACACTTTCAAGAATGCCGACAATATTGCGGATATGGGAGGAGAAAGTACTAAGGGAATCCTCGATACTTTGCTCGTCCCCGATATCAGCGTAAACCCCGTCAAACATCCCGACCTCACATTCTTCTGCCGGGATATGCAAGCCTGACTGGGCCATTAGAACGATTAAACCGACGGTCTTGAGCGCGACGGTCTTACCCCCGGTATTAGGTCCCGTTAGGACAAGAATATCAAAATTCTTACCCAAACAGAAATCAATCGGTACCACCCGTCCCTTAATCAAGGGATGTCTGGCCCGGCGCACTTCTACTACCGGTTCGGAAACCAACCGGGGAGGTACGGCATCCGTATCGTAGGCATACCTGGCCTTGGCCATTGTGAAATCAAGGTAGCCCAGAACATCAAGGGAGGCCAAAATATCCTCCGCTACTTTGGATGTTTCCTTACTAAGATCAGCCAGAATCTTTTGTATCTCCTGCTTTTCAGCAGCTTCCAAGCGCCGAATCTCGTTATTTTTTTCTACTACCTCCATCGGTTCGATAAACAATGTAGCGCCACTTGCCGATTGATCGTGCACTAACCCCGGCACCTGGCTGCGATACTCTTGTTTTACTGGAATCACATAACGCCCCTCGCGCACGGTTACAATAGGGTCTTGCAGGTACTTTTGATATGAAGGATTACGAATAGTTCGCTCCAGGTAGCTTTTAACATCCAACTGGGTCTCCTGGATGCGGCGCCGTAATCCCGCTAACCGTGTTGAAGCCTGATCATCTACTTCTCCATCCGGTTTGATGGACTTTAAAATACGTCGTTCCAAGCCGGAGTGGATTACCATATGCGAAAGTTGACGGTGTAATAACGGGTAAGTTTGAGAGCGCTCGCTGAAAAAACTTTTGATCCGCCGTATAGCCGCCAGGGTGCTGCCAATCTTAAACAGCGATGCTCCATCCAAGATGGCCTCCCTGGACGCCCGGCGCAAAGGGCGGCGGACATCATACCAACCTCCAAGGTCAGCATTGGGCTCAAGGCGTAAAAGGAGTACAGCCTCCTTGGTTTCATTATGCAGTCTTGTGATTTCTTCCATCTTAGAAAGCGGTTCTAATCTATATATCCTTTCTTTTCCCAGTTCGGAATAGGCATAACCTGCCAAGCGACTGATTATTTTGTCAAATTCCAGACGCCGCAGCATTTTTTTTAAGCTTTCTGACATTTAGAGCACCCCTCGGAAATAATGACCTTTGGTAACACCGGAGGGACTAAGACTTTCCAGGTGTTTTTTGTACTTTGCTGCCTTGGCTTCGAAAACAGATGGATCTTCATAAACAATATCCAGCGCCTCGCGGTAGATACCGATAACCGCCGCGGCATAAGATGCATCCTTCAAGCGCAGGTCAATACGCCACCCGGCAAGAGGCAAATCCTTTAAGGCACTAAGATGTTCTACCATGCATAAATCCTTGGCATTGAAAATATGCATCCGGCAATCCCGGTCAACAGCCACCGGAAATAGTACTCTTTTGCGGTCTTTAAGATAAAAACGGTGCTCCCGGCATGGCCCCCTGCATCTTTGCCGGGTGTTCCGCCCTCCCCGTACACTCCCAATAACACAATATTCCGAAACCATCATTGGCAAAGACCCCTGCACCAGGATTTCAAAATCACAAGCAACGCTGCGTGATAATTCCCTAACCTGTGCGAGGGTCAATTCCGGTGACAGTGTCATACGCTTAATGCCAATTCGCTTTAGGGAAGCAGCCGTTACGCGGTTAAATATGTTTAAGGGGTAGTCGGCATATACCTGTAACCCTGTTTTGGCCAGCATACCCAAAATGCCGAGATTACCTGTCATTACCGTATCAATATCTTTTTTGTATTCCTCCAGAAATCGCAGCCATCGTGTAATTTCATGGTTTCTTACAATCCGGGGAATCCAAAATACGAATTTGGCGCCAGCCAAATCGCAGAGGCGTAAAGCATCCCCAACTTCATCAAGTCCCACCGGTTTCTGGGGTCCTAAACCTTCTCCCGGAAAACAAACGGTATCAGCCCCTGCCCGGAGGGCGGCTTTTAAAGATTCTAAGGTCCCTACCGCCACGACCAGCTCGGGTTTTGCTGCACGGACAGGCTGGTTTGCAGACACGCGGGCCCATATATTTTGCCAATCTTGCCGGAACTCTTCATAAGGCTTAAGCCGGCGGCGTTTCTCGGCGGCTTTTTGATTCATCAACTGTTTCAGAGCCTGCCGGCGAGCCTCGTTCAGGGCACTTAAGGGTATCATCACATTACCCCTGATATCACAGTTAAGTTCCTGCAGGTGAAAAGGCGTATTCCCCAAACGGCTCAATTGTCGTTCGATTACCTCGGCTGTAAGCGGGTGTTTAAGGGCTTCCTGTCCTAACACTTCGGTGGCGGCTTCTCCTGTATGACCATTGAAATCCTTCACGCGGACGGTAAGCGGCTCACCTACCGCCGCGCGGACATCGATTCGTAAAGGGATAGCAATAGCTTCTTTTTCAGAGGCAAATGACCCGCGGGCCTTGCGCAACAAGCCGGCATCCCAAATTTTGAATACTCTGTCCCCGGCACGGATAGGCCCTTCCACTGGAATAACCGCTTTGGAACCCGCCGGGGCACACTTTACCGGTTTTTTCTCCACCAGTAGCTCTTTAATCTCCAGAGACACCCTGCCGCCCACGCTCACCCAA
Source organism: Peptococcaceae bacterium (assembly GCA_017656185.1). Taxonomy (GTDB): domain Bacteria; phylum Bacillota; class Desulfotomaculia; order Desulfotomaculales; family JACDOK01; genus JACDOK01. The sequence goes on along the minus strand of JACDOK010000032.1, from coordinate 10,542 downwards.
AAATCAACTCCATCACCGACACAAAGTTCCTCGTCCAGGGCCACTAATGCCGTCTTGCTGCGGGCGTCATATCTACGCACCCTACCGACAAATAATCCCCGGTTATTGGGTTGGGTATAGTTCATTAAATCACGCCCCGGGTTTCCGTAGAAATACCCCTTGGAAAATCTCCGGTTAAAAATCTGGGCTAAATCTCTTTGTTCCTCCGGGGTAATATAATAACGGCCTTTCCGCCCCCGGTCCAAAATACGGCGATAGATGCTTACAACGGTAGCAACATATTCCGGGCGGCGTAACCGTCCTTCAATTTTCAAAGCATCCACCCCGGTCTCTGCAATGTCACCAATACAGGAACTCAGATTGAGATCTCTGGGACTCAATAGATAAGGCCCTTCTGCCCCGATTTCCTTTTCACCCTCCATCAGGATGTAAGGCAGGCGGCAGGGCTGGGCACAGCGTCCCCGGTTGCCGCTTCGCCCCCCAATCAGGCTGGACATCAGGCATTGCCCGGAATAACAAACACATAAGGCACCGTGTACAAAGACTTCCAGCTCGAGATTACATTCCTGTTTTAAACGGTCTATTTCCTTTAACGATAGTTCACGCGCCAGTATGACTCTTTCGAATCCTAGTTCTTTTAAAAATCGTAAAGTAGTGAGGTTATGGACCGTCATCTGTGTACTGGCATGCAGTGGGAAACCGGGCAATAATTCCTTAACCAGTTTAGCAAATCCGAGATCTTGGACGATAAGCCCGTCGGCACCAGCCTCGTAAAGAAAACGTGCCAGGCACACCGCCTCTTCCAACTCCGCATCCGCCAAAAGAATGTTCATCGTCACATACACTTTTACATCCCGGATATGAGCGTAATCAATCGCCTTCACCAAGAGATCCCGGTCAAAATTGTCAGCGCTCTGCCGGGCATTAAACGATTTAACTCCCAAGTAAACGGCATCCGCACCGTTTTGCACGGCGGCCACCAAGGCATCCCAACCCCCGGCGGGAGCTAGAAGTTCAGGTACTTTAACGGTTTCCATCATTTTGCCACCCTCATAGTTATAAATAAGCCGCAGAGTTTCTCCCTGCGGCGTTATTTGAAAAAAAATACCCGGTACCTTTAGCGAGTTATCCGGATTAAACCGGCACAAGGCACTATTTCGATCCCCCGGTGCACAAGTTCATCCAGAAAAAGATTCATACCCAAAGAATCGCTGGCCATATGCCCTGCGTTTATGACGTTAATATGATTCTTTTCTGCTTCCTTGCGGTGTTTTTCACTTATATGCATCACCAATAGCGTGCCCACGCCGGCGGCAGCAAGTTTGGCATAAGCATCTTCCGACCCGCTGGTGCCGCCGGTCATATCCACTAGCACTTTCCCGGCCCGCCGGTCCGGCGCGCCAACAACAATGGTCGGCCCGGCGTTAAGTTCTGTCGCACCGGCGTATTCTGGTATGTCTTCGAGTATCTTTTCGATGTCTTTTAATGTTTCAGGTCGTTTTTCATCCATAAGTTGCTGTAAAAAGTGGGCCACCAAGTTATCAGCTGCAGTATGAACACACATAAAAGGTATATCTAAAAGGCGTGCTGCATCAACAGCCCGGTTGTGATTCATAGGAAGTAGTCCCCGTTTAACCTCACTGATACGCGATGCCATAATGCCTTCAGCCACATTGATGGGCACTCCGTATTTGGCCAGAACATCCTCCTGCAAATGCATTACCTCATACAGCGCCGCCATAGCCTTACCTTCAGGATGATGGGCGATAATAAGATCAATAGGTTCGCCACGCTGCCCCAGCCGGTCGGCCAACAACACTTCTCCAACTTCCATATCAATACCGGCTAAAACACGGCGCACTTCGCGAGAAGGATCACCATAGAGGATTCTAGTATCAGTATAGGGATGAACAAGTTTCTCACGATCATATCGTTTTTTGTCATCTTCTTTGAGCGCCTCGTATTTCTCCCGTTCACGCGCCAATAGCTTGTTAACCCCTTCTCGTCCACGGGGATCGTGTTCCATACCCTTTTGCACAGCCAAATTGTAAATCTCACCTATTTGCAAAAATTCACCATCCTTTCGATAAATTTTTTCACTCCTATATCTGCCCATTAATAGGAGCATTTACTCAAGCTATTTTTCATCCTCGATTATCTTTATCAACTCGTTGTAACTCTCTTGTAATTTAAACAGCTCCTCAGTAATATTGAGCGTCGCCAGAACGGTTGCTTTGACCATAGACAACCGCGAGTTTGCATTTTTGATGCTGCGAATCTGGTTGTCTACGTAAGCTGCTATCTGCCTTATCTGCTCTGGATGCACATCACCTTTGAGCACATACTTTTCACCCATTATCTCGACTTCAACCCGGTGATGTTGCATTATTGATTTACCATTCATTTCCCGCGCACCTGCGCTCCCAATTGCTGGGTGGCATTATGAACAATACGTTCCATAGTTTTAGTTACCTCTTCATCAGTGAGTGTACGATCGCGTGCCTGAAATTTCAAGGAGAACGTTAAACTCCTCCAGTCTTGTGGAATCTGTTCTCCTTCATAAACATCAAACAGGTTGACATGCCGCAGAAGTTTCTTACCCGACTGCCAAATGACCTTGGTAACCTCGTCACAGGATATTTCTTTCTTCACAAGCAAGGAAAGATCCCGATCGACACTGGGGTAACGCGGCAGTTCTTGGAACCTGGTCTTTACCGGCCCATAATTTAAAATTTTTTCCAGGTCAATTTCGCAGGCTACTACTCTGGTAGGGAGATCAAAAGCCTCCAGTACATCAGGATGCACCTCGCCTATTACCCCGGCTTCTTCACCTGCGATCATTACACGCGCCGTACGCCCGGGATGATAAGAAGTCCTGTTTTCGTCTTTTACAAAAGAAACCTGACTTATTCCTAAACGCATCATTAAGACTTCCACAATACCTTTCAAATAATAAAAGTCCCGTTGGCGTGATGCATGTTTCCAGCCGCCGTCCGTTTGCCCCATTACAGCGCAGCCAAGCGATAAATGTTCCTCCGGTAAAAAGTCTGAACTGGGAATGAATATGCGTCCGATTTCGAATACCGCCACGTCGGTATTGCGCCGGTAATAATTACGGGCCAAGACATCCAAAAGACCGGGGAGTAGAAGCGTGCGCATAACCGACTGTTCCTCGCTCAAAGGGTTCTGCAGCCGTACCGCATTACGCAAAGCGTCCTGTTCATCCAAACGCAGTTTGTCGAACATCTTAGGATCTATAAAACTGTAGGTGATAACCTCATTTAGCCCGCAGGACGCCAGCAGTTCCCGCACCATTTTTTCCTTATTCTGAACATCGGTACGAACTCCCATGGTACCGGCCCCAAAAGGCAGGGTATCCGGCACGTTATTATAACCGTGCAGGCGGGCTATCTCTTCAATTAGGTCAATTTCCAGATCGATGTCGGTGCGGTAGCTGGGTACGGTAACCAGCAAGTGCCCCTTGTCCTCCCGGGGGTTAAAATTCAATCTGGTCAAAATGCCTTTCATCTCGTCCACAGAAATAGTAACCCCGAGTATGTCGTTTACCCGTGCAGGTCTGACGGTGATGGTTTTCGGCGTGTAAACGCGGGGATATTCGTCAATAGCGGCACTTACCACTTTCCCCCCGCCGATTTGGTGGATTAATTCAGCGGCACGATCGGCCGCCCGGGCACATCCTTCCAAGTCAATGCCCTTTTCGAAACGCAGCGACGCCTCCGACCGGAGACCCAGTAATCGCGACGTACGTCTGATACTGGCAGGATCAAAAAAGGCGGATTCAAGAAGGATCGCAGTGGTATTATCGGTAACCTCAGAATTAAATCCACCCATTACCCCGGCAATACCAACTGCTTTCTGTTCGTCAGCTATAACCAGCATTTCAGAGTCCAACTGCCGCTCCTTGCCATCAAGGGTTACAATACGCTCACCATTTACAGCCCGGCGTACAATGATATGTCCCCCGGCAATTGTGGAATAATCAAAAGCATGTAAGGGCTGCCCTAATTCCAGCATTACATAGTTGGTAACATCTACAATATTGTTTATCGGTCGTACGCCCATACTGCTAAGACGCGTCTGCATCCATATGGGAGACGGTCCGATCTTAATATCCTGCACCATACGGGCAACATAACGGCGGCAAAGGTTGGGGTCCTCAATATCCACCCGAACCTTACCTTCTATAGTATCCTTGATTTCCGGAAAGGCAGGACAGCGTGATTTAAGCCGGCTGCCAAAAATGGCGGCCACTTCACGAGCTACGCCAATAATCGAGAGACAATCACCGCGGTTCGGTGTAAGATCCAACTCCAAAATCGTGTCGTCAAGTCCCAGTAAAGGGTTAACGTCCTGCCCGATAGGAGTATCGGGGGGTAGTATGAGAATGCCTTCGTGATCTTCGCCGATACCTAACTCATCGGCAGCACAGAGCATACCAACGGACTCTACACCTCTCAACTTGGCCTTCTTGAGTACGATACCTCCTGCCAACCGGGCTCCTACCTTGGCCAGCGGTACGATCTGCCCCTCTTCAACATTGGGCGCACCTGTCACAATGATATATTCCTGCTCGCCGTCAGTAACAATACAGATTACCAGGCGATCAGCATTAGGATGAGGCTTGACTTCGTTAATCCTGGCCGTAACAACACCTTGAACTTCTTTGCCGGGCTGCTCCAAACCTTCCACCGCTAATCCAACCTGTGTCAATTTTTCGGCTAATTCCTCAGGACCAACCGGAATATCTACAAACTCTTTCAGCCAATTGAAAGAGACCCGCACGCGGGTCAACCTCCTTTCGATGCCAAACGTTAAAAGAAAAAATACTAAAACTGGGTCAAAAACCTCATATCATTGTCAAAGAAAAGGCGCAGGTCGTTAATGCCGTATTTTAACATAGCAATACGCTCCACACCCATACCAAAAGCAAATCCGGATACCTGCTCCGCATCGTAGCCGGATACTTCAAGAACCCGGGGATGGATCATTCCGGCACCGAGAATTTCCAGCCAGCCGGTATGGGAACACACGCGGCAGCCCTTGCCGCTACAGATAACGCAGGAGATATCCACTTCAGCACTGGGCTCGGTAAACGGGAAATAACTCGGGCGGAAACGTACCGACGTTTCAGGGCTAAACATTTTACGGGCAAAAGCAGCCAAGGTACCTTTTAAGTCGGCAAAGGTTATCCTTTTATCGACCGCAAAACCTTCCACTTGGGTAAACATCGGAGAATGGGTGGCATCATCATCCCTGCGGTAAACTTTACCCGGAGCAATAATTTTAACGGGCACAGACGGGGCCGTTTTTTCAAAAGTACGAACCTGTACCGGTGATGTGTGAGTGCGCAAGAGAAGGTCGTCATTGATTAGGAAGGTATCCTGCATATCGCGTGCTGGGTGTCCTTTAGGGAAATTAAGGGCTTGGAAGTTATAATAATCAGACTCCACCTCCGGTCCCTCGACCACCTGGTAACCAAGCCCCAGAAAAATATCCTCTATCTCCCGTCGAATCTGAGATAACGGGTGAATGTGACCCAAATTCTGCCGATCTCCCGGCAAGGTTACATCAATATGCTCCCGCTGCAGCCGTTCCTCCTTTTGGCGTTCCTTGAGCTCGTCAGCCCTGGCAGTAATAGCATCTTCAATACGTTTTTTTACCTCATTCGCCAAGCGGCCCACCCGGGGGCGTTCTTCGGCCGGCAAATCGGCCATTCCGCGCAACACTTGGGTCAAAGCGCCTTTCTTTCCCAGATATTTAATACGAAGTTCTTCTAAATCCTGCAGATTATTTATTTCAAGCAGGCGGCTTGCGGCCTCCTCTGCCATTTTCTGTAGTTTTTCGTGCATTGGTTACCAATTCCCCCTTTTTCTTTTCCATTTCTAGTTTTACCCTTAGAATTCCTTTTACAACCTATGTTAACAAATATAAAAAATCTGCACTATCTGTGCAGACTTACATTTATATTTATTAACTTTGGTAAATAAAATCGCCCCTTTAGGGACGGAATCCACAACTATCAATCTCTTAATGAAAAGCTAACCGGCGATATAACATATATGCACTTACAGAACCGGTAGCCTCAAAAAGCCTCCAAAAGAAGTCAGCAGACAAATGCATTTACTCACAACCTTTCAAAACTTTTTTGGAGACCTTTTGACTTGATTATATCATAAGTTCCTTCTCAAACACAAGGAGCTTTTGAAGTTCTTATCGATTCGTAAAGCACTATTGACGCGGCAACAGCTACATTTAAAGACTCGGCTTTACCAGATATAGGAATGAAAGCGCGGTGGTCGGCAACCTCTCTTAGCACAGTACTGCAGCCCTGCGCCTCACTACCCATAACGGCAACGACCGGGCGGTTAAAGTTTAACGCCGAAACCGGAATTTCGCCCCGGGGATCCAGCACCACAACCGGATACCGGTGCTCTCGTGAAAACTGCAGCAAATCCGCAGCAAGTACATTATTAACGATGGGCAAGTGAAAAATGGATCCCACCGTGGCACGGACAACTTTAGGAGCATACATATCGGTTGTTCCCTTAATCAAAATTATACCCGCTGCGCTAAAAGCATCGGCAGCGCGAATAATCGTTCCCAAATTACCAGGATCCTGGACCCTGTCAATTACCAGGATCAAGTTTCTTGACGGGGAACACTTGATGTCGGATAGACTATATTCCGGCTTGTGTACTACTGCCGCTACTCCCTGAGGTGTTTTCGTTTCGGTGATATACGCCAGAACATCCCGGGTAACAAGCCATTGCGTTATTCCCTTTGCGGCAGCCTCATCTACCAATCTGGCGGCACGAAGATTGCCTAGAACCTCGCTGGCAAAAATTAGGACGTCTATAGAACACCGGGCATTTAAAGCTTCTTCGACAGAACGCACTCCCTCAATCAAAAACTTACCGTACTCGTCCCTGAATTTTTTCTGTTGCAGGCTTTTGAGGTACTTAACCTTCTTGTTGTGGCGGGAAGTAAGCTTTAACAACCTTAAACACCTTCCAAAGCTTTTAGACGATCATTGCGTCCAACAGCTACCAGAACGTCTCCTTCCTCAATTTTCTGCTGGGCTCCGGGAGAAAGTATGACATCGTTACCACGGCGGATGGCTAAAATCGTAACGCCGTATTTTCTGCGGATACCAGATTCAATTAAGGTTTTACCGGCAAAAACAGGTGGGGCTACAAGTTCTAAAATACTGAAATCCGGAGAGAGTTCTATTTGATCAAGAATATTCTTGGATACCAACCCCCGGGCCAGTCTTACCCCCATATCCCGCTCCGGAAAGACCACTTTATCGGCCCCCACCTTTTTTAACACCCTCCCGTGCAGCTCAGTACGAGCCTTTGCTACTACGTTTACGACACCAAGATCTTTTAGCATCACAGTTACTAGAATACTGGCCTGGATATCTTCACCGATGGCAACAATAACCACATCAAAGTTACGAATACCTAAAGACTTCAGTACATTGTCATCTAAAGCATCAGCCTGGACGGCGTGGGTAACCTCATCCATAATATGATTCACTCTATCTTCATCCCTATCAATAGCCAGCACTTCAAATCCCATGCGTGCAAGGGTGGTGGCCACACTCGCCCCAAATCTCCCCAGACCTATCACCGCAAACTGTTTCATCTTCCTTCCCTACCCTACGAGAATTTTTTCCTCAGGATGCCTGATTCCCGTCCTTTTCTTGGTCTTACCGAGGGCGAAAGCAACGGTAAGAGGACCCAGTCTCCCGATAAACATAGTAATTATAATTAGCACCTGGCCTACGGGAGATAACTGGGTTGTAAGTCCTAAACTAAGCCCCACAACGCTGAAAGCTGATACAGCCTCAAACAAGGTTACCAGAAAGTCTTGGCCCTCACTGATTAACAGTGCTAGAGTGACCAGAATAACAAGGACTATCCCGATCAGCGCAATGGTCAAAGCTCTGTATATCTGATCTTTAGGAATACGGCGGCGGAAAATTTCAGCATCTTCCCTGCCCCTGCTCAGAGCATAAGCCGCCAAAACAAGAACGGCCAAGGTGGTAATTTTGATGCCGCCGCCTGTCGAGCCGGGAGCTGCACCCACAAACATCAAAAGGGTAATTATAAACTGCGTGGTTATTTCTAATTCCGACATATTGATGGTGCTGAAACCCGCTGTTCTCGGCATGGCCGCCTGAAACAAGGCTGCCATGATTTTACTGCCCCAATCAAGTTGCTTTAGCACATGGTTGTATTCCAGCATCAGGATTATCGCGGCCCCCGCCAGCAATAGCATTAACGTAATGACCAGGACTAACCGTGTATGCAGCGCAAACCGGGACCAGCGGCGTTTCTGGTAAACGTCGGTAACAACCGCAAAACCGAGTCCACCTAAGACTACCGGGATAAAAATAGCGGCATTAACAACAGGACTGTTTACGTAAGGCGAAAGGCTTCTGAAATCACCAACAAGGTCAAAACCTGCATTGTTAAAGGCTGATACGGCATGAAAAACACCAAACCACAAGCTTCGCCAACCTAGTTCTTGAAACCAAAAACCCGTCAGAATTAATGCGGCTAAAGCTTCGATAGTAAAAGCGAAAATGAGCACGTTACGTACCAAGCGTACAATCCCTGCGGGATTTACCTGGTTTAAAGCCTCGGTAATTACCATCCTTTCGCGTAGCCCAATTTTTTTCCCAAGCAGTATGGCAAAAAGGGTTGCCATTGTCATAAACCCTAGTCCGCCGATTTGAATGAGTAAAAGTATGATAAACTGCCCAAAAGGAGACCAGAAAGTTCCGGTATCAACCACTACCAAACCGGTGACACAAACGGCGGAAGTCGAGGTAAACAACGCGGTTAAGATGCCGGCCCCATCACCTGAACTAGTAGCAACAGGCAAACTTAGGAGTATAGTCCCTACTGCAATCAATACAGCGAACCCTACTACCAGAATACGAGGTGGACTGACCGTAGAAACCCGTTTCTTTCTTAAACCACGCAGGACAACCTCGCTCAAAAACTACACTTCCCCACTATAACCCGTAATGATAGTTTTTGTCTCCCGCAGCAATCAAATGTACCATCACAAGTGCCTTTACATGCAAAGAAGGCATGGTCTAAACCATGCCTTCTTTGCATAACCATCCCAGTTTAACTGCCTAAATGCGATTTGGCGATTTCCACTAAACGTTCAAAAGCTTTGGCATCGTTCACCGCTAAATCGGCAAGCATCTTCCTGTTAATCTCAACACCAGCCTCTTTTAGGCCTTTGATAAAACGGCTGTACGAAAGACCGTTCATTCGGGCACCAGCATTAATTCTGGTGATCCATAACTTCCGGAAATCACGCTTTCTCGCCTTCCGGTCACGGTAGGCATAAAGCAGTGATTTCATTACCTGCTGGTTGGCTACACGATAAAGCTTGCTCTTGGCACCCCAATATCCCTTTGCCTGTTTTAATATTTTTTTGTGTCTTTTTCTCGCGACTACGTTATTTTTGGCGCGCGGCATATTTTCGGCCTCCCTTCAAAGCTTGTCTTAATAAGGTAGGAGTCGACGCAAGGACCTTTCATCAGCGGGATGTACAATAACCGCCTTGCGTAGCCGGCGCTTTCTCTTAGGAGATTTCTTCTCTAAAATGTGGCTTTTATACGCATGCCAAGCACGGAACTTGTTGTTGCCAGTTTTCTTAATCCGTTTGGCAGTGCCGCGATGTGTTTTAATCTTGGGCAACAAAGATCACTCCTTTCCTTGGTCCTGTTTAGGTGCTAAAATCATTGTCATGTTACGGCCTTCCAGCTTGGGTCTCTTCTCAACATGACCAATATCCTGAACCTCAAGGGCCATCTTCTCCAAAAGCTGCTGTCCTAATTGGGGATGTACAATTTCCCGGCCCCGGAACATTAACGTCACCTTAACCTTATCCCCACCTTGAAGAAAACGCCTAGCGTTACGTGCCTTTACCCGGAAATCGTGATCTTCAATACCGGGACGCAGCTTAACTTCCTTAATGTTAATGATTCGCTGCTTCCTGCGTGCTTCTTTTTCCTTCTTGCTTTGTTCGTACTTATATTTTCCGAAATCCATAATCCGACAGACTGGAGGTCTGGCCTGAGGCGCTACTTCAACCAGATCCAAGCCCTGCTCCTCCGCGAGACGCAAGGCTTCATTCAGCGGCATGATACCCACTTGGGAACCATCCACGTCGACCACCCTGACCTCTCGAGCCCGGATCTCTTGGTTGACGCGTTGGTTTTTCGAAATAACATTGCACCTCCCATGAAATACCAATAAAAATGCGGGCATTAACCACCCGCTATAAGTTCACCTTCTTAACACTATAAACCTTACCGGCTAAATACCGTAAGGTGAGAAGCGGATGGCTTCTGCTTTACTGGATCTATCTATTTAAACGCACGTATTATAGCACGAACATCTACTAGAGTCAAGCTAAACCATATTACCTTTTATCTGGCGTAGATTGCAAGTTTAATTGCCTTACATATTATGGCAAACCCCTGTTTTATGC
>JACDOK010000031.1 GCA_017656185.1 Peptococcaceae bacterium | reverse complement strand
TTTGCCGTGAGTCTTTATTTTCCTGCGCTGCGGCAATTAATTTTACAACTTACCGCTTGTAAAGGAGTTTCCCGCAGTTCGTCACGGTCCTCGGAAGAAATACTCAGGTTGTACCATTTACCGCACTTGGATCCCCACCTGCTTACAAGTTCGCCGGAAATATATACTTCGTTAACCTCGCAGTTGTTCGAACAATCGGAACAGGTGAAGGTGCGCGGCGTACAGGTAAAGTTGGCAATATATGACGCCCCGCGGAAGTTGCTCGGCATACGCCTCCGCTCGGCATTGCGTTTAGCCAGTAAGGCGCTCCCGAAGGCACCCATCACCAGAAAATATTCGGGGACCTTGATCTTTAGATTAAGTCTTTTTTCAAAAGCAGCTTTAATACCTTTATTGGCGGCAACGCCTCCCTGGAATAGAACGGGTGGTTCAATGGGACGCCCGCGGGCCACATTGGAAAGATAGTTGCCCACGAGCGCCAGGCAGAGACCGGCGATAAGGTCCTCCTTACTATAACCCATCTGCTGTTTGTGAATCAGGTCTGACTCGGCAAAAACGCCGCAGCGCCCGGCAATCTTGATCGGACTGCGTGATCTCAAAGCATAATCGCCGAATTCTTCGATAGGAATACCCAGGCGTGTGGCCTGGTGGTCCAGAAACGATCCCGTACCTGCCGCACAAACCGAGTTCATATTAAACCCTGTAGGAACGCCATTCTGAAAGAAAATAATTTTGGAATCCTGCCCGCCGATATCAATAACCGTGCGAACTTCCGGTTCAAAGTGGCGGGCGGCCATGGCATGGGCCGTAATCTCGTTTTTGATTACGTCAGCGCCGACCATAATGCCTGCCAGGCGGCGGCCGCTGCCGGTCGTGCCTACACCGGCGATGGGCAAGTCGCCCAGCTGGCTGTAAAGTTCTTTAATGCCGCGTTGAATGGCGTTAATAGGCCCGCCTTCAGTGCGGAGGTAGAGATCAAAAAGGACATTATAGTGGTCGTCGATGACCACAATTTTGGTGGTTACGCTGCCGACGTCAATACCCAGATAATATCTCATAAGGCGCCTCCTTAATGAGTATGGGTAGTAAAACGGCGTTCTTTTAAAATGTCCAGGAATGCTTCTACGCGGGTCTCAAAACCTGCCTCTCCGGTTTGGTCTGTGATAATAAAAGTTAGCACAGGAATATCAAGCTTATTGCTCAATTGTACCAGAATGTTTTGCGCGACGATTTCGGGCATGCACGTGAACGGCATTAAATGGATGACGCCGTCGATCCCTTCTTCTTTGGCGAGAGCGGTCAGGCCGACGCTAATGTGCCCGTGGCCACCGACATCCGTTTCCAGGTAGGGCTTGGAAGCGCGGTTAATAGCTTCTTTGCGCTGCATAGCCTCCTTGGTGGGGAACAGGTGCTGGTGGAACCAGTTGGTAGCTGATATCTCACGATCCACCCATACCCTGGGATCGGTGGACTTACCCAGCATTTCTTCAAGGTGTAGATTGACGTAGGCTTCCAGTACCACCCAGATTTCCCCGACGATGCGTACTCTGACAGGGTCGGTGTCTATCGTAGGAATAGCGGCGGCCTGCTCTTGAAAATCTTCCCAAAGTTTCCATACCGAGGCCGTAGATGAAGCCCGCTCGATTTTCCGTATAAACTGATTAAAGTAACGGTCGATTGTGCCGCGTTTTTCTTCAAAGGCCCGTATGCGATGCACGAGCCGTTCAGCCCGGTCGATGGCCGCCATTTTGTGATAACCAAAGTATAGAGCCTTGAGTATGTTTAACCACGATGACTGCCGGGTCGTATGCTTTAAGGTGCTGCGAAACTGTGCCCACCGCTCCTTTAATGGTAAAGGAGAGTCAATAATGATCATTTCGAAATCGTAGCCCAGGCGCCGTAAAAGCTGCTCCTGGATCTGGGCATACCATCCCAGCCTGCACTTACCTTTACCACCTACCATCAGTATTTTGTTCGCTCCGTTCTCCAAAAGCCAGCGCATTTGGCCCAGTGTAATAGTGAAAGGCAGGCACACAAATTCCGGCGCCAAAACCCTGCCCAGTTCCAAGATTTCTTTGCTGGCATGGGGTGTCTTAATAGTCTTGACCCCGCATTCCGCCAGAGCCGAACGAATGGCTACGTCGAGATGCCCCATCCCGGGCATGCCGATGACAAACTCTTCCTCCCGGGATCCCGGTAAAAAGTTCGCCTGAGCGGTATCGTTTGAGATATGATCTCTATGGTGCGTTTGAATATTATCCGGTACGATAGCTTGTACGTCCATAAAGGCCTCAATTCTTGTTACCAGTCCTGCTTCACCGGTGTGCTCGTCAACGGTAAGTAGTAAGAAAGGGATTCCCTGACGTTCAGCTTCTTCTTCCATGTACTTTTCTATAATTGATTCAGGACCACATTCAAAGGACCCTAATAATGCCAGTTTATCGACTTTACGATGCCGTAAGAGGTGCAGCGCGGCTCCTAGGATCTGAGCTTCAAAACTCCACAGCCGCTCACCCTCCAAAAGGGTGGCGACTTCGCGGCGTGCTGCAGCGGAAGGTACCATCTCAGCCGTAATTACCTGGCCGTATTCTCTGAAATGCGCCAAGAGGTCAAGGCAGAAGTTATCATAAAGGATATACGGGTGACCGATGACGCCTACAACCGGACCACCGTTGGCAGTGGTGCGATGAGGGCTGTTTACCGGCCGGTTCTGCAGCAACCGGTAGGCTTCGGGTGTTGTTAAGCGCTGCTTCACGCACAGGCGCTCAAACTCTCGTTGGGCTTGATCGGCCTTTTGCAGGGCTTCTATGATCTGCTTGTGTGATGCGCCAAAAGAGGATCCGATGGTAAGAAAACTATGCTGCCATTCCTTGCGGCCACGGTAGCGGTCAATTTTGGGAATGATCACCTCAGCAGTGCCCTGTAAGGCATTTTTCAGCATGTAGGGTATACCGATAAATTTCGGGCAGCAGAAGTTGCGCGGTTCCAAACTGACAAGACACGGAACCAGCACGCGCTCGATGCCCCGATCAAGCAAATCCTTGGCATGGGCAAACAAAAGTTTAACAGCGACGCAGGGCTCATCGGTCGGGCAAAAATCCATTTTATTCAGAATGGTTTTAGTCGTTTCCTGTGACAGAACCAGTTCCACGCCGATGTTATCGAAGAAGGTCTTAAAAAAAGGATATAGATAATAGTAGGACATTGCGCGTGGCAGTCCTAGTGCGTGCATAAGACTTCACCCTTATACAAGTTTACTACCAAAAACAAATGCTGATACCAAAAGATACCTTCTTATAAAATAAAGTTTAGCAAAAGCTTGGCCCCTAGGTCAATTTTTAGTAAAAACTAAAAGCTAAGGAGGATAATGGGTTCATAATGTCTAAAACAGACTAGGCGTACCGCAGCGGCAAAACATGGGTAGTTATCTCATGAGAAAATAATGATGGAAGAAAATATTTTCTCTTCTCCGGTACAGTTTATTAAAAATGTAGGCCCTCGCAGGGCTGCCCTGCTGCGACGCCTGGGTATCGAAACTGTAGGTGATTTGCTTTATCATTTCCCAAGGCGTTATGAAGACCGCAGCGTGACAAGATCCCTGGTTTCAAGTCTCCTCGGCGAAACGGTAACGACTTACGGTGTCGTTATCGGTGGGCAGGAATATCGTCCCCGCAAAAACATTCAGATCTCCAAACTGGCGTTAGACGGCGGCCGTGGTGTCTTCTACGGGGTGTGGTTTAACCAGCCGTATATTCTTAGTCAGATGCCGCCCGGCACCAGGTTAATCGTTACCGGGAAGCTCAACCGCAGGTTCGGTGCTTACGAGATTTCCGTGCAGGATTACGAAGTTATTCCTCGAGGACTGCCTTTAGCACCCCGGCGTATCGTTCCCGTATACACGACCACGGAAAAACTGTATCAGAAACACCTCCGTACCATCATTAAAAACGCGTTGGAAGCGTGGCTGCCCAAGATAAACGAGTTTTTACCTGAAGAGTTGCTGCGCCGCCACCAAATCCCCAGTATCTCTGAAGCACTATACCAAATACACAATCCGGATCATCCTGATAAAGCGCGTGCCGCTTACCGGAGATTTGTGGTGGAGGAATGTTTTTTATTTGAACTGGCGTTAGCTATTTTACGCGAGCGTATCCGTAAAAAAACTAAACCGCACCGCTATCTGCGGGCCGGTTCTTTAATACCCCGAGTCAAGGCATCTCTGCCTTTTCATCTAACGGGTGCCCAAAAAAGAGTATGGCACGAAATTGAGACGGATATGCAAAAAGACGTGCCTATGCGGCGGCTGCTGCAGGGGGATGTCGGTTCCGGTAAGACGGTTATCGCCCTTTTGGCCCTGTGTAAAGCGGTTGAATCTGGTCTGCAGGGGGCACTGATGGTGCCGACCGAAATTTTGGCGGAGCAGCATTACCTCAAGATAAAGTCCTTCCTTAAACCCTTCGGAGTTACCACGGAACTCTTGGTCGGTAGTATGCCGGAAAGCAGAAAGAAAGAAGCACGGTCGCGGATATTATTGGGTCAGTCTTCCATTGTGATCGGCACGCACGCTTTGATTCAAGATAAGGTAATGTTCCACAAGCTTGGCCTGGCCGTCATTGATGAGCAGCACCGTTTTGGGGTACGTCAACGTGCTTTGCTGCAGGAAAAAGGTGTGCAGTGTGATTTGTTGGTAATGACTGCTACGCCCATACCGCGTACCCTGGCTTTAACGGTTTACGGCGATCTGGATGTCTCGGAGATTGACGAAATGCCGCCCGGCCGCCGGGAAATAGAAACGAGAGTCATTCCAAAAGAGCAGTTGGGTAAAGTTTTCGCGCTGCTGTGTGCCGAATGCAGTAAGGGACGTCAGGCCTACGTTGTCTGCCCGTTAATCGAGGAGTCCGAGCAGTTAAACAGTGAGGCCGCGGTAGAGCTGTACCGTAAGATATCAAAACAGCTTGCCGGCCAATTCAGGATTGGTCTTCTCCACGGGAAGATGTCGGCCGAAGATAAGGAAGGAGTTATGGAAGATTTCCGCGCCGGTCATATTGATATCTTAGTAGCAACCACAGTGGTCGAGGTGGGGCTGGACGTGCCCAATGCCACTGTGATGATCGTTTTTGATGCCGAGCGTTTTGGTTTAGCCCAGCTGCATCAATTGCGCGGGCGGGTGGGGCGCGGATCAGAGCGTTCGTGGTGTGTACTGGTGGCCGATCCCAAAACGGAAGAGGCCCGCAAAAGGCTTAAAGCAATTGAGTCTACCAGTGACGGTTTCGCCCTGGCCGAAGTTGATTTGCGGATCCGAGGTCCCGGCGACTTTTTCGGGACCAAACAGTCGGGTCTTCCTGATTTTCGGGTGGCTGATTTACAAAGGGATTGGCGGCTATTTGTGCAAATGCGTAAGGAAATACCCCGCTATATTAAATCCCTGAAACCCGGCACATTTAAATACTTTTTGTTAGAGCAAAGATTAAGACATTTTCAAGGAAAAAATTTACTGTATAGTTTAGATTAACCAGCCGGAGTAGCTATCATGAACGATTACGTTTGCTGAAGCAGAAAGGAAAAGCAGACAAGGGAAATGAGCGAAAGGGCGACAAAATGTTCTAACATAAACCTTGTTTTAAAGGCGGATAATACGAATGGATACCAAAACAAAAAAATTTTTAGGAGGGAAATCGAATGGGCAGAGAAACTAACGTAAAAATCGTTCCAGGAGCCAAGCAAGCTTTGGACCGGATGAAGTACGAAGTTGCCAACGAATTGGGTCTTGGCAACTACCAGCAGATTGACAAGGGAGATCTGCCCTCCCGGGTTAATGGTAAGGTCGGCGGAAATATGGTCCGGAAAATGATTGCCTTTGCTGAAAACGCTCTCATGCAGGGTCAGCAAGGCCAGGTAACCCAGTCTGCCCCGCCCGAACCCTTTGGCACCCAGGGTCAATAACCTCACCATTAATTCCTGATTTGTCAAGGAGCAGGTAGATTTGGGTTCCCAGTAGAGCAGGCGGCGGCCGCCCGTCTGCTCTTATTGTTTATTATTGCAGCAGTGCACCGAAGTGCTCCGGGTTGACCTCAGGATGCAGAGCGTCGGTTATGGCGGCGGCGATGATCTTGGCACAGTTTTGGATCAGTATGTCAATTTCCTTCGGGGTTACCATTAGATTCCCCCCGAAAGGTTCTAACAAATCTTTAACGATTGGTTCCAAGGTTTCTCTCGGAGGTACCGGTTTATTATATGCCTGGTAAAGTTTGTTTATGGAATTTTGGGCGATAAGGGCTGCGTGTACTACCGTGGGAACTCCTATCGAAATTACCGGTACACCCATTGTTTCCCGGGTGATACCACCCGATTTGCCGCCCATTCCCGATCCCGGCCTGATACCGGTATCACAGATCTGAATTGATGTTGCGATACGTTCTACGGCACCGGCGGCTAAAGCGTCGATAGTTATAATGAGGGACGGGTTGATTTTTCCCACAATGCCTTTAACTATTTCGTCTGTTTCAATTCCTGTGATGCCCAGGACTCCCGGTGCGATAGCGCTGACCTGGCGCATTCCGGGTTGTACGGCCTGAGGTGCATATTTGAAAATGTGACGTGTCACCAAGGTATAATCGATGACACGCGGTCCAAGTGCATCAGGAGTAGCATTCCAATTACCTAAACCTACTACCAGGACAGTCGCATCTTGGGGAACGCGTAGTAAACTGCCCAAACTGCGCGCTACCTCTTTAATGACCTCCGGATGGGCATAACGGCTGTCGTCGCGAATAATCGGCGCTTCAATGGTAATATAGTTTCCCGGGGGTTTGCCCATTTGCTGTGCGCCTTGATCATTTAAGATTTTGACATAGGTTACTTTTCCATATTCAAAATCACGCTTTTCAACCGCGATACCTGGTATTTCCTGTCCTGTTTGTGCTCGCAAAGCTTCGTGGGCTTCTAACGCCAGGTCGGATGTTACGCCACAAAATAACAATAAGCGGCCCTCCCATTTATATTACCTCAATAGGATTTTACCCCGAATGATGAGCTTTATACTGTAATTTGGGAAAATTGTACGGGATGACATAAAAATTAAAAAAAGATTTAAAATAGTAGTTTTATTAAAGTAGGCGTTGTTATAATATTTATAAATTTATTTTGTAAGGTGAAAATTGGTGCGTATTATTGGCGGGGAAGCCAAAGGCAGGATTTTAAAATCGGTCCGGGGGATGGAAGTCAGGCCCACCGCCGGCCGGGTACGGGAGGCTCTTTTTAATATTCTTGCCGGTAGGGTTTTTGATTCCCGCTGGCTTGACCTTTTTGCCGGCAGTGGCAGTATCGGTATTGAAGCATTGAGCCGGGGCGCTTCCCGTGTGATTTTTGTGGAAAATAACCCTAAAGTGGCATCCGTACTGCGCCAAAATGTTACCGGCGCCGGATTTCACTCCCGGAGTCAAATTATGAGGGCTGATGTCATCCAAGCCATTCAAAAACTTTCTTTCCAAGATGATAAATTTGATGTTGTTTTTATGGATCCGCCGTATTCCAAATATGCCCTTTATAAAAAAATCTTAACAATGTTGGATGAGAAAAACCTTCTTACCACTGGGGGTGTCATTGTGGCGGAGTCACATAAAAGCAATCCTCTTTATTCTGAAATAGGCAGGTTGTACAGGGTGCGGCAAAACCGCTACGGTGATAGTTTATTAACGTTTTACATGATGAAGGGGGGTTGAATTTTTGCGTACAGCTATATATCCCGCCAGTTTTGACCCGGTTACCAACGGGCATATTGATATCATTGAACGTGCTGCAGCACTTTTTGACCGTTTGGTAGTGGCCTTAGCCCAAAATGCCGGCAAAACCCCGCTTTTTACTTTTGAAGAGCGTTTAGATATGTTACAAGAGCTGCTGCGCGATTATAAAAATGTGGAAGTAGCGGGTTATAACGGGCTGACGGTAGATTTTGCACGATCTATCGGGGCATGCGTAATTATAAGGGGGTTGCGGGCCATTTCCGATTTTGAATATGAATTTATGATGTCCCTAACCAACCAAAAGTTGGCGCCGGGCATTGAGACGGTTTTTCTTATGACGAAGGCTCAAAACTCCTTTATCAGTTCGAGTGCGGTTAAGGAAGTTGCTTACTACGGAGGGTGTTTGCAGGATTTGGTGCCACCGTTGGTAGCTAAGGCTCTGGTAAAGAAATACAAAGGCATGAAAGATTTAAGCAAGAATGTATGAGGGAGGGATAGGTTGTGATGGAATTACTGTCATGTTTGAACGAACTGGACGAGCTGGTACAAAACAGTTCCCGCGTACCTATGACACGTAAAATCATGGTTGATGAAGAGAAGATTTTGGATTTGCTTGACCGTATCCGCACCATTTTACCTGAAGAAGTCCGTAAAGCTAAATGGGTAATGCAGGAGCGGGAAAAGGTAATCGAAGCGTCACGCCAGGAGGCGAACAGGATTATCGAAAATGCCCAGAAAGAACTTGAACGGCGCGTGGGCGAACATGAAATTGTAGCCAAGGCCAAGGAGATGGCTCAAGAGATTATAGCTAAAGCGGAAAAAATGTCTCAAGAAATGCGGCTGGGCGCACGTGACTATGCCGATGAAGTGTTGCGGAGCCTGCAGGAGAGATTGGAAAAAATCGAGCGGGAAATAGCTAATGGTAGGGCCCAATTAGAAAATATGAAGTAACACGCGGCGCGCCGTGTGATAGCACAGTCCCACGCTTAGCAGGACAAAAGGCAGTATTAATGCTAACAATGTGGAAACATATAAGGTATCGGGCCACATTGGTTGGGATGATATTTCGGTGGAAACAGGGGTGCTAATCATCGGTTCCAATACGGGATAAATAAGGGCGGTTACGGTGGCGGCTAAACAGGCATGGATGATACGGCTTATAAAGTAGAGTGTTAGACGGATGCCGGCACCGGACGCAAAGGCGGCCACTTGAGCCTGAATAGAGAAACCGCTCCACGCCAGGATTATTTGCACGGCAATTAGTTTATGGAGCAAGGGTGCGGAACTTTCGGCAACCATTTTGGTCCCGATAGTCATTTCAAAAATGCCGCTGGCAAGTGGTTGGTAAATTTCCGGAGATAGCCCCAAGGGGTTTAGCAAAACTGCCAGCAATGCCGCCAAAAAATGGATTATGCCGGCTGTGGTTAATAGTTTAATAATTACCGCAAACAAGATAATAAAGCCCCCGATTATCAGTAACTTGTTAACGGCCATGCGAATGGCTTCGGACAGAATGGTGCCTGCCGGCTTGTCATCGCCGCCAAGAAATTTGCGACAGGCCCTTTGCCACAGGTTGGGGAGTATGTGGCTGTGCCTTCTGGTTGAAGGTTTGTAGAACCGCCATATAAAGCCCAGTGTAAGGTTGGTGGCGTAGTGGATGCATAAAAGTACAGGTCCCAGTATCGGGTTGTGGAACATCCCTACTGCTACCGCTACCAGTACGAATAAAGGACTCGCGTTATTGGTAAAAGCGATGAGGTGTTCCGCTTCGGTTTCCGTGCAAAGGGATGCGGAGCGGAGATTGGCGGTAACGGCGCCTCCGATAGGGTAGCCGGAGCTGTACCCTATGGCAAGAGCAAAAGATGCCGCACCCGGCAGGCGAAACAGAGGCCGCATTATTGGCTCCATCAGTACCCCGATGAAGTGTACGACTCCCAGGCCCATTAAAAGCTCCGAAACGATAAAGAATGGCAGGAGGGCAGGAAAAACAATATACCACCACGTTTTTAATCCCATGACCGCGCCATCATAGACATTTTGCGGTTCTATTATCATTGCTGCTATAAAGGCTGCAGCTAGGATGGAGGTAATGATTCTGCTGCGTACATGGCGCATAGAGTAGCCCCCAGTACGGTCTTTTTGATAAATTTATGGGTATGTTGCACCTTTAAGACCAGAATTTATTGACAATGGGATTCCGCATATTCTATAATGAGCCTGTTGGTTAGGAGTGGCTGAACTGTGCGTATAAATATTTCGCAGCTTGAAGGGAAGACGGGGCAAAGCCTGCGGGTGACCGAGGACAAGATCCTGTCTCCCATAAACGGGGCCGGCGGTGAGGTTAGTTTTAAAAACCCCCTGCATTTTGCCGTCGAGGTGACCAACGTCGGTGACGGGTACTGGGTGGAAGGCAGGGTGAGCGGTAAATGTATTCTCAAATGTGCGCGTTGTCTTGACGAGTTTATGGCGCCGCTTCACGCATCTTTTACCCAAAAGTATCTTACCGAGGCCAAAGGTAAGGAAGCCTCTGATGAAGAGGTTTTAGATGGAGACGAGTTGGACTTGGAAGATAAATTCAGAGAGAGTATCCTCCTGGCATTACCGATGAAGGCGCTCTGCCGGGAGGACTGTCCCGGCATATGTCCGCGCTGCGGCGCGAACTTAAAAGAAGGAGATTGTAAATGTCCCCGTAATGATATTGATCCACGTTGGGCCGTACTGGGCGACTTGCTGCGAGATCAACAAAAGGGGGTGGACTGAAATGGGTGTTCCGAAAAGGAAAGTTTCTAAACAGCGGAAGAGAAAACGCCAGGCACATTGGAAGATTTCGGGGCCGAGCTTGGTGAGATGCCCCCAGTGCCAAGCCAGAATGGTTCCGCACCGGGTATGTCCGGAATGCGGATACTATAAAACGAAAAAGGTTATAAACGAAGAATAATTAAGCTTTTGGGCCTACCAAAAGCTTAATTTTTTGTTTTTGTTGCATGGTTTTGGCAACTCGGATATACTCTCTTTTAGAGTTTGCGCTGGGGAGGTTAAGTACTTGCGCATTGCGGTAGATGCGATGGGAGGGGACTACGCACCGTCTGAAGTTATATTGGGAGCTGCCGCGGCTGCGCGTGAGTTCGATGTCGAAATCGTTTTGGTAGGAGACCAACAGCGCATTGAAGCCGAGCTGCCTCCCGAAACACCAATTTCTATTGTTCATGCATCTGAAACGGTTGAAATGTGCGACCAGGCCGTTGTCGCCGTACGCAAAAAGAAGGATGCCTCCATTGTCAAGGCGGTACGACTTCTTAAGGAAGGGGAAGTAGAGGCCGTTGTTTCGGCCGGTCATACCGGTGCTACGATGGCCGGTGCCCTTTTAAATCTGGGACGCATCAAAGGAATTGATCGCCCAGCATTGGTAAGCTGCATACCAAACCGGGAAGGTGTCACTGTCCTTTTGGATGTAGGAGCCAATGTCGATTGTCGTCCCCGGCACCTCGTGCAGTTCGGGGTAATGGGGACTTTATACGCTGAGAAAGTACTCGGGATTGAGAACCCCCGGGTAGGGTTATTGAGTATTGGCGAAGAGCCGAGTAAAGGCAACGAACTAACGCTCGCTGCGTATCCATTGTTGGAGCAGGCAGGGTTTCGTTTTATCGGCAATGTCGAAGGCCGTGATGTTTTCAACGGCCGGGTTGACGTTATTGTATGTGACGGTTTTGTCGGCAATATTGTTCTTAAGACGGCGGAGGGATTGGCTTCTGCTTTCAAACATTTAATTAAAAAAAGTTTCACGCGTAACTGGATGACCAAAGTTTCGGCTCCCGTATCAATGTTGACTTTTAAGGATATTGGCCAGCGCTTTGATTACAGTGAGTACGGCGGTGCCCCCTTATTGGGGGTTAACGGCGTAGTGATAGTCAGCCACGGAAGTTCCAGGGCGAAAGCCGTTAAGAACGCCGTTAAAGTGGCCAAGGATGCTGTTGAAGGTCACCTGGTGGATTCTATTGCCAGGGGCATAAGTGATCTGAAAAAGGAGGGCCTTACCTGTTAATGCCTGAAGTAGCGGCGGTAGGAATTACCGGGATTGGTTCCTATGTACCTGATAAAGTCCTTACCAATTATGATCTCGAAAAAATGGTAGAGACAAGTGACGAGTGGATTCGAGAGCGTACGGGGATTCGGGAGCGGCGTATTGTACATCCGGATCAGGCCACCTCTGACCTGGCTGTTATTGCTGCCGAACATGCTTTGAAAGACGCCGGTATTGATGCTTCAGAGGTGGATTTAATTATTGTGGCCACTGCTACTCCGGATATGCTTTTTCCATCAACGGCTTGTTTAGTACAGAACCGTATTGGCGCCGACCACGCGGGAGCTTTTGATTTGCAGGCCGGTTGTTCGGGTTTCGTCT
The DNA here is from genome assembly GCA_017656185.1 of Peptococcaceae bacterium. Taxonomy (GTDB): domain Bacteria; phylum Bacillota; class Desulfotomaculia; order Desulfotomaculales; family JACDOK01; genus JACDOK01. Next base: position 12,416 of record JACDOK010000031.1, on the reverse strand, counting down.
ATGCTTTGTCTGTAGGGTCTCAGTTTGTTGCCACCGGCAAGTATAAGCGTGTACTGGTAATTGGTGCGGAAACGCTGTCCCGTATTACCAACTGGGATGACCGGACAACCTGTGTGTTATTCGGTGATGGAGCGGGTGCCGTCGTACTCGAACGGGTAACCCGGGGCAGGGGCATCTTGGCCAGTTGTCTGGGCGCTGACGGAGCCGGCGCGGATATTCTTTGCCTACCTGCAGGTGGTTCCCGTTTGCCTGCGAGCGAGCAAACGGTTGCAGCCAAGCAGCACTACTTGAGCATGAACGGTAGGGAAGTATTTAAGTTTGCCGTCAGGGTTACGGAAGAAGCTACCAGGCAAGTGCTGCAGCAGGCCGGGTTAACGGTGGAGGATGTGGATCACCTTATTTTGCATCAAGCCAACATTAGAATTATGGAGGCGGCTGCCAAAAGATTAGGTATCGGTAGTGACCGGTTGGTAGTAAACGTGGATCGCTACGGGAATACCTCTTCCGCATCCATTCCATTGGCTTTGTCAGAGGCTGTAGTTGACGGACGCATTAAAGATGGTGATTGTGTGGTAATGGTGGCTTTCGGGGCCGGGTTAACCTGGGCCGCTTCTGCTATAAAGTGGGGGCACGGTTAGAGTAAGCACCTGCGTGCTACTATTTTCTAGGGGGTTCTAAAAATGATAAAGACACGGTTGTGTGAAATTTTAGGAATTGAGTACCCAGTTTTGCAGGGGGGGATGGCTTGGGTATCGGAAGCCCGGTTGGCCAGTGCTGTTTCAGAAGCGGGAGGACTTGGTATTATTGGATCCGGCACGGCTCCCGCGGACTGGGTGCGAAGTGAGGTTCGTAAGACAAAAGAACTAACGTCAAAACCTTTCGGGGTTAACGTGATGCTGATGTCCCCTTTTGCCGAAGATGTTATCAAGGTAATCATTGAAGAAAAAGTAGCCGTTGTTACTACCGGCGCAGGCAACCCCGGTAAATATGTTCCCGCCCTTCAGGAAGCGGGTACCAAAGTTATTCCGGTTGTTTCATCGGTAGCGCTCGCTAAGCGTTTGGAACGCTATCATATCGATGCCATCATTGCGGAGGGAACTGAGTCGGGCGGCCATGTAGGCGAACTTACGACAATGACGCTGGTGCCTCAAGTCGTTTCAGCCGTCAAAGTACCCGTAATTGCTGCCGGCGGTATTGGTGACGGGCGTGGGTTTGCGGCTGCTCTTGCACTGGGTGCGGTGGGGGTTCAGATGGGAACCCGGTTCGTTTGTTCGGCGGAATGTACAGTTCATCCTAAAGTTAAAGAAACTATTATTAAAGCCAAGGATCGCGATACCGTCGTTACCGGGCGGCCTACCGGACACCCGGTACGGTGTATCCGTAACAAGTTGACCAGGCAGTTTGAAGAACTCGAGTCCCAGTGTGTAGACCCAGCCGAGCTTGAGAAGCTCGGTGTCGGTAAGCTGCGTGCCGCCATGCAGGATGGTGACGTTGCATACGGGTCCGTCATGGCAGGACAAATCTCCGGTATGGTGCAAGAGATTAAACCGGTACGCGATATTATTAACGATATCGTCACTGAAGCATCCGAAATTATTCGCCAAATGGGATCTCTTGTAGGTGAAAGCTCATGCGAATAGCTTTTGTGTTTCCCGGCCAAGGGTCGCAGTATGTCGGTATGGGAGAGGAGTTGTATCATAACTTTCCCAAAGCCCGGCAGGTGTTCGATGAAGCCGACCGAGTTTTAAATTTTCCTTTACGGGAGTTATGTTTTCGGGGTCCCAAAGAGGAGCTGCAAAAAACGGTAAATACTCAGCCTGCGGTACTGACGACCAGCATTGCCTGCTTAAGGGTACTTCAAGACGAGGGTGTCAAACCCCATGTTGTAGCCGGTCATAGTTTGGGTGAATACAGCGCGCTGGTATGCTCCGGGGCGTTGGCCTTCGGTAATGCAGTGAAGGTAGTACGCGAGCGCGGGCGGCTGATGCAGGATGCCGTCCCTTTGGGCACGGGTGGCATGTTGGCAGTATTGGGTCTCGACAGGAAGACACTGGGTGAAGTCTGCCATAAGGCGTCTGACGCGGGTATTATTGAAATGGCAAACTTTAATTGTCCCGGGCAAATTGTGTTGGCCGGTGAGCTGGCGGCGCTTGAAAAGGCGGTAGAACTGGCGAAAAAAGCCGGTGCCAAGCGGAGTGTTATGCTTGCTGTCAGTGGCTCTTTTCACTCTTCGATGATGCGGGGAGCGGGAGAACGTTTGGCGCAAGTTTTGGAAAATGTCCGGGTTAAAAACCCGCAAATTCCGGTGGTTGCTAATGTGAGTGGAGAGGAAGTTAAGACGGCCGCCCAAGTAAGAGCGTCTCTTGTGAGACAGATTTATAATCCGGTATTATGGGAAGAAAGCGTACGGTACATGATGCAAGAATTTGGTGTTAACCTGTTTGTGGAGGTTGGTCCTGGCAAAGTACTAAGTGGATTAGTCCGTAAAATTGGGGGCAAAGATATTCAGGTAACCAATGTCGAAGACCTGGCGTCCTTAGAAAAGACACTTGCACTATTAAGGGGTGTTGGCTAAAATGTTGCTTGATGGTAAAATAGCCATTGTTTCGGGAGCATCCCGGGGTATTGGGCGCGCTATCGCCATCTCGCTCGGGGAAGCAGGGGCTGATGTGGTGATAAATTATCACTCGAACAGCCAGGCAGCCGAAGAAGTTGCCGATAAAGTCAGGAGCTTTGGACGCCAAGCCGTTATTTGTCAGGCTGACGTTTCGTCACATGATGAGGCGGCCAAACTTGTTAAGACTTGTATCAATGAGTTTGGTCGTTTGGATATCCTAGTTAACAATGCCGGCATCACGAGAGACAATTTAGTGATGCGGATGAAAGAGGAAGACTGGGATAGAGTGCTTGAAGTCAACCTGAAGGGAGCCTTCAACCTGACTAAGGCTGCGGCACGATACCTTTTGAAGTCGGACGCGGGCCGCGTGATAAACATTAGTTCCATCATCGGCCTCAGGGGTAACCCCGGGCAGTGTAACTATGCCGCTGCTAAAGCTGGCCTTGTGGGATTTACCAAAGCACTTGCGCGGGAACTGGGATCGCGACGGGTTACCGTGAATGCTGTAGCGCCGGGATTTATTGTTACTGAGATGACCCAAAATTTAAGAGACGATATTAAAGAAAAAATGCTGGCCGACATCCCCTTAGGGAGGTTTGGTCAAGCAGAAGAAGTTGCAGCTCTTGTAAGATTTTTGGCCGGAGACGCGGCAGGTTATATTACAGGGCAGGTAATTGCCGTTGACGGAGGCTTGGCTATTTGATTTGGGAAGGGGGTGAAGGTCATGTCAGATGTTTTTGAAAAAGTAAAATCAATTATTGTAGAACAGCTTGGCGTAGAAGAGGACGAGGTGACCAAAGAGGCTTCATTCGTAGATGATTTAGGCGCGGACTCTCTTGATCTGGTGGAACTGGTGATGGCTTTTGAGGAAGCCTTTAATATGCAAATTCCTGATGAGGAAGCCGAAAAAATTCGTACGGTCGGCGATGCCATAGAGTACATTCAGGATCACCAATAGTGCCCGCTGCCAGTGCGGGTACTTTTTTCACTGGGGAGGTGTTTTTTTGCGCTCGCGGGTCGTAGTGACCGGCTTGGGTGTTATTTCCCCCCTTGGGACTGGGGTTGATACCTTCTGGTCAGCCTTAATCAATGGCACTTCCGGTATTAGAACCATAAGCCGGTTCGATGCTGCTCCTTTCCGAACACGTATTGCGGGAGAAGTTCCGGATTTTGAACCAACAAAATATATCGACAAAAAAGAAGCCCGGCGCATGGACCGTTTTACCCAATTTGCCGTGGCCGCGGCAGGTATGGCGTTGGAGGATGCCGGCTTGGACAAGACGAGTTTGGACGGCCAACGAACGGGGGTTATTCTTGGTTCCGGGATTGGCGGGATTCAAACTTTTGAAGAACAAACTAAAATTCTTTTGGACAAGGGTCCCTCACGTGTAAGCCCGTTTTTTGTACCCATGATGATTGGCAACATGGCGGCAGGACAAGTTGCCATTACCTTTGGCCTGTGTGGACCTAATACCACCGTTGTGACCGCGTGCGCCTCCAGCAACCATGCCATTGGAGAGGCTTACAGGGCTATTCGGTACGGTGATGCCGACGTGATTATTACCGGCGGAACCGAAGCTTCCATTACGCCGTTAGCCCTAGCCGGGTTTTGTGCTTTAAAGGCCCTTTCGACACGTAATGATGCTCCTGAAAAAGCCAGCCGTCCTTTTGATGCGGAACGTGACGGTTTTGTCATGGCTGAGGGTGCGGGGATTCTTGTTCTTGAGAATCTTGAGCACGCCAAAAAACGCGGGGCCCCTATTTACGCCGAGGTAATCGGGTACGGCATGAGTTGTGATGCCTATCATATTACGGCGCCCGATCCGGAAGGGCGTGGGGCCGTACGTGCTATGAAGGCGGCATTGGCCGACGCCGGCATTACACCCGATAATGTTGATTACATTAATGCCCACGGTACCTCCACTCCTTTAAACGACAAGGTGGAAACACTAGCTATTAAAAAGGTGTTTGGCGAGGGCACAAAGGTAGCGATAAGTTCTACTAAATCGATGACGGGGCATCTCTTAGGTGCAGCAGGCGGTGTGGAAGCGGCTGTGTGTGTCCTTTCGCTGGTAAGGGGGATTATACCACCTACCATCAACTTGGAGGTACCTGATCCCGAGTGCGATCTGGATTATGTTCCTAATGAAGCAAGGGAAACAGATGTTCGTGTGGCTGTGTCCAATGCCTTTGGTTTTGGCGGGCACAACGCGACAATCGTCCTACGGCGCTTTGAGGATGGTGGAAGATAAAGATGGCCCCTAAACAGATTAACGGGTTGCAGCAGGAATTAGGGGTTAATTGGAATAACCCGGCATTATTCACGGAAGCGTTGACTCACAGTTCTTACGCCTTTGAACATCCCGGTGTTAAACATAACCAGCGGCTGGAGTTTCTTGGGGATGCCGTATTGGAAATCGTAATTAGTGAATACCTGTTCAGGCGCCTGCCTGAAGCCAAGGAAGGCGAACTTACCAAATTCAGGGCTACTGTGGTGTGTGAGGCTTCACTGGTTGAAGTGGCACGTAGCCTTTGCCTGGGTGACTACCTTATTATGGGCCGGGGTGAAGAAGCTTCGGGGGGTAGAAACCGCCCCTCGGTTTTGGCGGATGCTGTGGAAGCTTTATTAGGGGCTGTCTATCTTGATCAAGGACTTGAAGTTGCCCGGCGGATTATTTTGAAGTATTTCGAGCCTTTGCTGGAAGATGTACTGGCGGGGCGGTGCTATAACGACTATAAAACCCGTTTACAAGAAGTTATTCAACGTCAAACGGTAATACCAGTAAAATATGTTATCTTAGAAGAAAAAGGGCCTGACCATAACAAGACATTTACCGCCGGTGTCATTCACCGGGGCAAATTGCTGGGGAAAGGTACAGGAAGCTCTAAAAAAGAGGCGGAACAACTTGCTGCCCGGGAAGCCCTTAAAAGGATGGAGTCTTCAGTCTAGGAGGGGCTAAAACATGGGGCTGTTTGGAAAGCTTAAAGAAAGTTTGAAAAAAACCAGGGAATCGCTTGCCAATAAGGTAGAAGGTTTAATTTATGGCCGTACTCAAGTAGATGAGGAGTTTTACGAAGATCTCGAGGAAATTCTGATCCAGGCCGACGTAGGGGTACAAACGTCCCTCGAGCTGGTCGAAAGGGTACGGTCGGCCATGCAGGCGAAGAAATGGGACGATCCTCGCAAGCTGCACCCAATGTTGAAGGAGTATTTGAGGGAAATACTGGTCACGCGGGAGGACGTAGGGCTAAAAATATCCGGAAACCCTGCCGTGATTATGATTGTAGGTGTGAACGGTACCGGTAAAACAACCAGCATAGGTAAACTAGCGTATAAACTTAAAAATGAGGGCCGGAAAGTTCTTTTAGCCGCTGCCGATACTTTTCGCGCCGCGGCCATCGACCAGTTAGAAGTTTGGGGCCGGCGTGCAGGGGTTGATGTAATAAAACACCAGCCGGGATCGGACCCGGCAGCCGTTGTTTATGATGCTATTCAAGCGGCTAAAGCGCGCGGGTATGACGTGATTATTGTAGATACTGCCGGCCGCCTGCATACCAAGAGCAATCTTATGGACGAGCTGAATAAGATTTACCGCGTTATTGGACGCGAGTTGCCGGGGCAGCCGGAAGAGGTGCTCCTGGTTTTGGATGCTACCACCGGTCACAACGCGGTTAACCAGGCTGAGCTATTCGGTAAATCCAGCGGCGTCACCGGTATTATTCTTACCAAATTGGATGGTACGGCCAAGGGAGGCATTGTTGTTGCTATTAAGCAGACTCTTCAGATACCCGTCAAACTGGTTGGCACCGGTGAAAAGATAGACGACCTGGCTGAGTTTAATTCAGAGGAGTTTGTAGAGGGACTGCTGGGTAGTAAGCAGTAAGCAGTTCTGTTTCCTGTTCACTGTTCATTGAGAATGTAAGGGCGGTGCCTCTGTGCCCGCCCGCAACTCCAAAGAATTACCATCTAATAGGGTGTTCCTCTATGATCTTCGGGAGCCTTACAAAGGTCCCCTACAAACCTGTTAAGTAACTTATACAGAACGTAGATGCGGGTTTCTGTGCCCGCCCGCGACCGGTAAAGAACATCCATATTTTAATTAATACAATCCTTCCTGCCATATCCTGTTAATCCTACCTGAAAATCTGAACCCTAAAGGAATGCCTCAAAATCCAGCGAGCGTTAGCGAGCGAATGACAGGCACGAAATCGCCGCTTTTTATTTTCTCTCCAACAGGAAATATTGGATAAGGTTCCGAATAGTACGCTAAGAAGCAAAACATGCTAAGAGATATTAAAAGCCGGGAGGAGGACTAAAATTGGTGCGTATAGCCGTCATAGGTGGTACCGGGGTTTATGACCCGCAGATACTTAATGATATTCGTCAGGAACATGTTACTACTCCGTACGGCGAAGTAGACGTAATGGTTGGCACTTATCGTGATAAAGAAGTGGCTTTCTTGGCCCGACATGGTACCGATCACTCCGTTCCCCCGCATCTTGTCAATTATCGTGCTAACATTACGGCTTTAAAGAAACTTGGCGTGCGCAACATCATTGCCACCGCCGCCGTCGGTTCGCTAAACAAGGCCATGAAGCCGGGTGATATGGTTTTTGTGGATCAGTTCCTTGATTTTACTAAATCGCGGGCTCAAACCTTTTTTGAAGGTGGGCCGGATGGTGTGGTGCATATTGATATGACGGAACCTTACTGTCCCGAACTGCGGGAATTGCTCTTTAATGCGGCGTATGACTTACGTATGCGTGCTCACCTGGGGGGCACCTATGCCTGCACGGAAGGCCCGCGTTTTGAGACCCCTGCCGAAATCAATATGATCCGCCAACTGGGCGGCGATTTGGTAGGTATGACGGGGGTGCCGGAAGTGGTTTTGGCCAGAGAAGCAGAGATTTGTTATGCTACCGTGACCATGGTGACCAACTATGCCGCTGGGCTTCAAGCAAATCGACTGACACATGAAGAAGTAGTCGAAATGATGCGGACTAATACGGAAAACCTGCGCCGGCTTATTATGCATACCATCGCGGCTATAGATCCGGAACGCACCTGTATCTGCCAATGGGCGGTCAGCGGGCCGGTACAACCTGTAAAGGAGTGATTTTCTTGAGAAGCATGTACTGGGAAGACGGCAGACTATATATTCTGGATCAAGTTCGGCTGCCGTTGGAAGTGGAATATATCGTTTGCCAAGACTATCAAGATGTGGCTGGGGCCATTTCGCAGATGAAAGTGCGCGGGGCTCCGGCTATCGGCGCCGCTGCCGCCTACGGGATGGCTTTAGGAGCCAGCACCGTTAATACCGGTTCCCGGGACGTTTTTCTCGAGGAGCTGGAAAAAATCGGGAGGGAATTGATTGGTACCAGGCCGACGGCCGTTAATTTGCAGTGGGCCGTTAACCGGGTTTTAGACCGGGTACGCGCGGCGACTGATAAAGAAATTGCTGCGCTAAAGGAATTAGTATTACAGGAAGCAGATACCATTTTTCTGGAGGACATTGCCTCTAACCAGAAAATGGGGGCATATGGCGAATCCCTAGTACCGGATGGGGCACGTATTTTGACGCACTGTAATGCCGGTGCTCTTGCCACGGCGGGGTTCGGAACGGCCCTTGGTGTCATCCGGGCTGCGCACCAAAAGGGCAAAAAGGTACACGTCTATGCGGGCGAAACACGTCCTTTTATGCAGGGTACGCGCTTAACTACTTGGGAATTGATGAGCGACGGTATTCCGGTAACACTGCTGGCCGATAGTATGGCCGGGTACTTGATGGCGAAAGGGGGCGTTGACCTGGTAATTGTCGGCGCTGACCGGATTGCCGGTAACGGTGATGTTGCCAATAAGATTGGTACGTACAGTTTAGCGGTACTGGCAAAGAGCCACCAAATTCCCTTTTATGTGGCAGCCCCCCTTTCAACCGTGGATTTTAGTCTCCTCAGTGGTGATGACATTCCGATCGAAGAGCGTGCTGCCGAAGAGTTAACCCATTTTAGGGGTAAACGTATTGCACCCGAGGGTGTTGATGTTTGGAATCCGGCTTTTGATGTTACCCCGCACCGGTTTATCGACGCCATTATTACCGACGCAGGAGTTGTAAGACCACCTTACCTGGATAATTTAAAACAGGTTGCCGCAAAGGAGGATTAGCGTTGAATTTTGCTATTAGAAACCCGGATTTGGCTCCCCAGGGTCGTATGAAAATTGATTGGGTAATGAATCACATGCCCGTACTTAATGCCATTAGGGGTGATTTTGAACGTAATAAACCCTTAGAGGGAGTACGGGTGGCGCTGAGTATTCACTTGGAGGCCAAAACAGCCTACCTGGCGGAAGTACTGAAAGCCGGGGGCGCGGAAATAGCTGTGACCGGATCCAACCCACTTTCAACCCAGGATGATGTGGCGGCCGCCCTTGTAGCTGCGGGCATTCCGGTTTTTGCCTGGTATAACCCCACTGAGGAAGAGTATGAAGAGCATCTTGCCCAAACACTGGCCATCAAGCCGCATATCGTTATTGATGACGGCGGAGATCTCGTGCATTTGCTGCATACTAAACTCAGTTCCCTGGCCGAGGGTGTTTGGGGCGGTTGTGAAGAAACCACTACGGGAGTACTGCGTTTAAGGGCGTTGCAGAGGGAAGGAAAATTGGCTTTCCCGATGATAGCCGTAAATGACGCTTTTACCAAACACTTGTTTGATAACCGGTACGGTACGGGAGAATCTGTTTGGGCGGGCATTATGCGTACCACTAACCTGGTCGTGGCCGGTAAAACGGTCGTGGTACTGGGGTATGGTTGGTGCGGTAAAGGTGTGGCTATGCGGGCTAAAGGATTGGGGGCCAAGGTCATCATATGCGAAGTTGATCCTGTTAAGGCCATTGAGGCTCATATGGATGGCTTTCAAGTCATGCACAGCGAAGAGGCGGCCCGGGTAGGCGATATTTTTGTAACGGTAACCGGCTGCAAGGATGTCCTACACGAGCCGCATTTTCGGGTTATGAAAAACGGTGCCGTACTTTGCAATGCCGGGCACTTCAACGTTGAGATATCACAGCCGGATCTGGAACGCCTCAGTTCTTCTCACAGAACGGTACGTCCTAATATTGAGGAGTATGTGTTAGATGATAAGCGCAAGGTATATCTTTTAGCCGAAGGCCGGCTGGTTAACCTGGCCGCCGGAGACGGCCACCCCGCGGAGATTATGGACATGTCTTTCGCCCTTCAAGCCCTGTGTGCGCGGTATATTAAAGAGGAAGGTCGTTCTTTGGAAAAAAAGGTTTACGAGGTACCTTCCCTTATTGACCGTCAAGTAGCCGAGCTGAAACTGAAAGCTTTAGGGATCAGGATCGATCGCTTGTCTGAAGATCAGGTGGCCTATTTGAGTGGATGGGAAGGGGTGTAATTGCGCCCAGCATTCCAGGAAGTAAGCAGGAAGCGGGAAGCAGGAAGCAGGAAGGCGTAAGGCGTGAGGGGTAATTGGTAACTGGTAACTTATATTAATTTTAATCCCGTTAGTCCTGTGAATCCTGTCTAAAATAATGACCCCAAAGAAATGCCTTAAAAACTCAATATTACATCGTGTTAATTTTATTTATCTTGTCTAAAATTGGAATCCTGTGAGGGAATATAGGGGGTGGTCGCGGTAGGTATAGAAGTGGAACAAGCCAAGGAAAAACTGGTCGAGATAGGGCAGCGGATGGTGCAGAGCGGCCTGGTAATGGGTGCCTGGGGAAATTTGTCGTGTCGTATTGCCGGGGAGAACAGTATTGTCATAACGCCCAGCGGTATTGGCTATGACCGGCTGAGTTCCAACGACATGGTAAAGGTTGATATGGATGGCAAATGTTTGGAAGGAAGATGGAAACCTTCCAGTGAATTAAAGATGCATCTGGCCATTTACAGGAGTCGTCCCGGTGTACATGCGGTCGTGCATACCCACTCTCCATATGCCAGCGCTTTGGCGGTTGCTCGTGAAGAAATACCCCCTATTTTAGAAGAACTTGTGCTGAGTGTAGGGGGAGGCGTTAAAGTTGCCGGTTACGCTCCGGCGGGAAGTGTCGAACTGGCAGATGCTGTAGTGACAGCATTACAAGAAGGTAATGCTGCTTTACTAGCTAATCACGGTGTAGTGGGTTTAGGCACCACACCCGAGGAGGCTTTTGTTGTCTGCCAAACAGTTGAGAAAGCAGCGCAAGTTTACGTTCTAGCCAGACAAATCGGTAAGCCCGCTATTCTCAGCGAGCAGGAAGTGTTGGAATTAAGGGAATCATGCGCACGTAATTACGGGCAGAAACAGGAGATGATCGAATGAGCATCCTTATCCGCAATGTTATCCTGGTTACTATGACTGATGACGGGATCATCAGCCCCGGTTCTATTGCCGTTGAAGGACAGAACATCGTTTTTGCCGGACCGTCAGAGGACCTGCCTGCCGATTTTCAAGCACAGGAAATTATCGACGGGGAAGGTATGGTGGCCACCCCGGGCCTTGTCAACTGCCACACCCATGCAGCTATGACCCTGTTTCGGGGCTATGCGGATGATTTACCCCTTATGGAGTGGTTGAGTAACAAGATATGGCCTATCGAAGCCAGGCTTACCGGCCAAGATGTTTACTGGGGAACCAAGTTGGCCTGCTTGGAAATGATTAAGTCGGGCACCACTACTTTTGCAGATATGTATTTTTTTATGGATGATGTTGCCAGGGCCGTGGAAGAATGCGGCTTACGCGCGTGCTTGGCACGAGGGTTGATCGGTCTTACTGACGCGAACGAACAGGCGCTAAACGAAAGCCGCGATTTTATCGGCAAATGGGATGGCCAGGGAGACGGGCGCATTACCTGTATGCTAGGGCCGCATGCTCCGTATACCTGTCCACCTGATTATCTCAAAAAAGTTATTCAGGCGGCGGAACGGTTGGGAGTAAGGGTTCATATTCACTTGGCGGAAACGTTGTCTGAAGTTGAGCAAATCAAGAACCAGTATGGTTGTTCCCCTATTGAATTGGTGGACCGGGCTGGGTTGTTCAGTGTAGGGGTTCTTGCCGCTCACTGTGTTCATTTAAGCGAGCAGGATATAGACATTCTTATTAATAAAGGTGCCGGCATTGCCCATAATCCTCAGAGCAATATGAAACTCGGGAGCGGTGTGGCACCGTTAGCGAGATTATTGAAAAACGGTGCTAAAGTAGGCATAGGTACTGACGGGGCAGCTAGCAACAATGATTTGGATATGGTTGATGAAACGCGGACTGCCGCTTTGCTCCAAAAAGCGGTAAATCACGATCCCACCGTGGTACCGGCCGATCAAGCGTGGGCTATGGCTACCACAATGGGTGCGGCGGCTTTGGGTATGGATGACTTAATTGGTACGCTGGAGGCCGGTAAGAAGGCCGATATTGTGCTATGGAATTGGAAGGGCCCACACTTGAGCCCGTCCCATAATGTCATGGCGCATTTGGTCTATAGTGTTCACGGTTATGACGCCGATACCGTCATCATTAACGGTCGTATCGTTATGCGCCATCGCCAGGTTCTTACTATGGATGAGGAAGCCGTTTTAGCGGAAGCGACCAAATGTGCCCAGCGCCTTGTGGAAGGATGAGGAGTGAGCAATAAGCAGTAAGCAATAAGCAGTGGTGTAAGGAGTAAGGAGTAAACAGTTTCTCATACCGATTTATCGGCACCACGAAGGATGAAAATGAAGCGTGCACCCAGCACTCAGGGCTCATACTGGACTTTGACAGTTTAAAATTAGAAACCCAGCAATGACAGGCATTCTGCGCC
>JACDOK010000030.1 GCA_017656185.1 Peptococcaceae bacterium | reverse complement strand
TGGGCCGGACTTTCACCGGCAGCCACGCACCAGCCTCGTGGCGCACCGAGGTTCGACGTTCTACGTTCAAGGTTGTAGTCGGAGGGCATTTGCGGTGAACGCAAATGCCTTTTTTATTAGACGGGATTTCAAGGTTCGCGAGGTTCGACGTTCGGCGTTACCCTACCTTCCTAAGAAGTTATGGCTGCCTGCCGGGCTGTCCCCCGGCCCCTCGCTGTCGATATCCGGCTGAGTCAGTTGGTCCTGCCCGATGGCTTCCAAAAACCGGTTGAGCACGGCGGCGGTTTCGGCACGGGTCAGAAAATCTGACGGTCCGAAGCTGTTATCATGTCTTCCCCGGAAAATACCCAGTGTATAGGCGCGGGCCACGTCTTCCCGCGCCCACCCGGGTACCTGCTGCCAGTCGGTAAAGGGCGGAGTGGTGACAGGTGTCTCTGCCAGGGGCTTCAACAGGGCATAAGCTCTTGATAGAAGTACAGCCGCCTGCACCCGCGTTGTGTGCTCACCGGGCCGGAATGTACCGTCCTCAAAGCCCGCGACCAGATCACGTGTGTAGGCCGCGGCCACCGCATCGCGCGCCCAGTGCGGTACATCGGCTGCGTCTTTAAACGGCAGTTGCTCTCCGCTGCCCGCCGGCAGTCCCAGTAAACGGGCAAGAAACACGGTAAATTCCGCCCGGGTCACCGGCCGGTCGGGACGGAAGGTACCGTCCGGGTAACCGGCTACAAGACCCTTGTTTGATAATGCACGGATATCGTTCTCAGCCCAGTGGCCTTTAATGTCCTGCAGGTGATACCCGTGCCTGTCAGCCGGGACTTTTAGTTCATACCCGGTCACCCCGCCGGTATCCTGGTCCAGCGCCACGAACTGTACGCCCTTGCGTGCCAACTCGTAAGGTACCGGGTAGTAAAACTGGCCTTGTTCAATTAGGTTAACAGGTTTGCGACCCCCATCATAGACCAACCACAACCGGTCCGCAGAAGTTTCTCCGATTACGAAATAACTATTCCTCATGGGTACCGACGACCGGATACTTAGGTGCGGTTCCGGAACACCGGGCTGGGGCGCCGCGTACAGGGCCACGGCCGCTTCTTCTTCCGTAGTAGAGCGCAGCAGCGTCACGTCTACTTTTTCTCCCGGTCTGAGGTCCTCCGGGCGCACCGGCCAGCCGTTCTTTGTAACCGTCGTCCGTACACCGAGCGGGAATTCTTTCCCACCGGAAAGGGTGATGCGGCGCCGTACCCTGTCGTAGGACTCCAATGTGCCCGATACCGTTTCCCCGCCATCCGCAATGTCAATACGCCAGGCGCGGTCTTCTTCAGGTGTGATTATAACGCGCACCCACTGCCCGGGCGCCAGCGCGGCGGTATCCGCCAGCAGTCCCCAGCGATAAATGCCGGTCTCAGAAGTAAGGGCAATGCTGGCAAACCCGCTGTGACCGTTAGCCAGGTACAGTTTGTTATAGCCGTTCACGAAAAGCACTTTGCCGTAAACAACCCTTGAATAGGCCTCGATACGGATAATACTGTTGTCGCCCGGGATAACGGTGGCAAAAACAAAATCTCCCGGTCGCAAATAATTCAGAGAAACGGGCCGCCGGTCCTTTGTGATCTCCACCCCCGGCAGAACGTCGTAAAGCGAGCCGCCGGACAACTCCAGGGTCCTTTTGACAGGGTCCACGGCCTCGACCCTGCCTAACACAACGTAATTTTTGGCGCCCAGGTACGTGACTTCATCTGTGAAAGGCGAGAGCACAAGGCTTACCGGAGTGCCGGGCAGCAGCCGGTCCATGCTCGCGGTGCTGGCAGCGCCAAAGGCCCGGTCCACCGGGTCGCCTCCTACGACGACGTCCGCAACAGAGAACGCGGCGTCGCGCGACAGTTCATACCACTCGTCGTGGTCCAGGAGGCGGATTTTTCTTCCGGCGGTATCGACCTCGATAATCACCCCTTTACGGTATTCACCGCCAGACTCCACGTCCCAGATAGTGCCGGTGGAAGGGTTGATGCAGGCACGCACGGCAGAACCTTCGGGTACGTCAAGGCCCCCAGCGATACCCGGCGCCAGAGCATAGCCGCCCTCGCGGAACCGGTAGTTGATACGGGTCACCACCACCTGTTGCCTTTCTTTAATGGCTCTCACGCCGTTGGCTATCCAAATACGCCCCGCCACGTACAGTTTTTGTTCTCCCGCCGGGTTCTCCAAAAAATAGGCGTCAGCACCGGGGACAATCGCAGAAGCGGGGGCGCGCCTCCCGTTTACGACATTCAAAACCGTAAAAGAAGACGTGCTGACCTTTTCCCCATTATCCAGCACCAGTTCCCCTTTTTCCACGCCTTTTATGGTCTCCCTTGCCACCGTTTGGCCGAAAGCAACAGCAAAATCCTGGGCAGTGACCGAGTGCTGTCGGGAAGCACTGACCGTTACGGACGCAGCATGGACGGTAACGGTGTACGTGCCGGGGACAGGATCCTTGATCAATACCTGTTCGACGTTGTTGGTATGGTCGGCCTGCCCCTGCCGGTCAAAGTCATTGCCGTAATAGACGGCACCGTCGGGCGCGGTAACGGTAAGGTCCAGGTCATTGACCAGGGTCGAGGACGAACCGGGCTTGGCGGGGGGATCGGTCCAGGCCAGGGTGGCCTTAAACGGTGCGCCGGTACCGGTAATCTCGTAAGTATAGGACCTGCTCTGCCCATCCCGCAGGCCCCTGTACTCATCAACAAAGGCAAAGTTCCCCTCTTCAACCGCCAGCAGGGTCCCTGCCAGGTCCAAAAGCCCGTATCCTTCATTTTGTTTGCCAAAACCCAGGGGCCGGGCGCCGTTGATCAGAAGGGCTTTTAGAAGCGCCGCCGAGGGCGCCTTCAAACCCTTTTGGTCAAAATACTCCCGTACCAAAGCGGCGGCTCCTCCCGCTACCGCCGCCGCCATGCTGGTACCCTGCATGCGGGTATAGTAAGCCTGCCCCGGCAAATTGCCGCCGGTGAGGCTGGATTTTGCGGAAATAATGGCACTGCCGGGAACCACGAGGTCGGGCTTGATGCGCCCGTCGGCCGTGGGACCCCGGCTGGAAAAAGAGGCCAACGCCCGCGCGTCCGTGCTCTCGGAACCAAATACGGGGCGCGCGTTCTGGCTAGCTCCCACTATCAGCGCGTTTTTACTGTTGGCTTCCGACGTCAGCGTCGCGCTGCCCGGCCCATTGTTGCCGGCACCGAAAATAGGCAGGAAATCAGGATAGTAGCGGACAAAGCGGTCGATCTGGGACGCCGAGCTGAGGTAGGCATTGGGCCGGCCTCCCCAGCCGTTCACGTGGATACGGGCGCCGGCCTCGTATGCATCCAGGAAAAGAGTGACGAGGTTGGCCGGGGGGTCTATCTCACCGGCACGGTTCATTATGGTCTGAACGTAGAGGCTGGCCCCAGGTGCCACCCCCTGGTACTCGCCGTTGGATGCCGCACCGGTTCCAGCAATGGTAGCCGCCATATGAGTCCCGTGCCCGGTCGCGTCTGAGGTGGGACCGCCGGAATAGGAATTCAAGCCCACCACCTTGGGCATGTGGTTTGGCTCACTGGCCAGGTCGGGGTGGATATCACTGATGGACCCCCTGTCCAACCCGCTGTCGGCCAGGGCCACAATTTCACCGGCCCCGGTCAGTCCCGACGCGGTTACAAACCCGGCGGCCGCCACGGGTGCGGCGCCAATAATGTCCCGGGTCCGGTCGTTCAGCAACCCGGGCTTCCGGTAAGGTTCTATATAAACCACGGCCGGGGAAGTGCTCAGAACCGGCAGGGCCCCGGCAGGCAGTTTAACGCGGAGGATGCGGCCTTCTTCGTTAAGGCCTTTGATAACATAGCCGCCGTTGGCCGCCACCAGGTCGGCCACCTGCGTCTTATCGCCCGGGCTGAAGACGGTAACGGTAAACGTCCCGTGCTCTTTTTCCTTGTTGACAGCTGCAGCAGCGTCAGGCGGTATGCGGTCTTCAACCTTGTACGGCTCCAGGGATGCATTAAAAGACTTTGCAACTGCAGCGGCGCTTTCAAAATCATGTACTCTGACCAGCAGCGCCTGGTCGCCCAGGGCATCACCGATTTCCGCACTGGCGCCGTAAGCTTCTTGCAGGGCATTGGCGTCTATGGTCCCTGCAAGTTTTAAGACATACAGTCCCCCACCCTTTCCGGTAATGCCGGGGGTAAATGAATTATCTTTCTGGGCAGGAAGGTTCTCACCTGCAGGACGGGAATAGTCCTGGTATGTGCTTATAACAGGCATAAGGGCGTTAAGGCAAAAAGCCGCCCCTATTGCTAGAAAAATTATCAGTAATGCTTTAACGCCTTTTGACATCACTTTCACCTATAGTTTAAGACGCAGAAAGTGCCCGTTTGGTTTTTTACTTTGATGGGGAAATTTGTTAGTCAATCAGGTAACATTTTATCATGAGCAGCGGGGATCTGCACCCATCACTTGCAACTTGGCAGTAACTGTTTAATCATATACAATAATGGGTATGGAGGGAAACAATGTTACCGCACGACGAAAGGGCAAAATATGCCGAGGCCTGGCGTCTAAGAGCACACGACGACCATCGACGCCGCCGCCAACTTCGCCGTGAAGCGCTTTTGCGGGCTCAAAAGGCAGCCGAAGTTATTAAGGCCAAGTATCGCGTTAAGAAGGTATACCTATTTGGTTCTACGGCCCGGGGGGATTTCTGGGATCATTCAGATATTGACATTGCAATAGAAGGGCTGCCGGATCCCGGTAAATACCTTTCTGTCTTTGGTGATATATGGGACATTGTTTACCCCTACAAAGTTGATTTGGTGTGTCTGGAGGAAGTAAGTGCACGCGTAAAGGAACGTGTGCTCAGTGAGGGAATACTGCTGTGATACTAGATCTTGTTAAAGACCAGGTACAAGACGAACTCCAAAGGCTCGACGGCCTTCAGGAGGAACTGGAGGAAGCTTTACAGTTTCAAGGGGGCTATCCTACGTTCAAATCCCGTCTTTGTGGAGATATTCTGGAAGACTTTTACCAGGGACTTGAAAACATTTTTCGCATTGGCAGTTGAGCGATTTTTCAACATTTTAGAAGGAGTGGACAGGTTTTAGAATTCTCTCGGCTTGCAGATAATCTCCCTGATCTTGGTGTCAAAGAAGTACTGGGAATGGGCCGGGCTGATGACGACGGCGGTGTCGGCGCCGCGCCCGCTGCCGGCAATCGCCACAACGTCCTCGCCGGGCGGCGTCAGCCCGGCGTCGGCCGCCATGACGGCTATCTCGGCACAGACTTTGACGCCCTGCCCCAAAATGCGCAAGGTATAGGCAATGATCTCGGAGGGGAATACCCCCTGGAATTTAAAGCGCAGGGCACGGTTGAGGCCGGCCATGAGGTGTGTCGTGGTAAGAACTTTGACGCCTTCGTTCTGCAAACGTTCCCGTATTTCGCCGGGCATCATGTTCTTCCCGGGTTCGGTAAAACCGTACTGGTAAGTGACACATACCACTTCCAGGCCGCAGCCGGCCAGTTTGGTAGCCGTTTCTCCCCGGGAGGAGGCTACGACGATGCGCCCGATGCCCAGTTCCCTGGCCCGGGCGAGGGCTTTTTCTATGGTCGCTTCGGTAAATTCGGGTCCTTTGCCGTTCCAGTACATTTAAACACGCTCCTTATTACTTACCCATCTAACTAATTATTTGTTATCCGACGCGCTCGCTTACCTTCCCCTCCCTGGTCTGGGGAAGCGCGTTCAGCATACTCAGCGCCTTGCCCGTGCCCAACGCGACACAGGATATGGGGTCGTCGGCAAGGGCAGCCGGCAGGCCGGTTTCCTTGGCAAGCAAAGTATCCAAGCCGTCAAGCAGGGAACCGCCCCCTGTCAAGATTATGCCCTTGTGGATCAGGTCGGCGGAAAGCTCAGGGGGTGTGTTTTCGAGTACCTCCCTGACGGCCTGCAGTACTCCGGCCAACGGCTCCTGAATAGCTTCAAATACCTGTTCGGAAGTGATTTCAACGGCTTTCGGCAGGCCGCTCATTACATCCCGCCCGCGGATCGAAATGGAGCGTTTTTCCCCGGCTGCGCCGGGGTTGGCCGTACCGATCTCGATTTTAACCTCTTCCGCCGTCCTTTCACCGATCATTAAATTGAACTCTTTACGTACATACCGTACAATGGCATCATCAAACTTGTCCCCGCCAACCTTGATGGATGCGGAACTAACCACACCTCCCAGGGACATTACCGCCACGTCAGTGGTACCACCGCCGATGTCGACGATCATGGAACCGCTGGCCTGCGCAATATCGATGCCGGCACCTAATGCCGCCGCTACCGGTTCTTCAATGACGTAAGCCTGTTTGGCTCCTGCCTGCAGGGCGGCCTGCCGCACGGCCCGCTCCTCTACCCCGGTCACCTGCGCCGGAATACAGACCATGATGCGGGGCCTAAAAAGAAACTTGCGGCACCCTACCTTGTCAATAAAATACCGCAGCATTTTTTCGGTCACGTCAAAGTCGGCAATGACACCTTCCCGCAGGGGCCGGATAGCTACAATGTTGCCCGGGGTGCGGCCCAACATGCGCCGCGCTTCGGTACCCACTGCAATAATCTGTCCATTGTCTTTGTTTATGGCCACCACGGAAGGCTCTTTAAGTACGATACCCTTTCCCTTCACATACACCAGCACGCTTGCCGTTCCCAGGTCTACACCAATGTCAGGCACAAGGTTGAACATTGCTCTACCACCTCAATTAAACGGATAAATAGGCTCGTCCCCAAGCAGAGAAAAGCAATATAACCCCGCGGGCAACTTCCGGGGAAAAAGGAATGTCTTGGTATAAAGCGGGTTCCTATCCGCAACTTTTCGTAATGCTACATTCTACATTTACCGGATGGATCCCTCTAGTATGTCCAAATTTTTATCCTTTTTCTTTATATTTCCTGCGTGTGGCTTCGCCGCCCCTCAAATGCCGCTCGGCTTTGTTAAGTTCCAACACCGCGCGTACTTTTTGCGCCAGTTCTTTATTAAGAGACGGCAGTCTTTCCGTCATATCTTTGTGCACTGTGCTTTTGCTGACTTTAAACACAGTAGCGGCCTGCCGTACCGTGGCGTTGGTCTCCAGAATATAGGTGCAGATATCAAGCACCCTTTTCTGTATATAATCCTGCATCCCCTTACCTCCCGGCCCCAGGCTATAGAAAATTTATATGCACAGGACCGGGAGAAATGCTTGGACGCTTTCAATTTACCGCCGGTGCTAGAGGGTGGTGATTTTCACTCCGGTGTAGTAGTGTTTGAGGATTTCGCGATAATCGTAACCGTGTTTGGCCAAACCGTCGGCTCCGTACTGGCACAAGCCCACGCCGTGGCCATAGCCCTTAGTCACAAAGGTGAGTTTGCCGTCGGCATATTGACAGGTGAAGTTGGTGGAACGCAGCCCTAAGGCCTCCCGTAATATTGTGGCGTCGATTTCGCTATTACCCAGCCGCACCCTTTTGGGGCGCCCGGACGCCGTGCGGGCTGTAATTTCAACCAGGCTGCCGGCGTCTCCCGTAGAAACCATTACCGCAGCCAGGCCGGCGTCCAAACACTCGTCTACCTCTTCCAGCGTAAAAACCTTCTTGTCGCCGGGGTAGGGGTCCCGGTCATAAGGGCAGGGAACGCCGGCAAGGTAGGGGAGATCGCACTGCCATATATCCCCCGCGCTCTCGGTATGGCCCCCGCATGAAGAGTGGTAGACCGGATCAATCAGCTTTCCATTGTAAACGATAACCTCGTCGGCAGTATCATCCACCGCGTTTTTGATCTTGTAATAATACCGGTAATAGTCCCAAGTACCCCAACGCTTTTTCAGTTCTTCCCGCGACAACCAGGCCTGGCCGTGGCGCGGGTCATCGCAGGTATCCGCGCCGGGGTGGGGGTTATTGGCCACGCCTCCGGCCATTATCCTTTTCAGAATATACGTCCGGGCACAGACGGCCTGTGCCTTTAGTGCCTCTTTGTGGAAGCGGGCCGGCATTTCGGCCGCCACCACTCCCGTCACATATTCATTCAGCGACAGCTCGATAATCTCCCCGGTGGCATGGCGGTATAGCCGTATTTCCTTGCGTACCGGTTCAGCTAACTCGTTAGCTAGAAACTCCTGGTACTCCTGCCGCACCGCATCGGGAAACAGCAGGTAGGCTGCCAGTAACATCAGGGTCAGCCCCAATATGAGCCTCTTCATTCCTTTTCCCCCTTACGGGTTGATGTCTCAAAGGTATGCGTTGGAAAATGTTCTTATTACATGATTGCCATTTTATGGGGGGAGTAGTCGGGTTGAGGGTATTTCTTTGGTGTCTTTATTTTTAGACGGGATTAACAAGATAAACAGGACTTAATTATTTGGGTTTAGGCATTCCTTTGGGGTCCTTATTTTTTAGACAGGATGAACAGGATGGGAGCGGGTGATCATAGAGAGAAGCACCGAAGTAACCGCCGAGCAAACCGCACGGTCATGGGAAAATCTTATCGAACGCTGAGCGCCGGGAACCGGGGAAAATAAAAGAGCCAGGGGTGACCATAATAACCCCTGGCTCTTCCAGTCAGCCGGTTTTCCTTCTGAACTTACTTCGCATCAGCGGCTTCCAGCCGGGCGAGCGCCCTCTTAAGCGCGGCCTCGGCGCGTACCAGATCGATATCCGCACTCTTGGAAGCCAGGCGTTCTTCAGCACGCTCCTTGGCTCTCTGCGCCCGTGCCACGTCGATATCATCAGCCAACTCGGCGGTGTTGGCCAGAATAATGGTACGGTTCCCGCCAACTTCCATAAACCCGCCGTGTACGGCCACTTTCTTCCACTGGTTGTCTTTTTGAATGTGGGCGACACCTATGTCCAGACTGGTAATAAGCGGGGCGTGCTCTGGCAATATACCCAGTTCACCGGCGGTGCCGCGCACCTTTACGAAGCGGACTTCATCGGCATAGATCACCTTTTGCGGGGTGACCACCGACAGTTTCTGCAGCTTTTCCGCCATATTTAATGCACTCCCCTATCCTTCCAGAATTTGCTTAGCCTTCTCCTGTGCTTCCTCAATGGTACCGACCATGTAGAAGGCATCTTCCGGAAGGTCATCATGCTTACCTTCGAGGATTTCCTTGAAGCCGCGGATCGTATCTTTCAAGGACACATACCGTCCGGGACGACCGGTAAAGGCTTCGGCCACGTGGAACGGCTGCGAGAGGAAGCGCTGCAGCTTACGGGCCCGGGCCACGGTCAACTTATCCTCTTCGGACAATTCTTCCATACCGAGGATGGCAATGATATCCTGTAATTCTTTATAGCGCTGCAGTACCTGCTGTACGCCGCGCGCTACCTGGTAGTGCTCCTGCCCGACAACGTTCGGGTCCAGGATACGCGACTGCGAGTCCAGCGGGTCCACAGCCGGGTAGATACCAAGCTCGGCAAGTGACCGCGACAACACGACGGTACCGTCGAGGTGAGCGAAGGTATTCGCCGGCGCGGGGTCCGTCAGGTCGTCGGCAGGCACGTACACGGCCTGAACCGAGGTAATGGAACCCTTGACCGTCGAGGTGATACGCTCCTGCAGCTGACCCATTTCAGTCGCCAGGGTCGGCTGGTAACCCACGGCCGAAGGCATACGCCCTAAAAGAGCGGAAACCTCGGTACCGGCCTGGGCAAACCGGAAGATGTTGTCGATAAAGAGCAGCGTGTCGGCACCTTCTTCATCACGGAAGTACTCCGCCAGACACAAGCCGGTCAAACCGATACGCAGACGGCATCCCGGCGGCTCGTTCATCTGACCGAACACCATCATCGTCTTGTCGAGAACGCCGGCTTCAGTCATTTCTTCCAGAAGCTCGGCACCCTCACGGGTACGCTCACCAACACCCGCAAACACGGAGATACCACCGTGCTGCTTGGCGATGTTGTTGATAAGCTCCATAACGATAACGGTCTTGCCGACACCTGCGCCGCCGAACATCCCGATCTTACCGCCCTTCATAAAGGGCACCAGGAGGTCGACGACCTTCAGACCGGTTTCCAGCTGCTCCACCTGAGTGGACTGCTCTACCAGCGGCGGAGCCGGACGGTGCAGCGGGTAATAGGTGTCGGACTTAACCTCTCCCTTACCGTCAATCGGCTTACCTAACACGTCGAGCAAGCGACCCAGCACCGGGCGTCCAACCGGAACCATAATGGGGTTGCCCGTGTCAATGGCTTTCATACCGCGGACCAGACCGTCGGTAGTGGACATAGCCACGCAGCGGGCTACGTTGTTACCCAAGTGCTGTGCTACTTCAAGCGTAAGGTCGATATCTTTGCCCAACTCGTTTTCTTCAGCCTTACTTTCAACTTTAATGGCGTTATAAATGTTGGGGACTTGTCCCGGGGGGAACTGAACGTCCACAACGACGCCGATGATTTGGACAATTTGACCTTCATTCATTGCGTTCCCCAAACCTCCTCCGAACATTATTCAAGAGCCGCCGCGCCGCCGACGATGTCAAGCAGCTCCTTGGTGATACCTTCCTGGCGCAGGCGGTTAATTTGGAGTGTCAGCTTATCAATCATCTCACCCGCGTTCTTGCTGGCCGAATCCATCGCGGTCATGCGGGCGCTGTGCTCACTGGCTTTGGATTCTAACAATGCGTAGAAGACCAGCATTTCTACGTATCTCGGCAGCAGGTCGCTCAGCACGTCTTCAGCGGAAGGTTCAAAAATATACTGTGTTTTCATACCGGCAGTTTTCTTGCCTTCCTTACCTTCGCCTTCGCCAGCTTCCGGCGGTTCCACCGGCAGCAACTGGATTTTGGTGGGTTCCTGAACGAGAACGTTCACGAACTTGTTATACAGTAAGTACACGACATCGTACTGCTCTTCACTGTAGTTCTTAATCACATACTGCGCAATTTGCCTTGCTTCTTCAAGCTTGACGTTTTCGCTCAACCCTACAAAATCGGTATCGGCATCCCAACCGCGGAAGCGGAAAAACTGGCGAGCCTTGCGGCCTACGGGAACAACGCTGACGTCGCTCCGGTCACCGATTTCGTTCAAGGCTTTACGAAGAATTTGGCTGTTAAAGCCACCACATAGGCCGCGGTCTGACGTAACCACAACATAGCAGGCTTTCTTGGGTTCACGTACCGCCAGCAGCGGGTGTTTAACGTTCCCTGCCACTGATGAAACGCGCCCCAGCACCTCCTGCATCTGCCTGGCATACGGGCGGGCGGCGGTGACGGCAGCCTGGGCCCGCGACATTTTCGCCGTGGCCACAGCCTTCATAGCCTTGCAGATCTTCTGCGTACTCTTGACGCTTTTTACGCGGCGTCTCAGATCTCGTAACGCAGGCATACTAAGACATCACCTCCGCCTACTTAAGTCCGTAAGTTTGTTTAAAGTTCTCCTTGAACTCCTCCAAGGCGGCCTTGAGCTGTTCTTCGGTTTCGCTGGTAATCTCCTGTTTATTACGAATGTCATCGGCAATAGCCTGTTTTTCCGCGTGGATAAACTTCAGCAACTCTTCTTCAAAAGTACGAACCTTGTCTACCGGAAGATCGTCCAGGTAACCGTGCACTCCGGCATACATGGAGATTACCTGATCTTCCAGGGCCATCGGTGAATATTGATCCTGCTTGAGAAGCTCCATCATACGCTCACCGCGGGTCAGCCTTGCCTGGGTGGCCTTGTCCAGGTCGGAACCAAACTGGGCAAAAGCCGCCAACTCGCGGTACTGCGCCAAGTCAAGCTTCAACTGGCCCGCAACCTGGCGCATACACTTGCGCTGCGCTTTACCACCGACACGGGAGACCGACAGACCGACGTTGATAGCCGGGCGCTGGCCGGCGTAGAACAGGTCGGGTTCCAGGTAGATCTGACCGTCGGTGATGGAGATCACGTTTGTCGGGATGTAAGCCGAAACGTCGCCCTGTTGGGTTTCAACGATCGGCAGCGCGGTCATGGAACCGCCGCCCAATTTATCGTTCAGCTTGGCAGCACGTTCCAACAACCGGGAGTGGAGGTTAAAGATGTCACCCGGGTAAGCCTCACGTCCGGGAGGCCGTCTCAGCAGGAGCGACATTTCACGGTAGGCCGCAGCCTGTTTGGAAAGGTCGTCGTAAACAATGAGGACGTCTTTACCCTGCTCCATAAATTCTTCACCGATCGCAGCACCCGCAAACGGGGCGATAAAGAGCAGCGGAGCAGGCTCAGAAGCCGTAGCCGAAATGACAATGGTGTAATCCATAGCGCCGGTTTCTTCCAGCTTGGCCACGACGTTGGCAACCGTAGACTTCTTCTGGCCGATTGCCACGTAGATGCAGATGCAGTCCTGGCCTTTTTGGTTGATGATGGTATCCACGGCAATGGCCGTCTTACCGGTCTGGCGGTCACCGAGGATAAGCTCACGCTGACCGCGACCGATCGGGATCATGCCGTCGATAGCTTTGATACCAGTCTGCAGCGGGGTGTTAACCGGACCGCGGTAGATAACACCGGGCGCGATTCTTTCCACTGGACGGAACTTTTCAGATTTAATGGGGCCCTTGCCGTCAAGCGGTTGACCGACAGGGTTAATCACACGGCCGATCAGGGCATCCCCGACCGGTACGGAGGCAATACGGCCCGTACGCTTGACCACGTCGCCCTCTTTGATGTGCTTGTATTCACCGAGGATAACGACACCGATGTTGTCTTCCTCGAGGTTAAGAGCCATTCCCAGAACGCCTTCCGGGAACTCTAACAATTCGGAGTACATACAATCTTTCAGCCCATACACCCGCGCGACGCCGTCACCGATTTGGATGACGGTTCCAACGTCGGTAGCTTCGACCTGTACGTCGTACTTCTCTATCTGCTGCCGGATGATGGAACTGATTTCTTCAGGCCTCAGATTCATATCCCTCTGTCACCCCTATCCTATTTGAATTTCGCGGATGCTTTCGTGCACTTTCTCCAGCTGTCTCTTGACACTGGCATCAATAATCCGGTCCCCCAGACGGATAACGAGGCCTCCGAGGATTTCAGGGTCCACGGCGTAATTTACACGCACCTCTTTGCCCGTCATCGTGGACAGGGTATTTACCAGGTCGTCCTTCACGTTCGAAGGAACTTCAACTGCCGAAACAACATCGGCTTCCGCGATGTTCCGCGTTTCATAGGCCAGCTTCAGATACTGCTCGGCAATAGCCTTGAGATAGGGCTCTCTCCGGCGTTCAAGAACCAAGCAGATAAAGTTGAAGGTGGTTTCCGACAGGGTGTCCTTGAACAGCGTCGCAAGGACATCCTTCTTCATCGCAAAAGGAACCTGAGGGTGGTAGACCAGTTGCTGTAAATCATGCGACTCATCCAGCGCCTGGATAAAGGTGTTCAACTCACCCTCGATCTCTTCGATTTGCTTTTTATCCCGCGCGATATCGAACAGCGCCTGCGCGTAACGGGTGGCAACCGCTCCCTTAATCATTGTAATTGACCCACCTCTTTAACAGCATCCTGGACCAGGCGGTCATGGGCTTCAACCGTAAGACCGTCTCTGGTAACCTTACGGGCTACTAGCACGGCCAGCGAAGCCACCTGGTCACGCAGTTCGGCGATCGCCTTGTCCTTTTCGCGCTGGATATCGCTAAGGGCAGCCTCTTTCTGCCTTAAGGCTTCCGCTTTGGCCTGTTCGATAATCTCCTGGGCCTGTTCTTCGGCAGCCTTGGTCGCCCGGTCAATGATGTTTCTAGCCTCTTCCCGGGCTTTTTGCATCTCAGCCTCATACTCGGCTTTCAGTTTTTCGGCTTCCGCTCTCTGCTGTTCGGCGGAAGCGATGTTATCGGCGACCAACTTCCGGCGCTCTTCAATGATGTTCAAGACCGGCTTGTACACGAAGATGCGCAGGAGCACCAACAGGACCACGAAGTGAAATAATTGCGCAAAAAATGTGGCATTAAACTCCAGCACCTACTTACTCTCCTCCTTCCTTTACACATTCACAATCCAAAGGAAGTAGGCAGCCGGCTTCAGTTCTTATTTAAGACCAAAACCTGTCAACTGCCGACACTATGCTAACTGATACCAATCAAACAACCGGTTGGTTAGCTTAACCCATTTTACCCATAAGAATGAAGGCGATAACGATAGCGATAATCGGCAAGGACTCGATCAAACCAACGGAGATGAACATCAAGGTCATCAAGGAACCGCGAGCTTCGGGTTGACGAGCAACACCTTCCAGCAGTTTACCGGTTACGATACCGTCACCAACAGCAGCTCCCAGGGCACCCAGCCCAGCAGCAAGACCCATTCCTAAAGCAGCAGCAGCACCAAGTTCCATTATAAGTTTCCCTCCTCAAAAACTTTTCATGTGATTTTTTAACCAGAATAGTTTGTACTAGGTGTTACCATAATTCAGTTGTCAATTAATGGTCATCCGCACAAGCCATACCAATATAGGCAATAGTCAGCATTGTAAAAATGAAAGCCTGAATGAATGAGACGAACAGGCCAAACCCCAGCCAGACTACGGAGGCCGTAAAACCGCCGCACGCCCAAGGTATGCCGGTAATGAGCGCCAGCAGGGCGTAGATCATGATTTCCTTACCCTTCATGTTGCCGAAAAGTCGGAATGCCAGGGTAACCGGTTTGGCCAGGTCTTCCAGGATGGTAATGGGCAAAAAGAACGGATATGGCTTCAGGTAGTGGGCAAAATATTTGCCGCCTTTGTGCTTGATACCCATGTAGAACATCATGACGAAAGTGATTACTGCAAATGCCGCTGTAGTCTGGACGTCGGCCGTAGGTGCCATCATGCTGGGAACCAGCCCGACGATGTTACACATTGTGATAAACAGGAAAAAGGTTATTACTAACGAGAAAATCTCGTCACCCTTTTTCTTATCCATATTATCATCGACCAGGCCACGCAGGAAATCAAGCACCATCTCGAACATGGTCTGCATTTTAGTTGGTTGGCGTACGTTGGCACCACGTACGAAGAAGAAACCGAGTAACAGTACCAGACCCATTGCCACCCAGGTAAAAATAATGGTCGACGGGTTAAGGTCAATGGGGAACCCCCCTATACTGCCCAGATGCCAGGGCTCCTGAGGGATATGCCAGATGTTTAAATTGTGGTGCACCTTCTCTATCATCCCCATAGATTCCGCCGCATGTTCTTCTGCCGCCACCGCCCGGTTCACCTCCTTTCTCTAATATGTTTTGCATTTATTAAGATCCTGCCTGAGCAGGACCAGCAAAGCTCCGCCGATAGCAAAAGCAGGCAGTACAAAAAGCCCGCCCATTAGCCCCAGCAGGTCAAACCACCCCGTCATGACACCGATGAGCAGGATGGCAAGCACCACTAACCAGCGCACAACCACCAGGCCGGCGCGCAGCACATCTTTAACTTTTTTCGCCTGTCCCTTCTTATCACCCAAACACTCGCCGCTAAGCGTGCTGTTAAAACCCACTAAGCCTTTAATACGTAAAGCCAAAAAATAACCGTTCAACGCGCTGATAGCCGTACCGACGGTAAAGCCCACCAAAGCCGGGTTGGTATAATCCCAGACCAGCAGCAAAACAATACCAGCCATCAGGACTGTTATCGTTTTAGTGAGCGCCTTTCTGACGAAGAAATCAAAGTCCAAATCGTACAATACCTGACACCCCACAGCCTTAACGCCGGTCAAGTGTCCGGGAGACTACCCGGTAAACACCCAATGTACCGGCCGCGATCCCAACCAGGATCCCCACAAGCGTCAACCACGGTTCGCTGCCAAGTTTGTGATCCAAGAAACTTCCGCCCCAAAAACCGAGCAAGATGCTGGCGGCAAACTGCACGGCAATGGTAGAGGCCAACGCAAAGGTTTTCAGGGGCCCGGTCAGCCCGTTCTTCTTTTCACCCACAGCGCGCCCCTCCCTTTGCCGGATTTATCAACAACAGGTACATAAAAGAAAACCAGATATGACATACAGCTACCTGGCCATTTTCAATTATAGTTTCTACACCCTCACTTTTATTCCTTCCGAAACGTCGAGTTTTTGAATACTTTGTGAAAAATATTTTAGTTACTTGCCATTTTGTGGCATTATATATAGTTCATGACAGGGGAACAAGGATTTTCGTCTTTGTAGGAGTTAAAGGTAATATCCTAAAAAACCAATGATCACACGCTTTCGCACCTGACAGGCAATACCACTGCTTGTTTTGTGATAATAATAACATTAACACGCCTTAATCGTAAATGACAAAATGTTACAACGCGCCGAAGGCGCGTCATTCGGGCCTTCGGCACGTGACACAGTAGTGACACAGTGGTGACACGATAGAAGTTAGGGTTTGAAGTCCGGCGCTGGATCTGCTAATCCAAAATACGACGCCAGGTTCTGCACGATACGCGCGGCTGCCTTACCGTCACCATAAGGGTTTACGGCTTCGGCCATGGCCCGGTAAGCACCGGGGTCGTCGAGAAGTTCACAGCAGCTTTGCATTACACAATGGTAATTCGTCCCTACCAATTTGACGGTACCCGCACGTACGGCTTCAGGACGCTCCGTAGTGTTCCGCAGGACCAGGACCGGTTTGCCAAGGGAAGGTGCCTCTTCCTGCAGGCCGCCGGAGTCGGTCATCACCAGGTAACAGCGTTGCATCAGGTTGATAAACGGCTCGTACGTTAACGGCTCAATAAGGTGAATGCGGTCGCACCCACCCAATTCCGCCTGTACTGCTTCGCGAACTACCGGGTTCTTGTGTACCGGGAAGACCACCTCAACATCCGGGTGGTCCGCAACAACCCGGCGTAGCGCCCGGTACACTTCCCGCAACGGTGTTCCAAGGTTTTCACGCCGGTGCGTGGTCATCAAGATAACCCGCCGCTGCCGGAAGTCCAGCCCATCAAGCAAGGGGTCGGCAAACCGGTATTCTTCACGGACAGTCGCCAGCAGGGCATCAATGACGGTATTACCCGTGACATAGATGTTTTTTTCGTCTACGCCTTCCCGCAGGAGGTTCTCACGGGCGTCACCCGTGGGAGCAAAATGCAGGTCAGCAAGCACCCCGGTCAAATGGCGGTTAATCTCCTCCGGGAAGGGGGAAAACTTGTTATGAGTACGCAAACCCGCTTCTACATGTCCTACCGGGATCTGCAAATAATAAGCAGCCAGGCCCCCCACGAAGGTGGTAGTGGTGTCACCGTGGACCAGTACGAGGTCGGGGTGTTCCTGGCGCAATACATGTTCCAAACCGCGCAGCGCGCGTGCCGTAACGTCAAAAAGAGTTT
Source organism: Peptococcaceae bacterium (assembly GCA_017656185.1). GTDB lineage: Bacteria > Bacillota > Desulfotomaculia > Desulfotomaculales > JACDOK01 > JACDOK01. The sequence continues at coordinate 9,132 of JACDOK010000030.1, read as the reverse complement.
GATTGGGGGTCATGATGTCGAGATCATGGTCGGGTGCAATGGCAAAAAGCTCCAGCACCTGGTCAAGCATTTCCCGGTGCTGGGCCGTCACCGCCACCCGGCAATTAAAATAGGGTGACTCCCGTAAAGCTTTGACAACGGGAGCCATCTTGATAGCCTCGGGACGAGTCCCGAAAACGGTAAGGATCTTCTTTACCACTGTATCACCATCGTAAAAGGGGTCAGGCTTTTACCAGTTATAAAGCGGGTAGGCCTTGCACAGTTCGGCCACCATCCCGCGGGCTTTTTCCTTTGCGGCAGGATCGCCGGCATTATCAATGACCAGCCGGATAATACCGGCGATGGTTCTCATATCGTCCTCCTTCAACCCCCTGGTCGTCAATGCCGGAGTGCCGATGCGGATACCGCTCGTCACGGTCGGCTTCTCGGGATCGAAGGGGATGGCGTTTTTGTTAACGGTGATGCCGATTTCATCCAACATTTTCTCGGCGTCGCGACCGGTAACCCCTTTATTCCTCAAGTCCACCAACATCAGGTGGTTGTCGGTGCCGCCCGATACCAGCTTGAACCCGTTCTGTATCAGAGCCTCGGCCAGAGCCCGGGCATTTTTGACGATCTGCTCCTGGTAGGTCTTGAATTCGGGCTGGAGGGCCTCCCCAAAGGCCACCGCCTTGGCGGCAATAATGTGCATTAGGGGCCCGCCTTGGGTTCCCGGAAAGACAGCTTTGTCAATGGCCTGGGCGTAATCCTCGCAGCATAAAATCATGCCACCGCGCGGCCCCCGCAAGGTTTTGTGGGTGGTTGTCGTAACCACCTGGGCGTAAGGCACGGGATTCATATGCAGGCCGGTGGCACAGAGCCCGGCGATATGGGCCATATCAACCATAAGCAGCGCCCCTACGGAATCCGCGATCTCACGCATCCGGGCAAAGTCAATGGCCCGCGGGTAAGCGCTGGCCCCGCCGATAATCAGCTTCGGCTTGGTTTCCCGGGCAATGCGGTACATCTCGTCGTAATCAATGAACCCGTCTTCGTTTACCCCGTAGGAAACAATATTGAAAAACCGGCCCGAAAAATTGACCTTGGCACCGTGCGTCAAGTGCCCGCCGTGGGGCAGGCTCATCCCCATAACAACATCACCGGGTTTCAGGAGGGCAAAGTAAACGGCGATATTGGCCTGCGCCCCGGCGTGGGGCTGTACGTTGGCATGCTCGGCACCGAACAATTTTTTGGCCCGTTCGATGGCTAAGCTCTCGGCAATATCGACGTACTCACAACCACCATAGTACCGGCGGCCGGGATAGCCTTCCGCATATTTGTTAGTTAAAACAGATCCCATCGCTTCCAACACGGCCCGGCTGACGAAATTCTCGGAAGCAATCAACTCCAATTTGGACTGCTGGCGGCCTTTTTCCAACCCGATCGCCCGTGCGATTTCAGGGTCCACCTCGGCCAAAGGACGGCTGTTGCTCATTATTACTCCTCCCTACACAAATCGTTTTCGATGCCAGAAATCTTGTTTACTCTGCGGGCATGGCGCCCTCCCTGGAACTCGGTCCGCAACCAAACGGCGACAATGTCCCTGGCCAGGCCGGGCCCTATAACCCGTTCTCCCATGGTCAGAACATTGGCATCGTTGTGTTCACGGCTCATACGCGCCGAGAAAGTGTCGTGGCACAAGGCCGCCCGCACACCGGGCACCTTGTTGGCCACGATCGATACCCCGATACCAGTACCGCAGATAATGATACCGCGATCGTATTCTCCCCTGGCAACGGCCTCGGCGGCAGGCCTCGCCACGTCGGGATAGTCACAGGAAGCCTCGGAATAAGTACCGAAATCCCGGTATTCGATACCCAATTCCTCAAGGTACTGCAGTACTACTTTTTTAAGATGAAACCCACCGTGATCGGAGGCAACAGCTACACGCATTTAAGGGCTCCTTTCGCAAAATTATGACCTATTGGGCAACGAAGGCCCTTTCTACGCTTCCGGAGCATTTTCCTGCTCCGAACTCTCATTTTCCCGGCGCCACCGTTCCAAAGCCGCACCAACCAGCCCGCGCAGCCGTCCCGCGTACTCGCGGTAGACGGTAAGGGGTTGTCCAAACGGGTCCGGCAGGTCGCCGCCAACACCGGCATACTCCGCCAGCGTAAAGATCTTGTTGCTGTACTCCGGCACCATCTCCCGCACCATTCGCCGGTGTTCGGCCGTCATGGTCAAAACCAGGTCCGCCTCTTTGATCAATTCTTTCGTCAAAAGAGTGGCCCGGTGCCCACTAATGTCGATCCCGTCATCACTTAAGGCTTCGACAGCCTCTTCGGTGGCAGGTGTCCCGGGTAACGCAAACACTCCCGCTGACATCACTTCCAGGTTTAAACCTTTCTCCGCGATAAGCTGCCGGGCAATGCCCTCCGCCATACTGGAACGGCAGGTATTACCGGTGCAAACGAAAAGTAATTTGGGCATACACTAGACCCCCGTGATAAAGCCACCTTAAGTTTACTTTAATTTATTTTACATCATACCCAAAACTTGTCCATTGAAGCAATGTAAGTACAGCGGTTGTTGAACTAAGTTAATGCCCTAAAAAGCGGGTGCATCACATAACCAGCCGCAGGCCGATCCCCACCAGGATTAACCCTCCCACCAGCTGCGCCCTCTGCCCGACCCAAATACCGACCTGACGCCCGATAACCAAAGCCAGCGCCGTCATCGTACCGGCCACGATACCAAAAACCAGGGCCGTCATAAACAGCGCCGCCCCGGTCGCCCCCAAGCTGAACCCCACACTCAGGGCATCCATGCTGACGCTAACCCCCACCAGCAGAATACCCCCATAACTGGCGACAGAAGAGATATCCACTGTTTCCTGCCCTTCGCGCAGAGAATACACCGTCATTTTCAACCCCAGGTAAACTAAAACAACAGCCCCTATTAACGCCGCCCAGCGACCGGCGATACTCCCGAGCCATTCCCCGGCCCACCAACCGATAACCGGCATGACAATGTGCATCACCAAGATGACCAGAACCAGTAATAATCCCTGCCGCCGGGTAATACCGGCCAGTCCCAGAGCCAGGCATAAGGAAAAAGCATCTGTACCGAGGGCTACGGCTAACAATAATAAGGTCACAAGAGTCATAAAAAATTCCTTTCGTTGTTAAAGTTCCTACCTCAAAATCTATGTGGTAAATTCCCGGGCAATTAAACATTTGGTAGTAACTGGGGAAACAACTGTATCACCACCGTGTCACCACCGTATCTCTACCGTGTCTCTACCGTATCTCCACTGTGTTTCTACCGTATCTCCACCGTATCTCTATCGTGTCACCTTAATTATCTCCGATGCGGCGCGCCGCAGCCGGTCGGCTACAGCCGTGCCCATGCCCCCCGGTTCAACTCCTTCCGCCACAATGACATCCGGGGCGAGTTCGTCACAGCGGCGCAGGGCATCATAAAGGCCTGCGGCCACCGTGGCGGGCTCCGCGTGCCGGCCGTATGTCACACAGCGGTAATCCCGGAAATAACCTGCACTTTCACTGCTCGCCAGGATGACGACCTTCATCCCCCGCCCGGCAAACCCGGCGGCAAGCTCGCGCATCTTATTCCGCACAAGGGCGGCGGAGGCCCCTTCTACCAGGATTACCGGGGCCCCGGGTGCGTAATGACGGTATTTCATTCCCGGGGAACGCGGCGGGCCTTCCGTTTTTTCAGGGTGTACCGCAACATTCCCGATGAGCTCCATCAAGCGGCGCCGGGTCACACCCCCGGGGCGTAAAATCACCGGTACGGCAGTGGTGAGATCCAATACCGTTGACTCCACCCCCACCGGGGCCGGCCCGGCATCAATGACAGCCTCTATGCGGCCGTCCAAATCCTGCCTGACGTGTTCCGCCGTAGTAGGGCTGGGCCGGCCGGAGGCATTGGCACTGGGCGCAGCAATAGGAGTACCGGCGGCGTTTATCAAAGCCAGCGCTACCCGGTGCGCGGGCATCCGTACCGCTACGGTATCAAGGCCAGCGGTAACAGCATCCGGTACTTCCCGTGACCGCGGCAGTACCATCGTGAGAGGCCCGGGCCAAAAGGCCCGCGCCAATTTAAGGGCACGGTCGGGAAGGGCAGCCACCAGAGAATAGACCTGTTCAATGGAACGGACATGTACAATCAAAGGATTATCAGCGGGACGCCCCTTGGCGGTGAAAATACGCTCTACTGCGGCGGCATTCAAAGCATCGGCCCCCAGGCCGTAAACCGTTTCAGTAGGAAAAGCGACAAGCCCTCCCTGCCGGATAATGAAACCGGCCCGGTCCATAATCCTGTCATCCGGTTGGAAGGCATCAACCCGCCAGTAAAAGGTTTTCATCGGAACGATCCACCTTAATCTTCGCAGCACCAGAGATTCCAGTCCCCGCACACCGCACTTGCAACAATACGGGGGACAAAACCAATTAACAGTAATAATATACCAAATTACCGCAAATAAAAAGCCATTAGATAGAGCGTTGCCAAAATGACGGAAAGCAGCGTGATGGGAAGGCCAATTTTAAGATACTCCAGGAAGGGCAGCGGGCGGCCATGTTTTTCGGCCAGGCCCGCGACAATGACATTGGCAGCTGCACCGACAAGAGTGCCGTTACCGCCCAGACAGGCACCGAGGGCAAGGGACCACCACAGGGGAACCAGCTCAGTGTCTCCCCCAATCCGCCCTATTTCCTGCAGTAAAGGTATCATAGCAGCCACAAAAGGAATATTGTCCACCAGAGCGGAGGCTATGGCCGAAACCCACAGGATCAGAAGCCCCGTAGGCAGCAGCGCGCCCCCGGTCAGGTCCAGCGTTAACCCGGCCACCGCTTCAATCACCCCTACCTCTTCCAGGGCGCCGACGATGACGAACAGGCCGCCAAAGAAAAAAAGCGTGGGCCATTCCACCTCCGCCAGCACCTTATCAGGTTCCTCGCGGGAAATAAGGAGCAGCAGGGTAGCGCCTCCGAGCGCGATAGCAGCGGTCGGCAAGTGAACAAACTGGTGCAGCAGGAAACCCGTAATGGTCAAGCCCAAAACGGTGAGAGACTGCCACAGCAGTACCGGTTTCCTCAGAAACTCCCGGGCCTCCATGGCCGCAACCTTTTCCTGCAGCTGGCGCTCTACCTGCATGCGCCGGCCAAAGACGGCATATAGTACCGCGAGTGATATAAAGAGGGCCACCAGAGCGATAGGGGCCAGGTTTACGATAAAGTCTACAAAACCCAATCCTGCCGGGCCACTGATCATAATGTTGGGAGGATCGCCAATGAGGGTCGCCGTACCACCAATGTTGGAAGCAATGATCTCCGCTATAAGAAAGGGGAGCGGCGAAAGCTGCAGTTTACTGGTAATGGCAAAGGTTACGGGGACGACTAGGAAAACGGCCGTGACGTTGTCCAGGAAGGCGGAAAGTACAGCCGTCACGAGGGCCAGAGCGACCATCAGCGGTGCGGGTCTGCCGCGTACCAGGCGGGCCGCCAAAATGGCCATGTATTCAAAAACCCCTGTTTGCCGGGTGATACCGACAATGATCATCATACCGATCAAAAGCCCGATGGTATTAAAATCAATGGAAGCAATGGCGCGGTCCTGGTCAATGATACCCAAGAATATTACCAGGGATGCGCCCAAAAGGGCGGCCACGGCACGGTGAATTTTTTCGGTGACCACCAGGGCATATGTCAACAGAAAAATCCCTACGGCCAGTACCAGCTGTAAATCAGGCAAACTGATAACCCCGCTTTAAGCCCCGATCTTGCTTTAGCTTAACACTTTTTGTGCTGCTGCTATTCTATCATGCCCGGCCAGATCCTGGTACAGCATTACTCTCCAACGGGCATTGTCAAATATATTTCTCGCACCGGCACCCTGTTCACTGCCGATCTCCATCAACAGCCACCCGCCGTTCCGGAGAAAACGCCGTGCCTGGGGCTCAAGCAGGCGGTAAAAATGCAAACCATCCGCGCCGCCATCCAGCGCCACGTGCGGTTCGGCCCGCACCTCGGGGTCCAAACCGGCGATAACACTCGACGGAATATACGGTAGGTTGGCCAGTATCAAATCTACACGCCCGGCCAAATCCCCCGGGAGCGGCTCAAGAAGATGACCACAATAAAAAGAAACCCGTGCCTCTACTCCGTGCCGCCTGGCGTTGTTTTTGGCCACTTCCAGCGCTGCGGCTGAAATATCGGTAGCGTGAACACTGGCCCCGGAGTGCCGGTGTGCGAAACTCACGGCAATGGCCCCGCTTCCCGTGCCTACGTCCACAACGACAGGCATCTTTAAATGTCCTACCAAACCCAGGCCGTGTTCCAGCAGCAGTTCCGTTTCCGGGCGGGGCACCAAAACACGTTCATCGACATAAAAGTCAAGGCCCATAAACTCTTTGCGCCGTAACAGGTAAGCTACGGGCACCCCCCGCGCCCGCCTGCGTACCAGGCTGCAAAACCGTTCGGCTTCCGGAAGCGATAAATCCCGCTCCGGTTCCCGGTAAAGCAGCACCCGGTCACACCCCAGCACAGCGCTCAAAAGCACCTCGGCATCCAGGCGCGGGTTCTCCTTGCCAGCGGTTTTCAATTGAGCTACGGCGTCGTTCAGGACCTCTTTGATAGTGGGCATAATCGCTCCCCAGCTAACTCCTAACTTCTAACTCCTTACCGCTTACTGCTTACTAGCTTGTAAGATATAGATTAACCCGATAAATTAAAAATTAAAGGGAGACCCTTCCGGATCTCCCGCTCAACCTTTAACAGATGCTTAATTCCTAATTACTAATCATGACTACTGCTTCCTGCTTCCTGTTTACTGTTCTACGACTTTGAGTTTTTCCGCCTGGTCGGTGGTAATCAGCGTGTCAATAATTTCGTCGAGGTCGCCCTGCAGCACTTCTTCCAGCCGGTACAGCGTCAGGTTAATGCGGTGATCGGTAACCCGGTTTTGCGGGAAATTATAGGTCCGGATGCGCTCGCTGCGGTCCCCCGAACCCACCTGGGACTTCCTGTTGAGAGCCATTTCCGCCTGCTGCTCCTGTTGGATCTTGTCAAGCAGGCGGGCCCGCAAGACCTTCATTGCTTTTTCCCGGTTTTTATGCTGTGATTTCTCATCCTGACAGCTTACTACAATCCCGGTCGGCAAATGGGTGATGCGCACCGCGGACTGGGTTGTGTTCACCGATTGACCACCGGGACCACTGGAGCAAAAGACATCGATACGGATTTCTTCCGGCTTAATTTCAACATCCACTTCCTCCGCCTCCGGCAGTACCGCCACGGTGGCAGCCGAAGTATGGATACGCCCGCCGGATTCGGTCGTCGGCACCCGCTGCACACGGTGAACACCGCTTTCAAATTTTAAGCGGCTGTAAGCCCCTTTGCCCTCAATTAAGATCACAATTTCCTTAACGCCGCCTAGGTCGGTCATATTGGAACTCATAACTTCGGTACGCCAACCTTTGTGCTCCGCATAGCGCAGGTACATCCGCATCAAATCAGCGGCAAACAGGGCGGCTTCTTCCCCGCCGGTGCCGGCACGGATTTCCATAATAACGTTCTTCTCGTCGTTGGGGTCCTTAGGCAGGAGCAGCAGCTTCAGTTTATCTTCCAGGGGCTTCTGCCGGGATCGCAGGTCTTCCAGCTCCACCTCCGCCAGTTCGCGCATTTCAGGATCCTTTTCCTCTTCCAGCAATTCTTTGGCCTGCTCAATCTCATCCAGTAATTTTTTATACTCGCGATAAACACCGACAATTTCCTCCAGGTCGGCATGCTGCTTGCAGTATTCACGCCAGCGGGCCTGGTCGGCAATGACAGCCGGGTCACTGATCATTTTTGTGAGCTCTTCGTACCGTTCTTCCAAGTGATCAAGCTTCTCAAGCATTGGTTTCACCTTCTTTCGCCACGGCATTAAATGCCATCAAAGCTACCTCCACCTGGTCGTCATCCGGTGGCCGGGTAGTAAGCTTCTGCAGCCACAGACCGGGCGCCATTAAAACACGGCAAATGGCCGACGAAGAATGTTTCCCTGTAAATTTAATAAACTCGTAGCCCAGTCCGGCCACCACCGGAAGCATCAAAAGGCGGGAAACAAACCGCCACCACAACGGCTCGGTAGCCAAAACGGAAAATACCAGGATACTGATGACCAGCACAATCATCAAAAAACTGGTCCCACAGCGGGGATGCAGCGTTTTAAATCTCTGAATGTCGGCTATCGTCATCGGCGCCCCGGCCTCGTAGGCATTAATCACCTTGTGTTCGGCGCCGTGATACTGAAAAACCCGGCGGATGTCCTTCATCCGTCCCACGGCAACGACATATAGCAGAAAGACCACTACTCTCAGGATACCCTCAATCAGGTTCTGGGCCAGATTGCCCTGGACATAAGGCAGGGTCAGGTGTGCAACTGCCACCGGCAGCAAAACAAAAAGAAGTATGGCTAGGCCGAAAGCCGCCAGAATGGTCAAAGCCATTTCCCACTTAGTGATGGGCTTCTCCTCTTCACCGGTCGCCAGCGAGGCCGAAAAGCTCAGGGCCTCGATGCCGACGATCAGGGACTCAAAAAGTACTACCGTTCCCCGTATAAAAGGCCATTTGAGAAACGGAAAACGGCGGGTAATGGTCTCAACCTCGCGTGTTTCCACCTCAATGGTCCGGTCGGGCTTACGCACCGCTACAGACCAACGAAGCGGCCCTCGCATCATCACACCCTCGATGACAGCCTGGCCGCCATAATCAAAAGAGTTCTTCATTGTCCTCTCCCCAACACGTGTTTCCTGAAACTAAACAAATAGCAGAGCCTCCGCCCTGCTATTGCTGCTACTTGAGCCCGTATTTTCTGCGGAATTTCTCGGCACGACCGCGGGTTTCCACAGTACGCTTCGTTCCGGTGTAAAACGGGTGGCACTGGGAACAGATTTCCACCTTCAGCTCCTTGACCGTAGAGCCGGTTTCAAAAGTGTTGCCGCAAGCACAAGTTACCTTGGCTTTATAAAACTTTGGATGCAGTCCTTCTTTCAAGGTGCTTCACCTCTTTCTATCCAGAGTCAAACCGCAACTATTATAACACAGGAGACAACGGGCTGCAAGGATTTTCGCTCCCTAGCATCACTCC
>JACDOK010000029.1 GCA_017656185.1 Peptococcaceae bacterium | reverse complement strand
TGCCGTGAGTCTTTATTTTCCTGCGCTGCGGCAATTAATTTTACAACTTACCATTTTAAGGCGCCATACTAAAAAAGGATGTTGATCTTATGGAATTTGCAATGCTTAAAACCATACATCTTATTTCTCCGGTTTCTCCTGGAAGGGGGGATCTTCCCCCCTTCCGGGAGTATTGATCTCAGGAGGGTCATCCAGGCCGGGAGGATGCTCACCGCGATGGATAATCCCAATTTCCAGCATGCCGCGCAGCTGGTCCACATCGATATCACCAAGGTTGAAGTTTATTTGATCTATCTCCAACCGGTCCACATAAAGGTTTTCAATCATCAGACCCTGGTACTGGGTATTATCATCCTCATCCATCCTCTGATATAGCCGTGATAATTGTTGCTGCAAACGTGCCATTTCCTGTTGTAAATCCTTCATGCGTCTTTCCAAAGCGAGAATAGCAGAAACATCTGCGTTTGCATCTGCATTTGTTTGGCAACCACCACTTTTGGGGGAATTTTTACGAGAACTTGTCTGGCAGGTTGGCTTGACGAAGAAATAGATTACTGAGATTCTGGACAGGCGCTCCCAAACATCCTTTAGAAGTGTGCCTAAATGCCGCATTGTCCCAGCGCCTTAACAGCTTGGACAACGGGCGGGTAATGTTTCATAAATTTCCCGCTCTTAGATTCCGGTCGTCCACTATTCACGGAATATGTTTACCCTCACACCACAGTCTTCTTCGATCTCCTTCTCCATTTCTATTCGCAAAATCCCATTCTTATACGCAGCTACCGCAGAGCCTTTCTTTACCCGTACCGGCAAGTGTATTGTTCTTTCAAAATGCCCCTGGATACGTTCTCTGCGCAGCACATTGCCTCGCCCGGAGTACGTTCCCAGGTCCCCTGCAATCCGCAAAGTGCTTTGCTGCAGGACGATGGTAACGCCACTCAAATCCCGTAGTCCGGGCAACTCCACAAGGGCCACCAACCGCTCATCATCCTCTATTAGGTCCATCCGGGGTCCCAACCTTGGCAGAACATCACCTAATTGAGCCATCACATCCGGTAATAATTTGTTAATATTTTCCCATGAAAAGGCGTTAAAGGGGAAATTGAAACCATTTAACACGTTAATCAACACCCTCCTTCCAAAACTGATAAGGCCTATTCGAAGATATGCGATTCCAAAATACGTGAACTAAAAGAAAAACTGGGATCGGGATCATTAATCAAGGAATTAGATACTGCGAGAGGATTATTTATCAGGTTAAAATCTCCGACGTTGAAAGAACCCGGACCGCCCTGCATATTCATAGTGGAACTGTTGGAGACGCGCCCCACCTCGGCCACGTTGAAAGCACCGGCGGATTGAATGCCGTTAATTTTAACAGTTCCTAGGACTATGGGCACAACGTTTCACCCCCTAAATTGATGGTGCCGTAACTACCGCTTATCACAATTACCGTTAATTTGGTTCGAGTCATTATTAGGGTTGTTGATAAAGTTTTCATCGCCATTGTTCATGGAACCGGGCCCGGCCTGCATCACCATATTGCTGGTGGGATAGTTCGTCACACTTTCAGCAATAATGAAACTGGCGCCCGACTGGATGCTGTTGATCCTGATATCACCAATGGTAAAAGTTGCCTTCATAACATTTCCGGTCCCCCTCTTTATCCTTCAATATATGTTATATAGTTATAGTCAACTTGTGAGTATTATCGTTTTTACGCTTCGGAACACAAAGAGGGTGCCACAAATTTGCGGCACCCTCTTTCAGCGGCTGAATAATGCCTAGAAATAATCGCGGCTGGCCAGGAAGGATGTTTTTACGATTTCCCGTGCCGTCTCAAGGTCGCGCTCCACCAGTGCTTGATAAATAGCACGGTGGTTTTTCAAGGCAGTTTCCGGTCCAACGTGGGGAAGAGCTCTACGCATCGCACGAGCAAAAAGCTGTTCTACAGTACGAGCAATTTTAATAAAGGGTTTATTTTTACTCATGGTCAAGATCTGCGAATGAAATTCACGGTCCAGGGTCCACAGCTCGTCAAGATTTCCACGCGGGATAGCGCGTTCAAAGGCTTCCAAGTTAGCAGCCAGTACTTCCAGGTCATCCGCCGTCGCCTTGGCTATTGCCAAATCTATAGCATTTAACTCAAACATGTAGCGAATTTCAAATAGTTCATCTTTAGAACCTTTTTCAATGATTAACCCAAAGATCAGGGGATCAAGCATCTCGTTGCTGACCGAAGTAGCAATATAAGTACCGCCGCGCCGCTTGGAGTGCAGCACGCCCAGCCCGGTAAGCATTTTAAGAGCTTCCCTTAGTGCGGTACGGCTGACCCCCAGTTGTTCGGCAAGTTCCGGTTCAGGCGGCAAGCGGTCCCCGGGTTTTAGGATCCCGTCCATCAGGTATTGGGTGAACCTGCGGACGATGGCCTGCGAAACAGTTTCCTTGCCGATGGGTTCAAACATCATTATCTTGTACCTATCCTTCTATGTATATTTTTGAAATCATATATTTGCATTATAGTCTCACATTATACACGATAATCTAACGTTTGCCTACCCCACCCAGCACTCAGAACCAACAATGATAGGCGGGAATTCTAAATTATTTATGAACAATTAGAACGAGCGTTTGAATCCTTTATTGTCTACTGAGTGCTGGGCTAAACCCAATTCAATCTGGCGATCGTCCACACTGACACGGAGAACCCGCACCCGCACCTCGTCACCGAGACGGAAGACCCGCCCGGTACGCTGGCCTACCAGACAATAATGTTTATCATCGTAATCGTAGTAGTCATCAGTCAGGTTGGTGAGTGTTACCATGCCTTCAACGGTATTCTCCAACTCTACAAACATACCGAAGGCCGTTACACCACTGATAATACCGGAGAACTCCTCCCCAATCTTATCCTGCATAAATATGGCCTTTTTGATATCCATAGCTTCGCGCTCGGCCTCCATGGCCAGGCGTTCCTGATCAGAACAGTGCTGCGCTATGCGTGATAATATACCTTTCAGGTACTGCTCACGCTTATCCCGCAGCATACCGTCCCGCCATATCTCTCTAATAATACGGTGAACGACAAGATCGGAATAGCGCCGGATAGGGGAAGTAAAATGAGTATAGTACTCCGCAGCCAGGCCGAAATGCTCCAACCTCTCCGATGCATAGCGCGCCTGCTGCATCGTGCGCAGCATAACGGCGTTCACAAGACGTTCTTCTTTTTTACCCTGAACTTGTTCCAGGACTTTCTGCAGGCTCCAGGGGCGCACCTTGGGAAAGCCGGGAATTTTGTAACCCAGGGTATTCAAAAGCTCCTGTAATCCCGCCAGCTTTTCAGCATCCGGTTTTTCGTGAACCCGGTAAAGGAAAGGAACGCCGAGATTGTAAAAGTGCGCGGCTACCGTTTCATTGGTGACAAGCATAAACTCTTCAATAATTTGTTCGGCAATAGTGCGCTCCACCCGGTAAAGATTTACCGGGCGCCCTTCCTCATTCAACTCGACCTTGGCTTCCGGCAGGTTAAAATCAATGGCCCCCCGCTTCAATCGGCGGGAACGCAAAATTAACGCCAGGCGCTCCATAGAACGAAAAGTATCCACCAGGTAATGATAGCGCCGTACAATCTCAGGATCTTGATCCACGAGTATTCGGCGTACCGCTGTGTAGGTCATGCGTTCACAAGTACGGATCACCGAGGGAAAGATTTCATATTTTTTGACATTACCTTTACCGTCAATATCCATTACAACCGATATTGTCAGGCGGTCAACCCTGGGATTGAGGCTGCAAATACCGTTGGACAAGCGCTCCGGTAACATCGGGATAACCGTGCCGGGTAAGTAGAAACTATTACCTCGCTCACGCGCTTCTTTGTCCAGCGCGCTGTCCTCCTGTACGTAGTAACTGACGTCGGCAATATGAACCCCCAGGCGGAAGTTGCCGTTGGGCAATACCTCAATGCTTACGGCATCATCAAGATCCTTGGCATCTTCCCCGTCGATGGTCACAATGGTCCAATCGCGCAAATCCCGGCGTCCCTTGATCTCACCGGGGGATATTTCAGCCGGGATGCGCTGTGCTTCTTCCTCAACGTCCTGGGGGAAATCACCGGGTAGATCGTAGCGCCGGCATAAAGAAATAATGTCCATACCCGGTGCGTTGCTCGGCCCCAGTACTTCGATCACTTTGCCCTCGGGACCACGCCTCTTGTCGGGCCAGGCGGTGATCTCGACCACCACTTTGTAACCGTCTTTGGCTTCCAGGCGGCCGCTCCGCGGTACGAACACGTCATACCCGATGCGTTCCTCGTCCGGGATAACGAAGCCGTAGTGACGCTGTTTTTGAAAAGTCCCCACAATCTCCCGGTTGGCCCGGCGCAAGATTTTAACGACTTCGCCTTCTTTTTTGCCATTGCGCCCCGGTATCAGGCGGATCACAACCCGGTCACCATGCATGGCACCGTGCATATTACTGGCGCTGACATAGACATCCTTGTTTTCCGGCCGCTCACTGAGCACAAAACCATAACCCCGGGGGTGACCCTGCAGGTTGCCGACCCGCAGGTTCATTTTCTCCGGCAGGCCGAACCGCGCGGCCCGGGTCTGGTAGATCAGCCCTTCCTGCTCCATTTCCCTGAGTAATCTTTTGAAACGCCTGATCTCACCCTTTTTAATGGCAAAGGCCGCCAAAAGCTCTCCCTCGGTCATAGGGCGATAGGCGTCTTTACGCATATATTCCAAAATTCGTTCCCGCGATGTCAAGAGAAATCCCTCATTCCATTGTCAGTAGAATATCCGATAGAACATCCAGTAGAGATCCAATACAATTGGAGGTTGGAATTTTAAGATTTGGAAATTAGAATTAGGGTATTCCTCTCAAGGAATGCCTTTAATCTAATATCCAATATCCAACCGATCCTGTTAGATCCTGTTAATCCTGTCTATTTAAAGGCCGAGAACCTCGGCGTTTTTCTGCATGGCTTCCAACCCCAGGCCGAGAAACTCCTCGAGCGAAAGCCCCAGTTCTTCCTTACAGCCTTTCATCGGCTCCCGCCTAGCGCCCCGCGCAAAAGCTTTCTCCTTAAAGCGCTTCATCAAAAAATCGACATCAACAGCCGCCAGTTTTTTCTCCGGGCGGATCAAAGCTGCCGCCACGATAAAACCGGTCATCGGATCAGCGGCATAAAGAGCCTTATCCAACAAGCTCTTGCGCGGTAAACCGTGATAATCGTTGTGCACCTTGACGGCATATACCACTTCTTCCGGCAGCCCGAGTTCTTCCAGCATTTGGGCCCCTTCGATGCTGTGGCGGGCAGGATCATCTTTGGTACGGTCATAGTCTATGTCGTGAAGCAGCCCCGCCAAGCCCCACAGCTCAACATCCTCGTTGAAATACTCTGCCAGCCGGCGCATAACAGCTTCCATGGCCAGACAGTGCTTTTGCAGGTTTTTGTTTTTAACATTTTTTTTCAACAGTGCTAACGCTTCTTCTCTTTGCATCCAATACCCTCCTAGTAAAGCAAAGTTAATTAGGGCCTGCCTGTTCACCCGTCATCCGAATAAACTTAGACTTGGCCGTGGCCGCACACTTCCCATCGGGCAGTACAGCCTCAGCCTCTAAAAACAATAGGCGCCCCTTCTGCTGCTCCAGGCGCGCCTCCACCGTTAACCCGGTACCCACAGGGACCTCTTTTTTAAAGCGTACCGTTATCTCACCCGTCAGTGCCGGTATGTTCCGCCGCCAGCACCATTGGGCCATCGCCTCATCAAGAATGGTCGCCATTAATCCCCCGTGCATTATGCCGGGCCATCCCTGGTGCTCATCACGGGGAGTAAAACTGGTGCGTACGACATCACCATCATCTTCAAACTGTAACCTCAAGCTAATTGGGTTGTCCGGACCGCAGGCAAAACACTTGTTGGTGGTGCGATCTGGCTGTTTCATACCCTCACCCCCGAACTCTTTTCCAATCATACCAAAACTTACCCCAATACGCAAACCCGCACATCCAGCAACTGTGCAGGATGTGCGGGTTATATAAAGGGGGTGTAAGCCTATTTTTGAAGAACCCTTTCCCATACCTTGGCAAAAGGCTTGTAAACGGCACCCTGAAGAGATGCCACACCATTAACCTGTGCCGCTACTACTTTACGTTCGAAAGGAATTTTCCCTACGACGTCGATATCACGTTCACGGCAAATACTTTCCATTTCACTAGCCCTATCTTCATCTAAATCCCACTTATTGATAACCACCGCCACCGGCACGCTAAAGTGCCCGGCCAGTTGAACGATACGTTCCAGGTCGTGTTGACCGGCCATCGTCGGCTCAGTAACAATCAAGGCTAGATGCGCCCCTGAAATGCTGGCAATAACCGGACAACCAACACCAGGCGGTCCGTCGACGATAATATAGTCGCTGCCTTCCTTGCGGGCTAACTCCCTGGCGTGCTGTTTGACCTGGGACACAAGCTTTCCCGAATTCTCCTGGGCCACCCCCAACTCAGCGTAGATAAAAGGACCATACGGGGTGCTTGTCCGGTAGATGTGACCGCTCAACTCATCCTCCAGGGAAATGGCCTTTTCCGGACAGACGTGATAACATAAGGCACAGCGCTCACAGTTCAGTTCATCAATAACACCATTTTTAATAGCATCATAGCGGCAAAGCTCCGTACAGAGACCACATTCCGAGCATTCTTCCTTGTTTACGGCCGGTTTTTTGCCCCCGTAAAAAGGCACACGTTCCTGAACTTCAGGATTAAGAAGCAGGTGCAGGTTAGCCGCATCAACGTCGCAATCAGCCCAGACAGCCTGCAGCCCGAGAACCGTACTGGCTCCCGTCAGCGATGTTTTGCCGGTACCCCCTTTACCGCTGAGTACTACAATTTCGCGCATCCCACATCATCCTTTCAACGTCACGCCAGAGCTGCCTAAACCGCTCCCGCCACTCGGGGAGTTCCGCCACCAGAGGCCGACCCCGACCAATAGATCGTGCAATACGACGATCAAAGGGGATCCGCATTAATACCGGAATACCTTTTTCCCTGCAAAACGCATCCACACGTTCATCACCGAGATCATACCGGTTAATCACTACGCCGTGGGGAATACCAAGCGTTTGCAGTAGCGCCGTCACGGCATCCAAGTCGTGCAGTCCAAATGGTGTCGGCTCGGTAACCACAACGCAAAAATCAGCACCGCGCACGGCTGCAATAACAGGACACGATGTTCCAGGGGGTGAGTCTATGACGGTATGCTCTTCATCCCCAATGTTCTTTTTGACTTCTTGAATTACGGGGAGAGCCAAGGCCTCCCCTACATCGAGGAGGCCCCGCGAAAAAGCAATCTTGCCGGCCCACCCCTGCTGAACCAGGCCGATGCGCCTGCGGTCCTCAGTCAGCGCATTGTTTTGACAAAAATAGAAGCAACTCCCGCACCCGTGACATAGATTTGGGAAAACCAACAGTTCTTTTCCTGCCAAGGCCAGCGCATTGAAAGCACAAACCTCAACGCACTTCCCACACTGCGTGCAGAGATCTCTACTAAATAGCGGAACGGGAAGCTCAACGGTTTCTGCAATCGTAAGATGAGGGTTGAGAAGCAGTCCGGCATTGGGTTCTTCTACATCACAATCCAGGAGCCGGACACTGCCCTCACAGGCCAAAGCCAGACTAGTCGCCACCGTCGTCTTTCCCGTACCGCCCTTACCGCTGGCAACTGCAACGATCATCTATATCACTCCCCAGCACTCAGTAAAAGTAGAAAGCCTAAATATCTTTTCGTATGAGCTTGCTTACTCATGGCAGTTGCCGCTTCCGCAGCTGTGGCCTTCCGACCCGTGATGGCAGAGGGAGACACCGGTTTTCAAGCTCCCGTCAAGGTAGGATTGGACCACTTCTTCAATAGGTCCCTGGGCGCCGATGATCGTTTGGATACCGTTTTGAGCAAATAACTCCTGCGCCTTAGGGCCCATGCCCCCGGCGATAATATGGGTAGCCCCTAATTGGGCAAAGTACCGCGGTAAAAAGCCAGGCTGGTGCCCAGGGTTGGGTATTATATTGATGTTCTTACTACCATCATCGTTGATTTCGACTACCGTAAATTCCGGACAATGTCCGAAGTGACCGGCCACCATACCATTCTCGCTTGCTACAATAATCTTGTGCTTCATCCTTAAAACCTCCCCTTTTTCCCCATACCGGTGTGACCCGGTGACGTTGGTTTAGTGGTCGGCTGCAGCTCCCCGGATTGATAAGATCGCACAACATCCTGAATAGTTCCCCGGCAGCCGGTATAGCAATCGATACCGGCCGCTGCAAGCACCCGGTAAGCATTGGGCCCTATTTGCCCGGTGAACACGGCCCTGACTCCATAATGCGAAACGGTTTCCGCAGCCTGGATGCCCGCGCCTCCACTGCCCGAAGCGGCGTTGTTTACAATCACATCGTAGCTGTCTGTATCGGTATCCAGGATGATGTAGTAGGGGCAGCGCCCAAACCGCGGGTCAAGATCGGCATCCAAAGTTTGACCACTAGAGGAAATCGCTATCTTCACCCTATTCTCACCACCTGTATTATGATCATATGCTCTTTTACCTATTGTAGTTTGTTATTTTACATATGTCAATAATAATACCTGTTTTTTGGGCAAAAAACTCCGGCCGGCTAAAGCCGGCCGGAGCCTTGGTGGTACTATAGGGCGTTAAGCAGTATTTAGCGAACGATACCAGCAATCAACGGAACCAACAGCAGGGCCACAATGTTGGCAACCTTGATCATCGGGTTGATGGCCGGACCGGAGGTATCCTTCAACGGGTCACCGACGGTGTCACCGGTAACCGCGGCCGCGTGAGCCTCACTGCCCTTGCCGCCATACATACCCTCTTCAATGTACTTCTTACCATTATCCCAGGCACCGCCGCCGACGGTCTGGAACAGGGCCAAGAAGAGACCGCTGACAATGGTACCCATCAGCAGGCCGCCCAGAGCGTCACGGCCCAGGGCCACACCGACAATAACCGGAGTAAGTACCGGGATAAGAGCCGGAAGCATCATTTCTTTCAAGGCACGCTTCGTCACGATATCAACACAGCGGCCGTATTCCGGCTTCTGGGTGTAATCCATAATACCCGGCATTTCTTTGAACTGCCGGCGTACCTCGTTAACAACGTCATAAGCCGCACGACCCACAGCACCGATTGCCAGCGCCGAGAAGATGAACGGCATAGCCGCACCGATAAAGAGGCCGGCCAAGACCCACGGGTTGCTCAGGCTGAAGATCAACTCAGTCTTGGGAACATAGTCGGCCAGGTGGTGGACGTAATCGGCAAAGAGAACCAGTGCCGCCAGACCGGCCGAACCGATGGCGTAACCCTTGGTAACAGCCTTGGTGGTGTTACCGACAGCGTCCAAAGCGTCGGTAATGTTACGAATTTCACCAGGCAGTTCGGCCATTTCGGCAATACCACCGGCATTGTCCGTAATAGGACCATAAGCGTCCAGGGCCACAACAATGCCGGTCATGGACAGCATAGCCATGGAGGCGATCGCAATACCATAAAGACCGCCAATAGCATAGGAAACCAAAATAGCGGCAACGATGAGAATGGCAGGTACAACCGCACCTTCCATACCGACCGAAATACCAGTAATAATGTTGGTCGCGTGACCGGATTGTGAAGCGTAGGAAATCGACTTAACCGGACGGAAACCGGCGGAAGTGTAGTAGTCGGTGATGTATACGATCAACACCGTGAGCACAACACCGGCCACAGCAGGCCAGAACATAGTGCTCTCGCCAAGCATCGCGGTAGTCACAGGATAGAAACCGACCAAGGCCAGGACGGCTGCGGCCCACATACCCTTGTACAGCGCGCTCATGATGTTTTCGCTGGTGAGGCGTACGAAGAAACTACCGATAATGGAGGCAATGATAGCTACCGCACCAAGAGCAATCGGGAATACAACGTATTCGGGCTGCCCTTTGAAGAGCAGGTGACCCAGCAGCATAGTACCGACCGCGGTAACAACATAGGTTTCAAACAGGTCGGCCGCCATACCGGCACAGTCACCAACATTGTCGCCGACGTTGTCAGCGATAACGGCGGGGTTACGCGGGTCGTCTTCCGGGATACCGGCTTCAACTTTACCTACCAAGTCGGCGCCCACGTCAGCACTCTTGGTATAGATACCGCCGCCCAGCCGGGCAAACACGCTGATCAAGCTGCCGCCGAAGCCCATACCAACCAGAGCTACGGGGTCATTAAAAATCAGGAACAGACCGGCAATACCCAAAAGCGCCAGGCTGACGCACATCATACCGGTAACGGCGCCACCCTTAAAGGCCACCTGTAAAGCAAAAGGCAAACCTTCCTTGGCGGCTTCCGCCACACGAGCATTGCCGCGGGTAGAAACGATCATACCGATATAACCGCAAAGACCGGAGAAAATAGCACCAATGATGAAGCCTATGGAAGTCTTATAACCAAGACCAATCCAAATAATGGCAGCTACGATAATACCCACAATAGCGATGGTCCGATACTGGCGGTTGAGATATGCTATCGCGCCTTCCTGGACCGCGCCCGAAATCTCCCGCATTCTGTCGCTACCGGCGGGACGGGCCATAACCCAAGAAATCAGGTATGCTGCAAATAGGATACCGATACCGGCAGCAGCAATACCAAGATAAGTAACGGTTTGCGGATCCAACACATTCACCTCCGTAAGAATTTAAAAATCCCAACACATACAAAAACCTTGTCCCTGCTTAACGCGCCCGTACCACCTCCTCTAGGATGTGTAGAGTTAATTTAATTAGTGAAAATGAAATGGATAAAGCCATCATTTCCAGACTACCAGCACCAGGGAAAGCAATCCGAAAACAATGGCCACCACGATCGTTGCTTTGCCTAAAAGTTCGTCCAGCCCCTTTTTCTTACCGAAAAACGTCTCAGCCCCACCGGCAATGGCCCCGCTCAGACCAGCACTCCTACCGGACTGCATAAGGACAAGCGCGATCAATGAAATAGATACAAGAACGTGAAGAATCATAACAATGGACTTTAACATCAGGAAAGCACCTCCAAAATATCGTGAATATTATAACACGGTGCCAATAAGCTGACAACGACTTATGACAACTTTTTCACAAAGTGCGACAAGGCCGCTTGACCCGGCCCTACAGCTGGTAAAACGCGTTTTTCCCCTTATATAGCGCAACGTTACCCAGTTCTTCCTCAATACGCAGCAACTGGTTGTATTTGGCAACCCGCTCGGTGCGGCACGGAGCACCCGTTTTAATTTGCCCGGTGCCGGCAGCTACTACAAGATCGGCAATGGTAACGTCTTCGGTTTCACCCGAACGGTGCGATACCACCGCGGTATACCCGGCTTTCTTGGCCATTTCAATGGCGCTGAAGGTTTCCGTCAGCGTACCAATCTGATTTACCTTAATAAGAATAGAATTAGCCACGCCGGAAACAATACCCTGCTGCAGGCGCTTGACATTTGTGACAAATAGATCATCCCCCACCAGCTGAATCCGGTCGCCGAGCCGCCTGGTTAACTCCTTCCATCCCTCCCAGTCGTCTTCGGCTAAACCGTCTTCGATACTGATAATGGGATAGGATTTTACCAGGTCCTCATAAAAATCAATCATCTCTCCGGCCGACAGGCTCTTATTTTCGCCGGTCAAATTGTACCGCCCGTCCTTATAGAATTCAGTAGCAGCGGCATCGAGGGCCAGCATCACATCGCTGCCGGGTTCGTATCCAGCTTTCTTGATCGCTTCCACAATAAGATCAAGAGCCTGTGCGTGTGTTTCCAGGAAAGGCGCAAAACCACCCTCGTCCCCGACCGTAGTTGCCAGGCCTTTGTCTTTAAGTACTTTTTTAAGACAGTGATAGATCTCCGATCCCATACGGAGGGCTTCCGCAAAAGTCTCAGCCCCCACCGGTGCGATCATAAACTCCTGGATGTCCAGGTTGTTGTCGGCGTGCCGGCCGCCGTTCAAAATATTCATCAGGGGTACCGGAAGCTCATTGACAAAGACGCCGCCCAGGTAGCGGTACAAAGGCAGCCCCACAGCCTTAGCCGCCGCTTTGGCGGCCGCCAGGGAAACCCCCAGGATAGCGTTGGCACCGAGCTGGCTTTTGTTCTCCGTCCCATCAAGGTCTACCAATACCATATCCAACTCTACCTGGTCGGTAGCGTCCATGCCCGTCAATTCCGGAGCAATAATGGCGTTCACGTTGGACACCGCCCGGCTGACCCCCTTACCAAGGTACCGGTGCGGATCCCCGTCTCTCAATTCTATAGCCTCGTAGGCTCCCGTCGAAGCACCGGAAGGGACAGCAGCCCGGCCTATAAGACCGTTTTCAAGGACCACATCAACCTCTACCGTAGGGTTGCCCCGGGAGTCAAGGATTTGCCGGGCATAGATGTCGGCAATAAACGTTGACATTTATTATTTACCTCCTTAAATTTATAAGACTTGATATTCCATCTAACCCTTTATTGTCCTTCTTTAATTAATGTAGTGCCCGTCATTTCCTCTGGCTGCGGGATGCCGAGAATGTCAAGCATGGTTGGCGCCACATCACGCAGGCTGCCCTCCTTTAGAGTAATACCGGCGGTATCGGGTGCCACCAGTAAGAAAGGAACCGGGTTATCGGTATGGGCGGTGTGCGGCGAGCCGTCTTCATCCAACAGCCGCTCGGCATTGCCGTGATCACCCGTTATTAAAAGGGTACCCCCTTTTTCCAAAACAGCCGGAACAACCCGGCCCAGGCATTCATCCACCGCTTCAATGGCCTTCAACGTGGCCTCGATTTTACCCGTATGCCCCACCATATCGGGATTGGCATAATTCATAATAATCACGTCGAACTTGTGAAAATTGGTTAAAAAGGTGTCTGTAACTTCAAACGCGCTCATCTGGGGGCGGAGATCATAAGTCGCCACCTGCGGCGAAGGGACCAAAATGCGCTCCTCCCCGGGGTTAGGCGTTTCCACCCCGCCGTTAAAGAAAAAAGTTACGTGAGCGTATTTTTCAGTTTCGGCCAGGCGCAGCTGTTTTAAGCCGTGCCTGCTGAGCACCTCACCCAGGGTGTTTTTAATGGTTTCCGGTTCAAAGGCTACCGGAGCCTCGATAGTTTTATCATATTGGGTAAAACAGGTAAAACCTGTGTCGGGATGATGAGGGCCCCGGTCAAAACCTTTAAAATCCCGGTCGGTAAAAGCTCGTGTAAGCTGCCGGGCACGGTCGGGACGGAAGTTAAAGAAGATGACTTCATCGCCGTCGGCCACCCTGACCACGGGCTCACCGTCTTTGACCACAACCGACGGTTGAATAAACTCATCGGTTTCCTCCCGCCGGTAACCTTTTTCTACCGCCTGCCGGGCACTTTCCACCGGGATACCGTCGCCATACACCATGGCCTTATACGCCCGGGCCGTGCGCTCCCAACGGCGGTCCCGGTCCATGGCATAATAACGCCCCATAACAGTTGCGATAGCGCCGGTTCCTACCTTAGAAAGTTTTTCCTCTAAAGCGTCAATATACTCCAACGCGTTGGCGGGCGGGACGTCCCGGCCATCCAGGAAAGCATGTACGAAAAATTTACGCTGCCCCTGTTGTACTGCCAGGTCAATAAGGGCAAAAAGATGCTTTATGTGACTGTGCACACCGCCGTCGGATAGAAGCCCCATCAAGTGTACGGCCCGGTCGTTATCCCGGGCCCTCTGCACAGCTTGACACAGCACGGGGTTTTTAAAGAAACTGCCGTCCTCAATGGCAAGGGTAATACGCGTCAGGTCCTGGTAAACAATACGGCCCGCTCCCAAGTTAAGGTGACCGACTTCGGAATTACCCATCTGCCCGGGTGGTAGGCCGACATCTTCGCCCGAAGCTTTTAAAAAAGTGTGCGGATAGCGATCCCAAAGGTGGTTCCACTGGGGTTTGACGGCCTGCAGCACGGCGTTACCCTGCTCCCGCTCGGTAAAACCCCACCCGTCCAGGACTACCAGCACTACCGGTTTTCTTAATTTCAAGTTTTTAAAACCTCCTGCGTTGCGGTGATAATCCCTATAAAACTGTTGATGTCGAGGCTGGCACCTCCTACAAGCGCTCCGTCAATGTCCGGCTGGGACATTAAATCGCGGGCGTTATCCGGCTTTACACTCCCCCCGTACAAAATACACACCTTACCGGCAAAGGAGGCCCCCAGTAAACCGGCGACTACCTCCCGTATAAAGGCGTTGACCTCCTGGGCATCCTTGGGAGAAGCAGTGCGACCGGTACCGATGGCCCATACCGGTTCGTAGGCGATGACAAGTCCCGCGGCTTCCTCAGCCGCAACCCCGCTTAAAGCGTTCCGCACCTGTTCACCCACGACGGTGGTAGTGGTGCCCTTCTCGCGCTGTTCCAGCGATTCTCCGACGCAAACAATGGGTTTTAAACCATAACGTAGTGCTACCCGGACCTTTTCATTGACCATCCGGTCGGTTTCACCGAAATATTGCCGCCTTTCGGAATGACCGAGAATGACGAAACTGCACCCGGCATCAAGAAGCATCCGGGGCGACACTTCTCCTGTATATGCTCCCTCATCGGCGGCATACATATTCTGGGCACCGACCATCACACGTGACCCGTCCAGAACATCGGCTACCGGCTTCAGGGCCGTAAAAGGCGGGCACACCAGGATGTCCACCCGGTCTATATCAGCCACACGGTCTCTCAATTCCAAGCAAAAAGAGACGGCTTCGGTCGCCGTTTTGTTCATTTTCCAGTTTCCCGCGATAACGGGCGTACGCACTCTCCCCCTCCTCCATTTAAAAGTTCAACGTTCGAGGTTCAAAGTTCAAAGTTAGAAGTTTAAAGTTCAACGTTCAATGTTCGAAGTTCGATAATAGAAGCTCCTGGTTCGACGTTCAACGTTCGAGGTTCGACGTGGAAATTAGACTATTGCTTTGGGGTTGCGGCAACTTCTCACGTCCCACTTCTCATCTATCCTGCAGAGCTGCCACGCCGGGGAGTTCCTTGCCTTCAACAAACTTAAGCGCAGCCCCGCCTCCGGTGGAGATATGCGTGATTTTCTCGGCCACGCCAGCCTTTTTAACGGCGGCCACCGTATCACCGCCCCCGATAACCGAGGTCGCTCCCGACTCGGCAACGGCTTGGGCCACTCCGAGGGTACCGCTGTCAAAGCCCGGTACTTCAAACATTCCCATCGGGCCGTTCCAAAAGATGGTCTTGGACGTTTTAATCCGTTCCTCGTAAAGATCCAGCGTCCTGCCGCCAATATCAAAAGCCATCCAGCCTTCAGGCACCTGGTCGAGCCCCACCGTCTCCCGTTCTCCCGGAGCATCCTTGTCCGGGGCCGCAACCAGGTCAACGGGCAACAGCAATTCGGCACGGGCTTTTTCACTCTGCGCCATCAGCTGCCGGGCCAAATCAAGCTTATCTTGTTCCACAAGGGAACGGGAGAGGTCGTGTCCCTGGGCCGCCAAAAACGTGTTGGCCATGGCACCGCCGATCATTAGGACATCGGCCTTCTGCATTAAACTTTGCAGTACACCGATCTTGTCCGAAATTTTAGCCCCGCCAACAATGGCGGTAAAGGGGCGCTGGGGATCAGCCAGCAGCTTGCCCAGCATAGCCAGTTCTTTTTCCATTAAAAAGCCCGCTACTGCGGGTAGAAAAGCCGCCACACCGGCGGTTGAAGCGTGAGCCCGGTGCGCCGTACCAAAGGCATCATTGACGTACAGGTCCGCCAAAGAAGCCAACTGGCGCGCAAAGGACTCTTTATTTTCCTTTTCCTCCGCATGAAAACGGACGTTTTCCAGAAGCAGTACTTCTCCCGCACCTAATTTATCAACTGCTGAAGCCACTTCCGGACCTATACAGTCACCGGCCTGCCGCACTTTGGCATCCAGCAGTTCACCAAGCCTTTCGGCGACCGGTGCCAAACTGTAACGTTCTTCGGGTTTACCTTTCGGGCGTCCCAAGTGTGAAGCCAAAATTACCCGGGCACCGTGATCGACGAGATACCGGATCGTTGGTAACGCTGCCTTGATACGCGTGTCATCGGCAACCTTACCGTCCTCACTGAGCGGTACATTAAAATCTACCCGCACCAGCACACGCCGGCCCTGCACGTCGACATCCCGCACCGTTTTTTTCATACCTCTGCACCTCCCGTTCCGTATGCTCGTTTTGCTGTTAGTTATGGGCAGCGGGATCTTTTTTACAACCCCTTACTCGCGATATAGGATGCCAGATCCAAAAGCCTCTGCGAATAACCCCATTCGTTATCATACCAGGCTACAACCTTGACAAAGTCTTTGTCGATCAGCATCGTGGAAAGGCCATCCACAATCGCCGAATGGGAGTCACCGTTAAAGTCGGAAGACACCAGCGGCAGGTCGCAATACGCCAGGATACCCTTCATATCATTCTCCGCTGCTTCCTTAAAGGTCGCATTAATGTCGTCCACGCTCGCCGGTTTCTCCAGTTCCGCCACCAGGTCAACTACCGAAACATTGGGTACCGGTACCCGCATAGCAAACCCGTTCAACCGGCCATTAAGTTCCGGCAGTACCTTACCTACCGCTTTGGCCGCCCCCGTAGTGGTGGGGATGATCGACATCGTAGCCGCCCGGGCACGCCGGGGATCTCTGTACGGCATATCGAGGATCTGCTGGCCGTTGGTAAAGGCGTGGATCGTGTTGATCAGACCGCGCCGGATGCCGTATTTCCGGTGCAGTACCTTGGCCACCGGTGCCAGGCAGTTGGTAGTACAGGAGGCATTGGAGATAATATGGTGACGGTCAGGTTCATATTTCTCCTGGTTAACCCCCATCACAACGGTGATATCCTCGTTTTTCGCCGGGGCGGAAATAATCACCTTTTTGGCCCCGGCCTGCAAATGCCGCGCCGCTTCCTTACCGTCCCGGAAACGCCCGGTGGACTCTATTACAATATCTACACCGAGATCACGCCAGGGCAGCTCCCCGGGATCAGGAAAAGCAAAGACCTTGATCTCGGCATCCCCGATGCGCATGGTATCCCGGTCACCGTCAACGTCCGCTTCGAACCGGCCATGCACCGAATCATACTTAAAACTGTGGGCCAGAGCACGCCCGTAATCAGGGCTTACAGCAATCCGCCTTGATTTGTGGTTCACCGCCGCCACTTCAAACTCCGGCCTGGTCAAAGCACCGCGTAAAACGAGCTTGCCAATACGCCCGAACCCGTTTATACCCAGCTTGACCGCCATCAGCCGCCCACTCCTTCCTATTATTTTCTCACGCGCATACAAATATGACAGGTATCAACAAGTGCCCGCCGCGAGGTAAATGCGACTTACGGCATATTCAACCCCGCCCGCCGGAACACCCGGTTAACAAATTAACGCGCCGTTTGCAACCCGACCGGGCAAACAGCGCGTCCAATTAATTGTTTAATCATAGAGCAGGTAAGTAATAACGAATCCCGGCTAAAATTGTACATAACCGCCTCCTTGGGAAGAATCTGAATTCCCCAGTATGCCGCACGGGCAGCCGTAAAATTTAAGGTTGGCTGTGAACATAAACCCTGGTATGCCATCTCAATGGGTTACTCCCTTCCGGGGTTGACTTGCCTCTGCCGTTCTGCCCTTAACTGAGAGGCGATTTTCTCTAATTTGCGCATGCGGTGGTTAATACAAGACTTACTTAAAGGGGGGTCGGCAAGTTCTCCCAGTTCACGAAGGCTGGCTTCGGGATGAAGCAAGCGCAAACGAGCCACATATTTTAAAGGATCAGGAAGTTTATCCAAACCTATACAGTCGTTAATCAACCGAATATACTCCTCCTGCCGTACCCCAGCCAATACTGCTTTATTAAGGTTGGCCGTGTCACAATTTACCAACCTGTTGACACGGTTTCTCATTCCTTTATAAATACGAACGTTTTCATATTTCAAAAGCGCGTTATGCGCTCCCACCAGATTCAAACAACGTACAATTTGTTCGCCATCTTTCAGATAAACCATAAAATCCTGTTTGCGTGGTGCTATGCCGGCATCAAGATCCAAATCAACCATTAAGTCCAACAAGTCCCGGGCGTCTTTTTCGTTACGCACCAGTATTTCCAAATGATAAGAGTTTTGAGGGCTGGCTACCCATCCCCCGGCAAGAAAGGCACCTCGCAGGCAGGCTCTCCTGCAGCAAGCGCGTTTGATTAATCCTTTCTTAAAACCCTGTTTCGGGCGGGAATTAAAGTCAATAACCCCTAATTTTATAAGTGCCGGGCGCAACTTAGGGTCATTTTCCACTAACACCAGGTAGCGGTTGGTTTTGCGCAGCCGCCGCGTGCGTTTAGCAATAACCCGGGGTTCAAAGTCAAAAAGTTTCTTACAAAGCTTAAATATTTTACGGGCTACCCCGGCATTCTCGGTGCCAAGCTCCAGGCTGGGTACCTCTTTCTGCCCATTTCTAACCCGGCCGCAGATTTTTACCAGGGCCGCCAGCTCGGCCGGTTGGCAGCAAGGCTTAGTTTCTATACGTGCCAGCTCTTCTTTTGTACGGGTAGAAAATGACAAAGAAACCACGCCTTCCCGGCATAATTATAGCACACATAATACATAATGCAGAACTTAATTTTAGCACATATACCTTAATAAGTTATATTAATTTACCGTTCTCTTGCTTTAATATTAATTACCGGTTAAAACTATGATCCTTTTAAATCACGATGTCTCACCGCCACCCGGTACTTATCTTTTAAAATCTCACCCAGGTAGTTGACCAGGGCCACTGAGCGGTGCATACCGCCTGTACAACCTATAGCTATGGTAAGCGTGCTTTTGCCTTCTTTTATATAATGAGGGATAAGAAACTCAAGTAAACTCTTGAACCGCTGCATAAAATCAGCGGTTACAGGTGAAGAAAAAACGTATGCTTTAACCTTATCGTCAAAACCCGAAAGAGGACGAAGGGTGGCGTCGTAATAAGGATTGGGTAAAAAACGGACATCAATAACCAGATCGGCATCCAGCGGAATCCCGTATTTATAGCCGAAAGAAACAATCGTGACGGCCAAGCGCTCATCATCCCGGCCCTCGCCGTAGAGGTTGGTAATTTCTTCTTTCAGCTGCGCAACAGTTAAATTGGAAGTATCAATGATTTTGTCCGCCAGGCCGCGCATTTCACGCAGTACCCGGCGCTCCTCCTCAATACCTTCGATAATCTCACCACCGGGGCTGAGGGGATGCGGGCGGCGGGATTCTTTGAACCGGCGCACCAGCGTTTCGTTGGAAGCCTCCAGGTAAAGGATTTCATACTTGATACCCTGTTTTTTGATTTGAGCCAGCACATCGGACACGCTTTGGAAAAACTCGCCGCCCCTGATATCAATCACCAGGGCCACCCGCTGGACATTACCGGAAGCCTGGGAGCAGAGTTCGGTAAACTTGGAAATAAGGCCGGGGGGGAGATTATCAATACAGAAAAAACCCAGGTCTTCCAGACACCGAATCACCGTACTTTTCCCGGCCCCGGACAGGCCGGTCACAATCAGCAGGCGAGGCTGCATAATAAACCTCCGTATTACTACCGCAGCATTATTGAAACAGACCAGATCAACAGGATATATAGATTTCTAACTTATTTAAATTAACAGACAGGATTAACAGGATTAACAAGATAAAATAACAATGAAACAGAATAGATTAAACCCAATAATTCACTAAAACCTATTAATCCCGTTTATCCTGTTCATCCTGTCTAATAAATTACAAATAGATTATCCCGTAAATCCTATCCTAATCGAATACGATCCTGTCCATACCAGCCCTCAGGGCCGTTTGGCCAATTCCGCCTTTAAAAAGTCAATAACCTTGACCGGACCGGGATTGATGCCGTACAACGCCGCCAGGTACAGGCTGGTGTAGTCCCCCAGATAAATCAAGGAATACAGGCGCGCCAGCCTGTTGGGACCGGAGGCTTCGACATCGGTACAGCCGGCGGCTTTGGCCATCATTCGCTTCGTAATATCCATCCGCATCTTTACCCGGGGGTGATCATCAGGGTCGTGCAGGAACACAAACCAGGTCGACGCCAGAATATTTTCCGCTTTTTCCAACCCCACGACTTCGTTGTGATTAAGTTCGGGGAAAACGTTCCAGTAGGCCGGGGTCTTGGCATTCTCGTTGACCTGCCCCTTCCAGCGCATAGCCACTACTTCGGTAGTACCGCTTGCACCCCAAATCACCGGCAGGCGCCCGTACAGCTTCCCGGCCAAGTCCTTGGCCGGGTTGGCGCCGGTCGGGTTAGCCGGACCGTACTTTTCTCTTAATTCTTGGAGGTACGCCACCAGTCCTTCCACTTCGGCCTGCATTCCCCTTAAAAATCCCATCCGCTCTAACACGCCCAGGGTGGGAATAAAGAGATAGCCCGTCGCCGAGCGAGGGGCAATACCCCCCGGCACTTGAACTACCGGGAACCCATCCGCCGCCGCCCTGGCACCGAGTTTACCGCCGGTAGTAATGGCAACGATGGTCGCTCCTTTTGACTTGGCCTCATCGTAAGCGCTCAAGGTTTCCTCCGTATTGCCGGAGTAACTGACGACAAAGACCAGGGTATCCTCACCAACATAACGCGGCAGGGTGTAGTCCCGGTTGACAAGCACGGGAACCGGAAGCAGCGGGCCGCCAAAAACCCGCAGCAGGTCACCCCCGATAGCTGAACCGCCCAAGCCGGTAACCACGATCTGGCTGACGGGGCGGGATTGTTCGGGCAGCGCCACCTGCTGTGATAGGCCCCAGGCTTCGGTACACTGTTCGGCCAGGCTCCAGGCGGCATCAAACATGCCATCGGTATCGAGTTCCAATAAGGCCTTTGTATCGTCCAGGTTGGGCATGTACGTACCTCCTTAAACAAATTACTTTTGTCGAATTAATGTTGTCCCAGCAGGTGATCTTTAAGATTTGGCCCCTGTTCTAAGACTTCCTCCACATAGACCCGCAGGATCTCGGCCACACCCCAAGCCTGCGCAATGCATCCCCTGGGGATGACCGGCTCGTTGCCGTCAAAGATTTCCGAAATATATCCTACCCCGTGGTCGCGTAAATGATCTCTAAATGGGATGATAAAGGCCGCCGCCTGCCGCCGGCTTTCTTTCGAATACCCATTCACGCGCCGGCAG
Source organism: Peptococcaceae bacterium (assembly GCA_017656185.1). Classification (GTDB taxonomy): domain Bacteria; phylum Bacillota; class Desulfotomaculia; order Desulfotomaculales; family JACDOK01; genus JACDOK01. Next base: position 5,670 of record JACDOK010000029.1, on the reverse strand, counting down.
GCCGTAACAAACGGGCCGATCAACCAGCTCCAGGCCGTACCCTGGTGATAGCTGCCGTCCCGTTCGACACGATCACCTTTGTAAACCCCGCGGTAATCCGGATCGTCAGGCGCGAGACTTCGTATACCGTACGTGGCGTAGAGTTCCTGCCAGACCTTGTGAAACACCTTATAGCCCTGCTCCCTATCCAACATGGCGTAGGGCAAGCTGACAGCCAGCAGTTGGTTGGGCCGCACCTTCCGGTCCCGGCCCTTTTCACCCACTACGTCGCAAAGCCATCCTTCGGGCAGCCAGAACTGCCGCTGAAAACTCTCACGCACTTTTGTGGCTAGACCTTCGTAGGGGTATTCATCATTATAAAACTGCGCCAGGCGCTGCAAAATTTTCAGGGCATTGTACCACAGGGCCTGAATCTCCACCGGCTTCCCGTGGCGCGGCGTGACCACCCAATCACCAACCTTGGCATCCATCCATGTCAGCTGGACACCCGGTGTACCGGCCTTAATCAAACCGTCCTCATCCATTCCGATCCCGAAATCGGTACCTTTAACATACCACGCTATGATATCCTTTAAAACAGGATAGATATGCTGCCGGATAAACTCATAGTCTCCGGTGTACTGCAAAAATTTATGGACCGCCTGAAAATACCATAACGAAGCGTCCACCGTATTATAAAGTACCTCTTGGCCGCCCAGGCCAAAAGCATTGGGCAGCAACCCCCGGCGGGCGTAACGGGCAAAGGTTATGAGAATCTCGCGGGCGTCATCGTAACGCCCGGTACACAATGTAAGCCCCGGCAGGGCGATCATCGTGTCACGACCCCAGTCGGTAAACCAGGGATACCCGGCAATAACCGTCTTGGTCCCGGTGGAACGCCGCTGCACCACGAAAGCATCGGCCGCCCTTACCAGGCGGCAGGCCAGGGTATCCTCGTACCCCACTTGTGTCACCAGAGAAGATATGCGCCGCCGTTCTTCTTCCAGTAATGTTTCCCCGCTTATTTCACCGGCATTACGGGTAACGGTCCCGATGACGGCGAAAGTCTTATACTCTCCCGGAGCCAGTGCCACCTCAAAATGTCCGGGAATATAATGGTCTTCATAACTCCGCTCGCCGCGCTCCCGCTCCGCGGCATAGGTCATACAGGTAAACCAGCGGTCGCCTTTACAGTAGGTTGCTTCCCGGCACAACAAGCGTAATGGTGGTATTTCATCCCGGGCCTTAACCATTACCCCACCGGGAATACGCTCCGGAACCACGGTCAGCATATCCCGATCGGTATGGAAGTGGTGACCCCGGCAGTTAACCATCGGGGTTAAACGCAACAACCCGGGATGGACACCGTTTTGTACCCGGTACAATACGACCGTAGTGTTCTGGCCGTGAACCATAAACACCTGTTTCTCCAGGGTAATATCGCCAAAGCTGTATACAAAGGTCGGTATGTCGTCTACGGTTACCTGCTGTAGATGAACAAATCCAAATTCAATAACCTCGCAAGCCCTTTCATTGGTGGCCAGATTGTAGCAGCGCCCGGGAATGAAAAACATTTCGTCCAGTTTGACCCACTGTAACACCCGGTAGCCGGGAGGGTTATGGGCCGCAAGAAGCAAACCGTGATAACGGCGGGTGTTGGCATTGATTATGGTACTGCCGGCATAACCCCCGATGCCGTTGGTAACCAGCCACTCCTTTTGAATGCCCTGTTCAAAATTACGCCAATCACCCTTCCCAAAACGCAACTTACCGTCCCCTTACTATCAAGCGTTTTTCATATCTTACCTCAACCATCCTACCGACAGGATTAACAGGATAGTAAAAAAATATTTAAAATAGACAGGATTGACATAGGACGTCTGTCTATATACTATTTGTTAGTATTCATCCTGTTAATCCTGTCCATCTCGTGCACGCTGCAAAGCCAGAGCAATGGCCCCTACTACTCCAACACGCGGGCCCAAGGCCGTTGGGACCAAACGCACCGTTTGGCAAGCCCGTTCCAGGGCCCGCTCCCGCATCTCCTCATCCATCACCTGCCAGAACAAACGGCCGCTCTCCATTACACCGCCGCCCAGTACAATCACCGACGGGTTTAACAGGTTGACGAGATTGGCCAGGCCGATACCGATGAAGCGGGCGGCACCAGTGAGGATGTCCAACGCCCTCTCATCACCCCGGCTCGCCGCCTCGGCTACCGTAACGGCTGTAATTTTACCCGGATCACCGCCAGCCAGTTCCAAAATAACCGGCGCCGTCCCGGCCCCGGCTTCCCGGCGGGCCCGGCGTGCAATAGCCGTACCGGAAGCCACCGCCTCCAGGCATCCCTTATTGCCGCATCTGCAGCGAGGGCCATCAGACAGCACCGTCATATGGCCGATTTCCCCGGCTCCCATCCCGGCCCCGCGATACAAATGCCCGTCCAGGATCAGACCCCCGCCGATACCGGTACTGACGGTGACATAGACCATATCCCGGCTGCCCCGGCCGGCACCAAAGGCATGTTCCCCCAAAGCCCCCAGGTTGGCATCATTCTCGACGAAAACCGGAGTGGCAAGCAAACTCTCCAGGTTTTTGCCGAGAGGAACGTCCCGCCATCCCAAATTCGGGGCCTGGTAAACCACCCCGGTATTGCTGTCGAGCGGCCCCGGCGCCCCTACCCCCACTGCCAAAAGCCGCCCGTGGTGCACGAGACGTGCTTCCCGCTGCAAATCACGAATGGCTGCGGCCATTCGCTCCACAACTCCCTCATAACCGCGCCAGGATTCGGTAGGAACCTTACTCTCACAGAGGATGTTTCCATCCAGATCGGCCAGGGCACTGTAAATTTTGGTCCCCCCCAGGTCAATACCGGCCACGTAGTCCACAAGAGTGCCCCCTTACAGCACGAATTTTTCGATGGCTTCGGCCACGCCTTCTTCGCCGGAAGAAGTCACATAGTCGGCACGGTGTTTGATCTCATCCCTGGCCGTACCGACCACAACACCCAATCCGGCGTACTCGACCATATCAACATCGTTATACCCGTCTCCGATAGCCATTACTTCCCGGCGATCGATCCCGTAGTACCGGGCCAGAAAAGCCAGTGCCTGTCCCTTGGTAGCCCGCGGATGCGAGAATTCCAAAAACACCGGTTTGGACTTGGTAACGTGCAGGTGAGCGCCAAAGCGCGGTTTCATTTCCTGCAGCAGCTCCTCGATCTGATCCTCTCCGGAGATGACGACCACCTTGGTGGGATCGGCTTTTAAAAATTCCCGCAGGTCACCCACCGGGTGGGCCTCGACCCCGGACAGTTTCGCGTAACGGCGGCCCTCTTCGGTTAAACGTTCCATATACAGCTCGTCATTGACATAAACGTTGATATGGTACCCGTAAGGCTTTACAACACGTATGATATCGCGCGCCAGGGCCAGGGGAACGGTATAGTGCACCAGCACCTCGCCGGTAGTGACATTTTTGACCGATGCTCCCTGGTAAGCGATGATCGGCCCGCCAATCCCTATTTGTTGTGCCACAGCCGCCGCCGAGCGATGCATCCGCCCCGTTGCCAGGGTCACAATGACCCCCTTTTCCTTGGCGTGCCGTATGGCTTGCAGGTTACGCGGCGCAATGACGAGGTCTTTACCCAGCAGCGTATCGTCGAGATCAATGGCGATTAAACGGTAAGGCATGTTTTGCTCCCTTCGGTCGCTGTACGTTCGCTGCGCTCACCTTTTACCATTATATACCATACTTTATTTAAAAATCACTTTTCACCGTGAAAGAAATCATAAACGGCTTTGGCGGCTTTACGGTTCATACCTTTAACGGCGGCCAGGTCATCAATACCGGCCTTTTCAATGTCCTTGAGAGACGGAAAATGCTTCAACAGCGCCCGCCGGCGCGCCGGTCCGATGCCCTCAATTTCTTCAAGCAAAGAACGCAGGCCCACCTTGGTTCTTTCCTTGCGGTGATAAGTAACGGCAAAGCGATGCGCTTCATCGCGCACCTGCTGCAAAAGGTAGAGCGCCTGCGAGTCGCGCGGCAGTACAAGAGGTTTCGTACGGCCGGGTTGAAACAGCAGTTCTTCTTCCTTGGCCAGGCCGAAGACGGGAATGTCACCGTAACCCAGCCGGTGCATTACGTCAAAGGCCGCCCCCAGCTGGCCCTTGCCCCCATCAATCAGAACCAAGTCCGGCAGGCGTACAAATTTGGCGTCGCGCAGCGACATCTGACCGGAGTCCACCAACTGTTTTTCCTGCTTTGCCTTTTCAAAACGGCGGGTAATCATTTCCCGCATGGAGGCGTAATCATCCGGTCCCTGAACGGTCCGGATCTTAAAGCGCCGGTATTCTGACGGAGCCGGGCGCCCTTCCTCAAACACCACCATAGAACCCACCGTTTGGTGCCCCTGAATATTGGAAATATCATAACCTTCCACGCGCGCCGGGAGCTCCGGCAGGCTCAACATCCCGGCCAGCTCGGCCAAAGCGACCCCGGCATCCCGCTCCAGGGCCATCTGTTCCTGGAGAATAGCGGCGTTCCGGCAGGCCATCTCCACCAGCTCCCGTTTCCGGCCCCGCTGCGGCACCCGCAGGTGCACCCGGCTGCCGCGCCTGCCGCCCAGCCATTCCTCAATGACCTTTTGTTCCTCACCAAGGGGAATGCTTAAAAGAACTTCCGGGGGAACATAAGATGCTTCGGCATAGTACTGTTTGATAAAGGCGCGCAGGACTTCGGCATCGTCTTTTCCGGCGGTGCCTTTAAGGCGAAAATGTTCCTGCCCGATCAGGCGGCCTTTGCGTACCGGCAACAGTACAACCTCGCTGCGGTTGGACGTGCGGGCCAAAGCCAGCACATCCTGGTCTTCCAACCTTGTGGAAACCATGTTCTGTTTGGCCACAACCCTCTCAATGGCCTGGATCTGATCCCGCAGTTCAGCGGCCCGTTCAAAATTCAGTTCCCGGGAGGCTTCTTTCATTTTGCGGGTTAAATCCCGCAGCAGGTCGTCATGCCGTCCATCCAGAAAGAGGCACACCTCCCTGATCATAGCGGAGTAAGTTTCCCGGTCGACCCTGCCGGTACAGGGCCCCAGGCAGCGCCCGATATGAAAATTGAGGCACGGCCTCTTATTGCGGAATTTAACCTGCCTACACGAGCGAAAAGGAAAGAGTTTTTTGAGCAGGCGAAGGGTATCGTTAACGGCTCCTTCCGCCGGGTAAGGACCGAAATAACGCGCCCCGTCCTTGTGCTGCTGGCGCACCTTCATCACACGCGGGTACTCCTCATCAACGGTGATCTTGATGTACGGGTAATGTTTGTCGTCTTTAAGAACGATATTGTAGCGGGGCCGGTGTTCTTTGATGAGGTTGCTTTCCAGGATCAGAGCCTCGATCTCGCTCCCGGTGACAATAAAATCTATATCGGCCGCTTTAGCAAGCATGGCCTGCGTCTTGTTGTCCTGTGCGCCGGTAAAATAAGACCGTACCCGGTTGCGGAGGGATACGGCCTTGCCAACATACAACACATTACCCCCGGCATCTTTATAAATGTAAACTCCCGGCTGGTCGGGCAGTTGTGAAGCTTTTTCCTTGAGGGTCATGGTACTCGCTCCCCAGCACTCAGTTCAACGTTCAACGTTGTCGAGTAGACATATCGATTACTCTTTATGCCCCTCACAGAACCGGACGT
>JACDOK010000028.1 GCA_017656185.1 Peptococcaceae bacterium | reverse complement strand
CCTTTTATCTGGTCTTATTACGGATTTCATCCGTAACCCTGACAATAAACGCGTCAAGTGTGGTGGAACCGAGATCACCCTCCGAACGATGGCGCACGGCCACAGTATTGTTGGTAACTTCCTTATCTCCCACTACAAGCATGTAAGGTATTTTCTGTACTTGCGCCTCACGAATCTTATAGCCAATCTTTTCGTTACGCAGGTCTACCTCCACCCGCAGACCTGCCCCGGTAAGTTTCTCCTCTATATTTTTGGCATAATTCGCCTGGCGATCCGTAATAGGGAGTACTTTGACTTGTACCGGCGCCAGCCAGACCGGGAACGCGCCTGCAAAATGCTCCGTCAATATGGCTATAAAACGCTCTAAACTACCGAATATAACACGATGCAACATTACAGGGCGGTGACGTTCCCCATCCTCGCCCACATAGCTCAAATCAAATTTTTCAGGCATCTGAAAGTCTACCTGAATTGTACCACACTGCCAAGTACGTCCCAAGCAGTCCTGCAAGTGAAAGTCAATCTTGGGACCGTAAAAAGCTCCATCACCTTCATTCACCTTGTATGCCAAACCCTTAGTTTCCATTGCCTTGCGCAGAGCGTTAGTGGCCATATCCCAAATTTCATCGGAACCCATTGCCTTTTCAGGTTTGGTTGACAGCTCCACGTGGTAGTCGAAACCGAAAACATCCCGGTAGAAATACTCCACCATGTCAATAATCTTCACGATTTCGTCCTCAACTTGTGCGGGACGTGCAAAGATATGCGCATCGTCCTGGGTGAAGGCACGTACCCGCATCAAGCCGTGCAGCACACCGGACAGCTCGTGACGGTGTACCAGGCCAAGTTCCCCCAAACGTATCGGTAGTTCCCGGTAACTGTGCACCTTGGATTTATACACTAAAATACCGCCCGGACAGTTCATCGGCTTGATCGCATAGTTTTCTTCGTCAATACTGGTAAAATACATATTCTCTTTGTAATGGTCCCAGTGCCCGGACCGTTCCCAAAGATCCTGTCTTAAAATGATGGGGGTTTTTATCTCCTGGTAGCCGGCACGCTCATGCTCCTCCCGCCAAAAACGTTCTAACTCGTTGCGCAGAATCATACCCTTGGGGTAGAAAAACGGAAACCCGGGGCCCTCTTCATGGATGCCAAAAAGACCCAATTCTACTCCCAAACGACGGTGGTCCCTTCTTTTGGCTTCCTCTAAGCGGCGCAGGTAGTCATCCAGAAGAGACTGTTTGGGAAAAGAGGTACCGTAGATACGCTGCAGCATTTTGTTACGTTCGTCACCCCGCCAGTAGGCACCCGCTACATTTAGCAGTTTTACGGCCTTAATCCTGGAGGTGGAAGGCACGTGCGGCCCGGCACAAAGGTCGACAAATTCTCCCTGCCGGTAAAAAGAGATCGGGGCGTCCTCAGGAAGATCTTCAATAAGTTCCACTTTATACGGTTCGCCGTTGTTCCTTGCCAGCGATAGGGCTTCATCACGTGAAGCCTCAAATCGTTCAAAAGTGAGATCTTCTTTGATTATCTTTTTCATTTCATCTTCGATCTTGGCCAGGTCCTCTCGGGTAAAGGGCTCTTCGACATCAAAATCATAATAAAAACCATCGGCAATGGCAGGTCCAATAGCGAGTTTGGCATCCGGATATAGCCTTTTAACGGCCTGCGCCAAAATATGAGCCGTGCTGTGCCGGTAAATCTTTTGTCCGTCTTCATGAGCAAAGGTGAGGAACTCGACCACGGCATCCTCAGTAAGCGCGAAGGAAAGATCCCGTAGTTCACCATTCACCCGTGCAGCCAGGGTTTCTTTGGCAATACGTGGTCCCAAATCCTTTACAATCGTCTCTAAAGTCGTTCCTGGGCCATATTCCCTAACCTTGCCGTCCTTCAGCGTTACCTTAATCATTGGGAGCCTCCTTAAATAGCGCAAATGCATGAAAATATTAACCTCCCGTCCGGTCAGGGACGGGAGGTGATATACCCGCGGTTCCACCCTGGTTAGAAAGCAATCCCAAGATACTGCTTTCTCACTCAAACAAGCATTTAACGGATGCCCCGGCGCGGCATTATCCGCCACGCGGTTCAGAGGTTGGTGTTCAACGGCCCGTACCAAAAGGGGCTCACAGCCTACGACCCCTTCTCTCTGCTGGTCGTAACCGTCTACTGGTCCTCATCATTACCGTTGCATATGAAAATTTCGCAGGTAAAAGCCCAACTTACACGTATTATCGCGTATTATATAGAAACTACCGGCTTTTGTCAACGCACCAGGAATAGTATACCTACCTGGCAGAGTCCAATTATGAACCCCAGTATTCCCCCTAAGACGGTAATATGCTTAATTTCCTTGGCGGCTACACGAAATACTACCCGTTCCAATTCTTCCAGTGGGAAGGTATTAAGCTTGTCCTCAATCATCTGCGCAATATCTATTTCTTCTTTGGCATCCTCAGAGATCTCGTTTAAGAAATGCTTAATCATCAGCGGCATCTGGTCAGCCGTCATTTCCAACAGCATTTCTGCGATAAACTTCTTGAGAGACTGAGGGATGAGTGAAGAAGTACGATTTATAATGGCATCATAAATCGCGGCACCAGCCGATCGTGCCATGCGATCGGCGAAGTCATCTGAACGAATATAACCAAGGAGATCATCAATAGAAAGAATATCACGAGCGACAACCTCACCCACGCTCCGGGCCAGTTCATATCTTCTTTTAGGAATGACACCTTGAATGGTGACAGGTAAGCCGGGTATTTTTACGGGGGTACATGGCCGGAAAAGCAGCTTCACAGCGAGCCAATTAGTGCCCCAACCGATTAAGGCTCCTACAACCGGAAGCATAACTAACGAAATCCACACACGTACTTCCACCTTTATGAAACGACCTGCAACGACTTAACTATATCAACAAACTTGGCACGTAGCAACAAGCATTATTTTTAGGCCTTAATGAGCATACTGCAAAAACTGCATCCCTTACAATGAGATACGGCGTTACCAAAAACTTTTTTTAAAGTGTCAAGGGTTGCCGAAAAACCATACTCCCCGTGAAAAATAATCTTACGCGGAGCAAGGGTAACAAGATGCGATATTAACAGATCGTCGTACTTTATCTCATCATCAATAAACCCCGGTGCATTCTCTACCGTACTGTTTAGAATATTGTAATCGGCATCGTATATTCGAAAGGCATTACCGGGAAATATGACCACGTGTGCTGTTTCCAAGCCATCATTCTGTTGTTGGCTGGCAAAACGTTTAAGTACATTAATAAAGTCACGGTTTTCCTGTTCCAGCAAATGCTCATCAAGAATGTTTGCTGCTTCCTCACCTACTTTTTCTGTGATGTCTTGCAGTCTGAAGCGTACAAAACCCTCCACATTTACCAAAAAACTCTCACTAAGCACTTTAAAAGCCCTTTTTTCGATCTGCTTGCGGCATCGCAGTAAAAAGCGGCGTTCTTGTGTCAGTTTATCGCGAACCACATCCCAGTCCTGGGACTCAATCCAAGAGGCGTTTTTTAATAATTGCGCACCCAATAGTTGTTCCCATTCTGTGGTAACAAAAATTGCCATAGCATTAGCCACTGCGAGCTTAAAAGCCCGGCGGTCCCGGCGTCCAAAGAGACGGCTTTCAATCATGCGACAGCGGAAAACGCCTGGCGGTTTTTCCTTTAAAAAAACTTTAAAACCCTTACCTTTAAGGATTTTAAACTCCCTTCTTAGAAATTTGTGCAGCGATTGTGACCGTTTACTTTCCACAATAATACACAGTTCCACTGCACAGGCCCCCTTTGTGTAAGTACCTAATAGATTTTAGACGACTTTACCATCCAATATGCCCGGAAAAGTATCCAAACTAACGTTTGTACCTGTCTCGAATACGCCCGCCAATTTGTTTCTTATACTGGATTGGTAATGAAGGGGTTGGTGGCTTTCTTTTGACGGAAGAAATGACTATTTCCGTAAATATTCCTTGCTAAGTTGCATTGGAGCGGGTAATTAGCAATAAAGAAACTGTTAGTTTCTCTTAGCCTCATTATTTTCTTTGGCACAGCTGCCCGGCTAAGTTACGTTGGAGTAGGTAATTGGTAATTAAGAAGGTCTTAGCTTTCGTACGGCTAAGCTATTTTTGTTATCTAATCGCTCTAACTAAGGCATTTTTGAGTCGGTAATCAGTAATTGGGGGAATAGAACCAATTACCCACAAAAAAAATAAAAACCTTGCCTTCCAGCAAGGTTTCTCATTCTTTTTTGGTGGGGCGAAGAGGGATCGAACCTCTGACCCCTTGCGCGTCAAGCAAGTGCTCTCCCACTGAGCTACCGCCCCGTAATCCAACACTTTGTTTACGTCACGTATTATTATGCCGGAATGTTTAAACTTTGTCAAGCTACAGTTTAAAAAGATGGTACCACGGGCTCTTTGGCACTTCGCCCCCGGCGATCAGAGGAATCTTACCCACCCGCGTCCCATTTACGGTGAAAATTATGTCTCCTAATTTCTGCCCGCACCTGACCGGAGCCTGAATTTCATTATCGATACGAACCTCCCTGACCAATTGGTCTTGCTGTTCATAAGGCAACCACACATTCAGCGTTTTTCCTGCCACCAAGGTGGCGTGTGAATTTAAGCCCCCGTTTACCGGCACAAGAGCAATAATTTCTTGTTCCCGACATGCCGTAACCGGACGGATACTTTTAAAACCATAATCCAATAATTTTCTGGCATCCTGGTAACGGTTGTCACTATGTAATACCACCGCAATTAATTGGCGGCCTTGACGTGTGGCCGAGGCGATAAGACAATCACCGGCCATAGCGGTAGTCCCTGTCTTAACTCCATCGACACCCTGGTAGTCGCTGTGCAGAAGGCGGTTGGTATTCCAGGCTTTACACTTGCGGTCACTATCCTGCCAAGTTATCACAGCCTCCCGGGTGGAACACAGGCGTACGAACTCTTTATTAGTCAAGGCATACCGGGTAATGCGAGCCAGATCAAGAGCCGTAGTATAGTGATTAGGATGAGACCAGCCGTGGGTGTTTACAAATCTTGTTTTTCGTGCCCCTAAAAGTTGTGCTTTCAAATTCATCCAGTTGACAAAAGTATCGTATTCCCCTGCAGTATGTTCTGCGATAGCAATGGTACTATCGTTGGCCGACACAAGCATGGCTGATTTCAACAAGTTTTCAAACGTCAGCTTATCGTTGACCTGTAAACCCAAAATGGAACCCGCGTTCCATGAAGCCGCCTTCCTACTAACTGTTATGACTTCGTCCTGGTCACAACCTGACTCCAACGCTATCAAAACCGTCATAATTTTCGTGAGGCTGGCCGGGTACATGCGCTTATTCTCATTCTTAGCAAAAAGAACTTGCCCGGTTGCGCTGTCCAATAAAACAGCGGCATCAGCACTAACATTTGGCTTGTTATCTTGGGCTATAGCAGGAGATATTACCGCAAATACCATTATTATGGCCAAAACACCTGCTCTTACTACCAAATTCATCATATATCACCCTCTATTGTAGTCTGCAATTATCCTATCGTTTTATCACGACCATTTTTTCCCAAAAAAGCCTGGACATATTTGTTAATACAACGCCATATTTTTATAAAAACACCTGTGGCACTTGATAAAGGGACGGTGAGGAGATGCGCGTTTACTATCTTGACTTTAAAAAATGGAAACGCAACCTTATGTTTTCAGCACTGGTGCTGCTGATTGCCTTCCTGATGGTTATGGCGTTATGGCAGGAACCAATCACCTTTGTAACAACCGATGCTCATTCCCGTATAGTTTATAAAGTAAAAACGGATAAAAAAGTGGCTGCTCTCACTTTCGACATCAGTTGGGGCGAAAAAATACCGGAACCAGTTTTGGACATTCTGAAAGAAAAGGACGTAAAATGCACCTTTTTTCTTTCAGGACCTTGGGTTGCCAGGCATAAGGAAATTGCCAAACGTATTGCCGAAGAAGGACACGAAATAGGGAGCCATGGTTGGAAACACGAAAACTACAGTGAAATGTCCAATGACCAGATCAAAGAGGAAATACGTAAGGCCCACGATACACTAAAAGAAATAACGGGGCAGAATCCTACCCTTATTAGGACCCCCAATGGTGATTGGAATGAGCAAGTGTTAGATGCCATATTCGCATCTGGTTATACTGCCATCCAATGGAGCGTTGATTCCTTAGATTGGAAAGATATTGGAGCTGAAGCGAGTAAGGAGCGGGTTCTCCGGCTTATTCACCCCGGTGCCATTATCTTAATGCACGCCAGTGATAGTGCTGAACAAACCCCGGAATCACTGCCCAAAATTATTGACGGGCTGCGGGAAAAAGGATACGAGTTAGTAACCGTCTCCAAGCTGCTGGAATACGGTAAAGGGGTAGCAGAATAAAATACCGGAGGTAAAGGGGCCGCAGCTATACAACTGCGGCCCTTCTTTATTCGGAAACAGGCGTCATTCTGCTGTTAAGTTCCTTTAGTTCCTTGGTAAACGCGCTCAAAGGGCGCCCCTCTGCCAACCCCGCGCTAATTCTTTTTAACCGCGAAATCGTATTGGGATCGGTAGTTACCATTACCCGGTCCACTCTACGGTCCGTCTTTCTAACCTTGCCGGCCACTTCTTTTTCCACCTTTTTCACCCTTGTTCCCTCTACGCCGGGTTCCAAATCAAGACCAACATAAGCTGTCGTGCCTGACAATACCACCGTAGCTTTTCTAACCCCGGTAACATCCGTAGCCCGGTCGGCCATTCTCTCTGCCAACCTGTTGGCCTCCCGCGGGTCGGTAGGCAGAACATCCCGTGTTCGGGGACTTTCTGCAGGTCCCGGTGGCGTCGGCCCCGGTTTTCTGGCCGCGGATGTACAACCGGCGGCTAAGAGCAGTGTAAGAAATACAGCTAACATCAAGGCGGTAATTTTTTTAGTACGCATTATCTCCCTCCTAACCTGTGTGTTATTATTTACCCTGACCTGCAACTTATGCAAAATACGGGCCCGGAAAAAAATAACGGCCGGTTCACCGGCCCTTACAACTGGTCTTCCTAATTCGGCGAAAGTACTTGTTAATAGCAGCGGCAAAAGCTTCTGCCAACCGCTCCTGATAGGTAGGGGTCAGCAATCGCGGGCCTTCCCGGTAGTTCGTGATATAACCCATTTCAATCAAAACAGAAGGCATGGACGTTTTACTAAGAATAAAAAAATCCTTGGATAAAACTTGGCACTGCAAATCCCTGACAGTCTGCTGTAAACTTTTGTAAAAACTTAAAGCCAGCGCCCTACCCTGTTCAGAATGGATATAGTAATATATTTCACCACCGTGACGGCTGCCATTTATTTCATCAATACCTCCGGGGTTATCCCCGCCGTGTCCGGGATCAATAACGATTGCCCTGCCGTTTAAATGGCCAGCCCAAGCGTATTTGCTATACAAATCCACATATCAATGCCGGCAGGAAACAAAAAATGAGCACCCACTTGTACCGGTACTTGGACAACCTCATCATCTCCCGGGATGGTATGTCATCTTTTATTGTTACCGGAGAAATCGCTTAAAACACCAAAACAAAACCCCTAGAACCAAAAATGTTGTGATAACCACATCCAGCCGGTGAAACCACGACCGTAAAATCGTCCAGTTTTCTCCTAGTTTCACCCCCAGGTATGTGAGGAAAAAACTCCAGGGAAGTGAACCCAAAAAAGTGTAAACCACAAACCGTCCAAAATGCATCCGGCTGATGCCGGCGGGAAACGAGATAAAGGTCCGTGCCACGGGCATTAACCGGGTGAAGAACACAGTTACCTCACCGTAGCGGGCAAACCAATACTCTGCCATTTCAAGTTTACGGGTTGTAATTCCGATCCACCGCCCGTATCGTACAAGCAATGGCCGCCCTCCCCAGAGCCCTAAGGCGTATGAAAAGATAGACCCCAGTGTACCCCCGATATTTCCGGCCATCGCTGCCCAGAAGAACTTCAATTCCCCCTGGCTGACCAAGAATCCGCCAAAAGGCAGTATTATCTCACTGGGCAAAGGTATGTTGGCACTTTCAATGAACATGCCCAAACCAATACCCCAGTAACCCAACGAACTGATAAAAAGACTTATGCTTATTAAATATTGCTCTAGTGTTCCCAAGCTACCGCCCCCTTACCAATGCATATGCAAAAGGGCATAAAAAAGAGCACCACACCATCCGAACCCAGTAACGAGTGCTCTCAACAGTAGTAACAAAAAAACGAATAAGATTAATTATTTATAATCATCAAGTGTGCAGGTAATAAAGAATTTTCTCTACCAGAGGTTCAATATATTTTGTGTAACTACTCTCCAAGATGTGAACCCTCCTGAAATCCGCATCGCGGCATAAACGCCGGAAGTTGTTTGATACACTGGACGTAGCCACCTGATACTTCTCCGCCAATTTATTCTGGCTGAAATGCCGCCTGCCTTTGAAACGCCCGGTAGCATAAATCACAGCAGCTACCCATGCGGAGGGTTTGCGTAATAAAGGACGCCGCCGCAGGCAAAAACCATACCACAAACGCAAGGCAGCCTTGATATCTTCCTCCACAAAACCCATATCGTTTAAATCGGCAGCTACCTGCCGAGCCACCTCCGTATAACGCTGCACGTCGGTTTCAAAGCACTCGTAATCCCGCTGGTCTTGGCAACCACAATTATCAAGACCTAATTCACGCAACACACGGGATGCTTCATCTGCATCTTTAAGCAGGCTACGCAATTCATCTAGTTGTAGACACATATTGTGGGAAATATCCCCAGATTCACTATGCAAAACAGACCATAGATTTTCCAAGGTGAAATCACTGGAACCGGAATCCACAAAGCCTATATCGGTTTCACCCAACCCCAGGTCAATGACTTTACCATTAAGACGGTGGGCCTGGGAACGTAGATACCTTTCCCAAACCTCTGGGCCTTTCCGAATCCTGTCGGGCTGGTTTTCCCGCCAGCAGTAAAAGTCATCCTTTAACCATTGGACCAGATTCTCCTTCAGCTTTCCAGACACTCCTATAGCACTCGATGAAAACTCGTACTCGTGCCCGACTCTGAGAAGACGCACATAAATAATACTCCCCAAATCAATGTCCTTATGCGTACCCGGTTCTCTCACCACATACTGTTTTTCACTGAAGATATCCTTAACCACTAAACCTTTGCCGGGAAAAACAGCCTGGATTTCATAAAAGGCACTGGGGGCGGCCTGCCACAAAATCAAAAGCAAGGCTTGTGGAAGAGGCAGTTTGCTCAAAAACAGCTCTTTGAACAATTCTAAAGGAGTCTGCCCGCAAGTCATCGGGTAGTTAAAAATAAACCATTCAAAGCAGCGCTCAATAAGAAAATCCTCGTCAATAGAAGAAAGACTGTTTTCCAGTTCTGCAAAATATATCTCCTGTGCCGTAGATGCTTCTTTAATAAAAATCGCTTCCTGGGCGAAATTAGCCAGCCTGTGTTTCAGTTCGGTACTGTGACGGCGCCACTTCAACTGAGTAATAGGAATGACCTTGAATACTCTTTCAAAGTCCATATTATAAGCGTAAGCACTTCCACGAAGGCCCCCGCTGTTGGTAATCTCTTTGATAAGGTTAACCCCCTTTTACAAAAATACCATTGGTTTCACGATGTGCGTTCTTTTAATTAATAAAGCTTCTTTAAAAGTGGTTATACTCCTTCCGAATTGGGGAAAAAGCAGGTATCATATCATTGTCGTTGAAACCATAATACTGATTAAACGCAAGGAAGGTGTTTAGGTGGAAAAACTGCTTATTATTGACGGTAACAGCTTAGTACATAGAGCTTTCCACGCGTTACCCCCGCTGTCCACCACCGAAGGTCTCCCTAGTAACGCCGTGTACGGCTTTACTACTATGCTGCTTAAAATTTTGGACAGCGAAAACCCCCGGTGGATAGCCGTAGCTTTTGACAAGGGCAAAACCTTCCGCCATGAAGCGTATAAGGAATACAAGGCCCACCGACCGGCCATGCCGGACGATTTACGGCCTCAATTCCCTCTGGTCAAAGAGGTTTTAAAAGCCTTACGCATTCCCATTTTTGAAATGGAAGGTTATGAAGCCGATGACCTTATAGGGGCCATTGTCCATCAATGGGAACACAAAGGTTTTCATTCTCTTATTCTTACAGGAGACAAAGATGCCATCCAGTTGGTATCGCCCTATACCCAGGTCATCCTGACAAAAAAGGGTATCAGTCAATTACAGCGCTATGATGAAACCAAAGTATATGAAGAATACGGTATAGCTCCTGCGATTCTTGTTGATTTTAAAGGCCTTACTGGAGACCCTTCTGACAATGTCCCCGGAGTTCCCGGCATAGGGCCTAAAACTGCCACTAAGCTTCTCCAGAGATACGGCAGTATAGATGCCATCCTGTCTCATTTAGACGAGTTGCCCAAGCACCTGCGAAAACAACTGCAAACTTTTGGCGACCAAGCCCTTATGTCTCGCAGCCTGGTTACTATCGAGAGGACGGTACCAGGCCTCGACGTAAGCCGGTTACCGGCTTGGCCCGGACCCGATATCGAAAAAACTTTGCGTATATTTAAAAAGTTAGAATTCCGCTCACTCATTCATAATTTCCTGCCAAAAGCTTCTGGGAAACAGACCGTGGAAACGGGCGTCGTAACTTTTTGTCCCCCTTTTCGGGAGTTGACCCAAGAACAAGAAGTACAGGCAGTATTGGATACCGTAAACAAAGACCAGCCTCTTGCCGTTGTATATGACGGTAACCCGGAACATCTGATGGGATTAGCTATTGACGGAAAGTGCTATGTTATTGATCTTAACTGTATCGCAGCGTCAACCAAAGAAAAAATCACCCGGTTTTTGGGTTTACCCGAGTATCCCAAAACAATACATAACGGCAAACAAGCTTTAAAACTGGCCCGACAGCAAGGCTGGGATCTACGGTTTGATTTTGATACTATGGTAGCGGCCTATTTGCTAAACCCGTCCTCGTTCAGCCCTAAACTAGATGACATCGCCTTAAATCATCTCGATTTGGTATTGCCCGAGGACGGCCTTGCAGCATTGGCCGCCAAAGCAGAAACCGTGCGGCGTTTACGCGAAAACCTGACCGTCAAAATTCGCGAACAAGAACAAGAAAGATTGTTTTATGAAATAGAAATGCCTCTGGTGAATGTGCTGGCTGACATGGAAATAACCGGTATCCGCGTCGACCAGCCGGCTCTACAAGCAATGTCCAACACATTCGGTGCCCGGATTGAAGAACTGGCACAAGAAATCTACGACCTGGCGGGAGAACCGTTTAACATCAATTCACCGCGCCAGCTGGGATATATCCTGTTTGAAAAATTGAAACTGCCTGTTAAAAAGAAGACTAAAACCGGGTATTCCACCGATGCCAGTGTTCTGGAAGCATTGGCCGATACACATGAAATTGTCGCCAAGTTAATAGAACATCGGCAGCTAGTAAAACTTAAAGGGACCTATACCGAAGGCTTGGCCAACCTTATTGGCAACGATGGAAAACTGCACACAACGTTTCACCAGACGGCAACAGCGACCGGACGTTTGTCGTCCGCCGAACCTAATCTTCAGAATATTCCCATTCGTCACAAGTTAGGCCGTAAAATCAGAAGTGTCTTTATTGCGGATACCCCGGACAATGTCTTACTTGCGGCCGACTACTCCCAAATAGAGCTGCGGATCATGGCTCACCTCAGTAAAGATCCCGCTCTAATCAATGCCTTTAAGAATAACGAAGATATTCACACCCGTACCGCAGCCGAAGTTTTTAACGTCAGTAAGGAGCGAGTAACACCGGACCTACGATCGCGCGCTAAGGCCGTTAACTTTGGTATTATTTACGGCATAAGTGATTTTGGCCTAGCTCGTGACCTCAAAGTTTCACGCAAAAAGGCCAAGGAATATATCAATGCGTATTTCCGGAGACTACCCGGAGTCAAAGCCTACATCGATCGCAGTATTAAGGAAGCCCGCGAATGTGGGTATGTCACCACCTTACTTAACCGCCGCCGGTATTTACCCGAACTGTTCAGCCCCAATAAGAACGTGCGCAACTTCGGCGAGCGTGCCGCCATTAATACACCTATTCAGGGAAGTGCTGCAGATATCATCAAGCTCGCCATGATAAAAATTTTCGACCGTCTAAACGACAACGGGTTTAAGACCAAAATGGTTCTTCAGGTGCACGATGAACTCATATTCGATGTTCCTAAGAGCGAATTGGAAGAGGTCGTCAAAATAGTTAGACAAGAAATGGAACACGTTGTTGCCCTTGAAGTCCCTCTTACTGTTGATTTGAAGGTCGGACCTAACTGGTACGAAGTTCAAAAAATCTGAGGTGGACATAATGCCTGAACTGCCGGAAGTAGAAACCATCATAAGAGGATTAAGAAAGAACATCCTAGGAGCGCGTATTTTAGGCGTTGAAATTTACCTGCCCAAAGTCGTAGCCACTCCCGAACCGGACCTCTTTAAAAGCAAGCTTAAGGGAAAGCAAATCAATACGTTAAAGCGCCGGGGCAAATACATCCTGGTATATTTATCGGACAACTCACTCCTTGCCTTTCATCTTAGAATGACCGGGCAGCTAGTTTTTCATAAACCCGGCTATAATGAGGCCGATTTCCCCAAGCACACGCATCTTGTGTTCCGCCTCGACCGTGGACTGTTAAGGTTTACCGACCCTCGTCAATTCGGTAGGGTTTGGCTGGTACCCAAAGACAAGCCGGAGTGGATCTCAGGCTTGACCAAACTAGGACCCGAACCCTTAGATGACACATTTACCGAAGAACGATTTAAAGATAAAATCAGGCAGCACAAGCAGAAGATTAAACCTTTACTGCTGGACCAGGCTTTTATCGCCGGCTTGGGTAACATCTACACCGATGAAGCTCTTTACCGTGCACGCATCCACCCGGCAAAAAGGGCTAGTGATCTTACGGCACGCGAAACAGAAACTCTATACCGGGCTATCAAAGAAGTTCTCAGCGAGGGTATCAAGTACAAGGGTACCAGTGTAAGGGATTATGTGGACGGTACCGGTGACGAGGGGCATTACCAGGAACGCCTGGCCGTTTATGGCAAAAAGGGAATGGCTTGTTACCGCTGCGGCACACCCATCTCACGTATTCTATGCGCTAACCGTGGTACATATTACTGTCCCCGCTGTCAAAAGCTTACTTAACCGTCTAGCACCAAAAATGCCCCCTTCCCATAGGTTGATAACAGAACCGGAGGAGGGGGATTATGGATCTTGCCATACTGGTTATCTTTGGATTTGCGTTAAGTTTAGACGGTTTTGTAGCCGGTCTTACTTACGGGATACGCCAGATTAACATACCTGTTATCTCAGTTTTGATCATTAGTGTCACATCAGGGATTGCCATTAGTCTCTCCCTGGTCTGCGGTCATTTGACCGCCAGCATTATCGCCCCCAAGCTTGCTGAACAAATCGGCGGCTTGTTATTAATTGGCCTCGGCTTCTGGGTACTGACACAAGCCATACGCAGCGCTACGGAAAAAGTGCTGCGGATTCACATTCCACAGCTCGGAATGGTCATACAAGTACTGTTTGAGCCTTTGCACGCCGACATGGACCAATCCGGTTGTATATCTCCCCGGGAAGCCGTCATTTTGGGTATCGCTCTGGCAATGGATGCTTTTGCCGCCGGTTTTGCCATTGCCCTTTCAGGTTTTCAGACAGCGTTGGTGCCTGTTTTTACGGTGGCAGGCCTGTTCTGCCTTCTTATTTTGGGTACAATAATAGGGCGTCGATCTAAGTTTTTCATTGGACACAAGGTAAATTTCTTACCTGGGTGCTTATTTATTATTCTCGGAATGCTCCGTTTGTTTCACGAATTTATAGGATAAAAATTCCAAGGAGTTATGCAATGGTGGTAATAGGTTTGACCGGTGATGCCGGCAGTGGAAAAAGTACCGTTGCAAAAATACTTGAAGAACAAGGAGCGGAAAGAATAGATGCCGACCAGATAGCACGGGAACTGACGGCTCCCGGAACACCGCTGCTGGCTCAGATTATCGAGGTTTTCGGCCCGCAATACCTTAAGTCCAACGGGGTTTTGAACCGCCGAAAACTGGGTGACCTGGTTTTCGCAGACAGACAAGCATTAGAATGTTTAAACCAATTGACGCACCCGCATATTCTGCAAGCCCTTAAGAAGAGGATTGACTACTGGCGCGAGCGGCATTCCTACCATCGTAACGTTCTAGTGGTCGAAGTCCCCTTGCTGTTCGAAACCGGTTCTCAAGAACTCTTTGACGAGGTCTGGGTTGTCGCAGCCGACTGGGAAACCAAAATAGGCCGGCTCCTAGCCAGGGGTATGAACATTGACAAGGCCCGTAATTTGCTGCAATCGCAAATGCCGCAAGATGAAAAAGTGGCCCTGGCCCACCGCGTCGTTAATAACAATGGATCTCTAGAACAAACGCGACAGCAAGCGCTCCGGTACTGGGAGGATCTGATTGAAAGCGCATAATTGAATTCTTTACGGCCGCCTACCATAAACATAAATTAAATGAGATGGTTATATGGTATAATGTTTTGGCGGCATGCCAATTTTCTTCGGAGTGAGACGGTTGCGCAAAAGCTGGATCTTCCTACTGATACTTCTGCTGCTTATAGCCTTGAATATCGAGCGTCTGGGCCGCCATTTTTACCCTTTTCATTATCGTGAAACTTTATTCCATTATGGACAACAGTATGGGATTGATCCCTATCTCCTAGCCGCTATTGTCAAAACCGAAAGCAACTTTAACTCTCAGGCGCGTTCTCCTAAAGGCGCCCTGGGACTGATGCAGATAATGCCCGACACCGGCTACTGGATAGCCGAACAAATCGGCGAAAAAAAGTTTAAACCACACCTGCTGTATGACCCGGAAATTAACGTTAAGTTCGGTGCCTGGTACCTGTCCTACCTAAAACGGGAATTCAATAACGATCCTATATTAGCCCTGGCGGCATATAACGGCGGAAAAGGTAACGTGTATCAATGGTTAAAAAATGCGCGCTGGACCGGAAAAAGCCGCAACCTGGATCAAATCCCTTTTCCCGAAACGCGGCAATATATCCGCAAGGTTTTATGGACCTATAAAGTGTACGATTACCTGTACCGCAATTAAGGAGGCGGGCTTTGAACCCGCCTCATCCTAGATCAAGAACATTTATTACTCTCCCATCGCCGGGAGTTTTTTAAGCACCTCCGCACACCGCGGGCAAACACCACCTTCCCCGATCTCGTCACTGTAGATCCAACACCGGTCGCATTTTTTGCCTTTAGCCCGCTGTATACCAATCCTCAAGTCATCAACACCATTTCCTTCAAATATTCCTACCTCCGGTACCTGTTTGATGGGTGCAACCTGAACCCCCGATACCACGAATACGGTTGGTAGATATTGCTGGTTTTCCGACAGGAAATCAAACAGCTCGCCACCCGCGTAGAGTGTTACATCAGCCTCCAAGGAATCCCTTATTACTTTATCCTTACGTAAAACCTCTAAAGACTTGAGCACAGCATCACGTACTTCTAAAAGGCGCTCCCAGCGTTCTTCCAGGCGCCCGTCGAGATAATCGTGTTTCACCTGGGGCATATCAAGCAGCTGAACACTGGGCACCTTTTTCTTGTTTACGCGCATGTGACGCCAGACTTCCTCCGTAGTAAATGCCATCACCGGCGTTAATAAACGCACCAAGCCGTCAAGAATATCGTACAACACCGTCTGACCCGCCCGGCGTTCCGGCGAATCCGGCAGCTCACAGTAAAGGCGATCTTTAAGCACGTTAAGATAAAACGCGCTTAAGTCATTAACGCAGTAGTTGTAAATAGCGTGATATACGACGTGAAAATCATATTCGCGATAAGCGTTAAGTACCCGGTCGATAAGCCGGTGCAGCTTTGATAACGCATAACGATCGATTTCCGGTAAGTCATCATAGTTCACACGGTCCTCAGCCGGATCAAAATCATATAAATTCCCCAGTAAGAAACGGAAAGTGTTGCGGATCTTACGATAAGCTTCAGCCGTTTGTTTGAGAATACTGTCCGAAACGGCCAAATCACCCTTGTAATCGGCGGAACAAACCCACAGCCTTAGGATATCCGCACCTAACTTCTTCATAACCTCTATGGGATCAACGACGTTACCAAGTGACTTGGACATCTTATAACCTTTTTCATCAACAACAAACCCGTGGGTTAATACCGCACGATAAGGGGGCTTGCCCGTTATGGCCACCGAGGTAGTCAAGGATGAGTTGAACCAACCCCGGTGCTGGTCACTGCCTTCCAGGTAGAGATCGGCAGGCCAGGACAGGTCAGGCCAATAGTCGGGTTGGGTCAAAACCGCCCAGTGGCTCGATCCGGAATCAAACCAGACATCCATGGTATCTAGCTCTTTATAAAAGTCGGTGCCGTTACAATGGGGGCACTTGATACCGGGCGGCATCAAACCTTTAGCATCCCTGGCATACCATATATCAGACCCGTATTCTTTAAAAAGCGGCTTTAAATGTTCTATGGTCTCATCATTTATTAATTCCTTACCACACTCTCTACAATAAAAAATAGGTAGGGGCATACCCCAATACCGCTGGCGGGAAATGCACCAGTCACCCCGGTTGGCAATCATACCGTGGATACGCTCCTTGCCCCAGGATGGAATCCAGCGCACCTGGCCCACAGCGTTTAACAAAAGATGCCGGAAACCTTCGATGGAGGCAAACCATTGTTCAGTAGCCCGGTAAAAAACGGGTTCCTTGCAGCGCCAGCAGTGGGGATATTGGTGGCTCATCATTTCACTTTTGATAAGAGCCCCGCTTTCAGCCAGTTCCTTCAAAACGGTTTCATTAGCGGTAAGATAGAACTGCCCGGCAAAAATACCGCTCTCCTCGGTAAAAATGCCTTTTTCATTAATCGGTGAAATGACCGGCAGTCCATATTTCTTACCGACTTCAAAGTCTTCTTCCCCATGTCCCGGTGCCGTATGCACACAACCGGTGCCCTGATCCAGCGTCACATATTCATCAAGAACCAGGAGAGAATCCCGTTCGAATAAGGGATGGCGGCAAACTACTCTTTCCAGGTCACGACCTTTAAACTCGTTTTGGATCTCAGGTGTCTCATCATCAATCACCTTGCTGAACTCTTCGCGGAGTTCTTTAGCTATTACGTACTGTTCATCCCCTGAACGCATCAACACGTAATCATAGTCGGGGTGTAAACAAATCGCCACATTGGCAGGGATGGTCCAGGGTGTCGTTGTCCAAATGACGACGTAGGCATTTTCTTCGGGCAGTATCCCCTTCCCATCCTTAACGGCAAACTTGACATAAATCGAAGGTGATTCCTTTTCACCGTATTCCACTTCGGCCTCAGCCAACGCCGTCTCACAAGTAGCACACCAGTACACCGGCTTCAAACCTTTATAAATGTAACCCCTTTTCGCCATTTCGCCGAAGACTTCTAATTGCCGCATTTCATAATGAGGCTGTAATGTCAAATAGGGATTATCCCAATCCCCTCTAACGCCCAGGCGTTTGAATTCCTCCCGCTGGATGTTCATAAACTTTAAGGCGTATTCCCTACATTTTTGGCGGAATTCCACCGGGCCAATTTCGTGGCGTTTGAGGCCCAACTGTTTGATGGCCTGCTGTTCAATCGGCAGGCC
The DNA here is from genome assembly GCA_017656185.1 of Peptococcaceae bacterium. GTDB lineage: Bacteria > Bacillota > Desulfotomaculia > Desulfotomaculales > JACDOK01 > JACDOK01. Next base: position 9,257 of record JACDOK010000028.1, on the reverse strand, counting down.
GTGCGTATCCCAACCCGGTACATAAGGCGCATCATATCCATCCATAGAATGAAATTTAACGATTATGTCCTTTAACACCTTGTTAAGAGCGGTCCCTAGATGAATGTGACCGTTAGCATAAGGTGGGCCATCATGTAATATGAATTTCGGACGTCCCTGGTTCTTTCGCCTCACTAACTCATACAAACCAATTTCGTCCCAAAATTTCAGCATTTCCGGCTCTCGTTGCGGCAAATTCGCACGCATCGGAAAATCGGTTTTTGGTAGATTTAACGTTTTACTATAATTCATGCCGTCCCTCCTTGTATTAGCATTGTACTGACACTGGAAAAATAAAAATCCCGCCCCGGTAAGGGACGAGAAGATTTTCCCGCGGTACCACCCTCCTGGTTGGCAATATTAACACCAACCTCTCTAGCGCTGGTAACGGCAGCAACCGGCTAGACCTACACACGAACTCGCTTTCAGCCCGCACCTCCCGGGTGATATTCAGCGACTACTACTTACCCGGCTCCCACCGTCCCGGGTTCGCTGAAACTTACAGCCGCCTACTCGTCCCGCTCATAGGTTTTACCTTTTTCCGCACCATTATATGTTAAACACTGTTATCCGTCAACTGTAACCGCGCCTGTATTTCCGCAGGACTTATCCCCCGGATTAAGACCGTTTTTTCACGACCCGTAACTCCGGCAGTTATGACAATCTGCCCGGCAGCTACCTTAAGCAACTTGGCCAGAAACGAGCATAAAGCCTTATTCGCCTTGCCGTCTACCGGAGGCGAGGTTACCCTCACTTTCAAAGCGTCACCGTAAAGACCGGTAATTTCGTTCTTTGACGCCCGGGGCTGAAGACGCACCTTCAATACTGTACCGTCTTCCGTACCTTTGATATACCAATCACTCACCACTTATTAACCGTCCCAATAACCACTAGTTTAAAAATAGACACCGCTTAATAATCCCACCAGCAGCCTGCGAACTATTTCTACTGCAAAAAAGGCAACTATTGGTGATATGTCGATCATTCCAATAGGGGGAATGATACGACGAAAAAGACCTAATACCGGCTCGGTAATTTCGTAAATAAACTTTATGATGGGGTTGTAGGGGTTGTGGCGCACCCAGGAAAGCAAAACTCTAGCCAATAAAATGTAGGTATAAACACTAAACCCGATATTAATTACATCAATTAGAAAACTCATGCATCAACCCCGCCTGTTAATTTCACGAGCTTTTTCGGCAGCAGCCTCAACAGCCCGCATTAAAGTTGCACGCAAACGTCCCTCTTCCAAAACCATTATCCCTTCCGCCGTAGTTCCGCCCGGAGTGGTAACCATATCCTTAAGACGGCCGGGATGTTCACCTGTTTCTAAAACCATCTTAGCAGCACCAAGTAACGTTTGGGCAGCCAGAATATTGGCCACATCCCGCGGTAAACCCATACGAACGGCGCCATCACTAAGGGCCTCTACCATCAGGTACACATAAGCCGGCCCACTCCCACTCAACCCCGTCACAACGTCAATTAGTTTTTCAGTCACCTTGACAACGCGCCCTACGGCGCTAAACAATTTCTGAACCATTTCGGCATGCTCTTCTGCGGCATAGGTCCCCAAAGCAAAAGCACTTGCCCCCTCCCTTACCAAGCAAGGAGTATTGGGCATTACCCTTATTACCGGAACTTTTTGGGGGAGGCGTTCTTCAATATATGATATGGGGATTCCGGCGGCAATGCTAATAATAGTATGTGACGATTTTACCCGGTGGCCAATTTCCTGCAGCAAATCACCAATAATAAATGGTTTGACAGCAAGTACCACCACATCAGCGTTGTTCAATAAGACTTCATTGTCAGTCGTGGTATGAACACCCAAACTCTCGCTGAGATAGGCAAGCCGTTCCTCTCTGATATCACTGACCGTTACGGCGCTGGCGGGTACCAACCCGGCCCTGATAACCCCGGCACTCAGAGCTTCTCCCATTGCGCCGCCGCCTATAAAACCAATATGACGGTTATGCAGCAAGTCCATGCCATCACTCCTTGGACCTTATCCAGGGGAAAAGCCCTCCTTTTTGAGTGCTTTCGATTTCACTATCAATATTGACATTAGACGGAACAAACAGGAATATTCCACCACCGACCTTCTGCAGGCTGCCGTTTAAAGCATAAGTTGCACCACTGACAAAATCAACAATGCGCCTGGCCACATCACTGTCCGCGTGTTCCAGGTTTACAATCACGGGTTTGCCATTTTTTAGGTTCTCGGTAATATCCTGTACCTCGTCAAATGAACGTGGTTCTACGATACATACCCGCACCTGACGCTGGGAATGGATGCTTACTACCGGGGCAGCACCTTTTCTCTTTGTGATTGGCTCCGCATATGATTCCTGATCCATTTTTTGTCCCGGTTCCCTGTCCGGTAATTCATCCTCAAACCCCATAAACCCCAGTACTTTGTCCACGATTTTGTTTCCCACCTACAACCCCTCCTTACTTTTACGGGGACCGAAAATGGCCGTTCCAATACGTAAGATATTGGCCCCTTCTTCTACGGCAACCTCAAAATCATTGGACATACCCATACTTAGATAACGCATTGTGACCCCAGCTTCGTCATCGACCTTCCGTGCCAATTCCTTTAACTCTCGGAAGACCGGTCGTGCCTGCTCAGAAGGTCCGTAAGGGGCTATGGTCATTAAACCTTCTACCTGCAAGCCGGGAAGTCCTGCCACTTCTTTACAAAAACTTGGCACTTCATCCGGAGCGAGACCGGACTTGGTTGTTTCACCGGACACATTGACTTGAACCAGCGACCTAACGACAGCTTGCTGTTTCATAGCACGGCGGCTGATTTCCTCCGCCAAAGACATACGGTCTAAACTGTGCAGAAGGAAAATTCTGCCAACTAGGTGCTTGACTTTGTTGCGCTGTAGGTGTCCGATAAAATGCCAGCGCAGGGCAGCGGGCACTTTGGCATACTTGGCCCTGAACTCCTGTACCCGGTTCTCTCCCACGTCCCTAATACCCAACTTGTAAATGTTCCAAATAGCCTCTGTGTCTACCGTTTTGGTAACAGCAATCAAAGTAATGTCTTCGGGGTTTCGCCCAACCCTGTAAGCTGCGGCAGCGATTCTTTGTCGTACTTTATATAATCGGTTGTGTATCTCATTACTCATAACGAAGTATCACCGGTCTGGAGTAATTATTTATTTAAGTTCATAAAGCGGCAATCGTAACCGCACCTTACCAAATATTATAATTTCACGGATATATTCTACATACTACCGGTAAATCCTTCGAAATGGCATGTTGTCTACCGTCAATGCCATAAAAAAAGCGCCACGCGGGCGCTTTTAAATTAGTACTCTAATTCAATTCCTGCATTTCACCGGTAACCAGGTAGATAACATCCTCCCCGATATTGGTAGCCCGGTCAGCGATGCGTTCCAGGTAGCGTGCCACGAAGAGGAGGTAAACAACACACGGAATGGTAGTAGGATTCTCCTGCATGTACTCGACTAAAGCTTGAAACACCAAATTAAATATCTCATCCACTTCGTCATCTTTAGCACACAACGTGCGAGCCTTTTCCACGTCCCCGTTAACATAGGCATCAAGTCCGTCCCTGACCATATCCTGTGTCAAACGGGCCATGCGCGGGATTTTCTTTAAGGCCTTTTCAGGTACTCCCCCGCACACACACATCGCCGCCCGTGCAATATCCACGGCATGGTCACCCATTCTTTCTAAGTTCGTAAGAATTTTGATACCGGTAAAGATAACCCGCAGGTCCCGCGCCATAGGCTGTTGGGTAGCGACAAGTTTAATGCATTTATCCTCTATCTCATACCGTAAACGGTCAATCGCATCATCACCGGTAATGACCTTCTTGGCTATCTGGGGATCACGGTTAAATAGGGCCTCAAGCGCATCGAAAATATTCTGCTCGACAAGGCTTGCCATTCGCAAGATATCCTGTTGGAGATTGAGAAGCTCATTATCAAATGTTGCTCTGTTGGACAATCTTACCTACTCCCGATTAATATAGCAAATAATTTACCACAGCCCGCAGCCGGGAACAAGAAGGATATTTTTGTAAAATATTTTGTTATCCAAAACGTCCTGTAATATAATCCTCTGTGCGCCGGTCACACGGTTTTGTAAATAAGACTTCGGTATCACCGTACTCAATAAGATTTCCTGTCAGGAAGAAGGCGGTCACATCTGAAACACGAGCCGCCTGCTGCATATTGTGTGTAACAATAATAATGGTGTAAAAAGATTTTAGTTCACGTAGTAATTCCTCAATTTTCAGGGTTGATACCGGGTCCAACGCCGACGTAGGCTCATCCATCAGGATAACTTCCGGGTCCACCGCCAGAGCACGAGCAATGCAGAGACGCTGTTGCTGTCCCCCCGAAAGACCCAGGGCCGATTGGAACAGCCGGTCACGCACCTCTTCCCAAAGGGCAGCGCGGCACAAACTATTTTCCACGATTTCATCTAGTTTGCGTTTATCTTTTATCCCGTGAATCCGGGGTCCATAAGCAATATTGTCATAAACCGACATTGGGAAAGGGTTGGGATGTTGAAAAACCTGGCCCACCTTTTTACGCAGCTGAACCACGTCAACTTCAGGCCCATAAATGTCCTCGCCATCCAATAAAACCTTTCCTTCAACCTTAACCCCATCGATTAAATCATTCATCCGGTTCAATACACGTAAAAAAGTCGTCTTGCCACAGCCGGAAGGACCGATAAGAGCCGTAATTTGGTTAGCCTTAATATCGATACTGATATTATTTAACGCCTGAAAATCTTTATAGTAAAGGTTAAGACTATCAACGACAATCTTATTGTTATCCATTACAGCGCCTCCAATAACTGACCCATTAATTCATAAAATTAAAGTATACTATGGTACCCTGCTTTTCATAATACCAGAATGCCGTTAGGTTTTGATTAACTAAATGTTAAATGATCGTTAATAATAATGATTACTTCGTTGGTAAAAATACGCTAAAGGTGCTTCCCTTATTATACGCACTCTGTACTTTAACCCGCCCCCCGTGACCTTCTACAATATGTTTGACAATGGCCAGGCCCAGACCTGTTCCCCCCTGCTTGCCGGAGCGGGCCTTATCCACACGGTAAAACCGTTCAAAAATCCTGACCTGACTTTCATACGGAATGCCAATCCCGGTATCATTCACGTCGACACGCAGCCACTCATTCTCCAGTTGGGCTCGGATAGCAATATAGCCCTCCTCGGTAAACTTAACGGCATTGTCAAGCAAATTTACAAAAGCCTGTACCAATAAACCCTGCTCGCCATAAATTTTAGGCAAATTGTCTGGTATATCCACCTTAAGCTCCAAGCCTTTGTCTTTTAACTTCCCGCTTACACTGTCAATGGCTTGGCTTATAACTTCACGAATACTGATTTCGTCCCGGGCGAATTGACCGCGCTTTTCCTCAACCCGGCCGAGATTCAACAGATCCTCGATCAATAAAGCTAACCGTTCAGCTTCCTTGTCAATGATATTCAGGAAGTCACGCGCCACCTTAGGATCTTGTATCGCACCATCCTGCAGGGTTTCCACAAAACCTCTAATCGAAGTCAAGGGGGTACGCAGTTCATGGGAAACATTAGCCACGAACTCACTACGCAATTCCTCAAGCTGCCTGCGTTCGGTTATATCTCTTAATAACGCCACTACACCGCCTTCGAAACTTTGCAAAGGTGTGACGTGAACACGAAAGATACGTGGTTCAGGAGTTAAAAAACGCAGTTCCTTTTTTACGGGTCGCTGTGAGACAAGGGCTTCCTGGAAAATTTTGTCCAATTCATAGTCACGCACCACTTCCAATATAACCTTGCCTTTACAGGTTTCCTCTTTAATACCGAAGACCTCTTCGACCACCGGGTTGAGAAGAATCACCCTGGCTTTATGGTCAAGGGCTATGACGCCGTCCGCCATGCTGTTGAGGATAGCTTGTATCCGGTTTTTTTCCTCAGTAACTTCATTAATGGTATGGCGCAAACGGAAAGCCAACTGGTTAAAACTCTCCGCCAGCTTACCCATCTCATCAGCTTTAAAAATTCTGATACGTTTTTCAAGAGCACCGTCAGCCATTTCCTCTGCGGTCTGGACTACATGTGTCAAAGGCCGGTATGCTAACAAAGATATCCCCCAACCTAAAACGACGGCTACCAAAAAGCCTATTAATATGGCTTCTAGAAGTGACAACACATCTGCAAGCACAAAAGACCATAAAAAGAAGTTGGCAAAAAGAAATACCAACAAGCCCAGTGAGATTGTAATAAAGAGGCGCTTTTTCATTTTATGACCCCTCAAAAAAGGATACCTTAATCTACATACCGTTTCAATGTAATAGATTAGATAATCCGCCTCATCGACTATTGTCCTTCTAGTTATTACATTTCTCCAGCATCATTACCGCCGCCATCCTGCCGGTTTTCCCGCCGGAAGCCCGGTAGGAAAAGAAAAGGTTCTGCTGGCACGAGGTGCACAAATCACTAACGGCGATATGCTCGTCTTTCAAACCGGCTTCCTGCAAAACCTGCCGGTTGGCTTCCTTTAAGTCAAGACGCCACTTACCACTCGTAATGGCACGTAGAAATCCTGAACAGTCGGGAAATTCCCTGGTAAAACTGTCAGCGACATCGTTTCCTATTTCATAACAGCACGAACCGATGGCAGGGCCAATAACGACCAGTACTTGTTCCGGCACCGAACCAAACTGCCGTGCCATTACCTCTATAGTTTTTAAGCCAATCCTCTGAAAGGTACCTCTCCAACCGGCGTGTGCCAAGGCAATAACGCGGTTAACCGGATCAAAAAAGTAGATCGGAACACAATCGGCAAAAAAAAGAGCCAAAGGAACATCCGGTGATGCCGTGACCAATCCGTCGCAGTCAGGAATGGCATCGGAAGCAAACTGTACACCCCGGCCCGTCTGCTTCGGGTTCACAACCTTTACTTGGCAACCGTGCACCTGAGACGCGCAGACCAGCTTACTATATTTAACACCTACCGCGTCACACAAGCGCCGCCGGTTAACCAACACATTGTAAGCATCATCTCCGACATGTATCCCTAGGTTCAGAGAATCATAAGGAGGGCTGCTTAATCCACCAAGACGAGTACTGAATATGGCCTTAACCCCACTGTTTCCTGTAATAAAGGGAAATGTTAAATAAACTACATTACCGGCTTTGTGGTATTCGTATACCGATCTAGGTTCCAAAACTACCGCCGTCCTTAATTTTATCTTCCAGATATTCTTCTAAAGCCACAACCTTATCAAGAACCTCCAGGTAGGAATCCTGATCGGGTTTACGGTTGAGAAATTCCTCGAGTCTGGTCAGAAGGCTGGAACTAACCTGGCGCAGCTTCTCCCGGTATCCCCGGCCCGGCTTAACGGCTACCGTTTCCTGTAACCTGGGTATATGGGCCGATACTCCTACTTTCCTTGCCAGGACATTCTTCAACTCCTGTGCCGCCTCAATTTCCCCGTGCACTAAATACAACTGCTGGGGCACCACATGAAATTCCTTTACCCATTCGGCAAGCATGTTTTGATCGGCGTGAGCTGAAAAACCTTCGATATTTACAATGTCGGCACGGACTATGATGTCTTCTCCAAAAAGGCGCACCATTTTTTCTCCTTCAAGGATGCGCCGGCCCAGCGTACCCTGGGCTTGATAGCCTACAAAAATAATCGTGCTCTCCGGCCGCCATAAATTATGTTTAAGATGATGCCGGATACGCCCCGCGTCACACATCCCCGAACCGGCAATGATAATTTGTCCCCCCGTCACTTCGTTGAGACGGCGTGAATCCTCAACCGTCAGTGAATATTTCAACTCCGGCATTTCAAGGGGATGCTCTCCTGCCTCAATTAGCGCTCGTGCTTCCGCATCGTAGCAATCCTGGTGTTTTGCAAATATTTTAGTCACAGCCGTTGCCAGAGGGCTGTCAATATAAATGTCCATCGGAGGCAAATGGCCCTCACGCCGCAACAGGTAAAGATCATACAGCAAGTGCTGTGTACGCTCTACGGCAAAGGCGGGTATAATTACATTGCCGCCCTTCTCATAAGTACGGCAAATAGCATTTTTTAGAAGTTCTTTATTGTCAGTAGGATTCGGCGGATGCAGGCGATTACCGTAGGTCGACTCCATAACCAGACAGTCCGCTTCCCAAACATAGGAGGGATCCTCTACAAACGGGCGACCGTGGTTTCCCAAGTCACCTGAAAACACAAACTTAGTATGCGTCCTATTGGCTCGCACCCACAATTCTATGAGAGCCGATCCCAGGATATGTCCGGCATCCTGAAACTTCACGGTAATATCGTCACATAGCGTTATTTCCTCACCATAGTCCACTTTTTCAAAATATTTCAGGCTCTCGTAAGCATCATCCACTGTATAAATCGGTTCCAACAATGGTCGCCCGGAACGTTTGGCTTTGCGGTTCTTGCGTTCAACTTCCATTTCCTGAATATGCCCGCTGTCAGGAAGAAGCGCCCCGCAAAGATCAGCCGTACAAGCCGTAGCAATAATGCGCCCCCGAAACCCGTGTTTTACCAGCTTAGGAATCAAGCCGCTGTGGTCGATATGGGCATGCGTTAACAATAAAAAATCAATACTGCGGGGCGGGAACGGAAACGGCTGGTAGTTGAGCTGTCTTAATTCTTTGGGGCCCTGGAACATCCCACAATCAACCATGATCCGGCAATGACCGGTATCAATTAAAAAACAGGAACCTGTAACTATACCGGCAGCGCCATAAAACGTTAAGAACATAAGGGGCACGCTCCTACAACATCATTTTTATAAATGATTAACTAGATTATAAGGTATGTACCTGATTGTTTCAACTAACCAGCTTTAAAGGCTTCCTTGACATGATGACCGCAACACCGTATTTTAATAGTGTACAGTGAGAGAAAGGGGCGATACAGGTGCCGATATACGAGTTTAAATGCAGTCAATGCTATCATATTTTTGAAAAGCTGTGCCGTATGGGTGATGACGGAAAAAACATCATCTGTCCCAAGTGTCAAGCGTCCAACCCCAAGCGCATCGTATCCAATTTTGCATCACCGGGCAGCGACGGGGGTAGCGGCGGTGGCTGCACCGGCTGTAAAGCCACTAGCTGTTCGGGATGCCATTAGATGCCATAAAAAATACAGACCCGCCTGCCAAAGGCGGGTATTTTTAC
>JACDOK010000027.1 GCA_017656185.1 Peptococcaceae bacterium | reverse complement strand
TGCCGTGAGTCTTTATTTTCCTGCGCTGCGGCAATTAATTTTACAACTTACCATTCCAGGACTGGAACTCGATGTCATATTTCTTGTATGCCTCTCTCAGCATGATTAAGTATACATGATCGCAAAGTTGGACGCAAGGGGGAGAATGAGTGGTGAGCATACCAATTACCCCCGTGCTCTACACCGGCAAATACACCCGGAACGTGGTTCCCTTCCTTTCCTTACTCTCAACCTCAATGTGCCCCTTATGGGCCTTCACAATGGCATAGGAGATACTTAATCCCAACCCGGTGCCGCTTTCTTTGGTCGTAAAAAATGGTACCCCTAGCCTGTCCCCAAAATTAACGAGCAAATTTCAGTACAATCGAAAGTCATCTTATCATATCGATTAACAGAAATATGTCGAATTACGTTGGCAGTAACAAAATATATAATATAATTATGTATCACTAACAAAAAGAGCACCACAAGGTGCTCTCGTCACAAAAATAAACCCTTATCTGCAATGATAAGGGTAAATCCGCCAAATTATGGAGCTGGTGACAGGACTTGAACCTGCAACCTGCGCATTACAAGTGCGCTGCTCTACCATTGAGCTACACCAGCATCAATAAGTAAAACACACCGAATGCATCATCAATATTAGCAAAAAGCCCTTGACATGTCAAGCACGCCGGATACAAGGCCATTCAGGATTAAAGAATCAAAAAGCAAGGCCGCCGCCTTGCTTTTTATCAGAGTAAAAATGAAATATGATACCCCGGTATTTCAATTATTTAGTTGATTAATTTTCACGCCGTTCTAAATACTTTTCAAGTTTTCTTTTAACCCTTTGCAACGCATTGTCAATGGATTTGACATGCCGTTGAAGGTCTTCCGCAATTTCCTGATACGACTTACCATCCAGGTAAGACATCAACACCTTCCACTCTAACGAACTAAGCAGTTCACCAATTTTACACTCGATATCATCAAACTCTTCACGGCTGATGACCAGCTCTTCCGGATCGGTGATTTTGGAGCCGGAAATGATATCCATGAGGGTGCGGTCGGAATCTTCATCGTAGATGGGCTTATTAAGTGAAATATAAGAGTTTAAAGGAATATGCTTTTGCCGCGTTGCCGTCTTGATGGCCGTAATAATCTGTCGTGTAATGCAGAGCTCGGCAAAAGCCCGGAAGGATGAGAGCTTGTCCAGTCGAAAATCGCGAATGGCTTTGTATAGCCCAATCATTCCTTCCTGGATAATGTCTTCCCTGTCGGCCCCGATCAGAAAATAGGAACGCGCTTTAGCCCTTACAAAATGCCGGTATTTGTTGATCAGATACTCCAGAGCTTCGTTATCGCCTTCCCTTGCAAACTCTACAACTACCTCGTCCTGCATCGTGTGGAAGCCTTGTTCTTCCACTTCAACCTGGGGATTCGTACTCAATATATTGCCCCCCAATCCCGCGGAAACCGGATCATGTACATATGTAATTATACTGTCAAGCCGTCACCACGTCAAGTAATTCACAGGCCAACAATGAACAGCTATTTTTGACGCCAGTCCTCAAGCACCTTGCGAATCTTGTCCTCCAGGCGGTTTTCCAGGTATCCTTCCGCCGGTTTTTCTTCGCGGCGAGTACTGTTCCGAGCATGCACACGGCACACCTGCTGCCAGAACTCTCCAGGAGGAAGCCGGTAGGCCCCCTGCCCGAGAATAAGGCGCTGCTCCAGGTAATCGGCAGTAACTACTTGTACGATGCCTTCCCGGGCAAGTTTCCCCGCCAGGCGCTCGATAACATTGTCGGCCGTTTCAGACTCCGCGGTAAAAACTACCTCAACGTCTCCATGCTCTTCAATGTGTGCCACACCACCCGGTACTCTGTGGGCATCAAAAACAATTATGATTTTTTGCCCCGTCAAAGCTGCATAATTCGACAGCTTGGCAATGAGTTTTTCACGGGCATGGTCCAGATCGGCGGTATTTTTAAAGTCGGGCACGTTAAAAATAACATTATACCCGTCAACCAGAAGATGGGTCTTGTTCTTGCTGCCCATGGGCCAATCCCCTCTGCCGTAACGCCTCATAAATCAACAAACCGGCCGCCACCGATACGTTCAGGGAGTTAACTTTTCCCGCCATCGGTATCCTCACCAGGACATCACATTCTTTACGCACTGTTTGCCCCAAGCCGGTATCCTCGCCTCCGACCACCAAAACCAGAGGTCCTTTCAGATCAATGTTCCAATACAGTTGGGAACCATCCGCTTCAGCACCGACGATCCAGAAACCCTTCTCCTTTAACCCGCGCAATGTCCGGGCCATATTGGTAACCCGCGCCACCGGAAGATATTCAACCGCCCCGGCAGAGGCTTTGGCTACCGTCTCCGTTAATGAAGCCGCCCGGCGTGAGGGTATGACCACCCCGTCCACACCCGCCGCTTCGGCCGTGCGGATAACGGCCCCTAGATTGCGGGGATCCTGAACCCCGTGCAAAGCCACAATTAACGGCGTTTCCTTCCCTGCCAGAATATCTTCTATTTCGACGTAAAACCGGCGGGCCACCAGCGCCGCCACTCCCTGGTGAGCAGCACCGCCGGTCAAACGGTCCAGATAATTCCGGGCAACGGTCTGCACAGGAATGTTTTTGTCTTTGGCAAGGGCCATAATTTCCTTCCTAATACCAGCCGTAACACCCTTAGCCAATACCACCTTATTAAGCGGCCGGTTACCCCGTAACGCTTCCCGCACAGGATTACGGCCGTAAATTACATTTTCCACGTCAATCACCGCTATATAGTATCCCCGGTAACTGGGAATAAAGGCACTCTTAACTTACTTTAGAATATAGCTTTATTACTTATTACCAATCACCAATTACTGCTTCTTGGCTTCCTGCTTACTCCTTAACTTATCTCATTTCCGAAAGAGCGGTACTTCTCTCGTATTTCATTAATCTTGCCGCAGTTCAATTTACCCTCCGGACACGGTCCGCGCAGGCAGGCCGGGCCAGCCTTAGCAAAAATGGCCGGCGCGACCTTCTTAACCAATAACAGCATCTCGTCGGCCAGGTTCCGTATTTCCCACTGCGCGCGGTCACAGCAGCGCAGGGTAAAAAAGTGCAGTAATTCTCGCGCGTTCATCGTGAAAACAAACTTGGTTTCCGCCGCATTGGGCAGCACAAACCGGGCGTCTTCATAAGCATCCCGGTCCCCGCCCAGAAGGTCGACCCAGTAATCGTACCACTTCTGTATCTGCCGCATCTGCCTTTTGAACTCGGCCACCTGTTCCGGGCCCAACTCGGCAATGCGCGGCGGAACGATATAATCAAAAATGCCGTCTTCGTTCTGAGAAGCCGTTTCCCCCACGTAACGCTGGGACTGAACGCTGAAACTGGCCAGGCGATGCCTGGTAATCTGGGCCAAAAGGCTCCGCGATACTCCCTCTACGGCAAAAGTAAAACTGGCGTGTTCGATAGGAGTAACGTGTCCCATATTCACCAGTTTTTCAATAAACGCGGCAGGATCTTTTTCACGTGACGAGGCTATCAAATTTTCGTTATCAAGTCCCGAATAGCAGCGCCGCCCGGCCAAGGCTGCCGTTTCCTCGGGCCGGGGAGTATGACAAAGCAGTTGAACCTTTAAACTCCTCTCCATAAGGGCCTCCATATTTACAATCGAGTAGAGATCCAATAGCGATCCAGTAAAGTAACCCACTATCAGTCTCTTCATTACCAATTACTATTTACCGCTTACTCTTCCCGCTTGCTAAGCTTTCCTCCACCTTACTCCTTGCGGGGTATCCTCCAGGATGATGCCCAGTTCTTTCAGGCGGTCGCGGATATGGTCCGCCAGGGCAAAGTTCTTTTGCTTGCGGGCGTCCTGCCGTACCTCTATCAATAGCTCCAGCAACTTTTCGGACAAGTCGTCGCCTACTTTGCGCTCTTCAAGCACGATTTCACCACCCTCTTCGGGAAACACTCCCAGTATCCCGTTAAAGTCGGTGAACAATTGGAGCGCACGCTCCAGCAAGCTCCGATTGGGTTGAGCTGACCGGTGCAAATAAGAGTTGGTCTCATGGGCCAGATCAAACCAGCATGCTAGACCCAAAGCAGTGTTAAAATCATCATCCATACCCTTTTCAAAACGGGAAGATATTTCCTCTAATTTACCGGCAAAATCCTCTCCTTCCAGGTCTGCCTCTTCTACGGCGCGCCCTTCCAAGGCCTCGCGCAACAGCATTAAACTGTTTTTAAGTCTTATTACCGCCTTTTCGGCTGCCTGCATAGCGTCGAGGTCAAAGTCGAGGGGACTGCGGTAATGGGTACCAAGAAGGAACAGGCGCAGGGCGGCCGGTGAGTAATGATCGAGTAAATCGCGTACCAAGAAAATATTGCCCAGGGACTTGGACATCTTCTCCTTATTAATCGTGATAAAGCCGTTGTGAATCCAGTAACGGGCAAAAGTTTCCCCCGTTGCCCCTTCCGACTGGGCAATCTCGTTTTCGTGGTGCGGGAAGATCAGGTCGGCGCCGCCCCCGTGAATATCAAAGGCCGTCCCCAGGTACTTGAGGGACATCGCCGAACACTCAATGTGCCACCCGGGGCGTCCCCGGCCCCAAGGGCTGTCCCAGAACGGCTCACCGGGTTTCGCCGCCTTCCAGAGGGCAAAGTCAAGGGGGTCCCGCTTATTCGGGTCAACGTCCACCCGGGCTCCCGACCGCATTTCATCCAGCGAGCGCCCCGATAATTTGCCGTACTCCGGAAATTTGCGCACCGCGAAATAGACATTTCCATCACCGGTAACATAAGCATACCCGCGTGCAATGAGACGCTCAATCATGTCGATAATGTCGGGTATATGCTCCGATACTTTGGGATGCACGTCCGCCCGGCGCACATTCAAAGCATCGGCATCGGTGTAATACTCTTCGATATAACGCCGGGCAAGGGCCACGGGGTCCTCATTCAGTTCTTGGGCCCTTTTGATGATCTTGTCATCGATATCGGTAAAATTTTGGACATATGTTACGTCATAACCTTTGTATAAAAAGTAGCGCCTGATGGTATCAAAAACCACCAGGGCACGGGCGTTGCCCAAATGAATATAATTGTACGTCGTGGGACCGCAGACATACATTTTAACACGCCCGGGCTCCCCGGGTTGAAATGTCTCTTTACGTTTGCTCAGAGTATTATAAAATTCCAACGTCCTTCCCCCTAGCCGCAAGTTGACGTTCCAGATCCTGAACTTTCTGTTCTAGCCGCTGTATGTGCTCTTCCATCTTGGCCATAGCCTCAGCTACCGGGTCCGGTAATTGATCATGCCGCAGGTCGATGATACCGACCCGCTTGCCGTTAAGCCTTACCACCCTCCCGGGCACCCCGACAACCGTGGAATTCGGCGGCACGGGTCTTAAAACAACCGACCCGGCCCCGATCTTGGAATTGTCTCCAACCTTAAAAGAACCTAATATCTTGGCGCCCGCGCTGATGACGACATTATCTCCTATCGTAGGGTGGCGCTTACCTTTTTCCTTACCGGTACCCCCAAGAGTTACTCCCTGATATAAAGTTACGTTCTTCCCGATTTCGGTGGTTTCACCGATCACAACACCCGCGCCGTGGTCTATGAAAAAGCCCTCGCCGATACGGGCCCCGGGGTGTATTTCTATGCCGGTCATAAACCGGGAAAAGTGCGATATAAGCCGCGCAAAAGTGAAACAACGTCTCCGGTAAAACCAATGGGCAATACGGTGTAAAATGATCGCATGCAGGCCGGGATAGCAAAGTAAAACTTCTAAAACGTTTTTAGCGGCCGGATCCCGTTCAAACACGACCTCAATATCGCGGCGAATCTTCCTAAACAAAACCCTTCCCTCCCCCAAAAGCAAGAAGATCCGGCTTTATCTATATATACAAACTATTATAACACCCGGCCGTGAGGCGAAACAACAACACGCAACGATGCTATAGCATAAGCCGCAATCCCTTCCCCCTTTCCGGTAAAGCCCAAGCCCTCCGTGGTTGTGGCCTTAATGTTGATTACTTCCTCGCCAATCCCGAGTACCCGCGCCAGGTTGGACCGCATCTCCGGTATGTAAGGAGCCAGACGCGGCTCCTGGGCCACAACGGTAATATCAAGGTTGCCGATTTCCAGACTCCGCTCTAAGATCAGGTCATTAACAGCCGCCAGCAGCTTTAAACTGGAAATGTCACGGTAGGAAGGATCGCTGTCCGGGAAATGGTGACCGATATCCCCCGCTCCCGCCGCACCCAGGAGGGCATCCATCACGGCATGGGTTAACACGTCGGCATCGGAATGCCCCTGCAGCCCGCGACGGTGGGGTATGGTTACCCCGCCCAAAACAAGCCGGCGACCTTCAACAAGCCGGTGAACGTCATAACCGAAACCGGTTCGTACCACAGCCCGTCCCCCTAATAATACTTCCGCGAAAGCAAAATCCTCCGGCGTCGTAATTTTGATATTGGCATAATCCCCGGTTACCACCCGTACCCGGCCACCCGCGTGTTCGACCAGGGAAGTATCATCGGTGCCGGTAAAACCATCAACCCGTGCTTTGTAATGGGCTTCGACAATCGTATCCCGCCGAAAAGCCTGCGGAGTCTGAACCAGCCACAGTTTATCCCGCGGCAGGTTTTTCGTCGTCCCGCGGTCTTCATCGACTATCTTGATAGTATCTTTGGGAGGCACGGCCAGAGTGGCCGCGCCGTAATCCTTGGCCCCTTCCACCACTTGCGCGATATGACGCGGCGTAATAAAAGGCCTTACCCCGTCGTGAATTACTACAAACGGGATTTCCGGTACCCGTAAAAGGCCGTTCCATACCGATTCCTGGCGCTCGGCACCACCCGGCACTACCTCCGCGACCTTAGTATAGCCGTAACGCTCGACAATCTCGACCCGGCACCACTCCACCTCATCCGGAGCTACTACCAGGGTAACACCCTTAATCACCGTGCTGTCTTCAAAAGCCTGCAAAGTATGCCCTAAAACCGGAAGGCCGGCCAGCAGCCGGAATTGTTTCTTAGGACCTTTGCCCATCCGGCTGCCTTGACCGGCCGCAACGACCACTGCCCAGGCAGTATTATCCAACAACGTTCACCTCATCGTATTTTCCCTGGGAGTTTTGCTCCCGTTTAACAACTTTCGGCTTGGCAAAAATCATTCTGCCTGCCGTCGTTTGCAGAACACTGGTAACAATGACTTTAATGGTCTGCCCGATGTGTTTCTTACCGCCGTCGACAACGATCATCGTACCGTCATCCAGGTAAGCAACACCCTGTCCTACTTCCTTACCGTCCTTAATGATGTGCACCGTCATTTCCTCACCGGGAAGCACCACCGGCTTCAAAGCATTGGCCAGTTCATTGATGTTCAGCACCTTGACCCCCTGCAGCTCGGCCACCTTGTTGAGATTAAAGTCATTAGTGATAATCTTGGCGCCCATCCGCTTAGCAAGCTTGACCAGCTTGGCATCAACCTCAGAAGTGTCTTCCAGGCCCTTAACGTTTTCACAAATTTGGACTTTGGTCTCGGATTGACTGCGGATGTAATTAAGCACGTCAAGGCCGCGCCGCCCGCGATTACGTTTAAGGACATCACTGGAGTCAGCGATATGCTGCAGTTCCTCAAGAACAAAAGACGGTACAACCAATACCCCTTCCAGGAAACCGCTGCTGCAAAGGTCGGCGATGCGCCCGTCAATAATCGCCGAGGTATCGAGTAGTTTGGGGGACCCATCCCCCCGGCTGATCTTTTCCGTTTTTCCGATCCAGGGAATATTGGCAAAAAAACTGCTGATTTCTTCACGTTTCTTGATGCCCACGCTGAGGCCGGTATATCCTAAAAACAGGGTAATAAAAACCTGGACCATTCTCCCGATCCAACCAAATCCACTGAGAATGGAACCGATAAGATTGGCGATAAGAAGGCCAATTATGAGTCCGACAGAAGCAATAAACAGATCCTGAAGCGGCATTCTCTGCAAATACTCAACCACTCTGGAGGTCAGACTTATCGTAATCGTAATAACACGGGGTGCCAGGACAACCCCCAAAAGTGCTCCGGCAATAAAGATAAGCGCCGCCAAACCGTAACTTAAAGGCGCGTTAACAAGCCCGCTCTGTACCAGAAAATAACCCCCGGCCAGTCCGGCCCCTGCAAAAACCAGAACCAAGGCACCAAAGGCTATCCTGCGGATCAACGTCCTTTCACCTCCTTCTCTATCCTTACGTATAGCCTTTCCTCTATTATAACGCTTGTTAACATGCCTCTCAATAAAAAAGCTGGCTAATATTTCCGCCAGCTTTAAGCAAGCATCTCATCTAACATCGTTCGTGCCTTGTCTTCTTCTATTTCCGCTGCCAGAACCAGCTCGCTTATCAGTATCTGTCGCGCGCTTTCAAGCATACGTTTTTCACCTGAAGACAGCCCCTTTTCCCTTTCCCGGCGCGCCAGATTTCTAACCACCTCAGCAACTTTATAAATATTACCGCTTTTAATTTTTTCCAAATTAGCACGGTAGCGGCGGTTCCAGTTTCCGGGCATTGGAGATGAGCTATGGTCTTTTAAAACGCCAAAAACTTTCTGTACCTCTTTACGATCGATGACCTGACGAAGCCCGATGTTCTCGCCACTCGCGGTAGGAACCATCACTCTCATACTTCCGATCGGCAGGCGCAACACATAGTACTGCTGTTTTTCGCCTAGAATTTCTTTCTCTTCTATCGATTCGATAATCCCCGCCCCATGCATCGGATACACTACCTTGTCTCCGATTTTGAACAACGCGGCACCTCCTAAAAACCCTCTACCTCCTTAGTATACCATAAACTAGCGTTTAATGTCAAAAAAGCTAACTCAAACGCACTTATGCTAAGTTTTACCGGTATCTTTCCTGTAATAGCTGGTTCCAGTACCGGCTCAATCCTTCCTTTATGGAACGGGCCCGGGTTTCACCGATACCCTCGACCTCATCCAGCTCTTCCAAAGAAGCGTTGAGAATACGGTTCAAGTTGCCGAAGGAGTTCACAAGGTTTTCGATGACAGGGCCGGGAAGGCGCGGGATCTTGTTGAGCACCCGGTAACCCCGGCAGGAGACATTCTGTTCCAGGATGGTACCCCCACCCGCGTAACCGAGGGCCCGGGCTATCAAAGACAGGTCCAGCAAATCTTCACTCGGCCACGTTTCAACAATCTTTTGCACCTGCTGGGGAGTTTTGTCATCCAAATTTTGAGCATAATCCTGAATCACCAGGAGCCCTTCGTTGTCAACCCCGGTAATCAATTCCTCAAGCTGCATCGTGATCAAACGGCCTTCCGAACCAAGTTCGGTAACGTACATTTCGATCTCCTTAACCACCCTTAAGGTCATTTCTACCCGTTGAATTACCTTGCAGACATCGTACAAAGTGGTGGTATCCTCAAATTCAGTAACACTTAGGTTTACCAAAATACGGTCTAATACGGCCCGGTATTTCTCCAATGTTTGCAGCGCCTGATTGGCTTTGGTAAAAATTACCTCCAGGTCGCGCAGGACATACTTCAACGCACCCTTGTACACAGTTATCACGCCACGCCGCTGCGATATGGAAATTACCAGGGCATCGGTCTGGCGGGCCACACGTTCGGCGGTCCGGTGCCGGATACCCGTTTCATTGGACGGAATCCCGAGGTCCGGCACAAGCTGTGTGTTGGCGGCAATTATACGCCTTGCTTCCTCATCAAGAATAATGGCCCCGTCCATCTTGGCCAGTTCATAAAGCTTGGCCGGGGAAAAATCGGCATTCACCCGGAAACCGCCTTCTGCAATCTCCATCACTTCGGGGCGATCACCAAGGACGATCAACGCCCCGCTTTCGGAACGGAGAATATGCTCCAGCCCTTCACGCAAAGCGGTACCTGGCGCCACAACGCGCAGTACGGCCATAAATTGATCCTGATTTTTGTCTTCGCGCACAAATCCACCCCTTCTCAACCACGTAACAACAAACCGATCGCGTCTTCCAACGAATTGACCCCTTGCAATTCAAGCCCGGCACTTTCGCCGGGGCATAGGGAAACACCCGGCAGTACAGCCCTTTTAAACCCGAGCTTGGCAGCTTCTTTAACCCTTTTTTCCATAGCCCTCACCGGGCGTACTTCGCCGGTAAGGCCTATTTCACCCACCACGATGGTCCGGGACGGCACGGCCTGTTCCCGGAAACTTGATGCCAGTGCCAACGCAATTCCCAGGTCTACCGCCGGTTCGGCAAGTTTAACGCCGCCCACCACATTGACATAAATATCATGATTGCTCAGGCTGAGGCCTACTCGTTTTTCCAAAACAGCGGCCATGAGAACCACCCGGTTGTAATCCACACCGGCGGTCATGCGCCGCGGCGTACCATATCCGGTTGGAGCAACCAGAGCCTGGATTTCAACCAGCAAGGGACGTGACCCTTCCAGGCTGCACACCACCACGGACCCGGGCACGTCAACTCCTTGGGGGCTTATAAAAAGCCGGGAGGGATTATCAACTTCAATTAAACCCTCTCCCTGCATTTCAAACACACCGATCTCATTAGTGGACCCAAACCGGTTCTTAACGCCCCGGAGAATACGGAAGGAATGATGCCTTTCCCCTTCCAGATATAAAACGACATCCACAGTATGCTCCAGAACGCGCGGGCCGGCCAGGGCTCCCTCTTTAGTAACATGCCCTACCAGGAATATGGGAATGCCCCTGGTTTTGGCCAGGGCCGTGAGCTTCAGGGCACACTCGCGGACCTGTCCAACACTTCCCGGTACCGCCTGTAACTCAGGTTGGTACATTGTCTGAATGGAATCGATTACAACCAAAACGGGATTGAGGTCTTCGATAGACGCTATGACGTTGTCAATGATGTTCTCACAGACCAGGTACAGGCCGGGTACTACCGTCCCCAGGCGTTCCGCCCTCAACCTCACCTGCAAAGCGGATTCCTCACCGGAGACATAAAGCACACACCCGCTGCGGGCAACTTCACAGGCCAACTGCATAAGCAGTGTAGACTTGCCGATGCCCGGGTCACCGCCAAGTAAAACCACGGCCCCGGGTACAATGCCCCCGCCCAGTACCCGGTCAACTTCGCCAATACCGCAGGTAATGCGTTTTTCTTCTTCTACAGGAATATCGGTAATGCATAATGGATGGGATTGCGGAGATATTCTGCTTTTACCGCGCTCTTCACTTTTCTCCATAGAACCCCAGGAGCCGCATTCCGGGCATCTACCCAACCAGCGTGTTGTATAGTAACCGCATTCCCGGCACCGCATAAGGTCATTCCTTTAAGTAATTTAAATAATAAATTATTGTATCGTAATTGTCACTTATCCACAAGGGAAAAGATATCACTTATTTCCTCCCCGGCACTCAGCTGGGCTTGCATTTGGAGCTTATCTGAGTGCTGGGTCGCTGTGATACGGTAGGGGTTTAAGAGTATTCCTCAGGGTCGCATGTATATAAAAGGGCGCATACCATTCCAATATAAGGTATGCGCCCTTTGAAAGCAACTATGCTTTCTTAACCACAATTTGCTCATCTTCGGCATCCAGCTGTACCTTGTCGCCGCGCTGGAACGTACCCTTTAACAACTCCTCCGACAGCAGGTCCTCAATTTTCCGCTGGATGGTACGGCGAAGAGGCCGGGCACCGAATTTCTCGTCAAATCCTTCTTTGGCCAGGACCTCTTTGACCGGGTCGGTAACTTCGATTTCGATGTCATGCTCTTTCATCCGCTCGGCGACATCCTGCAGCATCAAATCCACGATCTGCCTGATATGTTCACCGGTAAGCGAGTGGAAGACAATAATCTCGTCAATCCGGTTCAAAAATTCAGGCCGGAAAGTCCTGTGAAGTTCGTCCATTACTCGTTCCTTCATCCGCTCGTAGCTGGCCCGCTGGTCGTCCCGGGTTTTAAAGCCCATAGTGCCCTCACGGCGAATATGACTTACTCCCACGTTGGAAGTCATAATGACCACGGTATTGCGAAAATCAACCGTACGTCCTTTACCGTCCGTCAGGCGCCCGTCTTCCAGCAGCTGCAAAAGGATATTAAATACTTCCGGGTGCGCCTTCTCAATTTCGTCGAGCAAAATAACGCTGTAAGGTCTCCGGCGTACAGCCTCGGTCAGTTGCCCGCCTTCCTCATAGCCTACGTATCCGGGAGGGGCACCTACCAGGCGGGAAACAGTATGTCTTTCCATATACTCCGACATGTCAATACGTACCATAGCATCCTCGTCACCAAAAAGGACCTCGGCCAGTGCTCGCGCCAGTTCGGTCTTACCGACCCCGGTCGGTCCCAAGAAGATAAAAGAACCAATCGGACGGTGGGGATCCTTGAGCCCGGCCCGTGCGCGCCGGATCGCGCGGGACACGGCCTCCACGGCTTCGTCCTGGCCGACAACGCGCTCGTGCAGCTTCTCCTCCAAATTAAGCAGCCGCTCCGACTCCTCCTGCGCCAGCTTTTTGACCGGAATACCAGTCCAACTGGAAACGATCTGCGCAATATCTTCCTCGGTGACAACCAGTTCGTCACCGCCTTTCTGCTGGCGCCACGCTTCTTTCGAAGACTCCAGCTCCTCACGCAGCTGTTTCTCCTGGTCACGCAGCTGGGCGGCCTTCTCGAACTCCTGCGCCGCTACAGCAGCTTCCTTTTCCTTCCGTATCTCTTCAAGCTTTTCTTCCAGTTCCTTTAAATCCGGCGGGGCGGTAAAAGCCTGCAACCGTACCCGGGAGCTGGCCTCATCAATTAAGTCGATAGCCTTATCAGGCAGGAAACGATCGGTAATATAACGGTCTGACAAACGGGCGGCAGCCGTAAGGGCCTCGTCGGTGATTCTTACGCGGTGATGGGCCTCGTACTTGTCACGCAAGCCCTGCAAGATGGCAATGGTATCAGCCACACTCGGCTCACTAACATGTATCGGCTGAAAACGCCGCTCCAGGGCCGCATCCTTTTCCACATATTTGCGGTATTCATCCATTGTGGTCGCACCAATGGTCTGCAGCTCGCCACGTGCCAGGGCCGGTTTCAAGATATTGGAAGCATCAATGGCACCTTCAGCGGCACCGGCCCCAATCAACGTGTGCAGCTCATCGATGAAGAGAATAATGTTGCCCGCACCGCGGATCTCGTCGATAACTTTCTTAAGACGCTCTTCAAACTCACCCCGGTATTTGGTGCCCGCCACCATGGAGGCCATATCCAGGGCCACCACGCGCTTGTTAACCAAAATTTCAGGCACTTTGCCTTCGGCAATCCTCTGCGCCAAGCCTTCGGCAATAGCCGTCTTGCCGACACCGGGGTCTCCGATAAGTACCGGGTTATTCTTAGTCCTGCGGCTCAGGATCTGGATGACGCGCTCGATTTCCTGCTCACGCCCGATTACCGGGTCAAGTTTTCCTTCCTTGGCCAACTCCGTAAGATCACGGGCGTACCGGTCCAGCGTCGGTGTCCTGTTCTGACCATTGGCTTTGATGGGCCCGTTGCCCGGTACCGCAGCGCCTCCGTTCAGCATCTGCATCACGAGGTCACGCACTTTATTTAAATCAGCGCCCATTCCGGTAAGCACCTGGGCGGCAACACCTTCACCCTCGCGTATCAAGCCGAGTAACAAGTGCTCGGTACCCACATAGTTATGACCCAAACGTCGTGCCTCATCCACTGAAAGCTCCAGCACTCTTTTGGCACGCGGGGTCAGAGCGATCTCCATATGCGGCCCGGCCTGTCCCACATCTACCATCTGTTCAACGGCAGCCCTTACTTTGTCGGCCTCTATACCCAATTCCCGGAGAACCTTGGCCGCCACTCCTTCTCCTTCCCTGACAAGGCCAAGAAGAAGGTGTTCGGTGCCCACATACGGGTAATTAAAGCGGCGCGCTTCTTCCTGCGCCAAAAGGATTACTTTTTGAGCTCGCTTGGTAAATCGCCCAAACATATGTACACCTCCCGTTATTCAGGTAGATCTTTGAGCTTTTCCCTAACTAGTTTGGCCCGCAGGCTGTCCCTGTACGCAGGCGGCACATCCTTACCCGCCATTTTGGTAATATACGCCGGCCGTGTCAGTACGATCAGCTCGTTTAACAATCGGGGGGTGGGACCTTTCAGGAAACCAAGGTTGACACCCAACCTGACATCGGATAAAAGTTTCATTGTCTCGTCACCGGTCAGTAAACGGGCATAACGCAGCGTACCGTAAGCCCTCCAAACACGGTCCTCCAAAGCATCGCGCCGATACCGGTAAAGCTGCTGCCGGGCCTGCCGCTCGCGGGCGATAACTTGTTCGGTGACCGTACCCAGCCCGCTGACAATTTCCTCTTCACTACGGCCCAGCGTCACCTGATTGGAGATCTGAAACAGGTTGCCGGCGGCTTCCGTACCTTCACCGTAAAGACCCCGTACAGTAAGACCTACCTTGGGAATAAACGCCAGCAATTCCTTAATCCCACCGTTAATAACTAACCCCGGCAGGTGAACCATCACCGATACGCGCATCCCCGTACCGACATTAGTGGGACAAGCCGTCAGGTAACCCAACTTTTCGGAAAAAGCATAGTCCAGGGTCTGTTCCAAAGCATCGTCCAGCAGAGCGCAAATACGGGCCGCTTCTTCAAGCTGCAGCCCCGGCAGCAGGCACTGTAAGCGCAAGTGGTCTTCCTCATTAACCATTATCGAAACTATTTCATCCCCGGAAACCACCAGGGCCCGTGTTTCCTCTTCCCGGGTTTTCAACAGGTCGGGGCTGATGAGATGTTTTTCCACTAATATCTGTCTTTCCACCGGTGTCAATTCGGCCAGCCGGGCCAATTCCATCGGCCCTACGGCGGCGCGTGTCTTCTTATTATTAATGGCCAGCTGCAGGGCGTGAATTATTTCATTGGCCTTTTCCTTGGACAACTGGTGCGGAAAGGGGAATGAGGCCAAATTCCTGGCCAGCCTTACGCGGCTTGAAATGACCACATCTGCTTCCGGCGCGTTACCGTCCATCCACTTGCTGAATGGATTAGTAATGTTTTCCCGCAGGCCCAACCTACTCGCCCCCTTGTTCCATTTGCTTTTCAAGCTCGCGAATTCTATCCCTTAACTTGGCCGCCTCTTCAAATCTTTCTTGAGATACGGCTGCCTGCAGCTCTTGTTTCAGCCGCTGGAGCTCACGCCTTTGTTTCGACTGCCCGCCGGTACGTTCGGGAATTTTGCCGGTATGCCTTACCGTACCATGGATACGGCGGAGTAAGGGCTTCAACCATGAGGAGAATTGTTCATAACACTCGGCACAACCCAAAAGTCCCGTGCGTCTGAACTCGCGTTCAGTAAGACCGCAGGCGCGGCACTGCAGCTGATTTCCGGGAATAAACGTTCTTCCGGTTTCGGGTCCCATAAGTCCTGCCAAGAAGTGATGCAAGTTTAACTGCGGGGAGAAACTGAAACTGCCTACTTGTTCTTCCCGCGCGCACTCTTCGCACAAGTGCATTTCACGTTTTTGACCGTTAACGATTTCGGTATAATGTACCGTGGCATTGCGCTCTTGACATTTTTCACAGAGCACGCTCTTTACCCCCTTTCTGTCATCACCCGAAAAACGGTGGTTACCATTGCCTTTAAGATTTCGGCACGTAACCTTTGGCGCCAAGGGGCTTCGATTCTCAAGGTAGTATCTTCTACAGCGGATTTCATTACTAAGGCCTCACGTTTAGTAATAAAACCTTCTTCCCATAAGCGCATAATAACCGCTTCAGCATCCCGTGACCCGATGGCGTCCCCAATAAACTCCAATAACTGATTTAACAAAGTCTGGCGCCGGCCTACGCGCAGCCGGGTTATGCGGACGTACCCACCGCCCCCCCGGCGGCTTTCCACCATAAACCCGGCATTGGCACCAAAGCGCGTGGTTAATACGTACGTAATCTGCGACGGTGCACAGTTAAATTTGCTGGCCAGCTCGTTACGCCGGATCTCAACTCCTTCGGGATTTTGTTCTAAAAGTTTTCTAATATATGCGGCAATAAGATCGGCGATACTGGGCACTTTTTACAGTCCTTTCTTTGACTTTGTTTGACTTTAACTATTATTATCATATGTCACCCTTACAAGAACAGCAATACGGGTCTAAAGGTATTTTTGCCTTTTTAGGATCGATTTAGTCTTTTAGATCTTTAAATCTCCATTTTCCATTAAATATAAAAAGAAAAGAAGGAAAGACATACCGGCATAAATAATAAGGTGTTACGGGATTGATCATAAAGCTTAGCAGGGAGGGCTTTTATAAATGCGTGTGTGGCAGATCATACTGGGCATATTGGCTGTCGCAGCCTTGTTAGGCTTATATCTTTACTGCGCTCCTTGAGGGCCGAAACTTATGTGGCGCTAGTTAGCGTTTCGATCATCCCGGCTTTGATCAGACCCAACCGCCAAACAGCATAGCCCTTGAGCCGGAACCGCTTGACCACAGCAATTTTTTCCGGCATGCTTTCAGGCGTTTCGCTCCAGGCGGAAATACCGAGCACCAGCTTTTCCCGGGGCACCTGGCCAGCCGCCATCCGCACAGCCTCTTCAACCTTGTTGACAGGTTCGGACCCGGGCTTATCTTGATAATCGTAGGCCATAATGATTACGAGGTCGCTGCTCTGCCCCAAAGCCGCGTAATCGTAACCGCGGTATTCGCTGTTGGGCGGGTGCAGCGCCAAGGCTATGGTTTTACTCTGCGCGTGCAGCCGGCTGGCCAACTTGTTTACAAACCTGGTAAACGCGTCTCTGGTAGCCTCTAATTGCACACCATCCTCTTTCCAGCCCAAACCCTCCAAATCCAGCAGCACACCGTCAAAATCTTTTTCGGATGCCAGTGCCGCAATATGGTCTACAGCGCGGTTCACCTTCTCCTTATCATCCAGCAACGCCCGGAGTGCACCACCCTCGTCGGTCATAAATACCATCAAGTAGCAGGTAACGCCCTTACGCCGGGCATCCTTAATAATACCTTCAGGGGTAACGGAACCAGCCGGCTGGGGCCAGAAAAAGTCTTGGCCATTCAACTCGAGGGAACCGTCCGCCGTCAGGTGCGACCACCCAAAGGCAACGGCGTCAAAACAAGGGATAAGATGTCTTTGGTTAAAAGATCTAATGGCGTAAAAGGCCATGCGGTAAAAGTTGTAAGGTGGTCCGGTTATGGTAATATGGCGCGTGGCGCCATCCCATTTTACATCGGCTCCGAAAGCCTCACTGAAAAAGCGTAGTGGGACCAGCGTGCGGTTGGATATGATAACGGGGGCCGCGTCCAACGTCACCCCGGCACCATTCACCAGGGCCTCCCGGCTGTTAACGCGTAGAACGACCTCTTTTCCGTATCCTTTCGCTACCACACTACGGCTCGACGCCACCCACTCCACGTTAACGCCCAGACCTTCCGCGACAGCCCGGAAAGGTACCATAGTACGATTGCTGATGATCACAGGGGGTGTATCAAAATGAAGAGGGGCTCCATCCAAACTGACAGATATCGGCTCTGCGGCAAAACAGGGCTTAACAAATAACAGATGAAAGCTCAGCAATAAACTAACCAGCAAAAGTACGACAAAAATATACGAAAAAACCAAACGATACGACACGGCCCAACCTCCGGGAAATAGTTGTTGCTATACCAATTACCAATTACCACTTACCCACTCTAATAATACCATAGCATAAATTCAAGTTGGGGACACTCCTTGACTTAAATTGGGAAGCTTAAGCACGACTTATCCTTGCCACGCATTCGATGTGAAAGGTATGCGGGAACATATCCACCGGCTGGACCTCGTCAACCCGGTACCCTTGTCCGGCCAGAATGCCCAGGTCACGGGCCAGGGTACCAGGATCACAGGACACGTAAACCACTTTGGAAACCCGCATGCCAACCAGGGCCTGCAGTACCCCCCTTTGACAGCCCCTGCGCGGCGGGTCCAACACCACCACGTCCGGGACAGGATAACGACTCTGCCAGCCGGGGAGCAAATCTTCTACAGTTCCTTTAATGAACTTGATGTTGGTGACATTGTTAAGCGCAGCATTGGCCCGGGCATTTTCAACGGCCTCCGGTACTGTTTCAATACCATAGACCACCCGGGCCCGGGAACTGAGAAACAGTGCTATGGTACCCACGCCGCAGTAGGCATCCAGCACCGTTTCTTTCCCGGTCAGAGAGGCGTATTCCTGCGCCTTGCGGTAAAGCCTGAGCGTTTGCTGCGGGTTGACCTGATAAAACGAATTCGCTGAAATAGCAAAGCGCAGCGGCCCTAAGTAATCAGTAATGGTATCCTTGCCGGATAGAACATGGTTTTTCCGGCCCAACACATCCCCGGCTCTTTTTGACTCATTCAGGTTTCTTATGACTGCTGCCACATCCGGTATATCCCGGCGCAGGGCGCGTGCAAACTGTTTCTCCTGCGGCCACTCATCCCGCCCTGTTACCAACACTACCATCGCTTCCCCGGTAGCGGCTGCCCGCCGTAAAAGGACACTGCGCAGATAGCCCGTGCCGCGTTTGCGATCATAAAGACTAACTTCATACTTATTCAGCAGTTGTCCCACCAGACCGGCCAACCGGCACAGCTCCCGGTCGGCCAAAAAACACCCGCACCACCCTTCTTGCCCTGCGTGCAATGCAACCAGTGCATGGGAACCGGGAGCATAAAAGCCCAGTTTTATTCTCCCGTCCTGTTCCGCCGCGTGCAGGTGAATCTTGTTGCGGTAGTGCATTGGGTCTTCCATTCCCATTACCGGGTGGACTTTAATGTTAGACAAACCGCCGATCCGCTGCAGGTTATTCCGAACTATGAGCATCTTTTGCCGCAGCTGCTCGGCATAAGTGATATGCTGTAAATGGCATCCTCCACAGCGTTCAAACAACGGGCAAAACGGTATACGCCGTGTTTCAGCGACCTTTTTAACTTTGAGAAGCCGCCCCCGGGCAAACTTCTTTTTAACCCGGGTTACCTGGACCTCTACTTCCTCTCCCGGTAATGCCCCGGGGACGAATACAGCCAACCCCTTGTAACGGCCGACACCCTCACCGTTATGGGAAAACCCGGTAACAACAAGATCAATGATATCGTTTGAAACAATTACGTCATTATTCATAACCATAGGTTTATCTTATCCTGACAATAGATTGCGGAAAAGCAAAAAATTGTTACCGTATAAATTCATTCTGGTGAAACAATAAGTAAAAACAAATTTACTTGAACGAAAGGAGATCGCGTAATGCCGCGCAGGAAAAAGAAAACCGGCAACACCTTGAGTTCCGGCGTGCCGGTCGACAATGCCGAAGCTAAGGCCGTCGCCCAGAGGAAAAAAGGGATTAAGGGCGCATATGCCGGCAAAAATGAAGAAATAAAAATGGAAGGTTACTAGAAAAGTAGAGAGAATATCCTTGGCAAAGAAAAAGAATAAAAGCCGAAATTTCTGGAAAGGCACGGCAATATTAACGACAATTGATTAAAATATAACATTTTGTTATAACAATTTTTGTCGAAAAAGCAGGAGAATGACAAGTATTGTCGTAGTTTGGGAATAGAGTTAAATATTACAATAATTTCCCTTAAACACTGTACAAACAAAATTAATCATAAGATCGGATTAGGAGGTGAACAAATGAAAAGTTCTCATTACCAAAAAAAGCGAAAGTTGCTGGAAGAGATCGAAACAATGCGCCGCAGGCTGGAAATAATGTACCTACACCAGGGAGATTTCTCTACAGACGTACTTGTTTTTTCCCAAGAACTGGATGAAAAAATCTTGGAGTTTATGTCGCACCAAAAATCTTGTTGTCGGGATTTTCCTCCAGTTCGTTAAGCCTTTCAATAAACCAAGCCGTACGTAAATCCTCATCGATAAGATTGTCCCATCCTACTAATCCTGTCTATCCTGTCCATTGTCTAATCGAGCCGGACGGCGGTACCGGAGGCCGTAACCATTAACATTCCTTCCCGTACAACCTCGTAATCAATATCAATACCAACTACGGCAGATGCGCCCAGCTGCCTGGCCTCGTCAGCCATTTCCTGCATGGCAACTTCGCGCGCTTCCTTTAACTTGCGCTCGTAAGCGCCAGAACGCCCTCCAACAATGTCGGTGATAGAAGCAAATAAGTCCCGCACCACGTTAGCGCCCATAATTGCTTCCCCGCTTACAATACCCAAATACTCAGTAATCTTCCTACCCTGGACTTCGGGCGTAGTCGTCAACAGCATAATGCTATCCCTCTCCTTATCTCTAAGAGTTTGGCATTATTAATATTTTACCAAAAAATATGAAAAATTACCATTAGAATTCTCAAACATCATCATAGAAGCAAAAAAGCATGCGTCGATAGTATGATGTCAGTGTTTTACTTTTCATAAAACTTGCGACCACCGGTAAAAATACGCACCACACCCAGCGCAACAACTACGGTTGTCATCCAAACACCCCACTCGCCCAGATAACGCAATAAAAAAGGTTGTGAGGCCAACGCAACACCAATGACCATTACCCAGTTGCCAGCAAACCTGGCGAACTCTTCACGATCAGAAATACGTTCTTCCGTATTTCCCGCAATAATATCAATGCGCCCTTTAAACCTGATAAGATAACCCAGAATATATACCACCATTGCAAAAAGCAGCGACAGTAAATCAGCCAAGGTAACCCCTTGATCCACAATCCTTCTCCTCCTTTAACCGGAGCCCGGGGTATTTTTGTTGACTCTATTGCGCCTGCCGCCTGACCTGGTACGGCTATGAGCAGGTCCACGGCCGGGCAAAAAAAGGGGACAGAGAATAAAGGCTGCCGCCAATGTATAAAGGGGCGTACACAGGACATACACCCAGTCCGTTAACGGTGATTCCAGATGATGCCAGGCTGCCAGGATCAAAAGGGTCACGCCCGAAATCTTTAACACCCCCGAGGCGGTAGGGTCGGTCCGGGCTTTTTTCTCCAGGATGATGCCAATAACTCCTAAAAAAATGAGAAATAATCCCTCAACGCCCCGTTCGAGTTTAAGGGCAGCCGTTACTTCTTTTTCCACCCCCTTTAACGTCCCGGAAACCTGCCCGGCTAAAACGGCGTGCAGTACCCCCCACAGCAAAACTATTAATGACCCTAACAGTAAAGTGGATACCTTGGTACGTTTGCGTCGTGTCATCATTAATCCCCCGAAGATACCGCATATATTGCTTTAATACGCAACGTTCAACATCAAACTTTCGATCCGGTTAACCCGGAATCCTCTGAATACTCAAAAGCATAAAAGAAAGTATTTGCTGTCAGACAAATACCTTCGGTGCTTCTACGGCATATTCCATCATGATACCCTACCGACTGCTCTTGCGTACCGCATTTACGAACCCTTTACAACCTTAGTTGCCATACCTGCAGTGTCAAAACGAACCGGTTCTTCGGTCTTATCAATAACAGCCAAAGCATAGGGATAAGTGAGAACCATAGGAACCATCGCACCGGGCGCAGGGTCACGGTACTGCACCTTTACCACAATCTCATTTCCCAGGTCCTGAATGTCGGTAATAGTAACACCATAACCTCCGGTACATTTCTGTCCGCGGGTTACCAGCAGATAAGTTTTACCGTTATAGTTACGGGTCCCGGTTGCTTCATTTTTACGGTTTCGCTCCACCCACTGCTGGATTTCCTCCGGTGCCTCATTGATATCTATGGTTAGAAAGGCAATTGTACTTGCGTTTTCGTTTATATCCTTGACCGTAATGGTCCGTGTCGTACCGTCCCATTCCACCCTTTTACCGAGGTGCTCGCTTAAAAACCGGTATGGCACGTAAGTTGTCCCCTTGTAGATAAAAGCGGTGGGAACATAGTCTTTACCGTTATAAAACTGTCCTTCCTGCTCGGTAACAATCTCTTTACCGTTAACAACAAACTGTACAGATACCGGAAACAATTTTACCGGATCTTTCTGTCCAGCAAATCCTATACCCGTTAAAAGCAGTCCCCAAACTAATACCCCGCTTATAAAAGCAGCTATCCTTTTCAACAAAGCTCCCTCCCTAGTTATGCTGCTTATGCAACAAACTCTTTGCTACTTGTTAGACGCACAGGAGGGAACTTTGGTTCATGCCACTTAACTACAATTGGCAAGTTTAACCCAAACCCGCTCGTATAATTCCAGATCATTCCTGCTGAAGAGCACAAACCGCAATTCCTCGAACGAATGATCTATTAGAAAATCGACGACCGTAGTCCGTGCAATTTTCGCGGCCCGTTCTTTAGGAAACCGGTAGGCTCCCGTACTAATGGAAGGAAAGGACAGTGATTTGATACCGTATTTTACGGCCAGTGCAAGACAGCTACGGTAGGCCTTGGCCAGCAGCTCGTCCTCACCATTTTTGCCTCCGCGCCAAATGGGTCCTACCGTGTGAATGACGTACCGGGCTTTAAGACTGCCTCCAGTTGTCAGGACGGCCTCACCGGTTGGCAAACGCCCCTGACGTGCTACAATTTGCTTGCACTCTTCCAGGATTTGTGGTCCCCCGGCGCGGTGAATGGCGCCGTCTACTCCGCCGCCTCCCATCAGGCTGGAGTTAGCAGCATTAACGATGGCTTCGGTATCCTGTTCAGTAATGTCACCCTGTAAAATTAAGATTTTTGTCTGCCCCACTGGCAACTGCACAACGCATCCCTCACTTTCATCTAACCCAACATATATCTTTTATCTTTGCCCGGTTATCCGACCAGATCCTGTGTTAACCGGACTCCTTTGCGCTAACCATTTCCTTAATCTTAACACAAGGTTCCGACAGCGGCAGAAGACGTCAAACTGCAAAAAACCAAAGCTATTATTCAGCCAGGCTGGGATATTTAGTGCAAATCCCTTCTCATTCCTATTTTTGCCGGTAAATAGCTTAGCAAAAATTTTGACTTTGACTATTGTTGACTTTCATAATAAAAACAAACATACCCCGATAGCAATTAAAGGAGGTGTTAAAATATGTTTGACAGAAGACATCTTCTACTTCCGTTTAACCCCTTCAACGAAGCAGTCAGACTATTTGACGAAATGAGCAGCTATCTACCCCGTTTCTTTACTACGGGTAACGCGGTAGATGTTTATGAAACAGATGATGCTTTTGTCGTTCAAGTAAACTTGCCGGGTTGGAACAAAGACGACATCAACCTCAACATTCGTAACAATACCCTCTATATAACCGGCAAACGTGAAAACATTTATGAAACCAAAGACAGAAATTATTATCGCCGCGAACGGAGTACAAAACAGGTTTATGAAGTAGTTCCCATTCCCGTTGCGGTAAAGCAAGACCAGGCGCAAGCGAAACTTGAAAACGGCGTCCTGGAAGTGACGTTCCCCAAAGAAAAAAGCAAAAGCGGCGAGGGCCGCCGGATCGACATTACTTAACTTAATGCATCTGTCCCCCCTCCCATAAAACGGGCCCTTTTATCGAAAGAGTGGGAACCCCTTAACAGGGTTCCCACTCTTTTATTCTCCCATGGTAAACCATCAGCCCGAACCGCTCCGCCCTTTCTCATTGTTAAAAAATGCCCGGAACCACACCGACCCGGATCATGATAAAATAAACGCTAACTAGTTTATGACATACCCCGTAACTCAAGGAGCGTTTAAACCGTGAAAAAGGTATACCGCTCGGCGTGTCCGCAGGACTGTTACGCTTCCTGCGGCCTGCTTGTATATACTGAAAACGGTCGGGTAACAGACATCAAGGGTGATCCGGATCATCCCCTCACCCGGGGAAAAGTGTGCGGTAAGGTACGACGACACCTGGACCGGTTATACAGTTCCCAACGTATTCTACACCCGCTGGTGCGTGAAGGAAGCGGGTGGCGCCGCATCGGGTGGGATGAAGCACTGGATCTTTGGGCTGGCAAGTTGGAAGAAATAAAGCACCGTTACGGTACAACCGCCGTGTTGCATCACGATGCCAGCGGGTCCAACGGTATTCTACGGGGTATAGGGAAGCGTTTCTTTAATGTATATGGAGGCGTCACCGTGCCGGAGGGCAGTTTGTGCTGGGCCAGCGGTAAAGCCGCACAACTGCTGGACTTCGGTGGGCACCAGATGCACGAGTGGGATGACCTTACAAATTCCCGTACCATCCTTCTCTGGGGCCGTGACCCGGCTTACACCAACATTCACCTGCTGGAATATCTCCGGCAGGCCGCATCCAACGGAGCAGAAATAATCTCCATTAACCCCGTACGAATACAAACCGGAATATCCAACGTACGGCACGTATGCCCGCGCCCGGGTACCGACGGCGCGCTGGCCTTGGGCATAGCGCACGTGATCATTGCTGAAAACCTGGTAGACAAGAAATTCATTGAACAACACGTGTTGGGATACGATGAATTTGCCGTTTCGGTCCGGAATTTCACACCGGAGCGCGCGGCAGAGATTTGTGACGTACCCGTAGAGAAGATAATTGCCCTGGCAAGGCGCTACGCCACGTGCGGTCCATCGGCCATCCTGTTCGGTTACGGAATGCAGCGGTATACCAACGCCGGGCAGACAGTGCGCTGCATCGATGCCCTGGCGGCTATTACCGGCAATATCGGTGTACCCGGCGGCGGGGCCAACTACGTGCACCAGCACTGGAAGCAGTTTTTGGCCGACCTTTCCGGGCGCGAATACGCCAAATCCGGTCGTACCTTCCCCTGGCCTGCCCTGGCCCGCTATATACTGGAAGCAGACGACCCGCCGGTGCGCTGTATCGTGGTGACGCGCTCCAACCCGGTTACGCAACTGCCCGATACCAACCGGGTACGGCGCGCCTTCCGCGCTGCCGATTTTGTCGTCGTAATTGATTTCTTCTTGAACGACACCGCTGCCATGGCCGACCTGTTCCTGCCCTGCACTACCTTCCTGGAAGACGAAGACATAGTCGTGTGCTCGTGGAACAATTATATTTCCTACACGCCGGCGGTAATAGAGCCGCAGGGTGAAAGCAAATCCGACCTTGCCATATTTACCGCCCTGGCCGAGAAAATGGGCCTTTCCGATTTCGGTTATCTAACACCTCGTGAATGGTTGCAAAAGGCACTGGCCCCGGTAGTAGCTTTAGGTATTGACCTGGAAACCTTAAAACAGGGGCCGGTACGCAACCCGGCGGCGCCCCGGGTGGCTTGGGCCGACCGTCGCTTTGCCACTCCCAGCGGCAAATACGAATTGTATTCACAACAGGCCGCCGGTCTGGGGTTGGAACCCTTGCCTAGCTACCGGCATCCCGCAGCGCTGTCGCAGCCGGACCAGAATTATCCCTTCTACCTGCTTACACCGCACCACCGGGATTTTACCCATTCCCAGTTTTGGAATCTAGTGCCCCCGGACAGTTTGAGTCCTTTACCCGAGGTGGAAATACACCCCGATACGGCTGCCTCACTAGGGCTTGAAACTGGGGCTGAAGTCTGGGTCGAAACTCCCCGGAGAAGAATCCGGGGTATTGTCAAGCCGGCTGAAGATATCCGCCCCGACGTGATACGTATTTTCCAGGGGCGTTGGGCCAGTCTGAACGGCGGGGTCAATTTTCTAACCCCGGACGCCGTTTCCGATCTGGGGAACGGTTCCTGTTACTATGATTGCCGCTGCCGGATTTACCGTTAAC
Organism: Peptococcaceae bacterium; assembly: GCA_017656185.1. Lineage (GTDB taxonomy): Bacteria > Bacillota > Desulfotomaculia > Desulfotomaculales > JACDOK01 > JACDOK01. Next base: position 1,916 of record JACDOK010000027.1, on the reverse strand, counting down.
TTAAAAGGCTACTACAATGGCATTCTGACCTGCATAAGTTCCAATGGTGGCACCCATGCAGTTGACGATTACGTCCCTGGGACGGTACTTGGCGACCAACCACTGCTTCAACTCTTCTGCATCAGACGGGTTATTTCCATGACTGATGGCAATATACTTGTCAGAAAGGTCACCGGCCCGCTCGGCAATCAATTCGCGCAGCCGGTTCATCATTCTCTGCCGTCCCCGTACTTTTTCCAGCACTTCAATTTTCCCTCTGACATTATGTGCCAGCACCTTAATATTTAATACTTGTGCCAAAAGGCCTTTAACTTTGCTTAAGCGTCCACCCTTAACAATATTCTCCAGCGTGTCAAAAGCGATTAGAAAATTAATGCGCTCGCGGAAATGATGAATAACATCAACTATAGCCCGTAAACCGTATTTTTGCCGGCTAAGCTCAGCAGCCGTAATGGCCATTATACCCAGCCCCAGCGTGGCGGCCTCGGAATCAATTACCTCGACAACTGCTTCTTCGGCCAGTTCGCGGCCAAGGCAGGCTGAGCCATAAGTACCGGACAGGTGGGAGGATAACGCAAGGCAGATCACGCCGTCTCCCCCGCTGCGCTCCATAGCTTCCCGAAAAGCTTCGGCAAAGGCCGCAGGTGACGGCTGGGCCGTTTTAGGCAGTTCCTTCATCCCCGCCATTCTCCGAAACAATTCCGGACCCGTAATCGTCTGGCCGTCGATATACTCCTCCTCGCCCAGGCGTACCGTCAAAGGAACTACCCGAATCCCGTATTTATCAACTAATTCGGCAGGAAGATCACAAGAACTGTCGGTTATCACCTGTACCGCCAACTTATTTCCTCCACCATAAAAAAGATTGAAAAGTGTCGAATTTTGCCGCAAGCAACTTAAATATTAAGGAAAAACAAATCATATGTCAATGAATATTTATTTAATCCTGTCCCTATTCAATAATACTTCCCTTAAAATAACGCTCAGGGTACCGCCGGAGCACAAGGCAAACACAATCAGCATCGCGCCGAAAGGTACTACGATCATGGACGGAACAACACACCCCACCAACGTCCAGACCAATATTCGGCTGAACCTTGACCCCGGTTTCCTTTCAAAGACCCATATCCCGAGTGCAAAGCCTACCGCCGCGATAACAGGCAGGAACGCCCAGCGCAAAAAATCAATAACTTCATTAGCGGCAGGTTGGGTAGCAAGAAAAACTGATAGCCCCATTAAATAGAAAACCGCCCCCAAAACAACAGCCGTACCAATCTTAAGGACTTTGCGCAACACAGCATTCCACCTTTCGTGGCTATATATTACATTATACCTGCTAGCAAGATTTGGTTCAGGGAGCAGTACGATGTAATGAAAGAAGGAATGCAGGTACGAAACAACGTGCGCCTGGCCCGCATTGAAAAAGGTTACACCCAGCAGGAGCTGGCAGACCTGGTAGAAAAGAAAAACCTGAGCAGTGAATAACCTGTTTAAATTAGGAGGTATAAACAAAATAGGTAAATTGGCTCTGGCCAGTGCGATTATCTAGGCCGCAGTGATTCTGGCCTCGGCTTGGGCGGTACCGGAAGCATTGGGCAGCCTTTTACCGATCCTGAGCGGAGGCGCTGCGGCTCATATTGTTATTTTAGGTAGGCAAGCAGTTAAAGTAAGGATCAAGAAAAATAAAAACCGCGGGTATCCGCGGTGTTATTTTCTGGCTCCGCGAGCAGGACTCGAACCTGCAACCCTCCGGTTAACAGCCGGATGCTCTACCGATTGAGCTATCGCGGAACGGCAATCGCAATGATTATTTTAACAAAGGTATCACACCTTGTCAAGAAAATAACGCATCATCCGGTAGAACCGTAGATTGCAAGTTTAATTGCCTTACATATTATGGCAAACCCCTGTTTTAT
>JACDOK010000026.1 GCA_017656185.1 Peptococcaceae bacterium | reverse complement strand
CCTTTCCTTCTAATCAGGACATCTCTATTTTTACACCAGTTTACTGGACGTTACTCGTGTATTACGTTGCACTTTTTATTTTTTATTAAAAACCTTAATCATAATAAATTACGTTTTTTTAAACAAGACTCTAGGATAAGTATTTCTGTAAATGGCGAAAACGGCACGAGTCAGTAGTGTTCGATATTGTCTACAAAAAGAGATAGTGCCCAAAAAGAGTATGGAAAGAGCCACCGTTCTTTGGTAGATTGGGAATATAACTAAACCAACTACCAAAGGGAGCGAACGAATGGTCCAGTGTTGTGTTACTGATTTGGCAGACAATATTACGGAACAGCGATGGGATGGCTTCCAGTGGCAAGGAATACCCTCTATCTTATAAGGGGTTTTTCTTGTATTACCATGGTATTTCCGTGATTTCTAGTCTCGGAAAATAATGACGAGTAAATTTACACCTGGAAAGTTGCATATGAAAATTATCATCGATGCGGATGCCTGTCCCCGGGAAGTGCTTAAAATCTGCCACCGGCTGGCGAAAGAGTTTGACGTGCCTCTGTGGACCGTGGCCAGTTTTAACCATAATGTGGTCTCGGACCATCATATTGTGGTCGGTAATGCCCCGCAGGAAGCTGATATCAAGATTACCAACCTGGTTACCCAAGGTGATATTGTGGTAACACAGGACTGGGGTTTGGCGGCACTGGTGCTGGGTAAGGGAGCGTCGGCCCTATCGCCGGCAGGCCGCGTTTATAAGCGGGAAAACATTGAGTTTTTGCTGGAAGAGAGAGAATTAAAAGCACGCTACCGCCGGGGAGGAGGGCGTACCAAAGGGCCGAAAAAGCGCGCTATAGAAGATGACCGCAGGTTCACGCGGTCATTATGCTTGCTGTTAAGCCAATCAGGCGCTCAGGCCGGGCCTGAATAGTTATTCCTGGCGCTTGCGGGTTTGATGTTTCTTTTGCGGTATTTCTCTATGGCCTGCGGGAGCCTCACAGAGGCTAAGTAGGAAGTGGGAAGTGGGAAATGGGAAATTAGAAGTGAGACTGGAAGATGGAATTTTGCAAACAAAATTCCGCCGTTTTCTCACCTCCAACCTCTCACTTTTCACTTCCCAAATGGTCTCCGTGCCCGCCCCCTGACCCATAAGGAAGGCCCCAAAACCCTAAACCAATTAATCCGGGTAATCCTGTAAATCCCGTCTAAAATTAAGGACCCCGGAGAAATACCCTCCATCCAACGTTGAACGTTGAACGTCGAACGTCGAACTTTTTATTAATCCTGTTCATCCTGTCTAAAATTAAGGACCCCAGAGTGGCCGAATGACAGCAAGCGTAGTGAGCGAATCACAGGTGCGCCGGCGCCGAACTAAAGGATATTTGTCAAAGTGACAAATTCTTTTTCGGGAATATGTTCGATTGTGTGCTTCAGAACGGCGATTTCGCCGCGTGCGAGGTCCTGGCTTTTTCCCTCCACGTACTGTTTGATCCGGGACAGCGAAAATTCGATGTTTTCAATTTCCTGGTGGTCGATGAGTATGGCCCACAGGTTTTTGCGATCGTTCCAGAGTTTTTCAATCTTCTTGACGCCTTGGGCCGCCCGGGACCAGTTTTGTTCCACCACTTGAGTCTGCAGGTGGTCTATCTCCCGGGAAAGATCCCGGGCGCCGTTATCCAGCACGCTGTAAGTTCCCCAAAGGCCAAAGGCAATCATACCCGCCAGGACAACAGCCAGGCCTGCTATCCATCTCACGTTCTGATGCCTCCCGTTTTCTTAATTAATATTGCGGTTTGAGCTGGTAAAAAAGTTTCCCCGTTGTATCCAGGCTGGCGAAAAGTACCTTCTTTAAATCGGTAATGCCGAACCTGCCGAGTTCCTTCCGCAGCCAATCGATGCTGAGATTAATGTCCTTGAGACTGCTTTCGTTTACTTTACCGTCAATAATGAGGGTAACGGGCAGTCCTTCGTATTGGGTGGGTATCTGCAGGTCTTCAGGGCAGACCGGGCGCTTTTGAGATTTCGGAATTACGGAAAGCTGGCCGTTGGTTTCCAGGATGGCAAACTCTATGTCGGCGATATTGGGAAAGTTTTTAGTTCTGAGCTGTTCCAGTAAATCGTTAATGTTGTAGCGCAGGCGTTCGAGTTCTTCACTCACAATTTTTCCGTTGCGGATTACCACGCTGGGGGTACCGCAAACAACACCCCGCGCTTTTGTGCTTTTGAGCGTAATGTAAGAAAGAGTACCCTGCGCCACCAGTAATGTGAGAATGGGAATGATCCCGTTAATCAAAGGGATGCCTGTATCCGCCATCGGAATAGCTACCAGGGCCGACAGAACGATAATTACGACCAGCTCAAAAGGCTGTAACTGCCCTATCTGCCGTTTACCCATCAGCCGCATGATCACGACTACAAGGGCGTATAGAATAAGGGTACGAATGATTACCAGCAGCAAAGCCAACCCTCCCGAAATTTCCTAATCTCATAGTTTATCGGATGAGAGTGAAAGTATGCATGTGCTCCCCAGCACTCAGTGAACAATGCGGAGTTCAGATGTCCAATCCAGTTGTCCAGTGGTACTTTAGTACTTCTATCTATTATTCTCAGCACTGAGTGCTGGGCCCCTACATTCTCAGTGAGCAGTAAGCAGTGAGCAGGAAACAGTTAATATAGAATAAAAAAATTACCGCTTACTGCTTACCGCTTACTAGCTTATAGTATCCTGTTAATCCTGTCTTTTTATTTGCGCATAAAAATTTGCTGCGTCATACCATGATTTGTAAAAGGAGAGGATATTCACCCATCGTGGCGAAACATCAGGATTTGGGTCTATCGGAGGTGTGGATTGTGAAAAGTATAAAAATAATTTTATGCTTATATGCCTCGCTGCTTATTCTGTTATATCCTGTACCGGCACTGGCGGTGGTTCCTGCCGGTAGCGCGCCGGAATTTTCCTACCACAAGGCCAGTGGAATTTTGTCCTTTGGATTTCCTTTTGGGTTTCCCTTGGGGATGATTGTTAATACTGCGGGGGATTTTTCCGGCAGGCAGGTACAGGTTGCACAGGTATCACGAGGAGCGGCCCTCCCGGTGGTGCCGTTTACCCCTGAGGAGCTGGACCTCCTGGCGCGGTTGATTTGGGTAGAGGCCCGTGGTGAGCCTTTTGAGGTTCAAATAGGAGTGGCAGCTGTCGTTATCAACCGGGTACAAAGCAGCATTTTCCCCAATACCATTCACGACGTCATTTACCAGCGTGGTCAATTCCCACCGGTTTATACCTCTAAAATCGAACACCCGGCTTCTCCCTCCACTTTACGGGCCGCCAAGCAGGCTTTGTTGGGAGAGGACCCTACCGGCGGGGCATTGTACTACAATGCCGCTTCCACGCGCAGCAGCTTCTTCCGTTCCCGTCCGGGACAACGGGTAATCGGCGGGATGCTGTTCACACGTTAGGACGCCCGGACCTCCTAATTTGTTTCCCGGCTGGCGCATGTCATTGGAGGAACGAGGAATAAAGAAGGATATAAAATCTGTTGTCCAAGATAACACCGCATAGTATAGTAAAGGGTAATATCGGGGGCAAAGGGTGATGCCGGGTTTGGAGGCACAAATTCAGGAAATTGCCGGGCTGTTGACAAAAGCGCGTACCGCTTTTGCGCTTACCGGGGCCGGGATCAGTACCGAAAGCGGCATACCGGATTTCCGGAGTCCCGGTAAGGGGTTATGGGTTAGTACCCAGTTAATGGACGTTCTCACCAGTGAAGTGCTGCAGAACGAGCCGGAGAGGTTCTACAAGGCGGCAATGCCGCTTTTGGCGGAGTTCGCTGCGGCGGAACCCAACCCGGCCCACCGTGCTTTAGCCGAGTTGGAGCGCTTGGGACATATTTACGGTATTATTACCCAAAATATTGACGGCCTGCACCAGCGTGCCGGTTCGCAGCGTGTTTGGGAAGTACACGGCCATTTGCGTACGGGAAGCTGTGTGTGTTGCGGTCGCAAGCAGCCCTTTGCTCGTTTGCAAAAATCATATGAAGAGGGTGAGATTCCCCCGCGATGTCCGGCGTGCGGCCATATGCTGCGGCCCGACGTGGTAATGTTTAATGAGCCCCTGGCCCGTGATTTTTTTGATGTCCATGATCTTTTGTACGGCGGGTGCGACCTGATGCTGGTTGTGGGCTCCAGCCTGACCGTTTACCCTGCGGCCGGTCTGGTAACTCTGGCGCGGGACTTGGTTATCATTAACCTGCAGCCTACTCCTTATGATGAACAGGCCAGGGTGGTAATCCGTGAAAAGGCGGGAGAAGTACTACCCAAGATAGTTGCGGCAGTTCGGGATATGTCGCCGTAAGTCGTCACAGTAGAGTATCCAGTGGAATATTCGGTAGAGAAGTCGATGTTGACCGTAGAAAGTCAAAGGCGTCCTTTCAAAAGGGGCGCCTATTTGTTTTTGGGTATTATATATGACCATCAAAAAGGTGAATTTACAAAGTGGGGCAGGTTAATTGCTGCAAAGTGTCGAATTTCATTTTTATTACTTTACGACCGGCGACGCCATAGGGCCATTTTGAAGATCCTATCATTATTTTTCGTTGACGGTAGCATATAACTTATGATTGTTAAATAACGACCGCTTAACATAAATTAGTTGACTATTAATACGGTCGTTAATTTTAATTGCATTAAAGGGGGTGGTTTATGGGAAATCCATAGTGATTTGTAATTGAAACAGCAATCGGTGGGAATATCGATGTCAAAGGAGGAACCTTATGGCTGACTTTTTGGGGAAAATTGATAGCTTTGTATGGGGTCCCGCAATGCTGATATTATTGGTTGGTACGGGGCTTTACCTGAGCTTTGGTTTGGGTTGGATGCCGATCCGCAAGATTGGCTATGCTTTCAAGATGCTTTTTGCGGGTAGGGATAAGACCAAGCAGGAAGGCGAGGGTGAAATTACCCCTTTCCAAGCCCTAATGACAGCTTTGTCTGCCACTATTGGGACCGGTAACATTGCCGGTGTAGCCACTGCTATTTTCTTAGGTGGTCCCGGTGCTGTAGTATGGATGTGGATCACGGCCTTAGTTGGTATGGCTACCAAATACGGCGAGGCCGTTCTGGCTGTCAAATACCGTGAGGTAAAGCCTAACGGTGCTTATGCCGGCGGCCCGATGTACTACATCAAAAACGGCCTCGGCGACAACTGGAAATGGTTGGCCTGGCTGTTTGCGTTTTTTGGTTCCGTGGCTGCCTTCGGGATCGGCAACACGGTGCAGTCCAACTCGGTAGCGGCGGCGGCCCAAGGTTCGCTTGGCATTCCGTATATCGTTACCGGTATTGTACTGGCACTTCTGACTTTTGCCGTTATCATCGGCGGTATCAAACGTATCGCCGAAGTTACCGAGCGATTGGTGCCATTTATGGCCGTTATTTACGTTATCGGTGCGATTATCATTATTGGCGTTAATGTCGAGAAACTCCCGGCTGCTGTAGGTCTTATAATCAATAGTGCTTTCAACGGACACGCCGCTGCCGGCGGTTTTGCAGGTGCTACGGTTATGATGGCGATCCGCTTCGGTGTGGCACGCGGTGTGTTTTCCAACGAAGCCGGTTTGGGTAGCGCTCCTATCGCCCACGCGGCGGCGCGTACCAATAACCCTGTGCGCCAGGGCATTGTGGGTATGCTCGGTACGTTTATCGATACCATCATTGTTTGTTCGATGACGGCTCTCGTCATTATTATGACCGGGGCTTGGAAGAGCGGCCAGACCGGTGCGGAACTTTCCGCGCTTGCTTTCAAAACCGGGCTTCCCGGACCGGGCGACTTTGTCGTGGCCTTTGGTCTTATTTTCTTCGCCTTTTCCACGATCCTGGGTTGGAGTTATTACGGTGAACGGTGTATTGAATATATCTTCGGTACCAGTGCCGTGATGCCGTATCGCTATCTTTGGGTTATCGCCGTGTTTGTTGGTGCGGCTGCCAACCTGATAGAAGGCGGCCTGGGCATGGTCTGGACGGTAGCGGATATTATGAATGCTTTGATGGCCGTACCCAACTTGATTGCGCTTCTCCTTCTAAGTCCTGTTATATTCAAGGTCACCAAAGAGTACTTCGCGAACGAGAAAGCGGGTATGTTGGATAAGGCCACTAAAGCCGGCTAGAAAAAGTACTTTAATCACATATGATTTTCGAATGATGGTTCCGGGAGAGACCCCGCACAGGGGCACCGAAGGAGCAACCGGCTTCCCAGCCGGGAAACTCTCAGGTAAAAGGACCGGAACCGGACGAACCTCCTGGAGAGTTTCCTTAAAAAGGAAACACCAAAGGGGAAAGCAGTTGCACAGCAACTGCCAATCTCTCAGGTTTCAGGACAGGAGGGCAGTACTTGACGGAAATGTTGAGTGCTGCCCTTTTTGCTTGGGAGGGCTGAAATTGGATTATAATGTCGATTTAACCGTAGTTGGTGCCGGCCCGGGCGGCTACGCCGCGGCTATCAGGGCGGCACAAATGGGAGCAAAGGTAGTGTTGGTTGAAAAGGACCAGCCTGGAGGCACCTGCCTTAACAGGGGATGCATCCCCACCAAGACGCTGGTGGAAACGGCGGATTTGGCCCGGAAGTTTGCCAAAGCCCGGGAGTATGGTTTTACCGACATTGAAGTCAAGATCGATCTGCAGCGAGTAATGGCCAGGAAGAACCTGGTCGTGGAAAACCTGCGCAACGGGTTGGTTCAGTTATTCCGTAAAAACAAGATCACGTTGGTAAAGGCCATGGCTGAGGTAAGGCAGCCGGGGAAGGTACATTTAACCCTTGATTCCGGGGAAGAAGAAGTTATTAAAACGAAAAATATTGTTCTTGCCACGGGTTCCCGGAGCTTGGTTCCTCCTATCGAAGGTATTGATATTCCCGCTGTTTACAATAGCGATACGATCCTCGAAATTACCGCCCTTCCCGGTGATCTGGTCATCATCGGGGGAGGTGTTATCGGCCTGGAGTTTGCCAGTATTTTTTCTGCTTTAGGTACCAAGGTTACCATTATAGAAATGCTGCCCAATCTTCTCCCAGTGGTGGATAAAGACCTCTCACGCAGGTTGCTGCCCGTGTTGAAGAAATCAGGCATAAAAGTGTATACCGGGACTACGGTTCAACGGGTGGAAGAGGTAGGCTCGAAAATCCAGCTGACAACAGCTGCGGCCGGAGAAAACAAGACTCTGACTGCCGGTGCAGTTTTGCTGGCGGCGGGAAGAACACCGGCAGTGACGGGCATAAATGTCGATGCGCTGGGATTGGAGTTAAACGGTAAAGCGGTCAAAGTGAATGAACGGATGGAAACAAATATACCGGGTATTTATGCCGTTGGGGACTGCACGGGAGGGATAATGCTGGCCCATGTTGCCCTGGCGGAGGGCATAGTGGCGGCGGAGAACGCCCTGGGCGGTCATGCCGCAATGGATTATACGGTCGTTCCCAACTGCATTTTTACCTATCCCGAGATCGGGAGTGTGGGGCTTATGGAAGATGAAGCCAAAGAACAGGGGATGGACGTTTCTGTGAGCAGGTTTCCGTTTGCGGCCCTGGGGAAAGCGGTGGCTGCCGGGGAAACGTTCGGTATGGTCAAACTGGTCGCTGAGGAAAAGACGGGGCGATTACTGGGAGGACACGTTCTTGGACCACACGCCACCGAGCTTATAGCTGAAATAGCCCTGGCCGTGAAAAAAGGGTTGACCGCAGCCGACGTTGCCGGTACCATTCACGGTCACCCTACCCTATCCGAAGCTACTGCGGAAGCGGCTCACGGTATCAACGGGAAACCACTGCACTCTGTGTAAGGTGTAGGGCTGTCTTTTGAGGAGGGCGGATTGTGCATAAAAAAGATTTACAAAGGACGCCACTTTATGATATTCACCGGCGTTATAAGGCCAAAATGGTACCTTTTGCGGGATGGGAAATGCCGGTACAGTACTCGGGTATTATTGATGAGCATAAAACGGTGCGCACTGCTGCCGGCCTTTTCGATGTATCTCACATGGGCGAAATCTTTATCACCGGGGAAAAAGCGCTGGAAGCGGTACAGCTGCTGATAACCAACGATGCCGCGAAGGTGGACGTCAACCAGGCCTTGTATTCCCCCATGTGCTACGAGGACGGGGGCGTGGTTGACGACCTTTTGGTTTACAAGTTTTCCGACCGGCAGTTTATGCTGGTAGTCAATGCGGCCAACCGGGAAAAAGACCTGCAGTGGATGCGGGAACGGGTCGGCAGCCTGGCGGAGGTGGAAGACCGGTCCGGTGAGACCTCCCTGCTGGCCTTGCAAGGCCCTCTGGCACAAACAATACTGCAGAAACTTACCCCGGTGGATCTGGATACCCTCAAATATTTTTGGTTTACCGAGGGCCGGGTGAACGGCATTGACTGCGTTATTTCCCGTACCGGATATACGGGGGAGGACGGTTTCGAATTGTTCGTTTCCGGGGAACAGGTAGTGGAGTTATGGGAAGCACTAATGACCGCAGGTAAAGAGTTAGGCCTTAAACCGGCGGGATTGGGAGCCCGCGACACCCTGCGGCTTGAAGCTTCCCTGCCGCTTTACGGGCATGAATTGTCGGCAGAAATTTCACCTTTACAGGCCGGTCTTAAGAGGTTTGTAAAGTTTGATAAAGAAACTTTTATCGGTAAAGAAGCATTGTTGAAGGAATATGAAGAAGGTGTCTCGCAAAAGCTGGTTGGCTTCGAGATGGTGGATAGGGGCATTCCCCGTAGTCGATACCTCCTTTTCGATATTGACGGGAACGAGTTGGGAATAGTTTCCTCCGGCTCGTTTGCGCCCAGCCTGAATAAGAACATCGGGTTGGGGTTTATTAAGAATATCGGCATGCAGCCGGGGGACGAACTTATGGTCGGTATAAGGGGTAAACATCTCAAAGCCCGTTTGGTAAAACGGCCTTTTTACGCCAGGAAAAAATAGAGGAGGGGGACCTCATCATGATTCCCAAAAACTTAAAGTATTCTAAAGAGCACGAGTGGGTAAAGGAAGAGAACGGTATTGTCAGGGTGGGTATTACCGACTATGCCCAGGAAGCCTTGGGAGATGTTGTTTTTGTCGAGCTGCCCGAAGTGGGGGACAGCTTTGCGGCGGGTGAAGCTTTCGGTTCCGTGGAGTCGGTAAAAGCCGTATCCGACTGCTATATGCCGGTAAGCGGTACGGTGAAAACCGTCAACGAAGCTCTGCTGGAATCTCCGGAACTCGTGAACGAAGATCCTTACGGCAAGGGATGGATGATTGAAATAGAGCCGGATAACAAAGAAGAACTTGAGGAATTAATGTCCGCCGCTGAATACGAGGAATACCTGGCCACCCTGGAAGAAGGAGATGAGTAAATGGCCGGCTATGTGCCGCATAATGAGAAAGAAAAAAAACTGATGCTGGAGGCCATAGGTATTGACAGTATCGATGAGCTTTTTACCGATATCCCCGCCGAAATACGATTAACTGGGGACTTGGATTTGCCTCCGGCCATGTCGGAAATAGAACTGGTCCGGCATATGGGCGAGTTAAGCCGCAAAAACACCTCCACCGGTGAGAAACTCTGTTTTTTAGGCGCAGGTGCCTATGACCACTACGTGCCCAGTGTTGTGAAACACCTTGTGCAGAGGTCCGAATTTTACACCGCCTATACTCCCTACCAGGCCGAAGTCAGCCAGGGTACGCTGCAGTCCATTTTTGAATTTCAAAGCATGATATGTGAACTAACCGGCATGGACGTTGCCAATGCCTCCATGTATGACGGCGCCACCGCTGTAGCCGAAGCAGCCATAATGGCCTGCCGTGTAACGGGCCGCAAGAGAGTCCTGGTATCCGAGGCGGTGCATCCGGAATACCGGCAGGTTTTGCGTACTTATGCCAGGGGATTGCAGCTCATGGTAGAAGAAATTGCTGCCGGAGACGGGCGGACCTCGGCCGGTGAGCTGGAAAAAACAATGGGCCAGGATGTTGGCTGTGTCATTGTGCAGAACCCGAATTTCTTCGGTATAGTTGAAGACGGGCCTTCCCTGGGAGAGATCATACACAGGTACAAGGCGCTGTACATTGTGTGTGCCGATCCTATTTCCCTGGGCTTGTTAAAGGCCCCCGGGGACTATGGGGCCGATATCGTGGTGGGGGAAGCCCAGGGACTTGGTAACAGCTTGAACTTCGGCGGCCCGTACGTAGGCTTTTTTGCCACCAGAAAAAAGTATATGCGTAAAATGCCCGGGAGGATCGTGGGCCAAACCGTTGACAGGGAAGGAAAGCGCGGTTTCGTGCTTACCATTCAGGCCAGGGAACAGCATATCCGCAGGGAAAAAGCCACTTCCAACATTTGCTCCAATGAAGCCCTTTGTGCTCTGGCGGCTACGATTTATTTGAGTTGCCTCGGCAGGCAGGGGCTCAGGCAGGTGGCTGAACTGTGTCTGCAAAAAGCCCGTTACGCGTATGAAAGATTAACCGAACTTGAGGGTGTTGAACCGGTGTTTACCGGCCCGTTTTTTAAAGAATTTGTGATTAAAACCAAACGGCATCCCGGAGAAGTGAACGAGTACCTGCTGCAGCACAATATTATCGGTGGTCTGGACCTGGGCAGGTTTTATCCCCGTTTATCCGGCGGGATGCTGTTTTGTGTTACGGAAGCCCGCAGCAGAGAAGATATTGATTACTTGGTTGACAGAATGGGGGCGCTGAAATGACAAGTCCTTTGATTATTGAGCTGAGTTTGCCCGGGCGGAGCGGGGCTAAGTTACCTGTACCCGACGTGCCTGTTAAAGACGTTGCAAGCCTTCTGCCCGCCGGTATGGTACGCGAAGAACCGCCCAACTTGCCCGAGGTCAGTGAAGTCGATGTCGTACGGCACTACACACGACTTTCCAGTTTAAACTACGGTGTGGATACGGGCTTCTACCCGCTGGGGTCGTGTACTATGAAGTATAACCCGAAGATAAATGAGGATATGGCTGCCCTGCCGGGCTTTACAGGACTGCACCCCTATCAACCGGAACACCTGGCCCAGGGAGCGCTGGCGTTGATGTACCGGCTGGAGCGGTATTTGTGTGAAATCGCCGGTATGGACCGGTTTACCCTGCAGCCGGCGGCCGGGGCGCACGGCGAGCTTACGGGGATGATGATCATTAAGGCTTACCATGAGCACCGGGGCGAGACGCAGAGGACCAAAGTAATTATCCCGGACTCCGCCCACGGCACCAACCCGGCTACGGCCACCATGGTGGGCTGTGAAACGGTTACAATACCATCGAATGAACGCGGCGGCGTTGACCTGGACGCTTTACGCCGGGCGGTCGGCGAAGATACGGCGGGATTAATGCTGACCAACCCCAACACCCTGGGGCTTTTTGACGAGAATATCATTGAGGTATGCCGTATTGTCCATGAAGCCGGAGGTCTTGTTTACTGTGACGGGGCCAATATGAACGCCATCATGGGTATGGCCCGTCCCGGCGACATGGGTTTTGACGTGGTCCACTTAAACCTGCATAAAACTTTTGGTACCCCGCACGGCGGCGGGGGACCCGGCTCGGGCCCGGTAGGCGTTAAAGAATTTTTAGTGCCCTACCTGCCGCGCCCGCTGGTGGACCGGATTATGGACCCCACAGGAGAAGAAAAATATGTTCTCAACTATGAGGGTAAGCATTCTATCGGCCGGGTTAAGTCCTTTTACGGCAACTTCGGCGTAATGGTCAAGGCCTACGCCTACATCAGAACGCTTGGTGCCCGGGGATTAAAAGAAGCAAGTGAGATAGCCGTTTTGAATGCCAATTACCAAAAGGAAAAATTAAAGCACACTTATAAGCTGCCCTACGACCGCACCTGCATGCACGAATTTGTCCTAAGCGCTAAAAACCTGAAGGAAACCGGCGTTAGAACCCTGGATATCGCCAAGAGGCTTTTGGATTACGGGTTTCACCCCGGCACCATTTACTTCCCCTTAATCGTTGAGGAAGCCATGATGATCGAGCCTACCGAGACTGAAAGTAAGGAAACCCTGGACCGGTTTATCGAAGCTCTGGAGAAAATTGCACAGGAAGCGGCGGAAAACCCGGAGCTGGTTACCGGAGCCCCTCATACGACGCCCGTAAAGAGGCTGGATGACGTGACGGCGGCCAGAAAACCGGTCCTGAGGTGGTAGCTAGTCTAAATAGACTATAAAATTTATGTGATCAATCCTCTTAATCCAGTCGAAATTTCCATGATGTAGTTAGTGACTCGTAAGGAATGCAGCAGTAGGGGATAACAGATGAACACCTTTAGACTAAGAAGTCTCGTACGCAAAGCGTGGCAAACCCGGGTGGACAATTTCCCCCCATCAATAGTTATTACCCGGCCTACCGCAACGGAAGCGGTCAGTGTCACGGGAGATAAATGTGCCCTTTCCTGTGCCCACTGCGGCGGTCACTTTTTGAAAAGGATGGTTCCGCTTGAGGTGAGCGGGATTCCAAACAACCCCAACGTGTCCAGCTACCTGGTGAGCGGGGGATGTAATAGAGAAGGCAAAGTACCCTTTGTCAAGCACCTAGATCTTATTAAAAAATTAGGACGCCACAAGCGTCTTAATTTTCATACCGGGCTTGTTACGGAAAAGGAAGCGGCCCGGCTGAAAGACGTGGCGGATGCCGTTTCTTTTGATTTCATTGCGGATAATGAAACCATTCGGGAAGTGCTGGGGCTGGCTAAAACCGTTGATGATTTCATTGCCTCTTACCAGGCGCTGCGCAAGTATGTCAAGGTTTTCCCGCATATCTGTATCGGTCTGAAAGGCGGCGTCACTGCCGGTGAGTACCGGGCCCTGGAACTGCTTTCCGAGTTGGGGGCGGACGGCCTGGTGTTTATTGTATTTATGCCGGTTAAGGGCACCCGCTTTGCGGCCTGCAGACCGCCCTCCCTGGTTGATGTCGTCAATATCCTGGCTGCGGCCCGCATTAAATTTCCGGACCTCCCGATAAATTTGGGGTGTATGAGGCCCGGGGGGAGGTACCGCCGGAAACTTGATACCTGGGCGGTACGGTGTGGGATAAACAACATTGTTATGCCTGCTCCCCAGGCCGTATCTGAAGCCAAACACAGGGAGATGGATCTTGTTTTTAATACGGAGTGCTGCGTGTTATGGTGAGGGTATCTTCCGGTACGGCGCACGTGTTAGGGTTGAACCGGATTAAATGTCCTGTGCTGCCCACCACAGGGTATCTTTTGGTGGGCGATACCTGTCTTAGAGACTGTGGTTTTTGCCCCCGTGCCAGGTCGAGCCGTTCCCGGATTGACCTGCTTTCACGTGTTACCTGGCCGGTTTTTCCCCTGCCGGAAGTTGTGGAACGTATTTGTGATGCTTTTGCCGGGGGGAGTATAAGACGAGTTTGCCTGCAGGTAACACACGATGTTAAAGCTTGGTTCAAGGGCAGGCAGGTGGTCGCAGAGATCAAGCGGTCCTGTGAAGTTCCGGTAAGCGTTTCGTGTACCGCGACCGGGCTCAGAGATATTGAAGCATGGTTTGAGAATGGTGCTGACCGGTTTGGACTGGCTTTGGACGCTGCCGGCGAAGAGATATTTACCGGAACCAAAGCCGGTTCATGGGAGCGCACGCTGTCCCTGCTGTATGCAGCGGCGAAAAAATGGCCGGGCCGCATCAGTACCCACCTGATTGTGGGGCTGGGTGAAACAGAGTTCGAAATGATAAGAATTTTAGAGGACTTGGTGACCCGCAATATCCGGGTGGGCCTGTTCGCCTTCACGCCCGTAAAAGGTACCAGGCTGGAAGATCTGCCACCGCCGCCTTTACCCGTTTACCGGCGGGTACAGGCCGCTTACTATCTAATGAGCAAGTGTGGTATTGATCCCGGCATTTTTCGTTTTGACGACCGGGGTAAGTTAATTGATTTCGGCGTATCTATGGAAAGATTAAAGGCTTTTTTAAGTGACGGGAGGGCCTTTCAGACGGCGGGCTGCCCCGCTTGTAACCGCCCGTATTATAACGAAAAACCCGGCGGGACGATGTACAATTACCCGCGACCGTTGACGGCTGAAGAAGTACAGTCGGCTATCGGACAACTGGAGCTGCCCTGTTAATCCTGTCCGGAATTAAACGACCCTAGAGGAGTACCTTAAACTCCTGTGTTATAATTAGGGCATTCCGTACATCCTGTCTAAGTTTGGAGGAAAAAGGCCTTGCACTGGCGACTGCTCGACACCGGTTACGCCGACGGCTGCTGGAACATGGCCGTTGACGAGGCTATTCTTATACACCACAGTAAGGGCGATGTACCTCCCACTATCCGCTTCTACGGCTGGGACCCGCCGGCCGTAAGTACCGGATACTTCCAGGACTTACAGCGGGAAATCGATCTGGATGCGTGCCGGCGTCTCGGTGTGGGCTGGGTACGGCGGGTTACCGGGGGAAGAGCTATCCTGCACGACCAGGAGGTTACCTACAGTGTGGTAGCTTCCGAGGACGAATTCCTGGTTTCAGGTTCCGTTTTACAGTCCTACTTAAAAATCAGCCGGTGTCTTCTGGAAGGTTTGCGCATCCTGGGAATTAATGCCACAATGAGTACGGGCCGCAAAAGTGATCATAGCAGCGCCGCCTGTTTCGACGCCCCCTCCCGGTACGAGCTTGTCGTTGACAACCGGAAGTTGATAGGAAGCGCCCAGACCAGAAAATACGGGTGTATTTTGCAGCATGGTTCCATTCCTATCCATCTGAATGTGGACAAACTGTTTTCAGTACTGAAATTCACAAACGAGAAACTGCGGGAACGCTTGCAGCGGGACTTTGCCCGGAAAGCCATTTCGTTAAGTGAAGCGGGCGGTCGCAGTTACGGTTACGGGGAAGTGGTCCGGGCCCTGAGCCGGGGATTTGCCGGCACGTTTAAGATTGTACTGGAAGAAGGAACATTGACGGAAGAGGAAGAGGAAACAGCCAGGATTTTGATGAGGGACAAGTACGGTACTGAAAAGTGGAACTTCGACCGTAAAAGTAGTTAATATTTTATATACATCTAAACCATACCATGGTAAAATGACGACAGGGTAGTATCCGCAAGGAACTACACCAAGGTGCTTGGGGTGCTAAAAAAGTGGGAACCGCTTGGAGCCGGTAAGGACCGAGACGGGATTGGTCTGCGGGTAAAAGTTTAAGACCCCCGGATTCCGTCCGGGGATTATTGTTTTTATGGGGGCTGAAATAGACAGGATTAGGAGAAGCGAACGTATTACAGCGCCCGAAGGGAGTGTATTAGCGGTCTGTGCGTCCGCCCAGACGCATAAGAAATACCCTACAATCCAATATATCCGAGAAAGCCTGTTAATCCTGTCTAAATTAGAGACCCTGAAAGGAATACCTCACAATAGTATTCAATATGGCTAATCCTGTAGATCCGGTCGAAATCTTAGGTGTATCGTAGGACGGTGGAATAAATGCTTTTAAAAAATAAACCTGCCGTGGCCATCATAGGGGCCGGCAGGGTCGGTTCGGCCCTGGCTGTCGCTCTCGCGCAAAAAGGGTATCCTCTCGCCGGGGTTGCTTCACGCACCAGGGCATCGGCGGAGAAGCTGGCAGCGCGGGTCGGTGCCCCGTCAAGCACCTCCCCTGTAGAGGCTGTCAAAAAGGCCGGTGTTATATTTATCACCACCCCTGACCGGACCATTGCCCGTGTGGCGGTGGAAATTGCCCGGCGCAACGGGTTTCACGCTGGCCAGGTCGTGGCCCATACCAGCGGGGCCCATAGTGCCGGGATACTGGCCCCGGTGCGTAATGCGGGGGCGACAATAGCGTCAATGCACCCGCTGCAATCTTTTGCCGGGGTTGAGCAGGCGGTACAGAACCTGCCGGGATCGTACTTCTCTCTGGAAGGGGACACGGCTGCCGTGCGGGTTCTGGCAGGTATCGTGCATGACCTTGGCGGTCGCTATTTTACTTTGGATGCGGGTGATAAGGCCCTGTACCACACGGCGGCCTGCATCGCTTCCAACTACCTGGTTTCCCTGCTGCATATGGCGGCGGAACTCTTGAAAGCTTGCGGCGTGCCGTATAGGGAAGCGCCGTCCCTTTTAAGGCCCTTAATAACGGGTACCTTAAACAATATTAGTGATATAGGCCTGCCGAAAGCGCTAACCGGACCGGTGGCACGCGGCGATGTGAATACGGTCCGGGAGCATTTAAAGGCATTGGCAGCCTCTCCGCTGCTGCGCAATATAGAGGAACAGTACCGCAGCCTGGGCCGTTACACGGTCGAGGTGGCCCGGGCGGGATGCTATATCGACAACGGCACGGCTGAGAAGATCAAAGAACTGCTGGAGGAGGTCAAGTAATGTCGACAGGGAGAGTAACAACGGCGGATTTTCGGCGGATGAAACAGGAAGGGCGTCCTATCACGATGCTTACGGCTTATGACTACCCGATGGCCTGTCTGGTGGATGAGGCGGGCATAGACGCCGTTTTGGTGGGTGATTCCCTGGGTAATGTGGTGCTGGGATATGATAATACGATCCCGGTGACGATGGACGACATGGTGCATCACGTGCGGGCGGTGGCCCGGGGTGCGCAGCGTGCCATGGTGATAGGGGACTTACCTTTTCTATCTTATCACCTAAGCCGGGAAGAAACACTGCGCAACGCCGGGCGGCTGCTGCAGGAAGGCGGAGCGCAGGCTGTAAAGTTGGAAGGCGGGCGGGATGTCGCCGAAACGGTGCGGGCCGTCGTGGCGGCAGGCATCCCCGTAATGGGTCATATCGGCCTGACTCCTCAGTCCGTCTACCAGCTTGGCGGTTACCGTGTACAGGGTAGGGACGCCATGGTTGCCCGCTGCCTGCTGGAGGATGCCCGGGCCTTAAGCCAGGCCGGGATTTTTGCCCTGGTGTTGGAGTGTGTACCGACGCCTTTGGCCCGAATGATCACCGAGGAGATCGAAGTACCTACCATCGGCATTGGTGCCGGTCCCTACTGCGATGGGCAGGTACTGGTGACCCACGACATGCTGGGTTATACGGTAGGCGGTTTTATGCCCAAGTTCGTCAAAAAGTATGCTGATGTTGCCGTGGAAATCAGGCGTGCTGTGGAAGCATTCCGTGATGAAGTACGGGAGAGGAAATTTCCTACCGAAGAGCACGGGTACACCATGCCGGAAGAGGAAGTTGAGAAATTAAAACAGAGATAAGTTCCATTATATCACTATTGTGTCACCTTTGTCAGGGAGGTGCACTCTTTTGAAAATCTGCCAAACGATAGCATCTATCAGGGATTTTGTGCGTTCCGTGCGAAATAAAGGCCCGGTCGGCCTGGTACCGACGATGGGTTATTTCCACGAAGGGCACCTGGCACTGATGCGCCGGGCCCGTCAGGAATGTACCACCGTAGTAGTAAGTATTTTCGTAAACCCGATTCAATTCGGGCCCTCGGAGGATTACGAGACTTACCCCCGTAACACGGAGCGCGATCTGCACCTGGCACGGGAAGCAGGTGTGGATGCTGTGTTCATTCCCGGAGCCGCTGAAATGTACCCGGAGGGTTACGCCACCTACGTCGATGTGGAGCGGCTGACTGATAAGCTCTGCGGCAGATCGCGCCCGGGGCATTTTAGGGGGGTAGCGACCGTGGTGACCAAGCTTTTCAATATTGTCAACCCGGATATAGCCTATTTTGGGGAAAAGGACGCGCAGCAGCTTCAGGTAATCCGTAAAATGGTGCGGGATCTCAATATGCCGGTGAAGGTAGTAGGGATACCTACGGTCCGTGAACCCGACGGCCTGGCGATGAGTTCACGCAACACTTACCTTTCGCCCGGGGAACGCCGGGCTGCTACGGTACTGTATCGGGCCCTGCAGCAGGTATGCCGGGCAGTTGCAAAGGGTGAGCGTGATCCGGTTTATCTGCAGCAGATGATGAAAGAAATAATTAATCAAGAACCGCTGGTGCAGTTGGAGTACGCTGAAATATACCAACTGCCGGACCTTGAACCGCTTTCCGTTTTAAAAGGGGATGTGTTGGTGGCGGTAGCGGCCCGGTGCGGCCGGGCGCGTTTAATCGACAACGTTAGGCTCAACATGGAAAGTTTGGGGGAAAAGTAAATGCTTATACGGATGCTCAAAGGTAAAATTCACCGTGCTACCGTTACCGACGCCAACCTGCATTATGAGGGCAGTATCACGGTGGATGAGGAACTATTAAGGGCGGCCGGCATCCTGCCGTATGAGAAGGTAGAGGTTGTTAATCTTAACAACGGAGCCCGCTTTGAAACCTATACTATGGCAGGAGCCTCTGGTTCAGGAGAGGTAACTTTGAACGGTGCGGCAGCACGCCTGGCCGTGCCCGGTGATAAGGTGATCATAATGGCCTATGTTCTTATGGACGAGCAGGAAGCCCGCACATATAACCCCAGAATTGTTCTGTTGGGTGACAGGAACCGCATTAACAGATGCAGTTGTTAGATAGTGTTTCCTGAAAAAAGAGCCTTCTCGGTTTGTTGGTACGCAGCGGGGCATGGTTTCCGGTCACCGTGTCCGCTTACCGTTTTTATTTTTTGTGTTAAATTATTGACATATGTTCATAATATAGATATACTACCTGGTAAAGATTATTTTTAGGAAAGGTTTTTAAAAGCCTGGACTAAAACGTAAGAGGTGATTTAAATGCCCAGAGGAGATGGAACGGGTCCGGCGGGTCAAGGACCGCGCACAGGAAAAGGCGGCGGTCGTTGCGGTGGCCGGGGCGCGGGTTATGGCGGTGGTCGCGGTTGCGGCCAGGGCTGGAACAAAGGACAGGGCCGTGGCAGTGGTCGTGGCCGTGGCCAGGGTCCCGGTCGGAACTGGTAGCCCGGCTTTAGGAGCGGGCGAGGTTAAGGCGCAAGGCCCCGCATTTGCGGGGCCTTGCGCTTATTTCTAAACAACCGGTTTTTAGCCGGGGCTTGGGTTTTGC
Source organism: Peptococcaceae bacterium (assembly GCA_017656185.1). Classification (GTDB taxonomy): domain Bacteria; phylum Bacillota; class Desulfotomaculia; order Desulfotomaculales; family JACDOK01; genus JACDOK01. The sequence goes on along the minus strand of JACDOK010000026.1, from coordinate 10,430 downwards.
CGGGGGCGTAACTTGACATTGTTTGATGGCAACATTTAAAATTACTTTATATATATTGGTCTATTATCTCTTTTTTTTTAGCTTTTGGAAGTCCTGCTGTGATGTTTTGTGATGTTTCCTTTACGGGTGAGGATTATGGTTGATAAGGCTTTAGTTGATAAAATAAAACAACTGAAACAACGACGCAATGCGGTAATATTGGCTCATTATTATCAGCGGCCGGAAATACAGGATATAGCCGATTTTGTAGGCGATTCTTTGGAATTGGCCCGCAAAGCGGCGGGTACCGGTGCGGACGTGATTGTTTTTTGCGGTGTGCATTTTATGGCCGAAACGGCCGCGATATTATCACCGGATAAGACTGTGGTACTGCCGGTATTAACGGCGGGCTGCCCGATGGCCGATATGGTTACGGCGGAGGCCTTGCGGGCGCGCAAAGCCGCTCTGCCGGGCTTTGAAGTGGTGACCTATGTTAATACTTCGGCTGAAGTTAAAGCGGAAAGTGATATTTGTTGTACGTCGGCTAATGCGGTTAAGGTATTGAAAAGCTTACCACTGGGGCAGGATGTGCTTTTCGTCCCTGACCGGAACTTAGCCCGCTACGCTGCCCAGCAGGCCGGGCGCGATGTTACCTCGTGGCCCGGTTATTGCCCGGTACACGATCAGCTTCGCGTTGAGGACATTGATCTTTGTTTGGAAAAACATCCTCAAGCGAAAGTACTGGTACACCCGGAATGCCGTCCTGAGGTAATAGCCTTGGCCGACGCGGTGGCCAGTACCTCGGGAATGCTGCGTTATGCGCGAGAAAGTGACGCCCGCGAGTTTATTGTGGCTACAGAGGAAGGCCTGATACATCAATTACGTAAGCAGTGTCCGGGAAAAGAATTCTACCCCGCATCGGATAAATTGATTTGCGAAAATATGAAATTAACTACTTTAGATGCCCTGGCCCGTTCTTTGGAAGAACTGGCACCTGCCGTGACCGTGCCTCCTACCGTCAGGGAACGCGCTTTGCGGGCGGTTGAGCGCATGTTATCCTTTGTTTAACGGGGGAGATCCTTTGCTCGGACGTTACCTTATAAATTTCAAAACCGGTGATTTGCCGCATGATGAAGTGGACTACCTGGTAATAGGCAGCGGTATTGCCGGCCTTTTTACCGCGTGTGCCGCTCAGGAAACCGGAAGCAAAGTACTCGTCATCACCAAAAAAATGGTGGAAGATACCAGCACGGAACGTGCTCAAGGGGGAATCGCAGCCGCTATCGGCGCGGCTGATTCCCCTTATTTGCATGAAGAGGATACTTTGAAAGCCGGGGCCGGCCTTTGTGACGAAGAGGCCGTACGGGTGTTAGTAAATGAAGGGCTGTCCCGTATCCGCGATCTGGTAAGCATGGGAACCAGATTTGATCGACAGGACGGGGAATTCGCTCTGACCCGGGAAGGTGCCCACAGCCAGCGCCGCATTCTGCACTGCAGCGGGGATGCCACCGGGGCTGAGGTTCAAAGGGTGCTTTCCTTTCAAGCACGGGCTGTAAATAAGCTTCCCATACTTGAGAACCATTATGTTATTGACCTGCTGGTGCAAGAGGGAGAATGTTTTGGGGCCCTGGTCTATGACGACGAGGATGCGGCGCTGAAGGTGATCTGGGCCCGGGTGGTGGTTATGGCCACCGGAGGTGCAGGCTGTCTTTACCATCATACTACCAACCCCGAGGTTGCTACGGGCGACGGTATGGCTGTGGCCTACCGGGCCGGGGCTGAACTGATGGACATGGAATTTGTGCAGTTCCACCCCACCGTGTTGGCTCTACCCAATGCACCTTCCTTTTTGATTTCGGAGGCTGTACGGGGTGAAGGCGGCGTCCTGCGCAATATTGAGGGCGAGCGTTTTATGCCGCGCTATAGCGACCAGGCGGAATTGGCTCCCCGGGATATTGTGTCCCGGAGTATTTTAATGGAGATGAAGCGTACCCGTTCCCCTTACGTATACCTGGATGTGACCCATTTGGACGGCGAAAAGGTGCGCCGTCGTTTCCCTACTATTACACGTACCTGTGCCGCTTACGGTATCGACATTACCAGCGAGTGGATTCCGGTTACCCCGGCCGCCCATTACATGATGGGGGGCATTAAAACCGATTTGCACGGGCGGACTTGTATTGCCAACCTTTTTGCCGTGGGTGAGACGGCCTGTCTGGGAGTGCACGGGGCCAATCGCCTGGCCAGCAATTCCCTACTGGACGGCCTTGTTTTTGGCCGCCGCGTGGTAGATTTTGCCCATCCCCGTATAGATTTCAGCAAGCCGATCCGCAAGCCGAGTTTTGATTTTCAGGATCTAAAGCCCGAACCGCCGGTCGATACTGAGGAAATAAGGGACGAGCTGCGTAAGGTAATGCAGCAGTATGCTGGTCCCTTGAGAGCGGCCGACGGGCTGGAGCAGGCCCTCGCGTTTTTTGACCGGTGGCGTTTCTTGAGAGAATATGAAGCCAATACTCCCCAGGAAATGGAGCTCCGCAACATGCTGGAAGTGGGTGAACTGGTTGTTCAGGCTGCCCTGGCACGTACCGAGAGCAGGGGTGGGCACTATCGTTCCGATTATCCTGACCGGAAAGAACGTTGGCAGAAGCATATTATTTTCCGGAGGCAGTAACGGTGCAGCCAGATTGGGATAACGTTATTAAGGCGGCTTTGGCCGAGGATCTCGGACATGGTGATATTACTACGGAGACCGTAGTACCCGCCGAAATGCGTGCCACGGCCCGGATTGTCAGCAAGGATCACGGAATTGTGGCCGGCCTGCCGGTAGCCCGGCGGGTTTTTGAATTATTGGACCCGGCCACGGTAATGGAGATGGATTGTTGGGACGGCAGCCCAGTAGTACCGGGGCAAACCCTGGCCACCCTGTCCGGCAATGCCGGAATTCTTCTGCGCGGTGAACGTGTGGCCCTCAATTTTTTACAGCATCTTTCCGGTATCGCTACGCAGACGCATAACCTTGTTAAGTTAGTACGCGAGTATGGGGTCAAAATACTTGATACCCGCAAAACCACCCCGGGGCTGCGCAGCCTGGAGAAGTACGCCGTTCGTGTGGGGGGCGGGCATAATCACCGTTTCGGTCTCTATGACGGGATATTGATAAAGGACAACCATATCGCAGTAGCGGGCAGTATTACGGAGGCTATACGCCGTGCCCGTGCCGGAGCGCCGCATACTCTTAAGATTGAAGTTGAAGTGGAAACTCTCAACGGGGTGCACGAAGCTCTGGAAGCAGAGGCCGATATTATTATGCTGGACAATATGTCACCGGAAACGATGCGGCAGGCCGTTCAAATTGTCGGGGGGCGGTGCCTGCTGGAAGCCTCCGGTGGTATCACTACCGAAACGGTAATTGAGGTCGCGCGTACCGGCGTCGACTTTATCTCGGTAGGGGCTTTAACTCATTCGGTACGGGCCCTTGATATCAGCATGGATATAGAATTGTGAAATACTACTAAGAGTAAAAGTCTCGATGGAGAAAGACTGGTCAATGAAAAGCGCCATCCTGCGTTATTTAAAAAAACGACCGGCGTGGGTTTCAGGGGAAGAGATTTGCCAGGTTTTTAACCTTTCCCGCACGGCGGTTTGGAAGCATATCAACGCCCTGCGGCGGGACGGGTACACCATTGAGGCACGGCCCCGCAAGGGTTACCGTTTGGTGAGTCCACCCGACTTATTGTTGCCGGAAGAGATAACGGAGGGGCTGCATACCCGTATCATTGGTTACCCGTACTTATATTACCCCGTTCTTGATTCTACCAATAACCAGGCTAAACAACTGGCACAGGACGGGGCCGGGGAAGGTACGGTGGTACTGGCTGAAGAACAGACCGGGGGGCGGGGAAGAATGGGCCGCCGGTGGCATTCGCCCCGGGGAGGCCTGTGGTTTTCCATTATCTTGCGCCCTCCTTTCGAACCGGCGCGGGCGGCCGGGGCTACCTTTGTGGCTGCCGTGGCGTGCGTCAAGGCCATACGCAGTTATATGGATGTTGGGGTGGGTATCAAATGGCCTAATGATCTGGTCTACCGGGGACGGAAAATGGGGGGTATCCTTACCGAGCTGAGTGCCGAAATGGACCGGATCAACTTTCTGGTGGTGGGTATCGGTCTTAACATCAACAACAGCACGGATATTTTACCCCCCGGCCTGCGTGCCAATGTTATTACGCTGCGGCAGATTGCGGGACGGGAAGTTTCCCGTAAAGAGATTTTACAGGCGGTATTGCAGGAGTTTGAAGAATGGTACCTTCGCTGGTGCCGGGAAGGTCTGGGCCCTGTGCTTGAGACCTGGAAGTTTTACAACACTTGCATCGGCAGCGAGATATATGTCAAAGGTCCCGGCGGGGAATGGCATGGCCGGGCCTTGGATGTGGATGAGGAAGGGGCGCTTCTGCTGCAAACAGGGAGCGGAGAAGTGAAGCGTATTTTGAGCGGGGATGTGGCGCTGGTGGGTAAGGAGTGAGGAGTGAGGAGTAAACAGTAAACAGTAATCGGTAATCGGTAATCGGTGATCAGGATGTAGGGTCGGGTCTCTGTGCCCGACCGTGACCTGAAAGGAATACCCGAAACAAACGATCGTATATTCCATTGGATACTCAACCGGATTTCTACTGAATTTCTACTGGATTCCTATTGGATCTCTACCAGATCTCTACTGAATTTCTATCACGGAGCGTGATCATCATTGATCCTTGCTCTCGACGTAGGCAATACCAACATCGTTCTGGGCGTTTTTGAGGGGGAAACTCTTAAAGCGCATTGGCGTTTCTCAACGCATAGGCAATGGACCTCCGACGAATTCGGGATTTTAATTAAGCAGCTGCTGGTGGACACCGGTCTTCACCCTGCTGACATATCGGATGTGGTTATTTCTTCCGTAGTACCTCCCCTCAACCCTACGCTGGTTGAGGCTTGTGTGCGGTATTTCGGCTGTACTCCGGTGGTAGTCGGTCCCGGTGTCAAAACCGGTATGCCTATCAAATATGAGAACCCGCGCGAGGTCGGTGCCGACCGTATTGTCAATGCTGTTGCAGCTTATGACCGTTACGGCGGACCCTTAATTATTGTTGATTTTGGTACGGCGACAACCTTCTGTGCCGTTTCCGCGCAGGGGGAATATCTGGGTGGGGCTATCGCGCCGGGGATCGGTATTTCCTGCGAAGCTCTTTTCGCCCGGGCAGCAAAGCTCCCGCGCGTAGAACTGGTACGTCCACCGGCGGTTATTGGCCGCAACACGGTAAACAGCATGCAGGCCGGAATAATATACGGTTTTGCCGGCCTGGTGGATGAAATCGTCCACCGGATGAAAAAAGAAATCAAGGGAGATCCCAAAGTAATAGCCACCGGCGGTCTTGCCAGCCTGATCGCCGGTGAAAGCCGGACTATTGATAAGGTTGAGCCATTTCTTACTTTAGAGGGATTGCGCCTCATTTATGAACGTAACCGGGTAAATAATAAACCATAAGCCCGGGATGATATGTTTCAAAACCAGGGCGGTCTTTGTTTTTTTAAATCGAGGAGGTCTGAAATATGCATATGTTTTACAATTACGGTTTCCCCGCGATGACCTTTTTGGGCCTGCTGGTATCCCTCATTCCGCTGGCGTTATGGGGTGTGTTAGTTTATGCTTTGTTTAAAATCCTAGGAGAACTTAGGGAGATAAAAGAGTATGTACGCCAAAAGGACGGGCAGCAGTAATTTATCCTTTTACGTAAATGTAATGTAATACGACTACGTTCTTTCACAGTCCGTTATGCCAAGGTATGGCGGGCTGTTTTAGTTTTAGTTTTAGTTTTCTTACGGGGGGTTCCTCCGCGCTCGCCCGCGACGGGAAAGGAATGCCCTAAAAATACAACGAGCGTAGCGGGCGAATGACAGCGACTGGAAGGAGCGCAGGCATGCTGCTCATCGGTGACGTAAAAATCGAAAATCCCGTATTCGCCGCCCCCATGGCGGGTATTACGGATAAGGCATTTCGGGTACTTGCCCGCGAAATGGGCTGCGGGCTTGTATATACCGAAATGATTTCTGACCAGGCCCTGGTTTACGGCAACCGCAAGACTTTGGACATGCTGGACATTGAGGGTGAACATTCTATCGCCGTGCAGATTTTTGGTTCCAAGCCCCGCTATATGGCTGAAGCGGCCAAGATCGTGGAGAGGCACGGGGCCGACATTATCGATATCAACATGGGATGCCCCACCCCGAAGATTGTCAAAAACGGGGAAGGATCAGCACTGATGAAAGACCCGGATCTGGCGGGTGCAATTGTAGCGGCAGTTGTTAATGCTGTTGACGTGCCGGTAACGGTTAAAATGCGCAAGGGTTGGGACGAGGGGTTTCCCGGTGCGGTGGAACTTGCCCGGGTGGTGGAGCAGGCCGGAGCCCAGGCTGTCGCCGTGCACGGTCGCTACCGTATGGAGTTTTTCAGAGGCACGGCCGACTGGGATGTAATCCGGCAAGTTAAGGATGCGGTAGATATACCGGTCATCGGTAACGGGGATATCCGGCAGGCCGAAGATGCCCGGGAAATGATGACCCAAACGGGATGCGACGCCGTAATGATCGGGCGTGCGGCCCAGGGCTATCCCTGGATATTTCAGGAAATAATTAGGTATTTGGAAACGGGTGAAAAACTCTCCCCGCCTTCTTCCGAAGAAAGGGTAGCCATGGCCCTGCGGCACCTGGACCTGTTAGTGGAATTTAAGGGTGAACGAACTGCCCTTGTAGAGATGCGCAAGCATGCCGCATGGTACACCAAAGGTTTAAAAGGGGCGGCCCGCATGCGCGAAAGCCTGCACCATGCTTTGACGATAGAGGAGTTAAAAGAATTAATTGCGGGTGTTTTAAGGGGGTAATTGGTAATTAAAAAACTCATTGCATTCGCCAATTATCCACAATTATATATTCTACTGATACTCTAACTGCAGTTTTACTTGCCTTTGGTCCTAAATAATAATAGAATTACATTCAGTGAAAATCTACGCTCCGGGGAGGCTTTTAAATTGGAGCGTTTTGCTTTTGTAATTCATCCCATATCCGTAGCCGATGTTGCTCGCAAGTTTTCCTTTGCCAGGTATTTGCCCGATCGCTGGGTGGAAGCAGCCATAAAACATTTACCCCCGGTCAAAACTTCTCATATTACCGGTATCCGGTCTGAACATGCCGAGATTGAGGGTTGGTTTGTAGGTTGTCCACTTACCCCGCGGCAGATTATGGAGCTGCCGGAGGACTTTGTAATTCGAAAAGTTATTGCCGCCGGTAAACTGGCCGAAAGACTCGGTGCCAAGATCCTGGGTCTGGGAGCCTACACCAAGATTGTAGGAGATGCCGGAATTACGGTTGCCAAGAATTTAAATATCGCCGTTACCACCGGTAATCACTATACCGTGGCCACGGCCTTGGAAGGGACCAGGCAGGCAGCGGAACTAATGGGCCATAAACTGTGCGATTCCAATGTCGCAGTCGTCGGCGCTACCGGTGCCATAGGCGGGGTGGCTGCCCGTATTTTGGCACGCGAAGCGCGTACTATGACACTGGTAGGACGAAACGAAAATAAACTGCGGCTTTTGGCCGATAAAATCCTGTACGAGTCCGGGCTGGCGGTACATATTTCCTCGGATTTGAGCGCGGCGCTGCGCAAGGCCGATGTAGTAGTGACGGTAACGAGTGCCGTGGATGCCATTATTCAACCGGAGGATCTTAAACCCGGGGCGGTGGTCTGTGACGTGGCCCGGCCGCGAGACGTTTCCCGCCGGGTTGTGGAAGTGCGGGATGACGTGCTGGTTATTGAGGGCGGGATCGTCGAAGTCCCGGGTGAGGTTAACTTTAACTTCAATTTTGGCTTCCCGGCCAAGACGGCCTATGCATGTATGGCTGAAACCATGATCTTGGCTTTGGAAGGAAGGTTCGAGAATTTTACCCTGGGCCGGGACCTTTCCCTGGAAAAGGTTGAGGAAATCGGTTCCCTGGCACGAAAACACGGTTTTAGACTGGCCGGTTTCCGGAGTTTTGAGCGCGCCATCGAACCGGAAGAGATTGCCAATATTAGGGCGCGTGCTTTCGGTTCTTGAAAGCGATAATTGTCAGACCTTTACCATAATCTTGACAAAAGTAAGAGGGCTCTTTATAATTGTCTAAAATTTGTGGCACAATTTTAGTCGGCCTGTTGATGAAGGCACTGCGACGGGCAACTGCAGTGCCTCAACGTTTGTCTTTTGAGAATAAGTGTACCGATGTCTTACATATTATTTGGTTAGCGCTATTTGTTAATTTTAAATTCTTAAGGGGACGAGATTATAATGGCGAAAGAAAGAGAAAATGAAAAGGGTAAGGAAGTAATTTTGACCAGTACGGGTTTAAAAAGGCTTGAGGAAGAACTCGAGCATCTGAGAACCGTGCGCCGGAGAGAAGTGGCGGAGCGTATCAAACAGGCTATCGAATTCGGTGATATTTCGGAGAACTCCGAGTACGAAGATGCTAAAAACGAACAGGCTTTTATCGAGGGCCGTATTATTACCTTGGAAAAAATGCTGCGTAATGCCAAGGTGATTGAATCGGGGAACGGTCAGACCGGAGAGGTTAGCATCGGGTCTACCGTCCGTTTAAAAAACCTTGAAGATAACCAGGAACGGGAATACACCATTGTTGGGTCCCTGGAGTCCGATCCCGGGAACCGTAAGATTTCTAATGAAAGTCCCGTGGGGCAAGCCCTTATGGGGCACCAGGTAGGCGATGTGGTGGAGGTTGAAGTTCCGGCAGGCACCATCAAGTACGAAATTCTAGATATTAAATAAGAAGATCGTTGAGTTTCAGGGGGACGTAATGGCTGGGCAAGATTATAATGAACTGCTTCAAATTCGACGCGAAAAACTGGACGAGCTGTTAGACAAGGGAATTGCCGCGTACGGCGGCCGTTTTGAGCGAAGCCATGTGGCACGGGAAGTTGTTAATGACTTCGAACACCTTGACGGAACAGAAGTCACCCTGGCAGGCCGTCTTATGGCCAAGCGTGGTCACGGCAAAGCCTCCTTTGCCGACATTCAGGATGGCTCCGGTAGGATTCAAATTTACGTTAAACTTAACGAGGTCGGTCAGGAACAGTACGAGCTGTTTAAAAAACTTGATATCGGGGATATTATTGGTTTCCGCGGTACGGTATTTAAGACCCGTATGGGTGAAATTACGGTAGCCGTAAAGACTTTAACGCTTTTGGCCAAATCTTTAAAACCATTGCCTGAAAAATGGCACGGGCTTAGGGACATTGAGCTGCGGTATCGCCAGCGCTATCTTGACCTCATTATGAACCCCGAAAGCAAAAAGGTTTTTGAACTCAGGTCACGCATTATCCGCTACATCCGGCGCTATCTTAACGGCCATGGTTTTCTGGAAGTGGAAACTCCTATGATGCAGCCTATAGCGGGTGGCGCTACGGCCCGTCCCTTTGTGACTTATCATAACGCTTTGGACATGCAGTTGTATTTACGTATTGCGCCGGAACTTTACTTAAAGCGCCTGCTTGTGGGGGGGTTTGAAAAGGTATACGAGATTAACCGCAACTTCCGCAACGAAGGTATTTCCACCAAGCATAATCCTGAGTTCACTATGCTGGAACTGTACCAGGCCTATGCCGATTACCACGATATGATGGACCTGACCGAGAACTTAATTGTCCATACTGTGCGTCAGGTATTTGATAACTTTGAGTTTCCTTACGGGGAAGAGAAAATCAATTTTGCCACTCCGTGGACAAGGGTTACCATGCTTGATGCGGTACGCGAACATACGGGAAAAGAATTTGCCGCTATGTCCGACACAGAGGCCATCCAGGCTGTTAAAGATCTGGGGTTGGATACGGAGGAGATTTCCAGTTGGGGTGAAGCTGTTAACCTGGCCTTTGAAGAATTGGTAGAACCCAAGCTGATACAACCCACTTTTGTTTATGATTACCCGCTGGACATTTCGCCCCTTGCCAAGAAAAAGGAAGAGGACCCGCGCCTCACTTATCGTTTTGAGCTGTTTATATGCGGTCGCGAGATTGCCAATGCTTTTTCCGAACTCAATGATCCCATTGATCAACGCCGCCGTTTTGAGGCTCAACTGGCCAAGCGCGCCAGGGGGGACGATGAGGCCCATGTTATGGATGAAGACTATATCAATGCTCTCGAATACGGCATGCCCCCGGCGGGCGGTTTGGGTATCGGCATTGACCGTTTAGTTATGCTGCTTACCAATTCGCCGTCCATTCGTGACGTGATTCTCTTTCCTCTGTTACGCCCGCGGGAAGATTAAAATTTTATTAAGCCAGTGGCGGGTGTAACGTCTTGACATAATTCATCATACTATGCTATATTAAAACTCGCGGCAGGCAGCGCGGGAAAAATTCCTGGGGAGGA